>NZ_JBNPVW010000009.1:0-411816 GCF_050434125.1 Nocardia sp. GP40 | reverse complement strand
ATTTACAAGCTGCCTACCTCGACGCGGTAGGCCGCACGCCCACCGCTTTCGTGACCACCGACCTCGGGGGACAAACCCTGACCTCCGGGGTGTACCACGCAGCTGCCGGGATCGGCCTCAACGGCACCCTCACCCTGGACGGGCAAGGCAATCCGAATGCGGTGTTCATCTTCCAGGCCGGGACGACACTGATCACCGGGGCCAGCAGTGCGGTGAACCTTATCAACGGGGCCACCGCGAACAACGTGTTCTGGCAGGTCGGTAGCTCGGCAACACTGGGCGCCGGCACCAACTTCGCCGGAAACATCCTGATCTTCACCTCGGCCACGGTGAGCGCCGGCACCACCGCCCACGGGGACATCCTGGCCCTCAACGGAGCGATCACCCTGGACACCAACATCATCACTCGAAGCTGAGCCCCGATACACCGAAAGGATTTCGAACCTTGTCCGCGCGCTTTCGGCACGCGGACAAGGTGTTTCGGGCGTCGGTACCCGCTAATCTGCCCACGGTTGACGGTCATAGGACGGGCTGACGCTCAGGCAGCCGAGGACACAATCAGCGGCGATCTGCCGCTACATCAGCGCTCACGCAAAGAAGCGACAGTTTCGCCCTGTCACCGAACAGGCGGTCGAGGAGCATTTCCGCCCGATCCGGCGCTAAGGAGTTACCGCAGACAATGGCCTATTATCTGCGCTCTGGCCCGTATTTCATCTGATGAACGATTATGTGGGTCAACGGATTTGGGTTCTGAGCTGCGAGTATTTGGCGTTTGCCGACTTGCGGTGGCGGTCTGACTTGCCCTGTAGCCAGGGCTGTGATCAGCCTCTTTCCGGTGGCTCTATCATCTGATGAACGAATCCTTCGGCAGATGTTGGGGTGTTGGGTGGCGGGATCGCGGAGGCCCAGGTCGTAGCCCAGCCTCGCCGCCAGGCGCTGGATGCGTGCCTCGAGTACGCTGCGCTGGCTTTGGGCCAGGGTCGGGGAGATCGCTGCGAGGGCGGCGGGTTCGGCCCTCATGCCGTGGTCTTCGTCCCGGCGGCCGGGTGGCAGGCGTGCAGGGCTGCGGTGGCTTCGGCGCGGACGTGTTCCCACAAGGTCGTCTCGTACTGGGGCAGCATCACGATCGCCTCGGCCAGGGTGGGGTGCTGGTCGGGGCCGAAGGCCACGTGTCCGGTGCGGCAGTTGGGAAGTCGCTGATCGGGCCACCGGTACGCCGGCACAGCCGACCGGGCGTCGTTGATGAACAACACACGCGGCACTCGATCCGGCCCAAGTTCCCAAGTGGCACACATAGTCCCGACATCGGTCCGGTACACCGCCCTGTCGTTGTGCTCGAACACGCGCATGACGATCGCCTTCCAGAGAAGTTCACGAGTTGTGGAAGGCGACCCGGGCCGGGGGTTCGCGCGGTCGGCCCGCTCGCCCTCGTGAGCGAGCCGGCCTGCGCGGTGTCCTTCTGCGGCAGGACTCGACTCCGGCGCGGGTGCCTCGAGCAGCGACGTTAAGCCGACCAGCGGAGCGGGCACCAGATTCTTGCGGGTTATTGCAGAATGAATCGTAAATCGTTGACCCGACCTCGGCGGTGAGCGGACGATCGAAGGCACTTTCTGCAAGCCCTCGCCCTCACGATAGGAACACTCATGCGTCTTCGACTCTTGGGCGGCCCCAGCGGCAACGGCAACAGCCCGACCCTGTGGGCCACCCCTCTCGGCTCGATCGTCGTGCAAGGCTGGCAGGTTCCCGCCCACCCCGGCCACGTCGACATCCCGCACCGGCTCCTCGGGTTCCTCGACGACGGCTCCTGGCTGGACACCCCGCTGATTGATCAGGGCGGTGGGGTGTTCCGGCTGGCTGGGACGCCGGTCACCGACGCTGAGGCGCTGGCTCAGCTACGGTTGCCCGAACACGAAGTCGCCGTGGAAGTTCCGGCGACAGCGGAAAGGACGACAGGCGATGCGTCTGCAGGTCTTCGCCGAGAGTGACGATCCGTTCCCCGAGTTATTCGCTCACGCCCGGCGGCGGGCATTCCACCTCGAAACCCAGGACTCGTACCTGGTCGGCGACGAGGACGACTCGTTGCGCCGGTTCCTGGCCGGCGAGCCCGCCCTGCCACCACCAGCGAGCTGGCGGGCCTGGCGCGAGCTGGTGCGCACCTCGACCGAGCGCGGGGTGGCGGTGCAGCGGGTGCGGGTGGTGACCGAGCCGCACAGCGACTACGTGCGCTGGCTGATCGCCACCACCAACGCCGGCGACCTGGGCGCGTACGAGGACATCCGGTGGATGCCCCGGCACCTGGCCGAAGGCGGCTACACGCTCGATGACTGGTGGCTGTTCGATGAGGATCTGCTGGCCTACAACCTCGTCGACGCCGGCGGCAACGCCGCCGGCGTCGCGGTCACCGAGGATCCGTTGACGATCGCGGTGTGCCGGTCGGTGCGAGACCGGCTGTGGGCGGGCGCGGTCCCGCACACCGACTACATCCGCGAGCACGTATCCGGGTGAACAGCAACGTCGCCCAAGCTCGCGAAGCCCTCGGGGCCCGCCTGCGCGAGCTGCGCCGGGACGCCGAGCTCAACGGGCAGCAGCTCGCCGACCGGTGCGGCTGGTCCCCGTCCAAGGTCTCGCGCTACGAGCACGGCCGTCAGAACGTCACCGAGGAAGACATCCGCGTGTGGTGCGCAGCCACCGGCGCCGAGGTGCAGGTGCAGGACCTGATCGCCACGGTCCGCAACATCCATGCCGCGTATATGGAATGGCGGCGCATCCTGGCCGCCGGGCACGCGCGGCGCCAGCAGCAAGGCATCGCCCGGGATCAGGCCACCCGCCTGACTCGCTGGTACGAAACCGAACTCATCCCCGGGCTCCTGCAAACCCGCGACTACGCCACCGCGGTGCTGTACGCCTGCCGGGAGGTCATCGACGGCCCCGACGACCTCGACGCCGCCGTGGCGGCGCGGATGCTGCGCCAACAGGTCCTGAGCGCGGGGGTACACCGGTTCACCTTCCTGCTGACCGAGCAGTGCCTCTACACCCGCGTCGGCGGCCCGGAGGTGATGGCCGAGCAACTGCACGTCTTGCTCGAGGTCCACCACAATCCCCGCGTCTCGCTGCGGATCATCCCCCGCGACGTCGAATTCCGGTATCCGAGCACCAACTTCGTGCTCTTCGACCGGACCGCCGTGCAGGTCGAAACCATCGCCGCCGAACTCACCATCACCCAGCCCCGCGAAATCGCCTTGTACGAGAAGGTCTTCGACCTCCTGGCTACCCAAGCCGTCACCGGAGACTCAGCACGGGCACTGATCACAGCTGCGCTCGACCAACTCGGAATCGCGTAGAGCTGCCCGACTCCGGCGTCGCCGCCCCACCGCGCCTGTGCGCCGTGGTCCATACCACGGCGCACAGGCGGGCGATCAATGACGTTCGGCGCCAGGGGCTTTACCCGACAGCTGCATCACCGCCAGGGCGGCTCCTGCTGCCCCGACCAGGATGGCGCCCGGAATCGGGAATCCGGTGAGGGTCGCTGCATAACCGAGAACCACACCACACCATGCGGCGGCGATAAGCGCGAACACACCCATGGGCCGTAGCCTCGAAGATCTTCATGGCCGCGGCCCGGCGCGCGGGGCTGGCGGTGTGCATCGCGACGACTGCGGCGCTGGCCCGGATCAGGGGCTCGATCATCTCCCGCACCTTCGAGAGCACGAGTAGACAGAAGTGCAAGGTCGCAAAGTCGATTACGGGGTGCATTGGCGGGTTCCTTCGTCTCGTTGAACATGACGAGACGAACCGTACGAACCGAAAAATCGTCTGTTGCAAATAGCGGGTCCGATTCCCGCTAGGTGACGAAACCTGTTGCACTGCAATGTGTTGCATCGATCTCAACACGTTTCGCGGATCTGGACCTCGCACCCCTACTCCCGCGCGAGGAACACCGAACGAAACCAGCTGTGCGCCAGTCCTGGACGACGTCGTAATGACCGTCGAGGACTGGCACGACGTTCAGTTGACCTCTAAAAACAGCGACTTCAGTGTGTCGGGTCGCCGCCTCACGCAGCCTTTGGATGTCGCCACGTAGTATCCATCGAGGTTCAGGTGACGACCTTCGGTCGAGCGCCTTCCACACGCGTGCCGAGTAGCTCGGATGCGTTCCGCGCAGGGGAGATTCGTCTTCCCTGGTTGCGATGGCGGCGGAGCGGAGTAGCTCCGTTCCGGCGGGGCTGCCCAGCTCCGCCGCCATCCGGGGGCGGAATTCATTGGCTACGAAAGTAGGCGTTGATGGAGGACGACTCCGAAGATCCGAACCTGCCCCGTCCTCAGGGCCGGGGTGCTGGGAACTCGTGGCGGGAGTTTTTCTGCCTGGCACGGGATGTGGTGAAGTTGGCTACCGCGACGGTGGAGCTGGGCTCGATGCTCACTCTGGTTGTCGTCGCCGGAGCCACCAACTCGATGCCCCATGAGGGCCACGGGGTCACCGAGCTGGCGGCCGTGCTGCACGAGATCGTCTCTTACCTGTAGGACCGGGTAGTCGATCGCGATCGCAGCTGTGTGGCGAATCAGGGCCGGGCAATTCACTGCTCCAACAGTGAGTCCTCGGTCCTGACTCGTTTCCAGAAACTTCTCCCGGTAACTTCTCCCGAAATCTCTTCCTGGAAAGTCTTCGTGTTGGTCACCAATCGGCTGTCTGTTTTGTTTCCCATTCGGGTAGCACAACACTGACACAACACTGTACTGCCTCGTGTGTGTAGACACGTCTACACCACGCGCACAACTTCACACCCCTTAAGGGGTTATCGTGTCCTCCCCCGGCGCAGGTCAGCGGCCCGGTTGAGGCGCTCGGCGAGGGCGGCGGCGCTGGGGGTGGCTGCGGCGCGGCGGTCCTCGTGGCCGGACAGCAGCATCAGGTCGGCCTCGGTCGCGCCTTCTTCTCCGAGAGTAGTCAGCGGACATTGCAGGCACTGCTGTCTCGCCATCAGCTGAACCCCAAGAGCAGAGCCCCGGCTACTGTCCTACCTCGGTGACCAGGCGGCAGCGGACTAGGGGTCGCCGTAGCACCCGCCGAAAAAACACCGGATTTGCTGGTCAGGAGGCGTGTTTCGACCTCATCCGGGACCGGCTGGGTGTGGGAGTGAGTTGCCCCTTGGGGCAGGTCGGTGGAGTCAGGCCGAGCCACTGCCGCCGCCACACGCCGTAGCAGACCAGCAGATCCCGCACCCAGATCTGGTCGGCGAGTTCGTCAGGATCGGCATCGGGATCGAGACCGGCCCGCAGCAGCGCTTCGCGCTCGATAGCGTCCATACATCATTCGACGACGCACGCGGCGAAACGGCTCCCGAGACGTTGCCGCCCGTTTGCCCACAACCCTGCTGTCGAGCAGGCTGCCTGGAACGCGAAGCGCGAGGCGAGCCAGGACGACATGCCGCACACCTAATCGAACATATGTTCCCACTGACTTATGGTTGACGTGTGATCGAAATCGGTGACCTGGTCAAGACCGCGCAAGGTGGTGTCTCGGTGTTTCGGGTGGTCGAGCGTGAGGACGACGACCACGTCCTGATCGAGTCGATCCAGGAGAACTCGCCCGGCCGGTACCCGTTCTCGTTCCCGACGCGCTACCTCGTGCCTGTAAGCGACTGACGCGCTCTGAATGGCTGTGCCCGCCCAGCCAGTTCGAAGGGCTGGGCGGGCACAGCGTTCCGCGTGGGTTACGGGATAGTCAGCGCCGCAGCCATACCTTGAGGATTTTCGCCATGGTGGTATTCATGGGGCCCAGGAGGAACCCGGCGGTTGGCCCGCACATCGCGATCGCCGCGAGGGCGGTCAACAGGATCGCGAGCAGCCCAGCCAGATCCACGACAGCTTCGCCCACGGATCGGGGGACCGGCGTGCGCCCCTCGGGCTGTGCCGGAACAGGGTTGGAGAGGGTGGATGTCATTGCGTTCTCTCATTCTCGGTGGAGTAGGAGTTCGTGGAACCGGTTCCGCCGGAACCCTCCCAGCCCCTCGAGGGCAATGTTGCAAACTTCGTGTCTGAAATCCGCTAGTTGACTGTAATAGGCTGTAGTGCAACGTATTATGGGTGTCGGCGGTTCGCCGGCATGGGACTCGGACAGGGCGAACCGGTCCCGCAAGCGGCTCGGCTCATCCCAGGCTGCCCGTAAATGACGAGACCCCAGCTGCGGCCGAGCCGAAATACACGTGGCGGTGAAGGGGGTTACCAGTCGTCGACTTCGCCGGTGGCGATCACCCCGAGGGTGATGTACAGGTCGGGACTGTCCAGGATTCGTTCGAGGTCGCCGAGCCGGCCGGGCAGATCGGGCATGTCCTGCAGGATCGCCGCGGTGCCGTCTCCGGAGGCCGGGTCACTGCACGCCAGCGCTCGCCGGAACAGGATGTCGCCCTGGTCGGTGACCGCGGCGACGGCGGCCAGCAGATCGTCCAGGCCGCGCGGGTCGGTGCCAGCGATGTCCAGGTCCCGGCCGCTGGCGAGGACAGCCAGGCCTACCGAGGCGCTGTGCGCCCGCAGTCGCCGGAGCCGATCCCACAGCGGCATCTCGCCGGAGCCCGCCTCGGCGATCGGGTCCCAGATGTACGACAGCAGATCCGCGACCTGCCGTTCGCGCTCGTTCGGGATCCACTCGTGGGCGCGCAGCAGGGCGCTCGTGCCCCGGAGCGCGGCATCGAGGCCGTCGCGGTGCTGCTGGTACGGGCTATCCACGCCGGTTACGGTATCGCGATGGGCGACAACGACTCCGACCCCAGTGCGCCGCATACCTGGTCCGCGTACGTGCTCGCGCTGAGCCTGGTTCTGGCGGTGCCGGTGTTGGTGTGGCAGGCCGCGACGCTGCGGTGGCTGTGGGACTGGTTCATGCCGCGGGCATTGCCGGGCGCCGCGGCGACACACCTGTCGCTCGGCGTGGGGATCGGCCTGATGTGCGTATTTCACCTCGCTCGAGGAGCCCGAGCGGGGACGAAGCAAACCAGCACCACTGCCAGCGTGTGGACCGCTGCTGGAATCGACCTCGTGTGGGCCACCGGCCTATTGGTGATCGGCCTTGGCGTGCATGCCCTGCTGTGACGACGAGGGCGGATCGGTCAGGCGCGCTCGTCCCGGCCGGCGGGCAACCACGTGATGAGGTCGTGGGCTGGCCGGGTGGCGGCCTGGGAGGGGAGTAGGGATTGCCTCGGTCACGCGGGTCGCGCCCGTAAGGGGTCCCGGACTGCGCGAAAAACAACAACAATGGCTTGACCAGCAGCGAGGGCGGGTTGTCGGTGTCGAATGCGACGATCTGGCCAGCTGCGGGTCTCGCCTCAGGCGAGAGAGGCTCCCTTTCTCCGGTTGCACGGCCCGCACAGAACCTCCAGGTTTTCCGGGGTGGAGGCTCCCCCCATGGAGACCGGGATGATGTGGTCGAGCTGTAGCTCGACGTTCGATCCGCATTTGCGGCAGGAGGCCTGATCTCGGGCCCATACCAACAGCCTGACGTCCTCGGGGATCGCGCCGCGCCGATACGGGGCAGGGTTCTGCTGTATGGCGACCAGCGATTGGGCTCGATTCACCGTGGCTCGGCGACGTTGGTCGCGGGCCTCGAGTAGCGCGTAGACCTCGTTGGCCTGCAGCCCGTCGTTGTCCCAGAACCATTTCCCGCCGTAGAGCCAGTAGGTACGGTCACCGATTCGGAGGAACGGGACGGGATAGCTGGCAGCCGATTGCAGCTTCTGCTGGTAATCGGTGGCGGAGATTTTCATGGTGCCGATGTGCTCATGGCGGCCGACACGAAGGACCACCGGCCCTTTTCTGGTGAACAGTCCGGGTTGGTGAGTCACCGTGACATTCTCGGCTCGACGTAGCATGTCGTCCTCTCCTTCGGGCGTGGGCCTTGCTGTGCCATCGCATGCAGCCCGGTGCCTGCCCCGACCAGCAATTCCGGTGCTTTTTCAGCCGATGCTATGGCGACCCGTGCAGGGCAGCGGCAAATGCACCGAGCGCGACAGCCACACCGACAAGCTCCAGGAGTCCGCATATGAGTCCAGCTCTCGCCTGACCGCGACCACCCGGGCGCCGAAACGCCAACAGGCCGTAGATGATCGCAACCCAGAACAGACCGAGAAGCCCCGAGACCAGTGCGATCGTGGCATAGGGATTCAGCTGGTGCATGGATGCGTCAGCTGGAGCGTGCTGTGCATGCGGTCGCTCGGATTCCGACGTTCCATCGCGCACGGTGACCGACACTTCCCCGGCCGGAGGCCGAGACTGGTTGCGTCGGTTCCGAAGAGCTGTAACCGTCCATATGACGCCGATCGCGATCAGCGACACGCCTGCGAGACACATCACCATCACGATCAGCAGCACAAGCCCGGAACCGTCAGCGTTCATGTCCGAAACATCTTCCGCGGCAACCGAATCGTTACCCCCAAGCCGGAGTGAGGCCCTGCCGAGGGTTACGGCAGGGCGACCAACCAGCGGGCGACACCGCCGTGGTGCGAGCAGGTGCCCGTGCGGTGTCGACTGAAGCTGTAGGTGCCGTCCTTGCACTGGGCGGTTGCCCCGTCGGGGGCGGCGGGAGCCTGCTCCGGGCGCGGGACGCAGTCGTGGTCGACGTTTTCATATTCGCCTGCGCCGCAGGCGATCAGGGCCGGGGCAGCGGTGGCTTGCGGGGCCAGGGCCGAAGTCAGGCCCACGCCGGCGGCGAACAACCAGGTCGCGAGTGCGACTCGACGGGCCGGCGGTCTGCGCATTCCGGTAACGCCGCTGTGGCCGCCCGCGTAGCTGTTCATTTGTGAGACTCCCTACAACAGTTCAACTCTCGGCCGGAGGAAGCTCCAGCACAGGAGCCGAAACTAGCGTAGAACCCATCCCCGGTTGTCCACATTCCACTTCGATTAGGGGGCCGTGGGTAATGAACAAACCGCCGGAATCACTCCTGGTCGGCCGCTACCTCACTCCAGCGCAGGAATGACCCCCTACCAGGGTGAACTCGCTCGATTGCCCCTGGCGACACGATCCTTAACGACCCGACTCCCGTGGGTTCACGCTGACTGACGGACTTTCAGCGGGAACTCAACGCATTTCCGTGTGCGGCACCGGGAATCGCGGCGAGTTCAGGGGAAGTCTAGCGATTCGGCGACTGGGCTCGGTCGGTTGGTGGGTGGTCGAGTTCGTCGCTGAGTAGGTGCTCGGCGTTAGCTCCTGGCCGATTCCCTGTTCTCGATGTTCGCCTTGACCCATCCGCGCCTGTGTGGCGAACGAATGAGTAGGCGTGCGTTCGCGACTGGGGAGATGGGGTGTGTGGGGCAGTGGATTTAGGTCGGTATACAGTGCGGCGGATTCGTCATCGTGACGGCTACGAGTCGTGGTGGATCTTCGGCCCGGACGGGGAGTTGCACCGGCCGTCGCTGGCGGTGCTGTCCCGGTTCGGGACTTCGACGCAGCAGACCTACGCCTACAGCCTGGCCGACCATCTGAACTGGCTGCACACAAACAACCGTGATCCGGCGGCTGTTACCTTCGATGATCTGCGCCGCTACATGAGCGGGGTGACCGGGCGGTCCGATGTCTTCGGCGCGGTGTGGCGGCGGCCGGAGCAGAAACCGGCGCTCGGGCCGTCGGCGGCGGGCAACGTGGCGACGATGGTGAAGGCGTTCTACCTATCGCTGGAGGCGGCGGGCCAGGTTCGGCCCGAGGTGGTGGAGGCGCTGACATCGGGCCGGAGTTTCGACGGCCGCGCACGGTCGAAACGGGTCCGTGACTCGAATCCGCTTGCACCGAAACAGGCTTCGCGGCGGCCGCGGTTCCTGCCCGACGAGGTAGTAGCCGCCCTGTTCGAACCGGGCGTGCTCACCACGGCCCGCGACGTGATGATTGTTTGCTGGCTGCACGACAGCGGCATCCGGGTCGGTGGCTTGTGCGGGTTGAGGTTGTGTGACCTGCACCTGATCAGGAACCACCCGTGCGGGCAACGCGCGGACCCGCACATCCATATCGTCGGCCGCGACGACAACCCGAACCGTGCTCGCGCGAAGGCGCACGTCCCGGCGACACCGAGCAAGGACGGCTACACGGTCGATGGTGTGATCCGCGCCGTCAGCGACGACATGATCAGCACCTTCTACGCCTACTTGCTCGACGAGTACCACCCGATTCAGCACCTGGTCGACCACGAGCAGGTTCTGGTTCACATCAGCGGCCGCACCCCCGGTGCGGCCCTGCACACCGGAGGTGTCCGCAAGATGCTCGAAAGAGCCTGCCGCAGAGCGGGACTGAACGCTATCGTTCGTCCCCACTCGTTCCGTCACAAGGCGGCCGCCGCGCTCTATGCCGAGTCGGACTTCAACGCCGAGCTGGTGGCGCAGGAGTTCGGCTGGTCGAGTCCGGCCATGGTCACCGACGTCTACGGCAAGTCGGCCAACCGGCAGTCGATGAAGTTCCTCGAGCAGGCGTGGGAGGCCACGGCCCGGCCGCCGGCCGAGTCCTACCTTGCCTCGGCGGACGGGGCGCACGCATGAGCACTGCGGCAGGGGCGTCGCCGCAGGCATTCGAACTCACCACGGCGGGCGATTACCTGACTCTGGGGCCGGACCAGCGTTATGCGGTTGTCAGCCAGCGGTTTCCGGAGTGGCTGCTGACCGAACCGATCGAATTTCCACGCGACCATTCGACCTACGGCTGGGCCTGCCGCGTTAGCGGCTGCGACGCGGCGATGGCGACAACCGAAACGCGGCAATTATGCGTTCAACACGCCCGCGCCTGCACCCGCGCTCGCATCACGGCCGGTGACGCTGTGGGCCTGGAGAAGTTCCTGGCGTCCGCCCAACCTTCCCGGTCACACAGGATCGGCTGGGCGCGGGCCCGCAGACGACCCTGCCGCATCGACGGATGCCCCCGCGAAATCGACGTCGATGGCTGCTGCAAAACACACGGCAGCTCGCTGCGACGTGCCCGCGTCCGCGCGGGGTTCCGCGAAATCCTCTGGGCCGCGAGTCAATCGCCGATGCCCCTGGCGGACGCCTGCTGGATCGAGGGCTGCGTGCATGATGGCTCGCTGCGCCGAATCCTGGCCTGCGAACCCCGCAATCTCTGCGGCACCCACGCGCAGCAGTTCGACCGGTGGTTGCAATCGCCGACCGCGACGTTGAGTTCCTGGGCGGATTTCCTGGTCTTCGAGCCGCTTGTCGTCTCCGTTATGGACCCCGAGAGCCGCGGGCTGCTGTCGCTGGCGAAACTGCCTGGCAGCTTGCAGCGAGAGATCCGCTACGCGCTTCACCGGCACGCCAACACCGCCCGGCGCACGCAATGGCGACCAGCCACCATTCAAGCGGTCGCTGATGCCCTGGCGGACTCGGGGGTGCAATCACTGGCCGATCCGGTTGTCGCGGAACTGACAGCCGACCACTACAACATCCCCGCCGAGCGGCGGATCTGGCTGGATCTGCCTGCCGCGGCGCGCAGCCTCAGCTGCACCCCCGAATCCGCCAAGGCGGCAGGATGGTTCGACCCCGTCCTGATCGGCGGCGCGCCGTTCACCGGCTCGCAGGGCAACCGCGTCAAGCCCTGGGACCTGACTTCGGTCTCGCAGCGGTGGCTGCGAGATCTGCTCTGGGAGCATCTGGCCGATGAAGCGCAGCTGCCCTCCGGGAAACAGGCGTGCTACACCACGATCAGCTACCGGGTCGGCGCTGTCGCGCTGCTGTCGCGGATGCTGGAACAGAACCGGCCCGACCACGGCAACAACCCCGAAGCCCTCGGCAAGTCCGACGCCGAAGCAGTCAAACGCACCTGGGATCTGTGGTTCCACGAGCAGATTCCGCTGCCGATCGTCTCGGTCCACACCAACCGCGAACCCTGACCGAGAACACCCGGACGGTGTTCGCCATGAGTGTCCGGGCGGTGCTCGGACAAGCCCGCCAGGCAGGCCGCTCCGGCGCCGCGATGGACGTGTTCATCCTGAACCTGCCCGAATATGCCAGACCGCCACGCAAGCCTCGGCCCCGGCCGATGAGTTACGGCGACTTCCAGTTGCTGATCAGCCCCGACAATCTGCTCGCGCTCGATGCTCTCGACTTCGAGAATGTCGGGTTCTCCGACATCTGGATGACTCAAGCGTTCCAGGGCGGGCGGATCAGCGAGACGCTGCGGGTGCGGCTCGGTTGCATCGGCCTCGTCGGCGCCGCTCAGCCCTACCTCTGGCGCGACATCGCCAAAGTCGGCGTTCTCGACTACGGGATGCCCTGCTACCGGCCGGTTTACGAGCGGCTGCTGCTCCGCCGGGAGATCACCCTGGCGAAACTGCGTATCCGCTACAGCGACACCCTCAATCAGCTCGACAAGCGCGGACGCGCCCGGCTGGAGGCGTCCTGGGATCGTGAGATGCCGCTGTTCCCTCGCGTGACAATGAATCCTGATCTGTCGCTGGAGGTTTCGCAGTGCTGGTTCCGGCAGGTCTGGACCGAATGGTTCGGGGGCCTCGGGCTCAGTGAACAAGTGACCTGCCATCAGACCCGCGCGACATTGGCGACATCGCTGCTGAACAACGGCGCGCCTCCGGCGCTGGTGCGCCAGCTACTCGGACACTTCTCCGAGGAGGCTCTGGCGTATTATGCGAACTACAGCAACACGACCATGGCCCGTCACCTGCAACAGATCTGGGCCGCCGGCCCCGGCATGGACAAGCCCGGAACG
Source organism: Nocardia sp. GP40 (assembly GCF_050434125.1). NCBI lineage: Bacteria > Bacillati > Actinomycetota > Actinomycetes > Mycobacteriales > Nocardiaceae > Nocardia > Nocardia sp. GP40. Next base: position 399,135 of record NZ_JBNPVW010000009.1, on the reverse strand, counting down.
ATCCTGCTGCGCCCCGCCGAAGTGAAGGCCGACAACCCCGCCGCAGCAGCCGCCCGGATCGACCTGACCGTGGTTCCGGTCGAACACGGCCTCTGCCGCTACGGCCCGGTCGTCGGCGGCTCGCAATGCCCTTGGAGCAAGAACTGCACCGACGGACCGAAAGGACCGTGTGAGCACTTCGTGCTCACCGGCGCGGATCTGGCCTACTGGGAACGCAAACGCGACGCCGCATACCACTTCGCCGAAGGCGCACCCAACGATGAGGCCCGCGACTACATCCTCGGCCAGTGGCAGCCCTGGGAACCCGTCCTCACCGGCCTGCGCGAGGCCCTGAACGAACTCGGCCTGCTCGAAGAAGCCGAGAAACTGGACCTGCGCGCCCCCACGCACGACTACTTCGCCCCGGTGTTCTCCGCCGGATGGCAACCGAAACAACTGAAAACACCGGACAACACACCGAGCGAAGTGATCTAGGAGAACGAAACCCGTTGGCCACCAACAACAAGCGGCGCCGTCCGGTCGAGCTGATCGAACAGCGATCCCGCACCAGCGCCGAATGCGAAAAGCGCGTCCGCAAGGCCCTGATCAAACTGACCAAAGCGAAGGTGCCGTTCACCATCGAAAACGTTCGTGACCTGGCTGGAGTCGGCAGAACGTTCATCTACGACAAGCGCCGCCCGGAACTCACCCGGGCCGTCCTGACCGCCCGGGACGCATCCCAGGCCGCGACCATCGCCCGCGCCGACCAAGCCCACGATGCCGAAAGCTCGTCCTGGCGTGAACGCGCACTCAACGCCGAGGCGTTGGTCAGCTCGCTCCGTGCAGCGGTCAAAGACCGCGACGCTCGCATCGGTGACCTCGTCGGGCAGCTCTACGACCCCGACGGCAACCACCTGACCGACGAAAACGCCAAGCTCCGGGCCCTCGTCACGGCTCTCAACGAAAACCTCACTGCCGCCAGGACCGAAAACCGGACACTGCGGCGCTCCCTCGACGGCGCACGCGCCAACGTCAAACGCGAGCGGGAACGCAACGTCACCCAAATGTTCTGCCAGTAGGTGTCGCGGAGTTCCTGCGGAGACAAGGCAATCGATGCCGTCTGGGGCCGCGCCGAGGCGAGCAGTTTCGTTCCGAGTTGCAGGTGGTGGCGGCTCTGTCCGGGTCCACGATCACGACGGCGCCCTCGGTGCCGCCGATGTCCGGGCCGATCCCGGCGGATGGCGTTCAGCGTGACGACGGGTTCGCCGATGTGTTTCTGCCGGTGCGGGGTCGGCAACCGGCCCGCCGGCGGATCCCGCCGCGGGCGGTGCGGCCCGCGCAGCCATCGGTGCTCGGTTGCGACCGATACCGTGATTCGGCACCCTCCTGGGCCGCAGCCGAGATGGGCAGTGCGGGGCCGCTCGGTGTGCGCCGGGTGCGGTGTGGTTCCAACTACTTTCCGGCGTAGGGAAGAAGGGCCATTTCGCGGGCGTTCTTCACTGCGATAGCTACCTGTCGTTGCTGCTGTGGGGTGAGTCCGGTGACCCGGCGGCTGCGGATCTTGCCGCGATCGGATACGAAGGTCCGCAGGAGCGGCACGTTCGTATAGTGGACCTCGTCGATGCCGGCCGCAACCAGGTCGCTATTACGAGCGGTTCGCCGACCACGCCGTCGAGGTCGGCCGCCGCACCATCGTCATCACCACCGGCCACTATTTTGGGGACGCGCAGTCCGACGGAGAACTACCGGGCCGCTAGCTGTCTGAGCAGTTTCCGACCAGATGCCTCAACGGTGAAGCACGATCACCCCGCCACCGCAACACCACCATCGTGTCGAAATTCATGACCACGAGCATTCCGCTCCCACAGGCGGTGCCGAGATTCACGACGACCAAACGCTGCCCACCTTCGCGATCAGAACCAGGCCGCGGGAAAGGTCCCCGAAATCCGCGCCCGGCGACCCAGCGCGCGCCCCGCGTCCGCCAACTGATCAGCCTGCAAGACGTTTCAACAGGCTATCAGTGGTGTCCCCGCAGACTGCGCCGTCGGTGGGGCGGCCCAGAGGTGATGGATGCCGGTCCGCTGCGCGTGTGGAAAGTAGCAGGCGTTTCGCCTCCCAAGAAAGCGACCCGTGCGCGGTAGTGTGACCGACGCCACCGCGGACCGGGTGCCGGGTGTGTAAGCCCGGCTGGCTCGCGGTGGGACACGAGGACTCCGCGCGGGCCCCGACACGCCCTCCCTGCGGGCTTGCGATTCCATTCCGCGCGGAGTTCCTCGCCCCCGAGCCGCGGTCTCAGGCGTGCTCGGTCACCCTGCGATCGGTCGACGCGCAGAGAAAAGAGAAAAGGGGCGGCAAGTGAGGACAATGGCAGCCGACGGGAGCGACGCGGCTGTGCTGCGGTTGCTGAGCACTGGTCTGTTGCGGGTTGCTGGAGGCGTTGTGTACCCGGCTGCGCTGTGACCTCGACGACCCCACGATCGAACTACCGCCCACCCTTGATGTCCAACCGTTTGGACGCTGTGTCGAGCTTCGGCAATGATCTGCACGCGAGGCGTCGGGTCGTTCATCTGGTGCTGTCTTCGAGGGCGTGCAGGGCGATGTCGAGGTAGTCGATGAGGCGGTCCAGGTCGGGCACGGTGCGGCGGCAGGCGACGATCCCGAAGTCGAGGTTCTCGCCGGTGCCGGTGCCGGTGACGGTGATGTTGAGGGCTTGACCGTGCACAGGGATCGACAGCGGGTAGCTCGCGTCCAGGCGCGCACCATTCCAATAGCGGGGGGAGCGGTCGCCGGGGATGTTGGAGATGACGAGGTTGAACGGCGGGCGGGTGAGCGAGACCGCGGTCGCCGACAGCGTCAACGCCAGCGGGCTCAGCGTCAGTGCGGTGGCCGCGAATGCTTCGCGGTGGGACAGGCCGTTGTAGAGGGCTTTGCCGCGGCGCATCGCGGCACTGATGGTGGTGAGTCGGTCGGCGGGCTCGGTCAGGTGGGTGGCCAGTGGGCACAGCACCGCGGCGATTTTGTTGCCGTCGTGGTCGCCGGGATCGTCGCCGCGGACCGAGACCGGCACCATCGCAACCAGCGGAGTATCCGGTAGCGCGTTGCGACTGTCGAGGTAGTCGCGCAGGGCGCCGGCGCACACCGCGAGCACCACGTCGTTGACGGTCGCGTCTGCGGCCTTGGCGATCTGTTTGATCCGCGACAGCGGCCACGAGCGCACGCCGCAGCGGCGTGCTTCCCCGATCGGGCCGTTGAAGACGGTGCGCGGGGCGGAGAACGGCAGCGCCTGCTGCTGGGCGCCCAGCACCGCACGCGCTACCCGCAGCAGACTCGCGCCGGCGGCGGGCTCGGCCACCGCCCGCACGACCGCGGCGATGCCAGGGGGACGCGCTGGTTGGCGGCGGGGTGGCGATGGCAGCAGCTGCCACGGCAGCGGTGGATAGTCGGCATACGGGTCGTCGGTGAGGGCTCGGTGCAGCAGGCGCTGGGCGCCGACCCCGTCGATGAGGGAGTGATGGATCTTGCCGTAGAGGGCCACGCGTCCGTCGCGCAGGCCCTCGATGATGTGCATCTGCCATAACGGGCGATGCCGGTCCAGCAGGCTCGCGTGCATCCCCGACACCAGCTCGAGTAGCCCACCCAGCTGTCCCGGCGCGGGGACCGCCCAGTGCTGGACGTGATGGCCCAGGTCGACGGTGGTGTCCTGAGCCCATAGCAGTTGCGGGGTTCCCAGCAGCCGGGACGGGCGTTTGCGGAACACCGGATGGATCACCTCGTCCGCGGAGATCAGACGCTGATACGTCCGGCGCGCGAACTCGACGCTGTCGAGGCCCTCGGGTGGCTCGAACAGCGCCAGCGTGCCCACGTGCATCGGATGGTTACGAGACTCGGCGATCAGGAACAAGGCATCCGCCGGTGAGATCAACTGCACGCTCAACCTCCTCGAACGAATCGGTTTACTTGCCACCGCGGAGCGGGCGGGCCTTTGCATTTGCTCGGATACAAACCAACCGGCCCCGGGCTACCTTCATGGTCGCCGACCGTCACGGTGCGGCAGGCGCCGCGCCGGGCGTTGGCATCGCGTGTGTGATCGCGCGCTTCGGGGAGGCGACAAAACCGCGATAGGCATCGGGAACGGGCCGAACAGCCGGTACATCATCATCGAAGAGGCCCTGCACACCATGCACCGCCCAGGACCTTGTGCCTGGTGCCGGTGGGCCCTGGGCGGTGGACTTCACACCTTCATCCCGTCGGCAACACCAGCGGGAGGAGCGGTTTGCCGACCGTCCGACATTAACACCGGCCACTGCGACTTATCTCCGGTTACAGCCGGTGCCGCGCAATTGCTGGGCGACTCGGCTGGGCATCGGGGCCCTTGATCACCGCCGGATGCTCAACGCAGGCGTATCCGGCCAATCGACCATCACCCCATACTCGGGATCCTTCGGGACGGTCAACCACCTGGGCCCACAGTCAGCTGAGACCGGCGACTTCTTGGGCGATGGTCGTGGGCCGGGATTGCGCCGCCGCGACGACACCGTGGCGGTCCTTGTTGGCTTGCTCGTAGAGCAGGATCGCTCGAATGTCGGCAGGTTCGGTGAGTTCCTTGATCGCGGCGGCGGCTTGGGCGACGGTCAAATCGTCGTAGTCGCCGATGGGCAACTCACTCGGTTCGAGTGTGCCGGTGGCGGTGCGGACGGAATGCAACGCGTCCGCGGCGGTGTCGGCGCCTTCATCGCGGGCGACCTGTTCGGCGGTGGCGAGCGCGGTGTCGCGGGAGGCGGTGAGGGTTTTGACCGCGACATCTCCGGCGTGCGCGCCCTGGGCGAGTAACTCACCGAGCGCGGGTGGAGTGGCGCGGACGGTGTCCAATACCCGGTCCAGGCCACGCGCGGACCAGCTGACGGGGAGGTTGATCAGCTTCACCAGCGTCCCGGCGCCTGCTTGCAGACGGGTGTGGCGTAGTGCGGCCGGTCCGCCGAGGGCGTCTTCGGTCAGCACGGTGGTCAGCCAGTCCACGGTCTCGGTATGCGCGGTGATCAACCGTTGCGCCAATGTCACGATCTCGGGGTGCCCGGCGGTTGTCGCGAGGGCCTTGATGTAGCGGGCGCGGTCCAGGAGTCGGTGTTCGAGGGACAGGTCACCGAGCAGGGCTTCATCGAACGGCTGGGCCTGGTCGACCACGGCCTTGACCGCAGCGGCGCCGCGTCCGAGGAAGGGGGCGACCAGCTCCGGGATATCACCCAGTTCACGGATGGCTGCCTCGATGGCGCGAGCGCGGTCGCGGGCATTGTCGGCGTTGTCGACCAGCACGCGGCGTGCCGCCTCATTGCGGGCTTGCGCGATCCGGGTGTCGGCGACCTGAATTTCGGCGTTGGTCAAAGCGAGAACGGCGCGCAACTGCGCCGACAAGGTAGTCGTGTCGCGTGTACTCATGCGGATCTCGTCCCTTCGGCGTTGGTGACAACATCGGGTCGACGCAAGGTGCAACGCTTGATGACTATACCGTCCAGCAACCCCACAGATCACAGCCCAACCGGTGTACACCGAGGTCGAGCACACTGAAACCGAGGCTTGCCCAAACGTAGATCTCGAGATCACATGGTCGGCATCAGCATTCGGCGCGATGCGCTCTGCCTCGGTCCGGGGCCTCCAGAATGGGGACCTGTCCGGCGCCGGGCACCAGAATTCGATCGGCCGAGTCGGGCAGTTCGCGCAGAAAACGCTGGGCGTAGGCGCGGTTGGGTGTCACCCCTGTCGCATTCGCAGATCAGTAGGCGTACCGGGGTTTTCGGCCTCGACGGTGATCCGGCCCGGGGACGAGATTCCGCTGTATATGGGGTGGGATCCGAACACGCCAGAAACGGCTAGGGCGCGGCCCGTGAGGTCCAGCGCTATCAGGCCGACAGCGACCCGGCGGCACGTTGGGAGCCGAGTCGCTGATTCGACTGCCGGTAGGACCGGGTGGCGGGGGCCGGTTCGAGGGGAACCTCGGCCCACACGGTCTTGCGCCCGTGATGTCGGGTGCAGGCCCAGGTTGTGGAGAGTCGGTCGATCAGCATCATGCCGCGACCGCCGGTGGCGTCGGGGGTGCGCAGCTGCGGGTCACCGGGGCCGATGGCGTCCACTTCGATGCGCACCCGCGGCCGGTCTGCACACAGCGTGACCCGGCATAGGCGCGGTGCCTGCCCGTGGCGGCGGGCGTTGCTGGCCAGCTCGTCGAATACCTGGAGGGGCGACCTGCAGATCATCCAGCACCGGTGTCGTCATGACCATCACCTCTCCTGCGTCACTGCCCGAGTGCACCGGATCTACCGCACCCATCGGCGGTCACGGCGCCGACGACCGTCACGACCGACTGATGAGACCAATTCCATTGGTAGTCAGCGACATTGCCGGACCTCGCCACAGTGATTCGCATACTGTAGCGAGATCGCATCCTATGCAATCGACGACAGAAGGCACACTTTCGAGAAACGTCACGTTAAGGGGCCGACGATGATTAAGTCGTAACATACCGTGATATCGAAAGATATTGTGGTATGGGTGATTTCGTGGTGACCGTAGAGTCTCTGGCGGCGAAGTTCGAGGCGTTGCTGCCGCATCTGGATGAGCGGCAGCGGCGTCTGGTGTTGGGAGCTGAGGCGCGGTCGTTGGGCCGGGGTGGGGGACGGCTCGTCGCCCGGGCCACGGGGATCCGGGAGGCGACGGTGTCGCGGGGAGTCACCGAGTTGGAGTCCGGGGTGGCTCCGTTGGGGCGGGTCCGCAGGCCCGGCGGTGGTCGTAAACGGGTGGCTGATCTCGACGCGGGCCTGGTCCCGGCGTTGCTGGCGCTGGTCGAGCCCGACGAGCGTGGGGATCCGATGTCGCCGCTGCGGTGGACGACGCGTTCGACCCGCAACCTCGCTGCCGCATTGACCGCGCAGGGCCATGAGGTCGGATCCGACGTGGTCGCCGATTTGCTGCGTGAGCAGGGGTTCAGTTTGCAGTCCAACGTCAAAACCCTTGAAGGCAAGCAGAACCCGGATCGCGATGCCCAGTTCCGGTATATCAACGATAAGGTCAAGGCCCATCAGGCCGAGGGGCAACCGGTGGTCAGTGTCGACACCAAAAAGAAGGAGTTGGTCGGGCCGTTCAAGAGCGCCGGCCGTGAATGGCGGCCCCAGGGCGACCCGGTGAAGGTCGGCACCCATGATTTCCCCAGCTCCGCTGTCGGCAAAGCGGTGCCTTACGGGATCTACGATCTCGCCGCCAACACCGGATGGGTCAACGTCGGCACCGACCACGACACCGCCGCGTTCGCCGTGGAATCGTTGCGCCGCTGGTGGAACGGGCAAGGACGCATCGACTACCCGGCCGCGACCGAACTGCTGGTCACCGCTGATGCCGGTGGTTCCAACAGCTACCGCACCAGAGCCTGGAAAACCGAACTCGCCGCATTCGCCGCCGAGGTCGGCCTGCAGATCACGGTCTGTCATTTTCCGCCAGGCACATCAAAATGGAACGCCATCGAGCACCGCCTGTTCTCCCACATCTCCACCAACTGGCGCGGACGACCCTTGACCAGCCACGACGTCGTCATCAACACCATCGCCGCGACCAGGACCCGCACCGGGCTGAGCGTGGCCGCGCACCTCGATACCGGCACTTACCCGACCGGCGTCACCGTCAGCGATGAACAGCTCGCCGCTGTGCCGATCACCGGCCACGACTGGCACGGCGAATGGAACTACACCATCAGCCCCGAACCCCTCACCACCACACCGGAATCGAGCACCAGCGAGGACATCTCCACCGTGTCCGGGCGGCAACGCGAGGACCTGCTCTGGCTCCACGCTCCCGAACTGACCGGCCTTCCATCGGGCCAATTCGACCAACTCGTCACCATGCTCACCCCCAAAGACCAGGCCAGCCGCCGCGCCAGGACCAACGGCCGCAACCCCACCACCTCCCTCGCGGACCGTGTAGCCATCACCCTGGCCAAACAACGCTTCGCCACACCCTGGACCGTTCTCGCCGAACTCATCGGAATAAGCCCCGCCGCCATCACCAAAGCCATCAAACGCACTCGCGCCCTCCTCGACGACACCGGCCACCTGCCCGAACCGACAGCAACCACACTCACCACCGCCACCGAAATACACGAATTCATCTCTGACGCAACCAAATTCACCCAACGACACTGAAGCTTACGTGTTATTTATCGGCAGTCCCTAAGCGGTTTCGCTATGGCTGAGCAGGGCTGTCGGGGCGTGCTCGGGCCCGGCGTGGTGGCAGCGCGAGGCGGAAGATCTTCAGCCATACCGACCCGATTTGTCTGCTCAGCGGTCCGGTGTTGTAGGGAAGCCGGTATTTTTCGCACAGTGCCCGCACCTGTGGTGCGATTTCCGGATAGCGGTTGGCCGGGAGGTCGGGGAACAGGTGGTGCTCGATTTGATGTGACAGGTTGCCGGACATGATGTGGAACAGTGGGCCGCCGTCGATGTTGGACGAGCCGAGCATCTGCCGCACGTACCATTCGCCGCGGGTCTCGTTCGCGGTTTCTTCCTCGGTGAAGGTTTGTACCCCGGAGGGGAAGTGTCCGCAGAAGATGATGGAGTGGGCCCAGATGTTGCGGATCAGGTTTGCGGTGGCGTTCCCGGCCAGGGTGGATAGGAACAGGGGGCCGCTGAGCAGCGGGAAGGCGATGTAGTCCTTGAGGATCTGTTGACGAGCCTTGCGCCACTGGCCCTCGAGCAGTCGTTTGATGTCGGTCCATGTGCGTTTGCCCTGGATGATGTTGTCGAACTCCAGGTCGTGCAGCATCACACCCCACTCGAACAGCAGCATCGCCGCGACTGCGTATACCGGGTTGCCCAGGTAGTACGGATTCCACTGCTGGCCCTCGTCGATACGCAGCACGCCGTAGCCGAGGTCGCGGTCACGGCCGCGGATGTTGGTGTAGGTGTGGTGCACGTAGTTGTGCGAATGTTTCCACTGATCGGCGGGGCAGACGTTATCCCATTCGAACACACGTGAATTCAGGCCGGGTTCATGCATCCAGTCCCATTGGCCGTGCATGACGTTGTGGCCGATCTCCATGTTGTCCAGGATCTTGGAAATGCTCAGTGCCGCGACGCCCGCCAGCCACAACGGCGGCAGGAAGCCCAGATACATCAGGCTGCGGCCGGCGATCTCGAAACCGCGCTGCGCGGTGATGATGGAGTAGATGTATTCGCGATCGCGTTCGCCCAGGTCGGCGGTGAGGTGGTCGCGCAACTCGTCCAGCGCGCGCCCGAGCTCGGTCACTTGCTCGGCGGACAGCACGACCGGTCCGTTCTTCGTTCCGGTCAGTATGGCCATGGGGCACTCCTTTCTCAGATTGCGATGTCGACGTCGCCGACAGGAGTATTGATGCAGAGCTGGATGGGCTGTTCGGGGTCGCTGTCGAGCCCGCCGGTGCGGATATTGCGGGTAGTGCCCGAGCGCCGGACCGCGGTGCAGGACAGGCAGATTCCCATGCGGCAGCCGTATGCCGGTGTGAGGCCGGCGGATTCGGCCTGCTCGAGCAGGGTGGCGCCGGTGTTCTCTGCGGTGACACCGCTGCCGAAGAAGCGCACCGTCCCCCTGGCATCCGCCGGGTCCGCGGGGGCGGAGGTGACGGTGAATTCCTCGCTGTGCAGGCGGTCGTCGAGCTGTTCGGCCGTGTAGATGGTGCGTACCGCCGCCATCAGCGACGGTGGGCCGCACAGGTAGGTCTGTGCGTCGGCGAACCACGGCGCAACTCGTTGCAGCTCGTCGTAGCCGAAGCGGCCGACGGCGGGCGCAGTGGCCGCGCAGGTCCACCGCGCGGCGCCGGCGGCCATCGGCTGCTGCGCTGTGGCATCCCGCGTGTAGCGCAGTGCGATACCGAAGTTGGCGTGCCGCCGCGTGAGTGCGTCGAGTTCGCCCCGATGCGGCACGACCTGCGGCGAGCGCGCATAGTGCAGGAACACGACCTCACCGCCATGGTCCTCGTCGGCCAGCGTGCGCAGCATGGACAGCACCGGGGTGATGCCGCTGCCGCCGCTGATCAGCAGGATCCGCTGTGGGCGCGGATCGGGCAGCTGGAACACGCCCGCGGCCGGGGCGAGGTCGACCACCATTCCGGGCGTCGCATGGTGATAAAGGTATCGTGACACGAGCCCGTTCGGATGCGCCCTGACGGTGAGCTCGATACGCCGATCACGGCACGCTTGCGAGTTCACCGGCGAATAGCAGCGGGTGTGTTTGACGCCGTCGATCAGCACACCTATCTGCACGAACTGACCAGCCAGATGCCCGCGCCACTGCCGCGTCGGCCGCAGCACGAGGGTCACCGAGCCGGGAACCGAGCGGCGCACATCTGTGATTTCGGCACGCATATCGCACAGCGTGAAGGTCGGACGCACCAACTCCAAGTACCGGTCGAGCGAGTGCGGCGTTGTGAGGGTCTGCACCACATCGATGAGTCCCACCATGCGATCGATTCTCCACACTTGGCTCAGCGAGATGAGTGAGTAGGTGTGGTGCTGGACGCGGACGTGGCACGGTTGTCGCCGTTCATACGGACCGTATCGGCATTGACGGGCATTACAGCTTCTACGTGCCCGATCTAGGCGGAACGCATCGGCCGCTGGATCCCGACGCCCGCGACGACGACTGAGCCGTCCACTGTCGGTGCCGCGGCGATACAGGGTGGTCGCGATTGAGGAACTTCACCATCGTATAGCAGCGGGCAGCGGCAAGGCGGCCGAGCCATGTCGCTGCCGAGGTGGTTCATGATTGCGGCTGGTCGGCGATGGTGCTTACGGCCTTGCGCATCTGCGCGTCGGCGCGGTCTGCGGTGGTGGCGGGGTCGATCACCAACAATCGAAGGCGCCGATCGTGCGGACCGAAGACATACATCACCAGGGGTGGCTGGCCCGGAAGCGGGCCGGCGACCTCGATCCCATCGGGAGGGTCGATGCCACGCTGGGACAGGCTCAGCGAATTCCAATCGAAGCTGATCCGGGCGGTCGCGCCCAGTCGCGTAGTGAGGGCGGTGACCAGGTCATGCAGTTCTACGGTGAGGTTGTCGGTTCTGGGCCACCAGGCGCCGTCGACGCCACTGGATTGTTCGTCACCCTCGCGCAGCAGCAATCGCGGTGTGCGGGTCGGCGTGCCGAATGGTTGCCCACCACCGGCGGTTGCCCGGAATCGGCCCAGGCCGCGGTCGGCGGCGGCACCGCCCCTGTCCTGCGACGGGTTCTGTGTCATATCAGACCGCCCGCAGGAGACGGGGATCCTGCGAAGGATGAGCGCCGGTCTTCCGGGTCCACCGCGCTGTGACCGCCTTCGTCGTCCCAGCGGCGCAACGCGGCCGCGTTCTGGGTGTGATCGAGGCTGTGCCGGGTGCCGGCGGCCACGAGTTCGTCGGTGGTGAGTTCATTGCCCGGTTGGGATGCGGCCGACAGCAACGCCTGGGCGGTGGCGGTGGCGGTGCCTGCGGGGATCACCAGCAGGACGAGGCGGGTGCGGTCCAGTCCCAGGACGCAGAGTGTGTGGGTGGGCAGATGCTGGTATCCGTCCAGGTGCACCGAACGTCCGCCGATCATCGTGCGCCGCGGCGCCGGCTGCCAGGCGGTCATGTTGTACATGATTCGGTCGACGCGCCCTGCCCGCCCGGCCAGCAGCACCTCCAGATCGGCTAGTTCGGCGACCAAGTCGGTCGTGCGGGGCCACCAAGCCCCGTCCACCGCCCCGGGGCGGGGTGCTCGCGGTGTCGGTAACCGCCGTGACGACCGCAGGGCGCCGCGGAGGGCGAGGCGTGAAGAGCGGTCCAGCAGGATCGGCTCGTGTTGTAGCGTCATCACGACGCTCCTGACCGGGACCGCGTGGCGGTCCCTGTTCATTCGCCGGGCGACGACGAGACCACGGGTGGTTTCGTACCAAAAGTCCCCGACACCCTCATCCTACCGCCGGGTACACCGGCCCGATGCGCGCGTACGCACGATGGACCTTCGGGGCATCGCAGGAAAACCACCCCACCGTGTGGGTGTCGGCCCGTCAGATCGAATCCGTCCGACTTTCATGCCGCGCCCGGCCCATTTTCGCAGAACCAACGACCCGATCAGGTCGGCTTCGCCAGCCGTGCCCACGCGCCTGTGCGCCGAGGCCGATGCGGGGCGAATCGTTGCGTCAGGGCGCCGGAGACGGCTGTTCCCGCCCGGAAGAGGGATACCGAGATCGCCGACGCGGCAACCGACTACGCGATCCCGGGATGGTCGCCGCAAATGAGTCCGTGCCCGGGGCATCGGGCGGACCGGCGGTGGGATCTCCGGCGCGAACACCGAGGGTTTGCGGTGTGGCGGTAGCGGTTTCGGTGATGGCCGCCGCGATATCCGGTGCGCTACCGCAACAGCAGGGCCAGGTCTCGAACTCAAGGAGGTCCGTGGCGCGTGGCCCGAGCAGCAAAGTAGGCCGCGCCGGTAAACCGGTGGAACAGTGTGCCGGGAGGCAGCGGTTCCTCGGATTGTTGCCTGTCAACAATGTAGTCCTACAGTGTACGGGAATGGGCGTAGACTGGCAATATCCGGAGAGGACGTGACGCCGATATGCCGCCCCGCCAGGCCGGGTACTACGCAAGGCAGTCCGTCATGTCGACCCTGTTGGAGCGTGCTCGCCGCGCTCGCCGCCGCCCCGCCCCCGCGCTGCCCGCTCCACCGACCCGCACCAGCTGGCGGCCGAGCCGCAGTCCTCCGCCGTCGCTGCGCCGGAGAATCCGCAGCTCACCGCCGAAACGCTCCCCGACGCACCGGCGCGCACCCCGCCGGTCACCGAGCCGGCACGCCGCGGCAGGAAGCCGCGCATCGCGCGGACCAGGATCAGCAGCACCTGGGTCGCCGTCATTGTGGCCCTGCTCGTGCTGCTGGGTCTGCTGGTCTTCATCCTGCAGAACCTCACCCGCGCCCAACTGTTCTACCTCGGTGGCTCGGGTAGCTTGCCGATCGGGGTGGCCATGCTGCTGGCCGCGGTCGCCGGGGCATTGTCGGTCGCATTGGTCGGGACCGCCCGCATCCTGCAACTGCGGCACACCGCCCACCGGCGCCCCCGCCGATAGATGGGCTGATCGTCACGTCGGTGGGCACGCGATGTCTGTATCGGCTCGAAATGCTCAGCGCAGTAGGCGATTACGCGATCCCGGAGTGGTCGGCGCAGATGAAGCCGTGCCGGGGGTGCTGGCGCCATCCGGCGTCGAGCAGCCATGCGCGCACGGATGCGGGCACGGTGTGCCATTCGATGAGTTCGGCGGCCAGGTCGCCGACAAGGATGGGGCCGGCATCGCACAGGCCGCAGTCGGCGGCGGCGATCTGCTCGCGCGGTTGGCAGGCCGTGCAGTGCCGCGCCTCGATCACCTCGCCGGGGCGGTCGGGGTCGGGTTGCAGCCAGTTGATGGTCAGGTCCTGGGTTTGCTGCTGCTGCGCATACGCCTCGGCGGGACGGTTGCCGCAGCTCGGGCACGGTGCGATGCCGAGTTCTTCGCGGCGGCGGTGCATCTTCTCCCGCGCGAGCTCACGGATCGACGGACCGTCGGCCACCGGCACCGCAGGTGGTGCCGCGTCCGCGACGGCCACGGGCATTTGTTCCGGATCAGATACCGTCGCAACGGTTTCCGTAGCCACGGGCATCGGAGCCGCAGTCGTAGCGGGCGCGGGGTTGGCGGGGCCGGAGCGGGGTCGGCCGCAGACGCTGGCCGGGTCGAGGTGCCCGTAGAGGGTGCCGCGTTTGACGCCGAGGATGTTCGCGATCGCCGCGACGGTGTGGCGGCCCTCGTCGTAGAGCCGCTGGGCCTGCTCGACCTGATCCGCGGTCAGCTTCGGTCGCCGTCCGCCGGTGCGCCCGCGGGCGCGGGCGGCTTCGAGGCCGTCGCGGGTGTTGGCGATGATCAGCTCGCGCTGCAACTCCGCCAGCACGCTCAGCATGCCGAACATGGCCGGCGAGCACGGCGTGCCCGTCCTGGCCATCCGATCCAAACCCGCCGATGGCACCCCGCAGCCCGAAGATCACCGCGAACCACCGAATCCGGAGCCCCACGATCAGCCGCTGTACGACCCGACAATCTCCTACGCGGCTGTCTCCGATTCCGAAGAGTCGTTGTCCGGCAACGAATCCCGCGCGGCAGGAAGCGAGCACGGCTAGGGTGCTCGTCGTGGCTGAGCGCGGTGAGCAGAACTGGTATCCGACTACCCGGATCGGGTATTTCACCAACCTTGTCCGCGAAGGCATCGACCTCACCCGCGGCCAGATCGAGTTGTTCGAGCCGGCGCTGGCCGAGCCGTACCGGCTCGACGACGCCACGGTGATCCGAGCCATCCGCGTCTACGAGAACCAGCACGCCGACCAGGTGCTGTTCCGCAACCAGGCCGACCGCTGGGCGAGCGAAGTGGCCACCGCAGGCGAGAAGCGCGCTGGCCACCTACGTCGCCGCGCTCGACGAACTCGACCGGCTCACCGACGACATGCTCGACATCTGCGCGAAGCTGTCGCAGCAGACGATCGAGAAACTAGATGGCCACAACCGATGAGGGAGCCGGGCTCGAGGCGCTGATGCGGCTGGCCCGCGACGGCTCACCAGCCAGAACTGGACCTACCAGCAATAAGCCGTCAGGAAGAATTGAGCCATGACCGATCCCCAGGACAGCTGCCAGACGCGAGAAACGCATCTACGCGCACTGCAGGAACTGTCTAGAGTCGATTGCTATGGGTTCCCGGACTCGGAAGCGCCGCAAGCGCACCCATAGGGATTCCGCAGCGCTCGGCCGGGTGACGGCCGCAGCGCGGCGTGACCCCCCGTAGCCCGACCGGCAGGACCGGGTTCGCCGCTCGGGCCGTTCAGGGCCTCTACCCGCTGGTGGCGCGGTGGTGCGTGGCACCAGCGGGCACGCAGGTGTGGCAAGAGATGCCTCCGGCGCTGATTCCGCTTCTCGCGCCCAGGTATCGTTGCTGAAGTCTCACCGGCCTGTCCTGGCCGACCACGTATTCGGAAGATGCAGGGGTGGCTCAGGAATGGCAATTACAGACGTTGCAGCCTACGCGCATCTGAGCCCGGCTGATGTCGAGGCGCTCGGTTGCGAGCTCGATGAGATTCGCCGGGACATCGAGAACCGGCGTGGGGCGCGGGATGCGCGGTACATCCGGCACACGATCGCGTTTCAACGCGCACTCGATGCCCTGTCGCGGCTGACGATAGCGGTAAGCCGCAGCAGAGTCGGCTGGGTGCTGGGCACCGTGGGATTGGCGGCGGCCAAAAGCATCGAGAATATGGAAATCGGCCACAACGTCTGCCACGGCCAATGGGATTGGATGAACGATCCGGAAATCTGTTCCAGCACATGGGAATGGGACATGGTCGGGCTGTCCTCGCAGTGGCGGTACTCGCACAACGTCCGTCATCACGTGTACACGAACGTGCTGGGTCTTGACGACGATATCGGTTTCGGTGTGATGCGGGTGACCAGAGACCAGCCGTGGCGGCCTCGGTTCCTGCTGCAGCCGCTGAGGTACGTGTTGCTGGCGGTCACCTTCGAGTGGGGGATCGCCCTGCACGGCTTGTACTCCGAGCAGGAGCGTGTGGCAACCGGCGCGGAGCGAAGATCGCAAGCCAAAGCGCTGATCGGCAAGATTGCCCGACAAGCTGGGAAGGACTACGTGCTCGCCCCGGTGTTGAATGGTCGGCGCTGGCGTCGCACGTTCGTAGCGAATCTGGCAGCCAGCACCCTGCGCAACCTCTGGGCACATGTGGTGATTTTCTGCGGCCATTTCCCTGATGGCGCCGAGAAATTCACGCCGATGGCGGTGGAGCAGGAGACCAAAGCACAGTGGTATCTGCGGCAGATGCTCGGCACGGCGAACTTCGATGCGGGGCCGGTCCTGGCGTTCATGAGCGGGAATCTGTGTTATCAGATCGAACACCATCTGTTCCCGGACCTGCCCAGCAACCGTTACGCCGAAATCGCCCGGCGTGTCCAAGCGTTGTGCGACAAGTACGACATTCCCTACACCACCGGTCCGCTGCCACGCCAATACCTGTTGGCGCTGCGCACTATCCACAAACTAGCGCTTCCGGATTGGTTCCTTACCGCCACCGCGGACGACGCACGTGAACGGCGTCCGAACGCAAATTCTGCGGGCGACCGGATCGAAGTGACGGTCGCATCCATAACGGCGCCCGGTCCGTCACGTGATTGGTGCCGCCGTTGGCGAATACTCCCGCGACGCCGATGAGCGCGGCGACGATGAGGATGACGAGCCCGACGATGACGATCGGACACCGTCAGGCGCTCTCGGAACACGCCGAGCGAACCCCGATGTCAACACGCGGTTCGGGAGGCGAGGAATTACGAGGGTGCCATCCGGCAGTGGGTCTCGAGGCCGACCCTCCGCCCCCGCCGACCGGCGACGGAGGGGCTCGACCCCCACGGTCGGTGCGCGGTGGGAACGGTGTGCGGCACCGTCCAGTGGCTCGCGACCGCGACTGTAGGTCTACGGAATTAGAAGGCATATGAGGGCCAGTGACGAGCGCTCCGGCGCTCAGGCCGCTCCCACAGATAAATCGCGGAGCCGGCACCTCCTGGCCGAGTTATCCGCTCTGGTCGGTGGTGATGCCGATGGATGCCTGGCGTGACGGGCACGTGCGATCTCGGCGAGTTCGCCGGTCCGGGCGGCCCGCGTGGCTCGTCCCTGCAAGGCGAGACCGGCCCAACCCGACACCACCCCGAACACGGCGATCAAACCACCTCGCCGACGCTCGCCCCCGGCCACGAGACAGGCAGTCGGGCGTGGGATCTGCGGCAGGTTCGGGTTCGGTGGGTTGGCGAGGATGATGGCGGTGAAGCGGTAGAGGTCAACGCGCAGGCACTGGGCGGAGTAGGCGGTGGTGCGGGATCGGGCATATCGCGAGCCGCGCAATGAAACTCGGTGTCGAGCCGGTTTCGACCTGCCCCGCCGAGATCACCCGGGTCGTCCTTCAACGCATGCAGCAGGCGCTGGACCAGGCCGTCGCCCGCTGTCAGCGGTGGCGATACCCGTTCACATTTTGGTGTAGCGCGCCATGGCGAAGCTGTAGAGGCCATAGGTGATGACTCCGAGGCCGGCGAGGATGAGCAATGCCGCGCCATAGGGTTGAGCCCCGAGCGTTTTGAGCGCACCGTCGAGTCCGGTGGCCTTGCCTGGCTCGGAATAGGCCGCGGCGACGACGACCAGCACCCCGGCACCGGCAATGACCAGTCCTTTGGCGATGTAGCCGACAGTGCCCAGTCGTCGCACGAGGTCGCTGGACTTCCCCTCGAGATCCTCGAGAAACGTGCGGCTGACCCCCTTGTAGACGTGGTATCCGCCGACCCCGACGACGATCACACCGGCCGCGATGAGCGCGGCCGTCCCGGCGCCGGTCTGCATCAACCGTGCACTGATCCCCGAATTCTGCGTGCCGGTGGACTTGCCGGCACCCCGCGCAAATCCGAACGCGGAGAACGCGAACCCGAAATAGACCACCGCCAGGGCGAAAGCCTTGGCGCGATCCAACGCTTCCGACGGCGCGCCCTGGGACTTGGGGTCGGTGGAGCGTCCCAGCGCGGTTTCGACGAGCCGCCACAGCCCCATCACGAGCAATGCGACGACGGCCACCCACAGCGCGACGATACCGCCCGGTTTGCCCGCCAATTCTCCCAACGCTCCGGATTGATCGGCAGACCCGCCACCCCCCAGGGCGATCCGAATGGCCAGATAGCCGATGACCAGGTGCAGCAGTCCGCTCACGACATACCCCGCGCGAGCCACTCGTTCGAAGACGCCATTTTGGGCCAGCCGTGTTGCGGTGGAAGCCGAGTCGCTTTCAATCACTTTCGACATTGCGCAGCTTCCTAACCGGATTCTTCTCGCGTGTCGCGTGTTCGGGAGTCCGGATCGATCTTGTCGGCGCGTTCGAAATCCTGTTTCAGCTCGTCGCGCGAGGTGACCGCTTCGCCGCGGTGGGCCGCTGCTTGTTCTTGCAGGCCCGCCGCCTGCGCTGCCCTGACATCGGCCTCGGCTTGAGCCGCTCGGGCCTTGGCCGCGGTCTCGTCGGCGAGCGCTTCACGCTGGCCGACCTTGTGGGACAGTTCGGTTGCCTTCTCACGGATGCCCGCGGCTTCGACGCGGCGGTGTTCCTTACGCTTGTTCAACACCACCCAGGTGAGCGCGGCGACGATCAGAATTGCCGCAATCACGACAACAACGATGACGACGATCGTGGTGGTAGTCATGTCGGCTCCTGGAAACTTGGTTGAGCGTGGTTCATGTGGTTGGCACCGGTGTCGGGAATGGGTTCGGTTGACCGCGGCCCGCGTGCCGGGCACCGATGTTGTCAGCGGCTGGGTTGGGGCACATGGCAGTTGGTCGCCTTGGGATTGACCCCGGAGCGTTGTCCGGCGGCGATCGCGCCGATGATCAGCCATACCAGCACCAGCAGTGTCAGCCACCGCATCACTGGCCTCCTGGAGTCGATGGATGAACCAACACCGGCGTCAGAAGTAGTGGCGTCGCCCGCCGACGGCGCGGCCCATCGACCCCAAGGCCAGGAGCACCAGACCGATGATGAGGACCACGATCCCGATGACCCAGAGGATCTGGATTTTCAGCAGGAATCCGACGACGAGAAGAATGATTCCGAGAATGATCATGGCCGATACCTGGTTTCGTTGGGGAGTGACAGGGCGGTGGGCCACACCGGTGGTTGCGGGGGGAGTCAGTGTTTGAAGG
Organism: Nocardia sp. GP40; assembly: GCF_050434125.1. Classification (NCBI taxonomy): domain Bacteria; kingdom Bacillati; phylum Actinomycetota; class Actinomycetes; order Mycobacteriales; family Nocardiaceae; genus Nocardia; species Nocardia sp. GP40. Next base: position 380,382 of record NZ_JBNPVW010000009.1, on the reverse strand, counting down.
CGTCCTTCATCTTTGCTCCGGCCTGCTTGGTATCGCCTTTGGCCTGATCGGTGCGACCCTCGGTCCGCAGGCGAGTGTTGCCGGTGCCCCGGCCGACCAGTTTCTTGGCGGCGCCCTTGGCGGCTTCGGCCTTGTGCGCGATCTTCTTACCGATGCTCATGGTGATGGTCCCTTTCACGTGTGCCGTCGCCACGGATGCGGCGAACATCTATTGCGGGTCGCGTCAGCCGCGCCGCGAGTGCGGGTTGCCCGCGGCGCGGTGGTCCCCCGATCGGTTGCCGAATCCGAAAAGGTGGAATCGGTCGTGACGCGCAGCACCGTCGGCTCCGGCATCGCGGGTATCTCGCGTGTCGTCCAGGGCGGGGGATGCAGTGGCGCGCCGATGTTGCTCGTCGAGGTGGGACTGCCGGTCGGCGAGGTCGTCGCGCTCCTGGCTTACCGCGGCGGTCTCGCGGCGCGACACCTGGAGTTCGTTGCGCGCGGTGCGGCCGCGGCGGGCGGTGCGCCGGGCGCCGGCCAACAGCAGGCTCAGCCCGATCAGTCCGGCCACGCCGACCACGATGCCGTAGAGAAACAACATGCCGGTCGAACCGGTGACGTGGTAACCGAACACGGCGAAATTGTCGGTCAACGCGTGGCCGACACCTCCGTTGGCCAGCACCCCCGCGAGCCCGACCATGGCGGCCGCGACCAGAACAACCAACCCGATGATGACGATCATTGTGCTACCCACCAGATCTACGGTGTAGTACTCACTCAACCACCGCACACCCACTGTGTCAACAGTGTAGAACTGCGGTGTATATTCGAGGCTGAATTGTGTTGGTCCTGTGAAAGGAAGGCGCGGCGCCGATGACCGAATCGCCGAGCGGTCAGATGAATTCCGAGCCCGACGGGCAGATCACCCGGGCCGCAATGCTGGCGGTGGCGCTCGAGATCGTCGACCGCGATGGAGTCGACGGATTGTCGATGCGGCGCCTCGGTGAGGCGATGGGCCGAGACGCGATGGCGCTCTATCGGCACGTGCCGAGCAAGGCGGCGGTCCTCGACGGCATCGCCGAGATCGTGCTCGAGCAACTGTCGGCCGACACCACCGACACCGCCTGGGACGAACAGCTGCGCACCATTGCGCGCGATTTCCGCCGACTGGCACTGACCCACCCGAATGTGGTGCCGTTGCTGGTCACCCGACCGCTGGCGACCCCGCTCGGGCTGCGGCCGCCGGGAACGCTACGACCTCTGGAAGCCATCCTGACACTGCTCACCCGAGCCGGCTTCACCGGCGTGGACGCGCTGCACATCTACCGGACACTGTTCGGGTTCCTCCACGGCCACGTCCTCAACGAGCTGCAAGAAATTGTCGAGCGACCAGAGGAAACCGACGACGTGCTGCGGCTGGGCCTGCACCGGCTGCCGATCACCGAATTCCCCATGCTGCGTAACCTCGCCCCCGCGCTCGCCGCCTACGACGGCGCCACCGAACTCGAGCGCGGGCTCGACAGCCTGCTGACCGGCCTGGCCGCCACGTTGTCCAACCCCGACGACGTACCGCAACGCTGCCGCTGACCGTCGACGGCGCGCTGGGCCCAGGTTGCGGCCGCTGAAAAGACTTGGTGATCTCTTCCACCGCAACAACTCCCACGGCCGGCGTGCTGCGCCGAGCTGACATGCGAGCGCCCCGCCCCACGCTTCAGCTCCGGATACGAGGTCGCCACCGCTTTACCCGCCAGGTCCGACACCGACGTCGGCCCGTCCGGGCGCGGCGGCGGCGTCGAGGAGGTCTTTGCCGGTTATCCCCAGATCCAGGGTTCCCGCGCCCACGTACACCGCGATATCGCGCGGGCGCTGGAAGAAGAACGCGATGTCGTTCTCCGGGTCGAAGCAGTTCAGCTCCTTGTTCCGCACCCGAGGTAACCGATACCCGGCCGCGGTCAGCAACGTCAACGCCGATTCGCTCAGCGAACCCTTGTTCGGGACAGCGACACGCAGCAAAGGCATGCCGTCAAGCCTCACACACCCCTGCAACCGCATTTCGTCCCGCCCACCAGCAACAACACGGGTACGGCACGGGAGGCGATCTCACCTCTACCGGCGCCCCGGGCTGCCCGCCAGCGCGGTCAACCGCTCCATCTCATCAACGCCGTCGTTGCAGCACTCGCCGCAGTACAAGCGCATCACCGGATGGTCCTGGTCCGGGATGTTGAACGCGCTCCGCCGCTGCGGCACGTTCGGGCGCAGATCGCATCCGCACGTGACGCAGGTGAGGATGCCCATCCACGCGAACTTCTCGTGCGGTGCCTCCAGCCAGCCCTTCCCCGGATCCCACCGCTTCACCGCCATCGCGCCCGCGACCGGCTCGTAATACACGAACATCGGCTCATCACCTGGTTCGGGCTCTTGCGGGAGAACAGAACTCACGTGCAGCCCTGACTTGGTCAGCCCACACGTCACGAACACGTTCACCACGTTCCTACCAGCGGAAAGGGTCCAGAATTTGCGAAATTGGGCGCAAAGCTGCGCGACGGCCGCGTAGCGGGCGGCGGTGTTGTGGGCGATGCCGAAGACCAGTGTCAGGTGCAGCGGGTCGGGGCCGGCAGTGAGGGCCTCGTGGAGGATGCGGTCGCGACGGATCCGGTCGACGGTGCAGCCGCTGGGCTGCGTGCGCAGGCTCACTGTCCGCTGGCTGATCGGTGCGGTGCTGTGGACGGTCTTCGGGCCGACCAGCAGGTGCGGGTTCACGGTGGTCGGCCAGGTGGTGCGGCGGTGGTCGAGCCAGCGGCGGATGGCGCGGTGACCGAGGTCGCCGAGGCGTTGACGGCGTCCGGCGAGGGTGATGCGCCGGTTGGCCAGGTCGACGTCGGTGAGTTTCAGGCTCCGGATAGCGCCTGTGCGGGCGGCGTTCTCGGCGGCGAGGGCGACGATGACCCGCCAGGCGGGGTCGGTGGCGAGCTGCTCGACGGCGCGGATCTGCTCGTCGGTCATCGGCAGCAGAGCGAAGTCGGCGGGGCGGGTCTTGAGCCCGGCAGTGGGGTTGGCGAAGATCAGGCCGCGTTTCTTGGCGAACCGGAACAGTGATCGCAGAGCGCAGGTCGCGTTGAAGCGCTGCGAGCCGGTCAACGGTTTGAGCGCGGCGGTGATGTCGGCGCGGGTGACTTCACGCAGGTGGTCGTAGCGGGTGGCCCAGTGTTCGAGAAATGGCCGGGCGCAACCGAAGTAGACGTGGAGGGTGGAGGCTGAGCGGGGCCGGGCGCGAGCGTCGCCTTCGAGCAATACCGTCAGCCAGTGCCGGACTGGTTCGGCGAATCCTGGCGTGAGATCGGTTGTCACGCAGTGGATCCAGGATTGGATCGAGGGCGTCGAATCGTCCTCGAGCAGCCCGAGATCGGCCAGGACTTCGATGAGGCGGGGGCGTGACACCCGCCGGTGAGGACGGGACCGGACCTCGCTGAGCAGCACCCGTTCGCCCCCAGGCTGCCCGGTCAGAACGGTGACCAGGCCGTCGAGAACGCATAGCGTGGTGGACCGGCTCCAGCCTCGAGCCTGGCCGAGCTGACGGGTGTGCTGGGCCGCGGCCCTCAGCACCGGGTCATCGGCGGTCAGTGCCGGATGTTGCCAGCCGGGCGGGACTGGTTCCCCGTTCTTGCGCCGCCAGTAGGAGGCGAGTGCGGAACAGCTTTTGCTGCAATAGATTTTGTTCCTGCGCCGCTTCTCCGGCAGTGGCTTGCCACAACGCGCGCAGTTCATCGGGGCGGCAGCGACCTACCGGTCCGAGCACGCGGAACGACCGGCAGGGCCTCGCCGACCGCGGCTGCCTCTTCCTCGATCGCCGGTTTCGGCTCGCTGACGGTCTCCGGCTCGGGAATCAGCAACTCCTCGACGCCGCAGCCGAGAACTGCGCAGATGACGTCCAGGTCGCGGAGCTTGACCACGTTCGGGTCACCCGACCACAACCCGGACATCTTGCCGGCGCTGATCACGAGGCCGCGGGCGGCGAGCATGCGTTGCAGTTCGCTGGCCTTCCAGATGCCGCGGTTGGCCGCGGCCAGGCGCAGGTTCCACTTCATTGGGCCAGTCCTTTCCATCGGTCGGCGACTCGGCGTTGCCCGGTCACCCAGGCGTCTTCGACGTGAGTGGCGTGGACGTGGATATACCGGGCTGTCGTGGCGGTCCAAGCGTGACCACATAATTCCTGGATCGCGAACAAGTTCATCCCGGCCAGATAGAGCTGACTGGCGCAAATTATCTGTAGTTTTTCACCGAAAAGTGCTGGTAGTAATGTATTTTCGAGTGTTTGTCACGTGGGTTATGTGGCTGGGCGGTTGTGGTCTTTGATCACGCGTCGCAGGCTTTCGCGGGCGGCGGTGAGGTCGTCTTCGAGTTCGTGGACGCGGTGTTGGGCGTGGCGGGCTTCGGTGGTGCGGGCGTCGCGTTCGGCGAGTAGCTGTCGGGTGAGCGATTCCAGTTCGGCGACGCGGGAAAGGAGCTTCGCCGGGTCGGGTTGGTCGATCTCGGCGCCGAGTTGTAGCCGGAGTCGGTGGCGGAGTTTGTCGTTGTCGGCGCGGAGGCGGCCGATCTCGGCCCGGGCGAGGGCGAGGTCGGTGCGCAGGCCGGTCGGGGTGAGCGGTGCCTGGCTGGCCGTCGTGCCGACTTGGGTTGGGGTGCTGGCGGATTGGGCTTGACGGCGGCGGGCGGCGTCGAGGTGTTCGCGCAGGCCGGCGGTGTAGAGCAGCCAGGTTGATACTCCAGCGGCGTGGGCGACGGCGGCGGCGGTGATCGGGGAACCGGCGGCTTCGAGAGCACCGATGGCGTCGAGGGCGCGGCGGCGTTTGTCGGCGCTGTCTTGGGTGCGGGCCGCGCGTAGCCCGGCGGTGCGGTCGGGTGTGGTGGTCATCCGGTGGCTTCGTGGGGTGTGGGTTCGATGATGGGCAGTAGGCGGGCGGCGCGGGCGCGGCGCAGCAGTTTGCTGGCGTGGTCGATCTCCTCGCGTTCGTCGGGGGTGAGTTCGGCCAGACGGCGGCGCATCTGCTCGGCGATGCGGCCGAACGCGTCGATCTGGGCGGTGAGGTTGTCGGTGACGTAGGCGGCGGCGTTCATCGCGTGCGCGGTTTCGCGGTCGGTGCGTAGTTCGGCGATGTGCTGTTCGAGTGCGGGCAGGTAGGACGGGTCGGGCCGGTAGAAGCCGCATCCGGCGCATTGGAAGCGGATCGGGCAGGCACCGCCGCCGGCGGTGACGTTGGACGGCTCGGTGCAGTTGCCGAACGGCACCGACACCGAGGAGCGCTGGTAGGCGGTGGGGCTGGTGAACGGGGCAGGGTTCCCGGCGGCGTCGACGGCCAGCGCCCCGACCGTGCGGATGGCCTGTTGCTTGCGTTTCAATCCGACCCGGTAGTACCCCATCGTGGTGGCGACCGCGACGTGGTCCATCAATTCCTTGAGCACGTCGACCGGGACCTCGGCATCAGCGTGGCGTTGAGCGTAGCTGTGGCGTAGTGAGTACGGGATGATCAACGACGGATCGAACGGGGCCGGGGTGCCGTCCGGGCCGAGCAGGTCGGAGTCGATGGTGCCGATCTGGGCGATCCAGTGCTTGAATGCCCGGCCGATGCAGTGCGAGGTGAGGTGTCCGCGGGATCGGTGCGCGCGTAGCAACGGGCTGGGGAACAGCCAGCGCCGTTGAGAGTCCGGTGTGGGCAGTTCGGTTCTGCGTTGCTGCCAGGATGCGACCAACCGGGCGGTGTCGGTGGTGATGGGCAGGCGGCGGCGCATCCGGCCCGCCTTGTGGTTGTCGTAGATCAGGTTGTGCTGCCCGTCGATGACCTCGAGGCAATCGATGCGCAGGCTGACCACTTCGCCGGGGCGTCGCCCGGTGTCACGCAGGATCTGGTAGATCGTCTGGTGCATCCGTTGCAGGTCGGCGCTGGCGATGACCCCGGCGCGACCGGTCGGGCCGAGCAGGTGCAGGTGCGCGTCGAGTTGGCCGATCACCTTCTCGGGCAAGGCTTTTCCCAGCTCGTCCTCGTTGGGGTCCTCGCGCGCGACGCGGTGGCGGCGGACGGGGTGGAACGGGTCGGGCACCGCGCTCATCAGGCCACTGGCGCGGCCGTGCTCGATGAGTCGGCAGAACTGGTGCAGCAGCAGATTGCGGTGCGAGGCGGAATACAGGGTTCCGTCGGCTCGCTGCTGGGTGCTGATCGCGTCGAGGATTCGGGTGAAGTCGCCGGCGTCCAGCCGGGTCTCGTCGGTGCGGCCGGCAACGATCAGGGCGTGGCAGGCGGCTTGACCGGCCAGCAGCGTCTCCCGCAGCCGCTGCAGGTAGGGGCGGGTGGTCCGAGCCCAGTCCTTGGCGATCTCGCGGAGCCAGGGCAGTTCGATCACACCGAAATCGACCACGCCCTGGGTGGCGGGCCAGCTCCGGGAAGAATTGACGGGAAGGTCGAGCAGCGCGACCTGCCAGACGTCGCCGGTGAACGGGTCCGTGCCGGCGTACTGGGTCCAGGCCCGGTCCACGTGCCGGCGCAGGTCGCGGAACAGCCCGCGGGTCGCGGCGTTGTAGAGCGTGCCGCCGGACTCGCAGACAGCATCAGGGTCCGCCTCGCGCAGCGAGGGCGCGTCCCCGAGACGGGCCAGCAGGATCCGCACCTGGGTCGGGTCCAGCGGCGGCGGCGCCTGATCACGGCACTGCAGGCCGTAAAGCAGCTCAGCGGCCAGCAGCTGCGGCAGCCCGGCCAGGGAGAACTGGTGCCCGCCCAGCCGGGGCCGCTCGGCGGCGATCCATGCCTGCGGGTCACCCGGCAACGCGACTCCACGATGCGCGCGCAGGAACCTGTTGTCGTGGAAACGACACAATCCGCGCCGGCTGGTGTGCTCACGGCCGCAGCCAGGTACCCGGCAGTCAGCGGCGCGGGTCAGCGGCTGTGCCCGCGCGATAAACGCCTCCAGCGGCTCGCGGCGATTCTTGCCCCACGAGCGTTCATGCCGGAAGCACAACCCGCTGCAGTGCAGATCGCCCTGACAGCCGGGCACTGTGCAGCGCCCCGGACGCAGCGGGCGCCTGGCCCGCGGCGGCGGCGCGGTGTCGAATTCCGCCCAGCCCAGGCCCTCGCCAGTGCGGGCGCGCCGGCAACCGTCACAGCGGGCCGACGGGCGGGGCGTCATCGTGGGGCATCCCGGGGTGCGGCACGACCACGCCGCGGTCCGCGGCGACGCCGGATCGCCGGTGAACAGCAGCGTCGGCTCGTCCCACTCCCCGGCGCGCCAGGCCGGATCCAGCCTCGACCGCAACCAGTCCAGCCACCCCGCCTCGACGGGTCGGTGCTCGACCCGCCCGGCGGCGACCAGCCGTGGCGCGTGCCCGCTCACCGGTATCGCCGTCCTGCCGCGACGGCCTCCACTGCCCGGCGTTGGTCCTCGTCACGGGCGTGCAGGTAGACAGTCGTCGACGCCAGCGAGGCGTGCCCGAGTAGCGCCTTGACCACGTCCAGCTCGACTCCGGCGCGAACCCAGTTGGTGGCCGCAGTGTGCCGCAGCATATGCGGTCGAACCGGGAACCCGCAGCCGCGGGCCAGCCGCTCGAAGAAGCCCTTCGCCGCCCGATAGGTCATCGGCGCGCCGAGCGGGGCGTGGTAGAGGTTCACCAGCACCATGTCGGTGTCGTCCGCGCCGCCCAGCCCGGACCGTTCGTGCTGGTAGTCGGCGTAGGCCGCCAGCACCGCGTCGCTGGCCGGCACCGTGCGCGGGAACCGCGACTTGGCCAACGCGCCGTTCGGGTTGATCCGATGCCGCACGTGCAGGTGCGCGCCCACCACCGTGCAACCCAGCGCACGCGAGTCCGGAAGCAGATGCATATCCGCCCGGCGCAACCCCAGCGCCTCCCCGATCCGCAGGCCGGTGTCGCGAAGCAGGATCACCGTGAACAGTTCACGAGGCCGCCGACAGCAGGCCAGCACCGCATCAGCCTGCTCCGCGGTGAGCGCCTCCGGAAACGGTGTCACCGCACGCGTTTTCAACGCCCGGGCCCGCACCGTGCGGAACTGGCCGGACTCGCCGGCATCGAACCCCGGCGGGGTAAACCGCAACCAGCGCGGCTCGGACAACCGCTCGGCCACCGCCATGTCGATCACCCCGGTTCGCGCGCAGAACCGCAGAAACTCGCACACCGCCGTCAGGGTCGCGTTCACCGTTGTGCCGCAACGTAATCGGCCGCCGCGATAGGGAGTGACCTCAACGAAGTGCTTGAACCGGGCCAACGTCGCCAGGCTGATCGATGGCCACACCACGCCCTGGTCGGCGCACCAGCCGAGGAAGCTCGCCACCCGGCCGGCATAGGCGCGGATCGTGTGCGGCGACCGCCCCGCCCCGTGCAGCGCCCGCAGGAAGTCGCTGGCCTCCCGATGCACCAGATACCCGGGGTCGAGCACGACCCACGACTGCGACCCATCGAGGGGAGAAACCGCCCGTTCGGCACTGAACGACGTCACCGGGCGAAGGTAACCAACGTGCCTCACAGGGGTGGATATTCGTGAGTCACCGGCGTGTCACACCAGTGAACCCACATACCTCACAGGGGTAGAGGCACTACAGATAACGCAAAAATGCCGCAGGACATGCGGAGTCAGCTTCCCCGACCAGGCCGGCAGATGCCGGTCGGTGGCCTCGGCCAGGGACCGACGGAACACATCGGCGGTCGCACGCATGGCGGTGCCGTCGGTGTTCTTGCGCTCGGACGGGAACAGCGGCATCCCGTGCCGGGACGGATGGAGGTCGAACAGGCCGAGCACGTCCTCGATGAACCAGCGCAAGCTGCGGTCGGCACCGTTGATCAACGGCACCAGCCGCGGTTTCGGGCCCTTGCGGCGAGATCCCTTGCCGTGACGGACATTCAGCTTCCCGAACCGACCCAGCTCCCACCGCACATCATCCAGATCCAGCATCCGGGCCTCGTTGATCCGCAACCCGACATCGGCAGCGAGGCGCGCGACGGCGTAGTTGCGGGCCGCCGGCGCGAATTTGCGGCAGGTCGTCAGCTCTTCGCGCCACCCGGCGAACAGCGTCTCGATCTCCTCGGAGGTGGGTGGGATCCGCAGCTGCGGATCGACCGACGCCCGCGGCCGGTTGATCTCGTCGAGCGGGCATTCCACGACCCGGCCGGTGAGGTTGTGCAGCTCAACCTTGTGCCGCAGCTCCAGGAAGTGGAAATACACTGTCAGCGCGGACGCACGGCCGGTCCGAGTCGATGGCTTCGCCTCCCGCAGCACCTTGCCGAAATAAGTGTCGGCGTCGGCAGGCTGCATCTCCCACAACGGCCGGCCGAACCACTCCCGGATCAGCTCCAGATGATTGACGTCGTTGCGGATCGTGGAGTCCACCAGCCCCGCCGACGCCCGCGCCAGCACGAACCCCGACAGCACATCGGTCTCGAAGTCGGCGATCTCCTCGCCGGTCGCCGGAGCCCGCAGATCCCGCAGATCGCGCACGGCCGCCAGACCCAACCCACGCCTCCTTGTCTTCACCCGCAGTGAGGAACCGTCGGCCCGACCGCAATTCGTTCGGCCGAGGCAACAACACTTCAGTGAGACATTCGGCGCTGAGGGCGCACAGGATGGCCCAGGTCCAGGCCCGGAGGGGTGGGGTGAGAGAAGCCGGAGAGATCAGGAACTCATCGACTGTTGGTTACCCAAGTGGGGGGTTTTCGGAGAGTCGACACCGCGCTTCTTTCGATCTGGTATCGATTGCCCTCAACGGAGAGGTCGGGGTCTCCACGTGGACGTCCAGTGGAAGTGGTGGCAGGCATGAGGGCTGTCGGTGCGACTCTCGTTTTTCTGTGTCTGGTGATGTTCGTTCTTGCGCTCATCGCCTTGTTCCGAGGGCATCTCGACTGGCTGAGGATTCGCAACCGTAAGGGAGCGGGTCTCCTGCTCGCTGCAGCGGTTGTGGTGTTGATCGTCGCCGGGGCCGTGACTCCGCATGCTGCGTCACAGTCTGGTGCGCCGACAGCCAGTAGTCGGGGTGCTAGTCCTGCGGGCGCTCCGGTGTCGGCGACTGCGGCTACAACTACTTCCGTTCCACCGAAGGCAGTGCCGCCACGATCGTCGGCAGCGGTATCGCCGATCGGGACGAGGGGCATACTGAGTCCGGTCGACTACTGGCGGACTACGTTTGGTCCCGCCACCTCTGACGAGTGCCGATCCGAAGGCGCTGATCAATTGAACTCCGAGGATGCCTGGCACTTGTCCACTGGCGTGCTCGCCTGCGTCCAGGACCCGATCGCACCGATTTCCAATGCGTGGAACGGCCGGATTATCAGCGCTGACCTCTACTTCAGCCCGCACCAGGATGAACAGCACGCACTGGCCTCGGCAGGCAACATCCTGCCAGCCGACATACAACAGGTGGGGTCCTTCGATGGGGTCAACAATGATGCCTCGTCGATTCCGGGTGGCTCCTGCAAACAGATCGTCTACCGCTCAGACACCTTCGCGGCTGCGGCGCGGCAAGCCAATCCGCAGTGGACGGGTAGTTTCGACAAAGTCTCAGTCACTCTCTACACCGGGAACTCGACCGCTTCGGATGGCTCCGATCGCGGATACAACGTCGGTGACATCCACCTCGCCCTCGTCGACATCGGAGGCGAAAACAAGGGATCGGACGGCATCGTTCACTGCTAGCCCGAGTCGAGGCCCGCCGGCCGCGACGCCGCGACCTGAACCCCCAGATAGCATCGGGCACACATCGGAAGCTAATGGCCAACAACATCAAACCGGAATCAGTGGTCGAAGCATTCGTGCTACGGGCACGTCGAATCGGGGCACATTCACTGTTCAGGCAGCGGCCGGATCTCATGGAGAAGCTGTCCGCAGGAAATTTCGATGTCACCGTCATCCCTGACCCTCAGACCGGCAAGCACACATACAGGCTGCGAATCGAGCACCCGGACGAGGAAGCACTTGAGTCCCTAGCAAGTCGCGTGCGTCCGGTGATACTCAGTAGCGAGCCCATCTACTACGAAAGCGTCTTGCGGGCGCTCGAAACGCTGGTCGGGCGGACTGTGCTGGACAGTGTTATCGACGTGGACTGGTGGTACGAGACCTGGGCAGAAGCCGTCGACGGTAGCAAGGACGCGCAAGCGTACTGCATCGTGACCGAGGCTGGTGCGATCACCGATCGAAAGCTGATGTACGCGTGGCTTTACGGCGATGTCGTCCACGCGAAAGCGATGAGGTCCCCAGCTATTCAGGCGCTCGGAATCAACGAGCGCTACTACGCGGCCGCGGCGTGCATCGCCCGTATCTGCGACCGAGTCGCGTCCACGTCGGTGATGATCATGCATTTAGCCGATCTCGGCCTGCTGCAGCTAAACTCCCATGTCATCCACCGTGGCGTCGTCGTCACCAACACGACGGTCGACCGGTTGGTCGATATACGAACTGCTGAGATTGGGGTAGACCTACCAAGCGACGTATCGAGGCTTGACCCTACGACCTGGGTACCTCTCGCTGACCGGATACAGACCAGCGCTGCTCCCGATGACACCGCTCACAGTGCTGAGCATTAACCCTTCTCAATACTCACGGATCTGTCGACATCCGGTTCCTGATCCGAGAGGGTTCACATCCCAACGGATTGGGGTCCCGGTAGAACTCGCCGAAAATCCAACGAAGTTCGCGATATGCCCTGATCAGGTGTCCTGTCCAATCGAAGTTGAGGTAGGGCGTGGGCCCTGCCTGCGGTGCCTCAACTTCGCGGGACGATCGATGAGCTACTCGTCTCATTGATCATGAGGCAGATCGCCGCCAACGTACCCGTGTTCATCGCCGATCGTCGGCTTCGCTTGTTAGGTCAGCGAGCGGCTGAATGCAGGGAGTTCGTATGTCCCGGGAGTGTCTGTGTGCCGGTGGGACGGAATCCGTCGATGAGCAGGGCGAGGTGACGGCGCCATGCGTCGGGCGCGTGGTCGCGTGTCATCTCGACGGTGCGTGAGATTCCCCAGACCATGAAGGCCAGATCGTCGACGGTGGCGTCGACACGGAGCTGACCGCGGTCCTTGGCGTTGCCGAACAGTTCCGCCAACGCTGCTGCCGCCTTGTCTCGCAGTGGTTGTGCGGCAGGAGATCTCAGGCCGCGGGCAGCGACCTCGTTGAACCCGCGGTCGCTGGCCTGGAGTTCACACATTGCCGTGACGTAGGAGACGAACCCGTGCCAGGGGTCCAGGTCTGCTGCGGCGTGTTCGGCGAGCGTGGCCAGTGTTTCGAGGCGGTCGACAAAAACTGCCTCGATGAGGTCCTGCCGGGTCGGGAATCGGTTGTAGAGGGTGCCGTTGCTGACGCCTGCATGGCGGGCGATGTCTGCCATCGCCACGTCGATGCCGTGCTCGGCGAACATCTCCCGCGCCGCGGTCATCACCCGGGCCCGATTGCGCTCGGCATCACTACGTAATGGCCGAGGTGCGGGAGTAGTGGAGGGCATTTCTCGATTCTATAACTTGACGACACCGTCATGTTATGCGGTAGTCTCCCAAACTAACTTGACGACACAGTCAAGTTGCGGTTTTTTCGAGGAGGATTCATGACCGAGACGTCCAAGACGATCGCGGTGTTCGGTGCGGGGCCAGGGCTCGGGCGTTCGGTGGCACGCCGGTTCGGGCGAGACGGGTTCCGGGTCGCCCTGGTCGCGCGGACCAGTGCGAAGTTGGACGCGATGGTCGGTGAACTGGCCGCCGACGGCGTCGAGGCCGCTGGGTTCGTGGCGGATCTCGCCGACCAGCAACAGCTTGCGGGTGTGGTGGAGGCGATCACGGGCCGGTTCGGCCGCATCGATGTGCTGGAGTATGCGCCGGCCGGGCCGGAGTGGATGCAGCGGCAGGTCGACATCCGCGCATGTGATCCGGAGTCGTTCGAGTTCGGTCTGAATATGCTGCTGCGGACGCCGGCGGTGTTGATCGAGTCGTTGCTGCCGGGCATGCTCGACCGCGGGGACGGGGCGGTGTTGTTCGGGTTGGCGGTCGCGGCGAGTATGCCGGTCCCGCAGTTGGGCAACGTCGCGGTCGCTGCCGCAGCGGCCCGGGCCTATCTGCACAATCTCCACGTGTCGCTGGCCGGAACCGGGGTGTATGCGGGTCTGGTCCAGGTGGCAGGCATGGTCGGTGGCAGTGAATCTGCCGAATACGCGGCCCGGCAATGGGATCCGGCGATGCTGCCCGAACCCCTCGACCCTGCCGATCTCGCCGAAGCCGCCTGGGAGTTGTATTCCACCCGGGACCGATTCGAGACAACCGTCGGGCTTTGACCGGACCGGCCCGCCGAAACGAGCAGGACTCGCTGGCGCAGAGCAAGATTCGCTGTCACAGGACAGTGGTCGTGGCGAGCAGTTGATCCAGTAGATGCTGTTGATGTGGATCGACCTTGGCATAGCGCGTTCGTAGCCAGGGGTAGAGCCCGTCGTAGCCTTCGGTGGCGTGTCTGTAGTCGATGCCGAGTGCGTGGTTGATCGTGCGAGTGAATTCGCCGATGGCGGCCGAGGCGAGTCCGGGGCGTGGGTAGCGCCAGCGGAAGTCTGCGAGTACCTGTGCCAGGTCAACGGTTTCGGGGTAGGTGACCAGGGTGGTGAGTGGGTCGCCGTTGTGCAGTTTGCCGGTGAGCGGGCGTTGGCCGCGGAAGGCGCGGATCAGCAGTTCGCGTCGGTCGCGGTGATGGCCGTGGCGTGCCCAGGTGCCTGTGATGTGGGCGGCTTCGGTGAAGGCCAAGGCGCCGATGGTGGGCCCGGCGTGGCAGGTGAGGCGCTGGTGGCGACGTTGTGCGCGCAGGATGTCGGTGATGCCGTTGACATCGTATTGCTGATCGAGGTATGAGCGGCCGCGTGATCCCAGCCAGATGCGATGTCTGCCGCAGAGCACGGTGTGGACTGGTTTCCAGGTGATGGCGAAGACGAATGCCTCGCGACGTAGAGCGCAGCGCAGACACACTCGGCGGCGAATGTGCGCGGGCAGTGGTGGATTGGTGTCGGGGTCGACCCCGGGACTCAGTTCCGGCAGGGCGTGGCCGAGGCTGTGTGGTGATCGTCCGGTGACAGCGGCCAAGCCGGCGAGAGTGACCCTTGCGGACCGGTTGTGCGTGTCGGACAGGTGCATGCGCAGGTCGTCGGGGTGGATAAGGTTCGCGGTGGCGAGCCGGTAGAGGTATGACCGGGTGGTTTCACCGTGGAACGGTGCGACCGGAAAGGGCAGCCGCGATGGTGGTCCTGACCGGACGCCGAACGGCAGCATCAGGCGGCGCCGTGGCGGGCCGATTCGGCGGCGTGGTCGACTGGGATGGAGTCCATCAGTTTGCGGGTGATGGCTTCCTCTCCTTCCAGGATCGCCAGCTGTGCGGCAGCTCGGACCAGGTGGGAGAGGCTGCCGATCATGCCGCCGGTACGGCGGTGCAGATAGCGGGCGTGGCGGGTCAGAGCGCCCGATTCGTGGCGGTGCAGCCGCAACGCGCCATCGAGGGTGGCGATCAAGCCTTTCCATTCGGAGTCGCAGGGGAACGGGCCGGTGTTGATCAGCACGCAGCGCCCGGCGATCTGCTTGCCCCGCACTCCGGTGAACAGGCGGCGCTCGATGTCGATACCGGCGTAGACGAACGTTGCGGGCAGGTGCTCGGTGAAGTATTTGAGGTGGTCGGACATGTCTTCCCCGGCCGAGGTGGCCAGGTTCAGGTTGTGCAGTTCGTCGACCAGCACCAGGTCCACCCGCGCTTGGAGCATGATCTGGCAGACCGCGTCGGCGATGTCGGTGGTGTTGTAGCCGCGTTTGACCGGCGGCAGGCCGAGGAAGCGGGCGAACTCCATGGCCAGTTTGCGCGGTGACCCCTTGGGCGGGGTAGTCACATAGACCACCGGAATCCGGTCGGTGAGCCGGCCCGGATAGCGTTGCCGCACCATCAGCTCATGGGTGCGGCCGAGTTGTTTGAGCGCGGTGGTCTTGCCGGTGGTCTGCTGTCCGGACACGATCAGCCCGCGGCGGGCGCTGATCTCACGCCGGTTCAGCAAGGTCAGCAACCGCCCCTGCCGGGCGACTTCGCGGACGGTGGAGGTCGCGACGATGATCATCTCGGAGTGGTAGTCGATGCGGGCCTCGTCGTAGGCGAGCCGATCCGCATCCGACAGCACCGCCCACTTTTTGTCCGGGAGCAGGTCGAACGAGGCAGCGGGAGAGTCGACGAACTTGCGCCATCCCACCAGCGTCATCGTCGGCTCGCGCAGGTCGGCCTCCAATGGTGCGCCGAACTCGTCGGCGGGCTCGTCGCTGTGACCGGCTACCACCATTTCTTGGCCTCCTCGCGGGCGTCGAACACACCCAGCGGGATAACCTCGGCCAACGCCACGTCGTCCTCGGCGTCCTCGTCCCAGCTCGATGCTGGTTGCTGCCGTGGCGGAACCGGCCGTTCGGCAGCCGAGACTGCCCTGGTTCTGCCTGCCACCCGCTTGTCCTTCTTCTTCGGACCGCCACCCTTGGTCGCTGTGTCGTGGATGGGTCCTTGTTCTGCGGTATCCAGCAATTGCGCTGCTGCGGCGGCGATCTCGGCTTCAGTGGCCGGGTCGGTGCCGCGACGGGCCAGCATCTGCCGGGCATGGTCCCACGCCTGTTCACCGAACGGTGCCGGCCCGGCCCGCAGATGCGTCCATGGGGCTTGGATCCAGCCGCCGTCACGGTGGTTGCGGACCCAGATTCGGGTGACGTCGTAGGGGTCGTAGTGGACCTCCCACAACCCCTTTCGCGCGTTCACCCCGGAATGCTGACGGCGATAGGGAGTCAGCTCGGCGCAGTCGTAGGTGCGGTGGGCGATCTTCACCCCGTAGGCGTTGATCGCCCGCCACCGTATCGGCAGCAACTCGATATAGTCATCGGCGGCCAGCGCAACCGGAACGTATCCCGCGGTTTCCACCAGTGCGGCATACATTTCGTTCGGAGACAGCGCCTTTCCCGGGATCAACGGGTGCCGTAGTCCGTCGTGTGGTCGATTCGCCCAGGTCGTCACCAGCCACTCGTCCAGCAGTTCCTGCAACTCGAGCATCGACCAGACCGCGTCGGCATCCGCATTCCGTCCACGTCGTTCGACGCTGGAGCCGACATAGCCGGCGACGTATTGGGCGAACAGGGTGCCCACCGCGGAGAAACTGGTCTCAACCGTGCCCTTCTCCCAGGGTGAGCCCTCATGGGAGGGTTGCAGGGTGATGCCGATAGCGCGGCAGGCGTTGCGGAACGCGGCCGACATGTAGGCCATGCCGTGGTCGCAGACGATGGTTTCCGGCACGATCACCGGCCGCGCGGCGGCATGCTCGAGCCGCTGATCGATCGCGGTGAGTCGTCGGTGCGGCAGCACCGACCGCGACATCCGTAGCGCATCACCCCAGCCCGGCCGCATCGGCTCCGGCGTCATCGCCCGCGCCAGCAGCAGCGCCGCGTCGACGGCTTTGGTCGTCGGCCTCAGCACGGCCGCTGGGATCGTGCGCGTGGCCAGGTCGATGAGCCAGGTCAGCTCGACCCGATCGACCACCCCGTTATCGAGTACCACGCGGACATCCAAAGGGGTGGAATCGATCTGGGTCCATTCACCCGACCGCAGCGCCATGACCGTGCCGAACGGCCCTTCCGGGCGCTGCGCCAGCGACCGGCGCGTGCGCGCCGATCCGAACGTGTGCTTGCCCGCCGCGATTTGTTCGACCAGCCGATAGAATGTCGCCCGCGCCGGCATCACTGATGCTGGATCGATCTCATCGGCGGCCAGCAGTTGCTCGACCCGACGCCGCAACCGGCCCACAGTGCCCGTCGACTGGTTCGTCTGCTCGGCCACCGCCTTGCCGATCGCTGCCAGCACCCGCTCATCGGTCCGTGCGCCCGGTCGCCGGGTGCTGCGATGGTCGATCAGACCCCACACGCCCTGCTTCTCATAAGCCAGGCGCATCCGTTGGAAGGTGCTCAGCGGCGCCGAATTTCCCTCCCGCGACAGCTCGTCCACCTTCGCCAGTTCCCGCTGCCGCAGGCTGCATGTGGCCGGATCGTATTCCGGCCTGGGCCGCGCCGCGCGCCCGGCCTCCGGCGGAACTCCGGTGATCACCTCGACAATGTGGTGTTCCCACCACCGGGCCTGCTCGACTTTATCCGGCCGAACACCCTCCAACAGTCCCTGCGGCGGCAACGCAGCCGACGCCGCTGTCACGATCGCAAACCCGCTCGCGGACAACAACTCACCCAGCGCGAGATCGCGTTCGGCCCCGGTCACGTCCGCCAGACGGGCTCGCTCTCCGGACAGCGCAACGACCGTGTAGCTGGCGCCTTCGAAGCGAATCTCCTCACCCACCTGTAACCGCGGTGGCCGTGACACGGTCATCTATCCTCCCCGGACACGCTCACCATCGACGCCCCGGTCAACGGTGCCGACTCCAGGTCCGCCGACAAGGTTCCCGACCACATCAGATGGAACAGCGACGGCAGCACCGACAGCCGGTCGCCCACCTCTTCAGCGCCCTCCAGCAGCGGTCTTGGCCGGGCAAACACCTCCATCAACCGGATCCGGTGCTCGGCACGCAGGCATCGTCCGTGCCGGTATCCGGCCAGCCAGCGAATGTTGGCCACACGCACCGCATCCAACGCACCGACCCGGCGATACACCCAGCCGACCGACTCACACGCCGCAGCAGTCGCCGCGAACGCCTCCGCATCGGAATCGGCGATCCGATCGTCGGCCCGCACATCGACCACCACACCACGCCCATCGGCCAGCCGGGCGAAAAGTCCGGAGCGTGCTGCCGACGCTTCCCATCAGCCGACCACGACAACCAAAACGGTTGCGCCGCAAACGCCCTCACCTGTGGTAAGAAGTCCAGCAGCATCAAATGGTCACGCTCGAGCCACGACTCGAACCCGACATGCCGGCCCATGCACGCAGCGAAATACAAACCCGGAAAGTTCTTCTGCCCCTGAAAACTTGGGATCTGCCGCACCGGCGGCACATCCTCGAACCGAGCGCCCCAACACGTCGCCAGCAACCCACGCCGCTCGACCGGACCCGCAGCGTCAATCTCCAAGTACCGCAACGTGAACGCCCCGGCGGCGTCGACGCCAGAAGCGGCGGTCGCCACACCACCAACCGTCATCACACTCCGGACCTCGTCGCCGAACGAACGGGCCCACTCTAGCCGCCCATCTCACACACATGAGGCAGATTCGGTGAATACCTCAGATCAACGAGACTGCCCCAGCATCAACGAGACAGGACATCAGGGCTGTGTCTGCGGCCCTCCGCATGCTCAGCATCGGATGCGAGAAAGTCGCATCCGATGCGAGTCGGCGGTTACGCGGGTCGTCCGGATACCTTCGTTCGCGAGACACTGTCAGCCCCAACGTGTTTCCGCAGTTCGAGCCTGTAACGCATGCCGTGTACGCGGCAAAGTCGACCCTTCGGGGGTTAGTGATACACCGTCGCTGACCGGCGACAACGCCTATATCCGTTGTTTTTTGGCGATTACTCCGGGACCCCTGGGAAGGGAACGCTATTCGAGTAGTCGGTTATTCGGTCCGCTGATGGGCAGCTCGTCACCGGTTGTGATCGCCGGGGGCGTAGCGGTTCCACGGGGTGCCGGGCTTCGGCTGCGAGAGCGAAGTCCGCTCCCGGCCGCATCGCCATTGTTCTCAGACCCCGTGCCGCCGAAATGTTCGACGATTCCTCATCTGTCGGCCGCGGCCCGGGCGGCGTTGAAGGGAGCGGTGTCAAAGACGAACCGACTGCGAACGATCTTCCCTCCGGTCACGGTGAGGCACTCCGCGGCCGGGGCGCTCGGCACGGGCATGGTCGACGTGTCGTACACCATCACCGCCGTCTCGTCGTCCCCGAACGCGCCGAGCATCCGCGTGCCGGTGAGAATCTGCAAGAACGGTGCCATGAACTCGCGATACGCCGCAGCCCCCGACAACCGCCCGGGGGGAGCATCGCAGACGATGTCCTCGGCGATATAGCTCATCGCACCGTCCAGATCCTTGTTGCTCCATGCCTCGAAGTAGGCCAACGCCGTTGCAAGAGCCCTTTTGTTCTCGGACATGATGGTCCTCTTTCTCGTTGTCAGTGATGTGCTTGCTGGTATGTACTGAGCGGAACCGGAAAACTCATCGGCGGGAGACAGAAAAAGATGACCACGGTGCTCGACGAGGTGGTTGCCGCAAGTCAGACCCACCGCCGGGAGCTGTTGACCTACTGCTATCGGATGACCGGCTCACTCCACGACGCCGAAGATCTGGTCCAGGAGGTGTCGCTGCGAGCCTGGCGCGCAGCGGACAACTACGACCCCGGTCGCGCGTCGCTACGAACTTGGCTCTACCGGATCGCCACCAATGCCTGCCTGACAGCGTTGGAGAAGGCCGAGCGCCGCGCCCTGCCTGTGGATCTGTCGCAACCCAGCGACGTGCTGGATGTGAAGCGGCTGCAGCCCACCGCCGAACTGCCCTGGTTGGAGCCGTGTCCCGACGCCTGGCTGGATGGCTCGGATCCGGCGGCGATCGTCGAGACCCGCGACAACATCCGGCTCGCGTTCATCGTGGCCCTGCAGCACCTGCCGCCACAGCAGCGTGCGGTACTCATCCTGCGCGACGTGCTCGCCCTGCGCGCCCAGGAAGTGGCCGACCTGCTCGAGGCTACCGTCGCCGCGGTCAACAGTGCGCTGCAGCGGGCGCGCGCCGCGCTGGCCGAGCGAACGGCAACCGAGGACACCCCCGCTGAACCCACAGACACCGAGCAGCGTTCATTGCTCGATCGTTATGTGACCGCCTTCGAGACCATGGACGTCGACGCGCTCAAACGGATCCTCCGCGACGACGCTCTGCTGCAGATGCCGCCCTACCTTGCCTGGTACTCGGGCTCGGAGGCGATCGGCACGTTCATGGCCACGGTCTTCGACCACGGCGGGCCGTTCTTTTTCCTGCCGACCCGCGCCAACAACTGCCCGGCACTGGGCTGCTACCGGCGCCGCGACGACGGCCGACTCCACGCAGTCAACCTGCATGTTCTCACGCCGACCCTGGAAGGCATTGCACGGATGGACATCTTCCACACCCCCACCCTGTTCCGCACCTTCGGCCTTCCCGAGATCCGGTGGTAGTAATCGGGGTTCCGGTAGTACTCGCCGAAAATCCAACGAAGTTCGGCATATCCCCTGGTAGGGGGTGATCTATCGGTGGTGTCGGTTGTCGAAGTCGTCTGCACGGGTGACGTGCAGTTTCTGGTGTGCGTGCAGGGGACTTCGAACATCGGCGCGCGCGAACTCACCTGCACCACGGTGCTTTTGGCTCGAAGTCGTCTGCGCGGAGAGACCGCGGCGCCGAGTTCAGCTTGTGGCGGTCTCGGCTCGCAGGTAGCTGTAGACGGTTTCCCGGCTGATACCGAACTCCTTGGCCAGCACCGACTTCCGCTCACCCGCCGCGGCGCGCTCGCGCAGCCGATTAGCCTGCTCGTCGGTGAGCGCGGGTTTGCGGCCGGTATAGACGCCACGGGTCTTGGCTGCGGCGATACCTTCGCGCTGACGCTCGAGGATCAGGGCACGTTCGAACTCGGCGAAGGCGCCCATCACCGATAGCAGCAGCGTCGCCATCGGCGAGTCCTGTCCGGTGAAGGTCTACCCTAAATAGACACCCGAGAGGTGCGCTGAGCGCCTCCACGCCCGACCGGGATACGATTCGAACCGCTCGTCCCGTTTCTGTGCTCCACGCTCCACGGTTCCAGTTCCTCAGAACGAATCGAACGGTGGTCCACGTCATGCGTATCGGGAAACCCACCACAACAGTGCAGGCATTCGACTTGTCGCGAGTCGAATTGCAGCCGGCCCGTCCTCGATCCACGGTGGATCGACGCGGCAGAGCCCAGGCTTCTCGGCCTGGTCGGCGTCGGAGCGGGAGCACATCGATGAATGAGGTGACCGAGTGATTCGGCTGCACGACCGCTGGCCGGGGCAGTCGGCACTGAGCCCGGTGCTGTCGCTGACCGAACGGCTGGCCGAGGCAGTGCCGCGGCAGCCGCAGACGCTCGGCGATCTGGCGCGAGGCAAGGTCGCCGCGGGCCTCCGCGGCACGGCCGACTTCGCCCGCCGCCGCCTCACCGGGGACTATCAGCTCGACGAGTTCGGCCTCGACGAGCACCTGTTGGAGTCGGTGATCCTGCCGGTACTGCGGCCGCTGGCGCAGCTGTGGTTCCGGGTGCAGGTCAACGGCATCGAGAACCTCCCCGAGTCCGAGGGCGCGCTGATCGTGGCCAACCATGCCGGTGTGGTGGCGCTGGACGGTTTGATGCTGCAGGTGGCCGTGCACGATCGTCATCCCAAGCAGCGGGCGCTGCGCCTGCTGGCCGCCGGCCTCGTCTTCGACCTACCGATCGTGGGCGAGCTGGCCCGCAAAGCAGGACATACCCTGGCCTGCCCCGCCGACGCCGAGCGACTGTTGCGCACCGGCGAGCTGACGGGCGTGTTCCCCGAGGGCTTCAAGGGTGTCGGCAAGCCCTACAGCGAACGCTACAAGCTGCAACGCTTCGGACGCTGCGGGTTCGCCTCGGCGGCCATCAAGACGGGGGTGCCGATCATCCCGTGCTCGATCGTCGGCTCGGAGGAGATCTATCCCAAGCTCGCCGACATCAAACCGCTGGCACGGCAGCTCGGGCTACCGTACTTCCCGGTGACGCCCCTTTTCCCGCACCTGGGCCTTGTGGGCTGTATCCCACTTCCCTCGAAGTGGTACATCGAATTCGGCGAACCCATCCCCACCGGCGCATACGGCCCGGAGGCCGCCGAGGATCCGACGACCCGGTTCGAGGTCGCCAATCAGGTCCGCGAAACCATCCAGCAGACGCTGCACCAGCGACTCACCAGCCGCCGCAACCCCTTCACCGGCTCCACCATGGGGGCGAGAAGTAAATCCGCCCGATCCGGCGCTAATTAGCGTGACATTTCGCGGATACCAGTCGCACCCCGAGTCGGAAACGCTGTATGCATGGGCGCAGGCCAGAGCAGGTGTGGCGTCTCCAGGAAAGCGACTGTGCGCGATAGCGTGATCGGCGCCATCGTAGACCGGGTACTCGGCCTGCTCGCGGTGGGACAGCGAGGACTCTGCGCGGCCCCCGAAACACCCTGCGGGCTTGCGATCGGATTCCGCTCCGTTCCGCGCGGAGTTCCTCGCCCGCAAGCTACGTTCACCCGCCGATCGGCCGACGCGAAAAGGGGCAACAGGTGGAGGCGGCAGTACTCGACGGGGCCGATGGGGCTGCGTGGCGGTTGCTGGAGCAGATCCTGGCCCGCTACGGATCACTGGAGGCGTTCTGCACCCGGCTGCGCCGTGACCTCGACGACCCCACGATCGAACTACCACCCCTGCCTGAGGTCCGCCCGAATCCCCGACGATGGGCATGACCCGGTTGCCGGTTGATACGGCTCCGATCACCCTCGTCGCCGAAAAACCGGCACGCTGCACGTGTCGTGCTTTGCGCGTGCCACAGCCCGCGAGACAGCAGCCCTCACCCAGCTCTACGACGCTTGTAGTGACCGAACCGGAAATAACACCGATCGGCCCGTTTCGGGCGATCCGGGCGTTGCGTGAGTAGCTCCAGGCGTGTTTCATCACGATTTCCGTATGATTGCCGCAAGATTGCTGATGTCCGGTGATTGTGGTGCGAGTATCAGCCGGTCACACGAGTTCGTCCCAGTCGGAACCCAACGAATCCACTCTTTTCGGAAGGGAGCTCGAAATGGCAGTACAGCAGGATACGAGCACGGAGAACCGGTCTACCTCGTCGCAGGGTCAGCGTGGGGATGTGGCAGATATACGCGGGGAGATCGAGATGCTGCGGATGCGCTTGGACGAGGCGCGGGGGGAGGCTCAGAGCACACGCCAGTACGCGATGCAGGCGGCCGGGCTTGCACGCCAGGCCCAGGCCCAGGCTAGGCAGGTGCAGAATCAGGCCCAGACCGCGCAGCAGAACGCCAGCCAGGCCAATCAGCAGGCGCAGCAGGCTCGCCAGGCCGCGGTGCTGGCGTCGAATCAGGCCCAGCAGGCCCAAGGTGAAGCCGACCGTGCCGTGGCCCAGGCCCAGCAGGCCCAAGGGGAAGCCACCCAGTGTCAGCAGCGCGCGTCCTCGGCCGCGGATCAGGCCGATCAGGCCACCCAGCTCGCCCAGCAGGCCGAGGACCAAGGCACCCGCGCCCAGGACAAGGCCGGGCAGTGGGAGATGGCCCTGCATCAGATCCGCCAGCAGGCCCGTCACATGCAGGGCAACTGACCGCGATGATCGCGGGTCCGTGCGGTCTGTGAACAACGGTGCCGGCGCGGCGGGCGTATAGGGAAACCGGTACGGCCGCCGCGCCGCGCTGCCTCTGCGCAACAAGGGGGAACGCAGGGTGTGCGGTGGTGAGCGAGGACCCGGCCCCGCCCGGCCCCCAGGAGGGTGACATCGAGGTCGAGGTGATCGTGCCCGACGCGATCAGTGCGGGGTGTATGCCAACGGGTTCACCTGCTGGTACAACCGCACCGACTTCACCCCGGATTTTCTGGTCTGTGGTCCAGGCGCACAGGAATCGCGGTGCTGGGTGAGCACCTTGGGCGCTTGGACGTGCCACGCGCGTGGCGTGAGGCGTTCGGCCCGGTCATCGGGTACCGGAGTCGGTAGGGCAGGCAGCCGGTTTACACCGAGACTTCGTGGACTGCGGCGCCGGCCCGCACGTCCAGGATCGCCACCAGCACCATCCGGCACACGGCCATGTCCGACATGTGTCCACGAACAGTGATCACCGCATGCGCTGCAGCGCGCCGGCATTCCTGGACCATATCGGCGAACGCGGGAGGCAACGCCGCGTTCTGCGGTCCGGGCTCGTGGAATACCGTCCCCAGTTCGTAACCGAGCGAGCGGGCGGTCTCACGCAGCTTGTCTTCACTCGAACCGAAGTCACGGTCATCGAGGAGACCGTCGCGCACATAGCCGTAGGCAAGGGGTAGCAGAGCAGTTGTCATGGTGATTCGGTTCCCAGCCGGGCTGTTTTTCCTGGACGACAACCACCCTGCGCCGGAGACAACAACCCCACATCTGTGGAATTACCCATACCGCTACCTATAAGCGTGACTTTTCGCGTCACCGGATCCCGCGGGCCCGGTACCAAGGGGTCGGCAGGATCGCCCCATGAGTGCAGATTTCGAGACTGAGCGACCTGCGGGTCGTCGCGCGGGGCGACCCCGGCCGCAGCTGTCTCGAATCCAAGGTTTCAAGACAGCGGGTCCAGCCGGAACAGCAGATTCACCGCTCGAAGCGGCTGAGGGTCGACTTCGAGATCGCGATGCCGAGTGCGATGCCAGTGCCGAGAGTGAGGACGGCGACATGACCGGGTGTGAGCCGGTTCGTCCGTTTGCGGGAACCGGATGGCTCCTGGGGAGAAGCAGCTGTCTGCTGCTGTGAGGCGCGGATCGCAGCCCACGTAACCACCGGAGGTCCTGCAGCTACGGCTCTTTGGAACTCGTCGTCGACGATGCGCTTGAATTCCCGCGTCCGGCGGTTGTAGCTCGACATCGCCTCCCCCCACAATGGCTTTGTCCGAGTCCAGTAGTCGCGGCCGATGTCGCTGCGGAACAAGGCGCCAACCACATCGTCTCGCAACGACTGTTCGCTGATGGCGCCGGCCTCATAGCCCATCAGGCCATACCGCATCCAGGATGCGGTGTAATAGAACTGGCGGGCCTCGATGCCAGGCGGCTCGACAAGCTTGCCGATGCACGGCGAGTAGACCTCGGGGTCTTCCAGCACAAGGCGGTTCAAATCCAGGTGATAGCGGCGCACCGTCTCGAATCGGCCCGCCCTGAACTGTCGGGGATGTCCACCCGGCATCCAGGTTGCAGACCTTCAGACCCTGCCAAGATCTTGACGCAAGACAAGAGTCGAAGCATGCCTGCATGCCCATTGATGAAGTTCGCGACGCGACAGATCAATGAGGTCCGTCGCCAACTCCTTGACGCGGCGGCCTTCGGCAAGCACATCACACCCGACCAGCTCGAACACATGGCGAGCAAGTTGGCTGCCAGCATGGAGGCCCTAGACCTCCGAGCTGAACTCCGCACCGGCACGCCATCCGCCTGCCGCACGGCCGCAGGCTGACGGCACTCTCACAATAACGACCAGTCGGTTGTTTCTGAATGTATGCTGCTGCATTGTGGCTCGTCCGCCGATGCCGATGCTGGCGACCGCTTCCGAGCGGCCGTCCCAGGCAGATCCTGCGGTAGCGATCGAGTTGAAATGGGATGGGATCCGGGCGATTTCGCAGATTTCCGGAACCGGAGCCCGGTTTTGGACCCGCAACGGCCAGGACGTGACTCCCTCGTTTCCGGAGCTTGCCGAAGCGTTTCCTGGCATCACTGGATTGGTGTTGGACGGTGAGGTCGTCGCGCCGGATCCCGCCACCGGCGCCCCTGACTTCGGCAGGCTGCAGCGCAGGCTGGGCACCGGACCGTCCACGGCGTTGCGCGAGTCGGTGCCCGTACGCTATTTCGTCTTCGACGTTCTCGAGATCGCCGGGGAATCGGTCACGAATCTCCCCTACCTCGACCGGCGCGAACGCCTCGACGAACTACAGCTCGATGGCGGCCCGATTCGCGTGCCGCCGACGTGGATCGGTGAGGACCCCGACCGGATGCTGCAGCTCGCAGCTGATTCCAATGTCGAGGGCATCGTTTTGAAGCGAGTCGATTCGACGTATCAGCCCGGCCGAAGGTCCAGGGCATGGCGGAAGGTGCCGCTGCGGAAGCGGGAGACCGTCGTCGTGGTCGGCTGGTCGGAAGGTCGCGGCGCCAACCGCGGCAACCTCGGCTCGATTGTCGTCGCAGGGCGACTCGAAGGCCGCTTACAGTATGTCGGTTCCGTTGGCAGCGGCTTCACGGTCGCCGGCCGCAGGGCAATGCGGGATGCGCTCGAACAGATCACACGCCCGGATCCTCCGCTGGATGTAGAGCCACCCCGCGACATCGCACGCTCCGCCCATTGGTGCGAGGCAGTCATCGCGGTGGATGTGGACTATCGCGAGTTCACCCAGGACGGAGTACTCAGGCAACCATCGTTCAAGGGCGTCCGTAGCGACCTGGACGTATCCGAGATCGGCTGGCCGCGCTGACTTGTACGCGCCTGATCGGCCAGACGGCCAGGTTCGTTGTGGGACCCCGCCTGACGTGATCAAGAATCCCCGCATCGGTCACAGCGACAAACTATATGATTCAGATCCGACCTCCCGAGAGCAATCGGACCGTCTGCCCCTACTCAATGATGTTCCCCACCAATAACTTTGCTTCCAAGTCGCAATATGCTACGGCGGAACATCTTTCGTGACGATGGCGCCCGCAGCGACGTAGCTGCGTGGACCGAGCAGGTGGCCGATTCGGTGCTGCTCGAGGGCCCGGATCAGGTTGCCTCCGCTACTCAAGAGCTGCTTTCGCAGTTCGGCACGCTGGTGCACGAAGTCCGCGAATTCGCTGAGGCCCATGCTCGTTCCGCCGATGACCTGCACAGCCGTCAGCAGCAGATCGAAGAGATCGGCGAGCGGTTCCTTGACAGTCGTCTCGTACTCTTGAGCGCCGCCCGCACTGCGCTCGACGAGATAGTTGATATCCGCTGACCAGTAGGGTCCGGGCGTCGGCAGACTGTGGGAGATGTGTTGGTTCTGCATGCTTGAAGAGCCCAAGGTGGTCGAGCAGATTCGGACGGTTGTATGCGGCTGCGCTCGGCGAACCTGCCGTTTGCCAGGGGTCGTGAACACCAGGTAGGGCCACTTGTGACCTACGTGACAGGGGAGCGCGAGTCATGGATCCATCCCCGAGCAGTTCGGCATGCCGTTGTCTTGTTCCCACGGGATACTGTCCGGATCAATAGCGCGCGTTCGGTCAAGCGCCGGGGTGACTGCGTCGATCGCGGCGGCGATCTCAATGCCAGGGTCTTTGATGGCCGGGTCGGTCGGCTCGGGGGCAGTCTCGACGGCGAGTGCTTCGCGTATCCGGTCGGTGATCTGCTGGGGTGTTGGTGGGGGATGTTGGGCGTGTTCGGGTGTGAGGCCGATTCGGCGTAGCGCGTCGGCTTGAAGCTTGTACGCCGTGGTATCGGCGCGAGCACCGCTGCGCCAGAGGCGCTCAAGTTCGCCCCGTCGGGCGGCGGCGCCGATGTCGGCTGCGGCGGTGGGGACCCATTCGTCCGTCTGCCATAGCTGGCTGGCTTCGGGCTCAGTGATGTCGAGGACCTGTGTCACGGCGACCGTGCGGCGCCACAGGTTGCGCAGGTTGCGGTCGAACCCCGTAGCGGTCCCGGCCTCGGCCGCCCGGCCGAGTTCACCGTAGATTGCGTTGATGGCTGCCATGTCGCGGATTCTCTGTGAATCCTGGCTCAGCTCCTGAAGTATTCGCCCGCGGTTGATCGGTTCCGGTTGGCGCAGGTAGCGATCGGGATCCCACCGGACTCCTCGCTGGCCTCGTTCGATGACGTGCTCGATCCACGCTGCGGGGACGCCACCGGCGAGGGCGGCGTCTTCGAGTTGCCGCACCATCGAGCGCGCGAAGAACTGCTCGTACCACGCCGGATGCGGTTCCTGCCCGGTCAGCTGGCGTTGCAGCCGCATCCGTTCCACGCGGCGTCCCGTGGACACTGTCTTGTTCTGGATCGCGCGCAGAATTCTGCGCTGCACGCGGGTCGGGGTGTCCATCACGGTTGCAGCGAAAGCTGTAGAGAGAAGAAGGATTCCCCGCCCTCGGCGATCTGTACCAGCGGGATTTCGTGGGGGGTGAACGTGAGGGGGTGTCCTGTGGGGTGGATGGTGAATCCGGTGCGCCGATAGAACCTGGTGTTGCCGGTGGCGACTTGCCCGTACATGACCGCGGCATCGGCGGCGGTGTAGGTGTTGATGGCGTCGTTCAGCAGGGCTCGACCGATGCCGTTGCGTTCGTATTCCGGTAGGACGGCGAGGGTGTGGATTTTCACCATCGCCTTCACCGCACGCCGGACCGCGGTGCGATCGATCGCGACGAGGTGGGCGATGAGGCCGAGGGGCGGCCCGGCGGTCAGGCCGCCGATCACCTCTCCGTGTGACACGGCCACCAGCGCGAGGGAGCGCGCGATCACGGCGCCTTGTAATCCCGCTGTGGCCCATACCTGTTCGATCGTCTGGTCGTTTTCCACGCTCAGCGCTCTGGACAGCATTCCTGATTTGTGGGCCAGCCACATCTGCCGGGCTGATCGTTCGGCATTCGGTGCCCCGGCCAGCTGGTTCAAGCCCCGGAATTTCCGGAACTCGGTGCGGCCGGCCGCGGCCCGTATTTCGAATGACAGCTGGTCGGCGTCGCTGGGGTTGTTGTTCATTGGATTCTTCTTCCTGTGATACGTGGTTGGATCGCATATTTGCTGCGGCGCAACGCAAGTCGTGCTTCTGCGGAGCCGTTCAGAGGTTGGAGAGGGCGCGGAAGTCCGGGCCGAATCCCAGGTCTTCGGCCCTGAGGTGAGCGCCGAGGACGCCGAACCAATTCGGTGGGACCTTGCTGGTGGGCAGGCCGGGGTGGGGGATGTGCCGGTCGGGGGTGCAGCGGTGTAGGGGTCCTGCGGCGGCGTCGAGGATGTGCCGCATGTGGGCGTCAATGTGGGAGATGAATAGGCTGCTCATGGCGGTTTGGTCGTCGGCGAGGCGGGCTGCTTCGAAGACCGCATGCAGGGCCGCGAACCGCACCGCGACTCCGTGGTGGGCCCACCATTGCCGGCACCAGGTGAATTGACCCTCGCGGTTGTTGCCCGCGATCCGGACCGCGATCACCGGCAGTAACCACTGCTCGACGAAGTCGCTGAAGTGCGCGAACCGTGGCGGGTTCTTGCGCTCGGCAGGCGGTGTCGTGGGTGGCCCGAACCATCCCGGCGGCACCGGGTCGAACGGAAGTGAGGGCAGGGCAACATGTTTGGCGCGGGTGCAGCGATGCAGGGGCCCGTTGGCCGCGTCCAGAATTACCCGGCAGTGGCCGTCGATGTGGGAGAGCAGGTAAGTCGATACCGCGCTGCCGCTGCGGCTACGACGCGTTTGCTCGAACGCGGTGTGCAGGTGCGCTATTCGGACCGCGACGGGGCGGTGGCGCCACCATTGCGTGCACCAGGTGAAGGTTTGTTCCCGGTTGGCCTCGGCGAGCCGGACCGTCACGAAGGGGAACAGCCATTTCTCGGCGAAGCTCACGAAGTCGCCGTATTTCGGGGGTATCGGGGCCCGCGTTGCTCCCTGCCCGCTCGGTGCACCGGCAGGAAGTTGGTTCAGCGGAGTGCTCATAGTTCGACTCCTGTTGGCCCGCTGTCGTTTCCGGTTCGCGATGGTGGGCCATCGGGGGGGTTGTCGAACTTGCGTAGTGAGGCATTGACGATCGGGGCCAGTGCAGGGTTGTTCCACCAGTAGAGTTTTCGGATCAGGATCGGTTCGTGGCCCGGGAGTCGGATCAGGGCACGGTCTTTGGGCAGGGCACCGAGTTTGGCTACATTCAGTACGGGTTCGGCGCGCCAGGATCTGGTGCGTTGGATCCCGCCGGGGCCAACGGAGCGGGAGTGGTCGGCGACGTCGTGCTCGTCAATGAGTTTGACCCAGTCTTCGAGATAGCCGGGCGTGCTGATGTTGCCGCCGTATATTTCGATGCTTTGGGCACGCATGGTGCGCAGGCCGCTGACGCTCCACAGGTCTTCGCCCTGCTCGAGGACCTGCAGGATCGTGATGAGGATGATTCCGCAGCTGGCGCAATAGGTGTAGTACTCGGGCAGTTCACCGATCCGGGCACAGTTAGCGGCCTCGTCCAGCACCGCCAACAGCGGCACCTCGAGCCGCCCGCTTGTGCGGGAACGTGCGATGGCCAACCCGGCTTCCAGGATCTGCCCCACCAGCGCCGCAGTCAGCGCCGCCGCCGAATCGGGGCCCTTCATCGACAGCGCATAGAGAGTGTCAGCGGTACTGGTGACGAAGTCGGCAGGCTTGAACTCGGGGAGTTGGTGCGTCATCGGTTGAAGCTCGACATCGATGACGACCCCCTGCGCGCCCTCGTACACGCTGAACCGCTTACGGGCGGGCGGGGTCACCAGCTGTGCGTATCCCTCGTCCGACAACGTGTTGAGAAATCTCCGCGCCATGTCGTACAGGCCGTCGCGTTGGCGGGCATAGAGGGCTTGGGCGTCCATGATCCGGCGGGCAGGCACGGGGTGGCCCTTGCGGTGCAGAATCAAAGCGGGGGTTTGGTCCTGGTCCGCCGAGAGCCATTCGGCCACGTGCAGCAGATCGCCGTCGACACAGGCGGCTGCGAACATGTAGAGGGCGAGCAGTTCTTGTGCGCCGCCGTCGAAATAACTGTCCACCTTGGCATTTGCCTTTTCCGATGCCGAGCCCGAGGAGCCGGAAACGAAGAACGCGGCAAGTTTGCGTGCCGCCGGAAGGTGCGGCACTTGGGCCAGGAGATTCACCCAGAACGTGCATTGGGGGCGTCCGGTGACCGCCTGCAGGTCGCACAGCCACACCCTGCCCTGCTTCTCGCGCCCGCCCACGGTGTGCCGGTACAGGTCCGGCTTGTTCGAGGTGGCCAGCACCGGACCCCACGCGGACAGGATCGCCGGGATCCCCCACGCCATCGTTTTGCCCATGCGCTGCCCGGCGGCGATCACCACCGCTTGCTCGGCCGGCAGGTACAGGTCCACATCGCCGAGCACGGTTTGCCCCAAGGGCGGCCCGGCCATCGCTCGCACGCGCGCCGGAGCGTCCTTCAACAGCCGTTTCGCGTCGGCGGCGTTGTCTTGACGGCGGGCCAGGGTGATGGTGCGCGGGTGCCGCATCGTGCGTGCGGCGGCGTCGATCCCGCTGGGGCGGGGCCATCGTCGACGTGCCCGTACTCCGAGAGGCGTTGCGGCAGCGACGGTAACGGCGGTGATCACGGTGGATTGCCACGGCCACCGGTGCAGACCTAGCAGCAGGTCCAGGGCGGCGATGAACGGGTTGCCGACGATGGGTTGCCCAGACAGCCAGCTGCCCAGATCCAGTACCGCCCACACCAGCAGCACCAGACCGATCACCCCCAGCCCCACCAGCAGCAGCCACGTCTCCTCCCCCAGGCCTCCGGTGCGGCGACGACGAGTTTCCCGGGCCATCATGACGGCACCGCCCGGATCGACCACCGCGCAACGGGTGGATGCGAATGGGCATGTGCAGCACTGGTTTTCACGGTGCGACCTCCGTCACCTGCGCCGATGACGGTTCGCACGGCTGTTGAGGACTCTGGTCCCAGTCGGTGGTGCCCTCGGAGGGCAAGACGTCCTGGACCGCGGCCGTGATCGCCATGCCCCCGCGCCCGGCCCCGGGAACCCTGCTGGCGGCGGGTGCGGCATCGTGCCAGTCCGGGGCACCGCCTGGAAAACGCTGTGCCAGTGGGCCAGTGGGTTGTTCGAACCCGGGCTCGGTGGGCTCGAGAGGTAGAAGGTTGCCGTCTCGGCCGGTCCGATAGGCGCGGTCGGTGTCCTGCTGCGTTACCCCGGCCTCGATGGCGTCGGCGCGGGCTTGGCTCAGGGCGCTGCCGATTCGGTCGAGCCGATCGATGCGCCTCTGCTCCTCGGCCTGCACGCCGGTGAATCCGTCGGCCTCGTGTGCGTGCTCGGCGGCCAGGTTCTGTATTTGCTGAAGGAGCCGCGCCTGCAGGTCATCGACCCGACTGCTGCTCTCGACCGTCGGATAGCCACGGAGCACCGGCGGCAGTAGCAGTTCTCGTTCGTCGGCGCGGGCGGTGAACGTCTCGACGGTAAGGACGTCGGTGGTGCTGCTGATCACGTCGGCGACCTGGTCCGGGTTCAGCAGTGGGGCAGGTGTGCGTGGCGCGCCGAGGGTCTTGTCGACCGCGGAACGGCGATCGGGCCCCGGCAGGGCGGCTCGGTCGGTGGTGCGGGTGGCGGCGGGCTCGAGGTCTGGTTGCGGGTAGTGCCGGTAGCCGTCTTGCTCGGATCCGGTAGGTGCCGGGTGCGAGTGGCCGGTCAGCTCGCGGGCCTGTTCCCAGGTGTTCCACAGGTCCGAGTCGGGTGACAGGTCTCCTGCGGTGCAGGCGCGTGCGAGCTGGTCCGCGATCTGGCGCGCGAGCTCGGGGTGGCGCTCCCACAATTCGACCACAGGGTGCAGATCGGCCCACATCTGGCGCAACCGCTGATGGGGATGTTGGCTCCACTGGGTGTCGAGTTCGGTGGCCCAGTTCTTGTATTGCGCTGTCTGCTCGGCGGTTTCGCCGAATCTGGCGGTCTTGTGCAGCAGGTGGTGGTGCGCGAAACCGGCACGGAGCTCTCGCACCGTCTGCTCGGCGATGTGCCGGTAGTGCTCGGGATCGGTGATTCCGGGTCGGGTCCTGGGCCAGTTCATCGCTCGACCTCCCGCCCGGGCTGCGTCGGGGGCCGGAGCTGGGTAGGCGGCGACTCGCTACCGGAATTCCATAGGGTCGTGTCGGTGGCGAGTGTCGTCGCGGCGATCGCGTCGGCGATGGGTTCACCGCAGGACCGGGACTGCCCGGGTCCGTCCCGGTCGTCGGTGATCCCTGACGCGTCAGGAACGACCGACAATGCGGCCGCGGTGAGGTTCTCGGTGCGTGTAGGCACGGCCGTGTCCGCGGCTGGCGTGGTGATTTCGGCCAGTCGGGCGCGAAGGATTGCGTTGTCGTGTTCGGCGTTCTGTTCGCGCTCGTAGGATTCGATGACCGCGTCGTACAGGTAGGCGGATTCCTGCTGGGCCGCGGCCAGCTCGTCGGTGAGTTGCTCGATACGTCCGAGGTAGCGGTGCGCTGGGGCTTGTACCCAGGGCACGCCGCGTGAGCCATGCTCGGCGGCGACCTCGATATCCCAGGCCGGTACAGCCGCGGCGAGCGCGGCGCGGCGGGCCTGCTCGAGCGCCTGGGTCAGGATCCGCTGCCGGACAGCGGGGCTCTCATCCATCACCGCACCGCCGATGGCGCCGGTGATCATCGCCGCAAGGTTCTGCACCTCGCGCAGGTGCCGTGCCGCGGCGAGATCCTGTTCGCCGCGTGCGCCGTACAGCTGGGTGATGGGCCCGTCGCGGAATTCGCGGGGCACGGCTCTGGTGCGGTACAGCCGGGGTAGCAGATTGTCCACGGAGCCGGGGGCATCGGTAGGCCGTGACGGGAATGGTTGGTGGTCAAAGGTGTTGTCGGACATCGCCGGTGGGCCTCGCACTGTCGAAGCGGTCCGCACCTGTGTGCCGCGCGATGTTGCGCGGACAGAGGGTGCGGCAGGGTGGATGTCCCTCGCGTGGGTGTGAATAGTTGTGGGGGACTGTGCTGTTCGGCGCCTACGACCAGCACGGTCGGGAGGAGGTGCTCGTGGGGACAGTTCAGGGGTCCAGGCCGGCGTCCCCCTGCGGTGGTTGTGCATCGTGCTCGGCGTTCAGGTCCGGTTGCCACGATCGGGTCGCCTCGTCCGGCAGGGCCGCCTCGATGGCCTGGCCGGCGCGCGGGGCGTGTTCCGTCGCGCCCTCTGCCGGGGTGGTCGAACCGGCCGCGCCCAGGGCGGTCTTCGCCTGGGCGATGAGTTCGCTCGGGGTCGGCGGCATCGTGTGGCCGGTGGCTACGGGTGGGTCGATGCCCGGGTAGAGCGGGATCGACGGGTCGGTGTTGGGGATGGTGTAGTGCCGCCAGGCGTGTTCCAGGTCCAGGTCGTCCATCCTGTGTACGGTGGCCTGGGCCATTCGCCGCCAGTCCTCGATCTGGTGGCCCCAGATCCGGGAGCCCTCGGCCTCGGTGATCTGTGCGGCGGCGGCCATGGTGGTGATCCGCTGATGCAGCAGTGCCATGTTGCGGACGACCGTGGCGATGGACGCCGGGTCTGCGCCGAACAGGTACGCCCCCTGCCCGATTCGCAGCTCTCGGGCGGCGGTGAGGATCACCATCCGCTCGAGGTTGTACTGGTCCACCGCGATCATGTCGACCAGGAACTCCCCGACATGCGTCGGAACCGTGTGCGGCACCGGCAATTCGGGTACCTGTTGTGATGACCGGTTCACCGAGTGTGCGGGTAGGCGGGCCCGGGTAATCGTTTCGGCGGGGATGCCTGCGGACAAGGCGACCTGTTCGGTGCGCTCGAGTTCCCCTGCCAGGGCGTTGAGGTGATGCTGCCAGTCGGCCTGGGCGTCGGCGGCGGTGCCGTCGTAGCCGTCGAGGTCGAGCCGACTCACGCGGATGACTTCGGCGGACAGGCGTGAGATCTGTCGTAGTAGTTCGGCGTGCCATGCGGGCATCGGGTCGGGGGTGGGATCGGGTTCAGTCATGGCGGAGGTTCCTTCATGTTGTTCACCGGTCGCAGTGATCGAAAGATGTTGGGGTGCTACAGGTCCTGTCCCGCGCCTGGGTTGTGTGCGGTCTCGGGGATCTGGCCGGCTCGGGCGTCGGGTGCGGAGGTGTCCCATTCCCTGCCTGCGCCGGTGGCCGGCAGGACATCGGCGATAGCCCCGCCGATCGCTGGATTGGCTTGCGGGTGAGGGGCAATCAGCCCTTGCAGGGCCTCGCGGGCTTTCGTGAGGTAGTAGGCCGGGGCACGGGGCAGCAGCTCGGTGTCCGCGTGCGTGTAGACCGGTGCTCCGACATGGCCGCTGTGCTGGCGCAGTTGGTGCAGGGATACAAGCAGGTCGCCGGTGGCGGCGGGATCGGTGTAGTGGCCCCACAGCATGGCCACGTCCTCGCGGGTCATCTGCATGACCTGCGCGACGTGCGTGGACCAGTCGTGAGAGTTCATGGCCCACAGATCGCTGCGTTCGTGGCCGGTCATGCCGATCGCTCGGGCTCGATACGCGGCACGCAACCACCGCGCGTCCATCGCGCGGCCGAACGGACCTCGCGCCGTGGAGTCCGCGCCGCCGTGTCGGTATTCGTGTGTCGCGGCAACGGCTGCCATGTCGGTCAGGCAGCGGGCGTCCTGCTCGACGCGGTGCAATCCGGCGTGTCGTCCGCGCAGAGCTGGGAGCTCGGGCGGGCGGTTGTCGGGCCAGTCCCGGCCGGTCTGTCCTAGAAGGCGCGCCCAGTTGATCCAGTGGTCGAGCACTCCGCTGCTGCGCGCGTGCATCTCGATCGCGGCCCGGTGGAGGTCGAGCGCGGCGGCGCGGGAGACCAGCTGTGCCATCACCGCGATATCGCCCGCCGCCTCCGCGGTGATGTTCTGTCGCCTGCGCGTACCCTCTGTCGCGAGTTGGTGGATCTGCCGCAGCAACTCCGCGTGCTCGGCGCGAACCTCGGGCGTCCGGGTTTCCACACCGGCCGAGGTGTCCGTGTCCGAGTTCGTGCCGCCGGACGGTTGTGCGCCGTCGCGTGGGAGGGCTCGATCGGGGTGTTCGGCACCCGTGCTGGGGGCGTTCATAATTCGAGTCCCGGGTCACAGGGCCGCCGATCCAGGCCGTGATCATGGTGGGGTTGCTCGATCGGGTTGGCGGTTGCCTCCGGGTCCGGCAGCAACTCCTGCACGGCGGTTGCCATCGGGGCGCCGCGCTGTGGGGAGCCGTGCTCGATGTACTGGGCGACGGCCTGCTCGGCGGCGGAAATCATCTGTCCCAGCGGCGGCAGGCTACTCGCGCGCCGGGCCGCGGTGCCCAGTGCCGGCGTCGGCAAGTCACCGAGGTTCTGAACCGTCGCCAGTTCGATATCTCGCCGCGCGTGGGCGTGCCACTGCCGCTCGAGCTCACGCCTGCCGTATCGGGCCACTGTTGCGGTGATGATCCGGGACCAGCCCTGAATATCGTTGACCCACAGCCGATCTCGCTCCGTCTCGGTCAGTTGCAGTGCTGCGGCCAGGCTTCCGGCGCGTGCCCACAAGCTGACGGTGTTGCGATCGAAGCGGGCCCGGGCCCCGATGTTTGTTTCGGTGAATCTGCCCGCGGCGAACCGTCGGTGCTGGCGGGCCGCGCCCAGCACCAGCATCTGCTGCAAATCCCACAGATCCTGGGCGACGGCGTCGATCAGGACCTCCCGTGCGGGGTTGCCGCTGGTACTCGCGCCGGGGAAGCTGTCGGCGAACCGTTGTCCCCGGTAGCCGTTCTCGCGCACGAACTCGATCGCCGGTTCCGGAATCCCGACAGCAACCGCTCGGGCCTCGAGATCGGTGCGCTGATCGATCAGCTTCTGCAGGTCGGTACGCCAGCTGATCAGGGCGTCGTGTTCAGTACCCGAATAGTGCTCGTAGCCTCGGCGGCGGGTCGCAGACCAGTCCGCGGCCAGGGCATGGATCCGTGCGAGCACCCGAATCTTCCAGGCCGGCACGTCCGACAACAGGTACATGGAGGGATCGGTCACGAGCGAACTCCTTCCTCGACTTCGCACGGGACCGGTTGACTTACCGGTCGGACCCCGACTCCGCAGGTGCGGTGAACGTCCGCGGCGCCGGAACCGATGCAGGTGCGGCAGAGGCGATCTCGGTGATCACCAACTGGCGAGGTGCCACGCCGAATGGCGGGGAATGCGTTTGCCGCGTCACGGCGGCGACTCGGCGGGCAGTCGCCGATACGCGGTCCAGCGACGGGCCTTACCCCGCGGGCTCGCATGGTGTTGCCGATCCCGTTGGTGCGTTGTGGGTTCGACGGCCCGGTTGGCTCCGGCGGGGTCACCGGCCGACCTCCGGGTCGTTCGCGGCGGACTCCCGATCGTTGATCGAGGGGTGTGCGGGTTCCTCGCTCGACCACGCGCTGCCGCCGACGAGTGCAGCACCGACCGCGTCGCCGATTCGGTGTCCGCCCTCCGGAGGGGATTCAGCGGTACTCGCACGGCCGTCGGGGACGTTCCTGGTGGCCGATGCGGTGGTGGTGTGCTGCGGTTCGGGCTGCGCGGGTCCCGGCGCCGGGGTGTCGGCGGGGGCCCGGTTCAGCAGCCCGGTCGCGGCCAGGTCGTTGGCCAAGGTCGCGAGCATGGTCTCGGCGCGAGCCGCGCCCTGCCGGACGTCGTCGAGGACCCCGAGGGTTTCCTGGAGGCGGTCAGCGAAGCTGTAGACGAGCCGTTGCTGGCTGTCCGAACGGACCTTCGCGGCGTAGGCCTCACTGCTGAGCAGGTCGATTCGCCCGAGGTGGTGATGGGAGGGCTGCTGGCTCCAGGGCACTCCTTCGCTGCCCAGGGCCTCCGCGGCGTCGATGTCCGCGTCGGCGAGGCCGGCGTGTTCGGCATCGCGGCGCGCGATGCGCACGTCGTCCTCGACGCCGTTGGGGTACAGCGCCCACTTCCATCGAGGATCGCCGATCTCGAGGTCGTGAGCGACGGCATCGCCGACCCATTCGTATCGAACCGCGGCGGTGTTCTGCACCTCGCGAAGGGCTTTCGCGTGCACGGCATCGATATCATCGGCGCCGAAGCGCCACGCGATCGCGCCCAGGCGCAGTTCCTCGGGAACTTGCTCTGGCCCGTGGGACACGTGCAGCTTCTCGTGCAGATCCGCGCTGGACTCGTCGACTTCGGCGGCGTGGGGTGCTCGGGATTGTTCGTCCGGGGTCAGCGGTATCGGATCCCGGGGTCCGGAGGTGTTGCCGATGGTGTTTTTCGATGGAGAGATGTTGTCGGACATCATCTTCCGCTCTCTTCTCGAAGCGGTCCGCCGCGGTTCGTGCCGAACCGGTGCGGTAGTGCGATGTCCCTCGCGTAGTAGATGGTGATATTGGGGGTGTGCGCAGCAGTCAGCGCCATTGACTCAGGAGATCCGAATACTGCACTGGCACTTCAGCTTCGGATCTCCAGTTCTGCCACACCGCAACGAGCGCTACGGCCCGTCACCCTCGTTTAGGTTGCGAAAGCGCTTGTGCCCCATCGGTGAAACGGGGGGTTGATGGTCGTTCATCGTCGGTCCTTCCACAATGTCTGGATCCCATGGGTTTTCGAGGAGTGGAACCGCGCGGTCAGGGGCCGGGGCCACGATCGTGGGGCCACGGGTTCTGTGTGGTGAGGCCGGGGTCGGTGGGTTCGGGTGCCCAGGTGCGGTCGGTGTCGGGGTCGGGCAGCACATCGGTGATCGCGGCACCGATCGTGGCGGTCTCCGGTGATCGTTGTTCGGCCGCGGCGTTCAGGGCGCCGTTGGCGTGGGCCAGGAAGTCGTCCACGCCCACGTCGACCGCGCTGGTGTCGACGTCGGGGCCGGGTGGCGGGACCGCGGGTAGGCGGTCGTGGCGGTGTCTCTTGAGCGATTCCCGGGCCGACTCGGCGATCGTGCCGGCGGCGTAGTGCTCCCAGAGCAGCTCGATCTCGTGCGGGGCCAGGTGCAGAAGTTCGTTGATGGTGCCTTTCCAGGGATATCGGTCCAGGTCCCAGATCCGATTGCGGTCGCGGCGGCTCATGGTGATCGTCCGGCCGGTTTCGGTGGCGCGTGTCCACAGTGCCTGCATGTTCCGGGTGATCTGATCTGCCATCCCCGTGGCGGGGTCCGGCAGCGCGCCGAGCGCCGTGCTGCGTCCGCGGACCGCGATCATGGCGGCCATGTGGGTCAAGTACCGTACGTCCAGGACGAGGCGCATCCTCGACCGGGATTGCATCAGGTCCAAGGGCTTCGCCAGTAACTGCCCGTCGGGCCACTCGCTGCCGCGGCGGCCTTGCTGTACTGCTTGCGCGATCCACCCTCTGGGCACACCCGCTGTGCGGGCCCGGACTTCGGTCAACGCCCAGCGCCGATCATTCTCGGTTCTGGCCGCGGCGATACTGCGCAGGTCGGCACCGGTCCGGGTGAGCTGCTGATGGAGTTCCGCGCTGCGTCCGGCCAGGGTGTGGAGCTGCCGCAGCAGATCAGCTTGCTCGGGCGGGATGTCCGCGACACGGGTGGCGATACGGTCCAATTCGCTCATCGTCCTATCCCCCGGCGCGCGTGGGCGAGCATCATGTCCCAGTGCGGTATCCGCACCGTGGGGTGAGCGCCGGACTCGTCTAGCCGATCGGCGTAGTCGACCAGCAGAGCCGCGTCCGGCCACATGAGGTAGCGACGCCAGCGCGCGGCGAGGGTCGGCACATCGTAGGTGCGCATCGTGCCGACGGCGATCGTGTGCCATTCCTGGGCCGTGCCGGCCCACATGCGTTGCTGTTCTTCGGCATTGAGGCCGACTCCGTCCGCTACGGCTGTGGCTCGCGTCCACCGCCGGGCGGCGGCGTGGTGGTATTGCTCCACCGCCGCGGATGTTGATTCGAACAGCACACGGCTGGTGGTGTGGACTCGCAGGGCCTCGGCGATCGCCATCCGCTCGAGCAGCCACAGGTCATCCACCAGCGCACCGATCACCAACTCCCGCATCATATTCGGCGTTTTCAGCAAGCGCAGAAGCCTGTCGTGGGTCCCCGTGCCGCGTAGTCCCCGCCAGCGAGCCTCAGCGATCCGCTCACCGTTGAGCCCGGCCACTCGGGCGTGGAGCTCGGACTCGGCGCGAGCGATCCGCAATTCCTTCAGGCGAAGGCGCCGCGCCTGGACTTCCCCGAGATGGGTGCCTGTGCTGGGGTGCTGGTGTCGCCGGTGGACCAGGTGGTGCTCGTGTGCCAGGTGCTGGACCCGGTCCAGCAGGCGCAGTTTCCAGGCGGGGCTGTTTCCCGTGCGGGATGCGGGTCTGGTCATGGCTGGTCCGTGGGCTCGAAATGTGGTGATGGCGTCATGGTTCGATGTCCTCGTTCGTGTATTCGCAGGGCATGTCGGGCTGAACGGATCTCGGTGTGTGGTTGGGGCTGCCCTCGCGGTCGGGGGCGTCGATGTCGGCTTCGGGGAGCGCTGCGTCGACGGCGGCCGTGATCGCGGTTCCCTGGCTCGTGTCGGCGAGGTGTTCGGTGGGGCCGGCCAGGCTGTGCAGCGCGTGGGTGATCTGCCGGGTCAGCTGCGGCAGGGGTGGCAGCAACTCGGTGGCGGGTTCGCTGGTGCCGATTCCGGCGGATCGCAGCAGGTGGACCTGGTCCACGGCGTGTGCCAGTGGGCCGTTGGTGATTTCGCGCCACCGGGTTTGCAGCTGGGTGGGAGTCAGGGCATTGACGGGTTCGGCGATGACGTACGGCCATCCCGGATCTCGGCTCGGCCAGAGGCTGTGTTGGTCGGTCTCGTCCACGCCGAGCAGGGCCGCGAGGCTGTGGATACGTTCCCGCTCCACGACCAGCGCACGTTCGAGCCACATCACTGCCTCGGGCGGTTCCCCGAGCAGCGCGTGCTGGCCGTAGGCAGCGTGGACCGCGATGCTGTCCCCGAGACGGCGCGCATCAGAGGCGAGGTTGTCGATCAGTCTGAGGCGGTCGACCGGCTCCGGCACCGGCCACCGCAGCGCCCCCCATCGGTCGGCCCGCTCTCCGGCGGTGCGCGCGTAGTCGATCCACCGGGACGGCACCCCGCCCGCGCGGGCCAGCGCCTCGAGCTCCCGGCCGCGCGCGGCGTGCTGGGTGAAGGCGGCGAACCATTTCGTCGGGGCGACCCGGCCGGTGCGGTCCCAATAGCCGCGTGTGCCCTCCAGGATCCGGGCCCCTTGCGCCGCGATGGTGTGAATCTCTTTCAGCATCTGCTTCTGCACCGCGGTGGGACGAGCCAGACGGTCAGCACCGTCCCGTCGGGATTGCTCGCCGTTCATGGCTCGTACCCGGAGTCCAGCGTGCGGAGGCCCGATAACGGCTGGGGCGCAAGGTCTGCGGCGGACCGGAACACCGGCCGCAGGTCCTCACCCCCCAGGGCTGCGTGCACGGACTCGGTGATCCGGCGACCACCCCCGTCGCTGAACCTGACCGTCCGATCGGGCCCCGGCCCACGATCCAAGTCCAGCGGCGCACCGCTCGGTTGACTGGGTTCGTTCAACATGCCCTGGAATCGACGCACCATGGAAGCGACGGTCGGTGCTGGGTTGCGGGTTGCCGGCAGGTTGATTCCGGCGCGTTGCAGCATGGTGGCCTGCAGGCCCGCGGTGGCGGTGTTGAGCCGGCTGAATTCCCGCCAGCGGGCGGCCACCGTGGCGCTGTCCGCGCCGCGCACGGTGTCGGCGACCTCCAGCCACGCCTCACCTCGCCCCCACAGCCATTGTGCTTCCTCGGCGGTGACGTCCAGGATGTGCGCAATCGCGGTGATCCGCCGGACCAGAGCATTCATGTTCCTGCTGACCCGGTGACGGGCGTCGATTTCGCCGCGGGCGCCGCTGTCGCGGTGGGCTGCCACGACCGCGGCGATGTGTTGCAGCTGTTGGACGTCCGCGGCCAGGTTCTCGACGAGGCCGGTTCGGTCGACGGGTTCGTGGGCGCGCCAGGTGATGTCGGGGTCCCATCGCATTCCGAGTTCGCCGCGCTCACGGGCTTGCTCGACCCATTCGGTTGCGATACCGGCCGCCCTCGCGACCGCGATCAGTTTCGTCTGAGACAGCACCAGCGCGTCCCGTTGGCGAAACCACACGGCGTCCTGGGTTTGCCGACCCGATTCCCGAGCGCGGTCCTCCAGCACCATCCGCCTGATCTCAACCGCCTGGGTGGTCACCGCACGCAGCACTCGCGCCTGCACCATCGTCGGCCGATCCATCACGACCACCCCCGATCACGACCGTCACGGCCCCTCGGTGTCGCAGCCACCGATCCTCCGCCTGTACACCTCGTCATCACGGCTCCACCTCCGGCGTCGCCGAGGGCTCATACGATGGCGGTTGAGGTTGCGGACCCATGTCCAGTTCCGGGCTGATGCCGGACACGGAGACCGCATCGACAGCGTCGCTGATCTGCGTACCGGTCTCGGTGCGGCCCTCGTCGATGCCCGGGTCGGAGAACTCGTGCAGGTACTCGCCGTAGATCCCGTATGCCAGCTCGTGCGCCAAGCCGTCGGCTGCTTCGAACACCATTGGGGACCAATCAGATTCGCCGGTGCTGCCGAATTCGTCCAGGGGGACGACGACCGCGTCGATGACTTCGCGCGGATCGTTTCCAGTGTCTTCGGCGTAGCGGTCGGCGTACGCGTCCGCGTGTGTGCGGTGCTCGTCGGACAAGTCCGCGGCGCTCTGCGCGCTCGCCCAGGCCGCCACCGATGTCGTTGTGTTGTAGGTGTCCTGGCCGTATTCGGCGAGGGTTTCGGTGAATCCGGCTGATCTCCTGCGTGCGTCGATCAGCAGCTTCTTGTACTGGACATCCAGCGAATGTAGGTGCCGTCCCTGTGCCGCGCGGGCCTGGTACCCCTGCACTTTCAGCTTGTGGATCGCGTCCTGCCGGTTGTGCTCGGCCCGCAACCCCCGCACCTGCAGGCGGTTGAGTTTGTCCCACCGCTGCTCCGCGTTCTCACTCGCGGTGCGGCGGCGGACGGCCTCTGCCGCATCGTGGTCCAGTCGCGCCTGTTTGATCTTCACGTCGAGGTCGTGCAGTTCTTTGCCCTGGTCCGACCGGTCGAGGTATCCCTGCTGTTGCAGGGTGTGAATTTCGGTCTTTCGGCCCTGCTCGGCTGCCCGGTCTTCCTGCCGCACAGTGAATTCGGCGACCGAACGCCTTTCCGCGCCGCGGCGTTGCATCAGATTCATGACCATCGCCGAGGTCTGCATGGCCTGGATGAAGCCGGTGCGGACGGCCTGCCCGCCCTCCTCGACCGGGTCTGCGCCACTCATGTCATCACCTCGAGTCCCGTGATCCGCCACGCCGCCAACGGATTCGGACGCCCGGCGCGGGCGTACACGGTGAACGCGATCGGTGCGCTTGTGTCGCTGGGGTGCTGAGTGACCGCCAGCACCCGCGCGGCGGTGAGTGCGGTGTCGGCAGGATGGTCATCCCGGGTCGCCTGCACCTCGGCGGTGACGGTGACGTCCCGCACCGCCCACTGCTGCCATGTCGCGGATGTGATCGGAGCCAGCACTGCTGCTGCCGGTGCGGCGCGAGTCGCGAAATCGGTGTCCATCAGCACCTCCGCCGCCTCGAATGCTGCCCGCGGACTGGCTTGCTCCCTGGGCTTGTAGCTGAACACCGCCCCCGTTGCCGCGGCCATGACCGCGGGCGCGGAGCAGGCATTCACCAGCCCGTAGGGTGCCGGGAACGCCACGGCGCACACCCCTTCGCCAGCGGTGGCGTATTCGTGTCCGCAGCCGGTGACCGCGACACTCACCAGGAACAGCCCGATTGGTGCTAGCCACCGGGCCCTGGCGGGCATCACGGTGTGTCCTGCTGATGGTCGATCAGGGTGGTCAGATCGGCGGTGCGCCACCCGGTCCGTATCCGTGATCCTCGGCAGTAGGCCAGGGCGGGGTTCGTTTGGCGGTCGACGGTCAGGTCCAGCAGCAGACCGCACTCGATTGCCATCAGGTCCAGCGCATCCAGATCCACGGTGTGCGAGTAGGCCAGCACCAACGACACCCTCGCCCCGCCCGCGCCGTAGTCTTCGCGGGCCTTTCCGGCGAGCCAGAGTCCTTGCAGTGCGGCAAGTTCCGCTGCCTCGCGGTCCGAGTCGATCACCAGCTGGCGATGGAATCGTGCGTGCCACACTGGTTTTCGATCCGCACCGCATACCACGAACAGATGCGGAATCGCCGCGGTCCACACCCGCAGACGCGGCCCGGCAGCCGCCGCGGCGGCGACCTGCCGGCGCCGCACACACCGAGGGGCCTGCACGTGAGCCGATCGACCGATGGAGGGCCTCCGCGGCACCGGCAGGCGTCCGTTGGGGCTGCGTCGAGCAGACGACCCGCGGCCGAGCGTTCGCCTGGGCGTCGAGACCGGTTTGCCAGGTTCGCCCCTCGCGGGCTCCGAAGGATGTTGCGGACCGAATGTGGCCGCCCTTTCCGGACCACCCTGTGGTGATGAGAGGAGATGCTGTTGTGTCACAATCGTTTTCCTTCGCTCTGGTCGCC
The DNA here is from genome assembly GCF_050434125.1 of Nocardia sp. GP40. Lineage (NCBI taxonomy): Bacteria > Bacillati > Actinomycetota > Actinomycetes > Mycobacteriales > Nocardiaceae > Nocardia > Nocardia sp. GP40. The sequence goes on along the minus strand of NZ_JBNPVW010000009.1, from coordinate 336,552 downwards.
GCTGACCGGGTTCGGTGCCGCGGGCGCGCCGCCTGTTCCTGGTGGTGTGTTGTAGCGGCGTACGTCCATGTGGTCCGAGCCCGCGACCGCGGCGAGAGGGGCCACGCGGGTGGTTTCGCCGTAGGTGGGGGCGTGGATCACCAGGTCTTGGCCGGACTGGCTGCGGCCGAGGTAGATCGCGACGTGGTGCGAGTCCCGCTCGCCCGGCGTGGTGAAGAAGATCAGGTCTCCCGGCGCACGCTGACTGAACGGCACCGGATGCCCGTACCGGGAGTCCTGCTGGGCCTGGGTGTAGTGCGGGAGCCGGATAGCACCCCCGGATGCCTGGTAGATCGCGTACAGCGTGAGCCCCGAACAGTCGAACCCGCCGCCCGTGGGCCCGGTGGCATCCCCGCCGCCCCACACATACGGGGTGCCGATCCACCGCTGGGCCGCCGCGACCGTCGCCGCGCCCAGCGCGGCGTTGTCTCCGCTCAGCGGCGCCCCGGATCCGTCGGTCCCACATCCGGCCGTCGTCATCGTCCCGACGTCGATGTTCGCGAACATCGCATACAACCAGCGCGCCAGCTCCATGCTCGTGACGTAGGCGTCCGGGCCGGATTGCTCGACCGCCTGCGCCAATTCCGCTGACGAAAGCTGTTGTGCGGCATACTTGTCGGCCTGCCGGTAGAACCAGCTGATCTGGTACAGGGGGTTCATGAGCGACGCCATTCCGGCGTTGCGCCAGATGCCGGCGCGCATCTGGTGTGGTCCCACCGAGTCGTGGTCGTAGCCGAGCCCGTCGTTGGCGTAGTGCAGCGACTCGGGCACCGCGGGGTTGGCCAGGTTTCTGTACGTGCTCTCGGTGCCTTGCGCGGCCAGCTCGGAAACGATCACCGCCTCGGGCTCGTGCCGTTGTTTGCCGATCGCTACCCCGTCGCGGGCCAGCCGCAACTGCGTCTCGTTCAACCCCGCAACCGACGCGCCCGTCGCCCCGGTTCCCCCGGCATTGCTCACTGCCGCCGCACACGACTGTCCCGACTCCACCCCGATCACCACGACCACGACGAACAGCAGTACCAAAGGGACCGTAATCGTCAGCGCCAGAAGAGTTTTCGCTGCAAACAACGGTCACCTGCCCGACCCCCCGCGCTGGCGATCACGCCGCGTGGCACCGCCTCGCGCCGGGCAACGACGTGGACGAGCGCGGCCAGCAGCCACCGTGCGGCGCCGGGTCAGGGCGGCACGCAGCAGTACTGCGCTCGGGCAGGCTCCTCCCCTGCCTGCCTGGCTGTCTCGGAACCGACGGTCGGCCGTGGTGGTTCGCATCGCCCACTCGCCCGTCACAACTCGTTCCCAACACCCGGATCGGGCCGACGGAGGCCGGTCTCGGTGGGACCGCCGCTGTCCCATTCGGTGGCACGGTCGGGGTCGAAGACGATCTCGATGCCCTCGATGCCGCCCGGGTCCGGTGAGGCGGGCTCGGCAGCGAGGGTGTTCAGGGCGTTGGTTGCGCGTGCGAGTAACGCCTCGGGGTCAGGGGGCTCGCTACCGGGGTCCAGGATCGGCTTGCGTTCGGGCAGGGACTCGATGGCGCGGCGGGCAGCGTGTTCGATGCCCCGCCAGCTGTAGGCGCGCTGTCGCTCGTCGAGCTGGGCGTCGGTCTGACCGCGCACGGTCAACGCCGTCAGCCACTTCCAGCCAGCGGCGTCTCGATCCCACAATTCGGTGCGTTCGCTTGCGTTCAGGCCGATTACGAGGCTGGTGTCCCGGGCTCGCATCCACAGCGTGCCCATGTTGCGGTGGAACTGTTCTGTGAGTTCACCGGCCGTGCCGTTTGGGTCCAGAGCGCGCCGTTGGTGTTCGACGGTGATCGCGGCCATCTGTTCGAGCTGCCAGATATCGTTGGCGACGCCCTCGATCATGTACGCGCGCACGGGATCCTCACCCTCGCGCATGGTGCGCGGGGAGTGCACGCTGTGGCCCCACCGTTCTCCTCTCCCACCGGCGGCCCCGGCCTTTCTGATGGCGTCGTGGGGAACATAGACCGCGAGCGCGTGGGTGATGAGTTCCTCGCGGTCGGCCTGCAGGACGAGCAGATGGGTTCGCCAGGTCTGTATCGGAGCGTCCGCACTGCCGAAGTGCGGCTTGTAGACCGGGTATCCGTCCCGCAGGAGCTCGGCGTGGTTCGCGAAGTTGTTCTGGATGCGTTCCAGCAGCCGCAGCTTCCAGCTGGGCAGCGAATTCACCCCTGAGATCGAATGAGTCATTGTCGATCCTCTTGTTCTGATAACGGTTGGGCTGCATCGGAATCGGCGCCCGAACCACCACCGGTTGCAGCCCCGGAGGTGCGCGCAGATGCGTCGGTCAGGTGGTCGAAACGACGGTTGGTGTTGTGGATGTCGCTGTCCCGCTCGGCCGCGACGAAACTCATGCGGAACGGAATCCCCGGCTCGTTCGCCTCGCCGGTCTTGAGTAAGAAACATCCTGTGCCGGGCGGGATTTCGCGGGCTCCCGTATGGTCGGCGTGGTCGTCGGTCGGGGGCCGGGGTGCGGCCCAGGAAGTGATGAGAAGTTTCTCGGTGTCGCTGATGGACACCGCGGCGCGGAGCCGGTCGATCTCCTCGGGACCGACCGGGCCGATAATCTTCGCCCGTGACCTCTCGAACAGACCCAGAGCCTTGGCCTGGGCGGCCGGGGAATTGTAGGCGGACAGGTCCTTGATGGTGTGCGAGCACATGATCAGCCCGGTACCCAAGGGTCGTTGCAGGCGGGACAGGGCGTCGGTGCGGTCGACCATGAACTCCCCCGCGCCCAGGACCCGCCAGATCTCGTCCATGACGACGTGGAAGATCCGGTGGGGGGCGAGGCCGGCGTCCGCCAGGGCGTGTGCGGCGGCGACTGCGCCGAATCCCTCGCTCCAGCAGACCATCAGGACCGCGGCCAGGAGTTTGGTGTCGCCTTCGGGGACCTTGGAGACGTCGATGCAGACCGCGGGACTGCTCAGGTCGAGGGTGGTGCTGGTGTGGCGGTCGAAGATGTCGCCCCACGGGCCTTCCACCAGTGCCCGCAGCGAGCGACGCAACATTTTGGTGCCGCTCCGGTACGAGAGCTCGTCGTCCTCTTCGGCCGAGCGGCGCAGGTGCTCGGTCCCGGCCGAGATCACCGCCAGCAGATCCGACAGCAGCGGGGGCCGCTCGGGGGTGAATCCTCCTGTAGGACTGTAGAGTTCGCGCAGGCCAGCAACCAGGAGGGTTTCCTCGTAGTCGGCCACGCGCGCACCGCGGACCAGTTCGATCAGCCCGGAGACGATGGTGACCTGGCTGGCCTCGACGCGGGCGGTGATCTGCCGGCGCTGGTCGGGGTCGGTGATCTGGTTCAGGACGCCGCCGAGGGTGCCGACGGCCAGGGGGTTGATCGATCCGTATCCGTAGCCCAGCTCGACGACCTGGCCGCCGAGGGTTTCCACGAGGTCGCGGTAGTCGGGTTTGGTGTCGCCCATCGCCAGCACGGTGTCCCCGGCCGCGACCGCACCAGTGACCAATCTCCGGATCAAGCTGCTCTTGCCGAATCCGTTGAGTGCCAGGATGAATGCGCTCGGTGCGGTGATGTATCCGCGCAGGAACCAGCTCATGGGGTCGAAGTGCACGGGGGCACCGGTGACGTAGTGGCTACCGACCGGGACCCCGACCGTCGGGGCGGTGGCGCCGACCGCGAACGGCCACAGCCCGGCAACCTGCGCGGTCGTACCCCGCCACTCCGGTGTCGAGGGCACCACACCGGAACGGCCGCCACCCGCTCCGGCGTAGCCGCGGTCGGTCAGCCGGGCCAGCGGCCGGTCGAACCCGTCTCGCCCATCGTCCTGGATACGACGTACCGCGGTGGCACGCCGGTGATCATCACGCGAGAGCTCCACCCGCGCCCACGCAGCTCGGATCCCGCCGCGGGCCGCCCGCCGCTCGGTGACAGCACGCGCTTCAGGGGCCAGGACCGCGATCCCGCCGAGGCGGGTGTACCGGCCTCGCTGCGCTGGTGTGGTGTCGTCGCTGTTCATGTCGTGGCTCTCCGGGGGACCGAGGTGTGCTCGGGCAGGATCAGCCCGATGCCCAGCGAGGCGGCGAACGCGGCGGCCTGGGTGGCGTAGCAGCGGCGAATGCCCAACCGCGAGGCGGCGGCCATGTCCTTGACCGAGGCCTCGATTCCCGGCAGGTCCGCATCCAGGGGGGCGGTGGCGGTGATCCAGGCCCCGAATCGGGTCAGGCCGGCGCCGCGGGCCTGTTCGAGGCGCGCGGCGCGGGTGTTGTCCACGCGGATCGACGCCGAGGCCGAGGCGATTCCGCGTTCGGTTTGCTCGGCGGCCAACGCGTCGCGGAAGTCGTTGTCGACCAGGTCGCTGGCTTCGGCGGCAGAGTGCAGCCGGTACACGATCGCGACCCGTTTGCGGGGCACGTCCGCGCGCGGTTGCAGCAGCTTTTCCAGCGCGGTCTCGTACACCGCGCCCCGCGGCGCCAGATCCATCTCCCACGTGATCGAACGGGCACCGTCGTGCAGGTAGTGATCCCACCGATCCTCGTGCGCCACCGGCCCCACCGACCGCCACGACTGGGTCTGCAGGATCTCCCGCCCGGCTGCCTCCACATCCCGCTGCGCGGCCAGATCGAAGCGGGACCGCACCAACCCCAATATTTCCCACGCTTCAAGCGGAGTTGCGGGGAGGCCGGCGCGGGCCAATTGGGACAGGACCCCTTGGAGGCGTTGGCCGATCTCGCGGGCCTGCTCGGCGGTATCGCGGCGGACACGGCCCTGCCCGAACGCCCGATAGGTGATCGCGACCCGCGCCTCCACCCGCACCCCGACCCCGCCGATATCGGCGGCGGCCTGCTGCATCACCACCCGCGCCCACTCGGGCGCCTCCGGCCGGATCAGGCGCGCGACCTCCCGCCGCTGGGACAGATGGGTTTCGACGACGTGATCCAGCACCGAGGTCACCGCGACCACTTCCCCGCCCCGGGACTGGTTCGCCAGGAAATCCCCGTATCCAGCGACCCAGGCATCGATCTGGGATTGATCCACCAATTCCTTGCCGCGGGGCAGCACCCGCAATATCACCGTGTAGTGATCCGTGCGGCGCACATGCACCAGCCCGAATCGCTTCCCGCCGGGGGTTTCGTACTCGCTCAACCGCGAACTGGCCACCAGCCCAGGCAGTTTCGATATGCCGGGGATGCGGGAGAACCGGCCCGCCCGATACAGATCCTCGCCCTTGATTCGCGCGAGGGCGTACTGCGTGCGCAGGACCGCGATCTCCCACCCGCTACGGCCACCGATCGTCACCGCCATCGGAATGAACACGATTGCGGCACAACCGATCACCACTCCGGTGACCTGGAAGGACCGGGTGATCATGAAGGTGAGCATGATCGTCACCACCAGCCCGAGCCCGAGCATCGAGACACCCCAGGTCAACCCGAAAAATCCTGCGGAGCGGGGCTTTTCCCACCGTCCGTACATTCGTGTGGTCACCGCCGCACCTCCATCGGCCCGGGCGCGTCGGGATCCCATCCGGATTCCCCGGTGTCACGCGCCCCGCTCTCGGCTGCCGCACCGAGCTTCTGCACGCCCTGCGACACCGTCTGCGCACCCGCCACCGCCGCACCCGCCGGACCTGCTCCGGCAGCGGCAGCCGTGCCTCCCCCCGACGCCGCGCCCGCGGGCGACGCTGCTGTGGCGCCCGCGTCGCCGCCCGCAGTGGGTGCCCCGGCGCCTCCACCGGTAGCTCCCGCACGGGTACCTCCCCCTGCGGTGCCGCCAGAGAGTTGCCGTCCTGCGCCGGGTGATCCTCCGGCCGGGGGTGGAGGATTCGACGGAGGCGCACCTCCACCATTGCCACCACCGGCCGAACCGTCGTTTTCGGTGACTTTGCGCGCTTCGGCACCGTCCCCACCACCGCTGGCTCGCCCCATGCCCACGCCCAACGCTGAACCGGCCAGAGCAGCAGCCGCGCCGCCACCGCCGCCGAGTGTGGCCACGGCGGGGGCGATCAGCCGCATCAATGCCGGCAGGATCACCGCGACCATCATCAGCAGAATCAGTGCGAGCAGCGATATCTGCGGATCAGGGTGTTGTGCACTGCTATTCGCGCCACCCGCGCTGAAGGCAAGTGCATAGACCAAGGCGCCCACCGGTTTCCACAACAGGAAAGCCAACGCCCAGGACAGCATCCGCTTGTACGCTTGAGACCCTGGACCAGTCCCCGCCGCCGCGGCTGCGATCGGCAACGCCGCCACCACCAGGATCAAGAACGCCTGCCGCACGACGAGCATGACAAGCTGCACGAGCATGCTGATGATCCCGAACAGGCCGATGACCAAGACCAGGCCATCACCCAACACATTCGTCATGAACGAGTTCAGCGAGGTCGCGAACACATTGGCGTCGCCGCGGCTGGCATCGGAAATCACCCAGTCCGAGAAGGCATCCCCCGCTCGCGTACCGACGGTGACGACGGCGGCAAAGGTCATGGACGCGAAGATCGCCCGCGCGAAGACCAGGAAGGTCTCCTGCGCTTCGCCGGCGACTCCGCCTCGTTTCGCCAGCGCGAGCCGGGCGGCGGCGAACATGATGCCCGCGATCATGAGCAGCACCTGCAGTCCGCTGGTGTAGCCCTGAATATCCGCCAGCACAGGACCCGGCTCGCCGGTCGGCGAAGCAAGATTCGGAGACGGAAACTTGGTCCACCACGTCAAGGCATAGCGAAGGCAGTCACCGAAGCCGGACAGCAGGCTCTGCGTGAACGAATGCAGCGCTGAACCGGCCACATCGGCGGCTGCTTGTTTTCCGGCCTGACCCAGCTGGTGTAGCTGGCAGGTCACATTGAGCGGGGGCGCCAGCAAGCACGTCGGGTCGGGTAATGATGACGGGCCTTGGCTACGCCACAGCCCCAGAGGGGTAGCGGCAGCGTGCAGCGTGAAGGAGTCGGTGGTCACGGGGTGCTCCTCCATTGCCCGAAGTCCGACAAGTCCGCAACCGGGACAGCGGGCTGCCACAGCGTTTCGAGATCGTCAGGGACTCGCACACGCCAGTCCCCGCCGGACCAGGCCATCGGCCAGACACCGTATGCCCAGCCGTCACTCGCGCGGACGGCGATCTGGACGACGGCGAAGTCGGGCCGGTAGTCGGTCAGGACCCGGATTCCATCGGGCACGATGGCGTACTCGGCGGCGTCGGGTGTGCTGGTTCGGCTGCGGGCGATGCGGTCGATCAGGGCTTGGCCGCCGCCGAGGTATCGTTCGCGGATCACGTTCTGCCACACCCCATCCGGGGCGGCGACAGTGCGGGCGAGGGCGTCACATGCTGCCAAGGCCGCACCCTGTGGGGTGTCCGCGAATCCGGACGCGATGCCGTTGCTGATCTTTTCGGGTCCGTCACTGGCCGATACTGGCAGCGCCGCCCCGCCCCAGCTACGCTGCCAATCCAATCCAGCCGGCGGGGTTGTCAGGTAGGCGGGGCTGCGGGGGTCCGGTCGGGTGCCGGGGTTTTGCGGCAGCGCCTCACCGGCACCGTCGGCAGGGATGTCGAGGCGGTTCCCGTTCAGGTCTATGGTCGGAGCCTTGGCTGGCGTCGACGGCCGCGAAGGCGCCGGGCCGGTAGTCGTGTTGGTGTCGGCAGGCCGGTGGGGTGCCGGGGTGTTGTGGTGCGGGATCGCCTCGAGCGCGACCACCGCGACGATCGCCACCGCGATGCTGATGATGACGCCGGCCTGAATGCGTCCGATGCTCATGGCCTGCCTGCTTTCACCTGGTCAGCGCGGTCATGTCGGCCGGAATGTGGGCGATCGCTGTCACGGGGTCGTTGTGGGACTGATTGGGCAGCAACAGTTTCCAGTCGTTGTCCAGCCACAGGACGGTGGCGGTGTTCGCGGTCAGCGAGCTGTCGGGCTGCCGGGTGTAAATGACGATCTCCGCCCGCGACTGCGTGTAGCTGCGCAGGCTGTACCCGAGCATGGTCGGCGGATTCGTTGTCGGTGCGGAGATGGAAATCTGCGCCCGGGCGATAGCCCAGGCGTCCCGGCCAGGGCCGGAGGCGAGCATGCGCTGGCCGATCGCGGCGAATTGGTCGTCGGTGGCCACCGACATCCGCACCGTCGCCTGAATGGCCGCCAGGGCGGCACCGACGGGTGTGCGGTCGTAACCCGTGGCAACCGTCCCGTCATCGTCGTGAGGTCCCTGGTTCGCAACCGGGAGCGTGATGCCTTGAAAGACAGTCGATTCCAGGTGCGAGGGCCGCGCATGCAGATCGGCGCCGGTCGTCGGGGACAGTGGGGATGGGTGGGCAGCGCTGCCGCAGCCGGTCATCGCGCTCAGCACCGCCAGCCAGATCATTACGGAGACCGCTCGCAGGGGCGGTGTTCGTATCGGTGTGGTCATTGCTGACTTCTTTCATTTTCACGGGGTGGGAAGTACGGCTGCGGCGATGGCGGATGCCGCGCCGAGCAGGAAGGCGGCCAGCCCGGATCCGATCGCTCCTTCGATGGCCTCGTCGCGATACAGGCGCATGAGAAGCTGAGCGCCGACCCAGATCAGCCGAGCTATACACAGCAGCAGCACAATCCAGTCCAGCCAGCTCAACAGGGTCATGATCAGATCGGTCACCGTGGCGGGGAGGGGCTTGTAGTTCATGACCGGTCCCGCGAGGTGCCGAACGGATCGGCGACATCTGCGTGGTAGGCGACATCGAGGGCCTGCAAGATGAACTCCGCGGCGCGGTCAGGGTAGGCATGCGGCAGGGAATGCCCGGCGGCGGGGACGATTTCGCAGTCGGCCCAGATCAGATCCGCCAGCTCCAGGGCTTGCGCGGTCGGGACGATGGGGTCGAACTCGCCGGCGACGACGAATGTCGGCACCTCTCGCAGCTGGGTGACCAGTTCGGGCGACAGGCTGGTTCGGCGGTATTGGCCTAGCGCGTCGGCGATGACGCGGTGGTCGCACTGTGTCGCAGGCATCGGGTGAGCGTGCCGCCGGAACATCCGTGTCAGGAGCCGGACCGCCGCGGCCGACATCGGCTCCAGTGCGCCGTGCCGCCAGCGATGCATATTCTTCGCCATGTTGCGATACAGCCTTGGGAGGCTGGGGAATTCGGGAATTTCGGCGCTGCCGTTGAAGATCACGAACCCTGCCAGTGCCGCGGCGCGGTGCGGGTATCGCTCGGCCCATGCGTGTGCGAGCAGAGATCCTGTCGAGTGGGTAACCAGTAGCACCGCACCGGTGGTGCGGGTCAGTACGAGGTCCAGGTCCTCGGCGAGGTGTTGCATCGTGGTCGTCGAGCGCCGGTGTGGGCGATCGGAGTTGCCGTGTCCGCGTTGGTCGTACACGATCTGGGCGATGCCGCCATCCAGGCGCTCGTCAAGCCGCTGGGTCACCGGCGCCCAGTACGTGGAATCGGCGAGCAGGCCATGGATGTACACCACGGTCGCCGGTGCCCCGAGCGCGCCCAGCCGATGGGCCGCGAGGGCGAGTCCATCGCCGCCAGGAATGGTCAGTGCGCAGTGGCCGGAGTGCATGGTGCGGGCCTCCCTTACCGTCGACGTAGGTGCCCGGTAGCGGCCACCACCGTTACAGGTCAGTTCCGGATTTTTGTTATGAAACATGCTGGGAGAGAAGGGGTTTGTAATCATGTCAATGCGCTGATGCGGCTAGGACTTCCTGCATGATCTGCCCGGCGCTGGTGGCGAGGATTCCACCGGCCAATGCCGCGAGAACGATCTTGGGAGACTCGACCGCGCCGCCGTGCCAGCGTTCCCAGGCGAACTTGCCGCCGGCGTAGATCAGGGCGGCGATACCCGCGAGAGTCACCAGCCAGGCGACCCAGTCGACGATGTGGACCAGGCCGCTGGATCCGGGCGGTGGGCTCGGGGTGATCGGTATGGTTCCAGGGGTGGCGACGCCGTTGAGGAATGCGTAGATCATCAGCTTCCCCTGCTTTCCTGTTGTGCCTGTTGCCGTTCGGCGGCGATACGGGCGGTGATGGCCGCACCGGCCTGGTGGACATCGGCCGGGACAGCGCGGGTGAGGTGGGCGCGGCGGGGTGGGGGTGGATCGAACGGTGCGTACCGGGCCAGCTCGGCCAATTCGTGGACGATCAACTCCTCGTGCCACCGGATCGGCCAGATCGCGTCGTCCGGGACCAGGTCGGCGACGGTGCGCCGGAACCTCCGCACGGCGGCGGGGATCCGGCCGGGCCGGGCCGCGATGAGGACAAGTCCGACGAGGCTGACACCCTCGGGGGCCAGGCCCGCGTGCCATTCGCGCAGGCGATCCGCGGCGGCGGTCAGGCCCGGAATGCACTCACGCGCAGCCAGCACAACACGTTGGGTGGTGCGGGCAGAGCCTGGCCAAGCCACACCCGCGTCGGCGGCGGCCGCCCACCAGCGCGCCAGCGTCGATGCCCCGGCACCCCCGTGCGCACCGACCACGGCGAACAGCGGCGGGTGCGGGCCGGTGGTGGGTAGCGGTGTCTCGCGGATCGGGGCGGCCCGGTCCGGGCTGGGTGCCTCGATGGTCGCGGGGTCCAGACGCGCAGGTGGTTCCCCGGCGGTGTCGATGGCGCGTAAAGGGCTGGTGCGCATGGTTATTGCTGCTTCTGGATGTTGCTGATCTGCAGGCCGGCGGGGGTGCGGCGGGTGTTGATCAGTTGGAGGTAGTCGGTGCGGCTGCCGTCGGGGTGGAGCTCGGCCAGGTGCACGGTGGCGGTGTCGGGCGTGATCGGGGTGATCGCGACGCAGTGGGTACTGCCCGGCGGGATCGTTGCGATGCCTGCGGCGAGCGCTGCGGCGGTGATTCCGCTGTCCGCGGCCAGGGTGCGGATCGCTTGGTCGGCCGAGCGGGACGAGTAGTAGGCGGCCTCGAATGTTGAGATCAGTCCGGTGACGCTGTCGGCGGGTCCTGGCTGGTCGGTGATCGTGGCGCCGGACAGTCCCCGGCAGGCGGCTGCCTGCGGCGTCACGGTGGCCGATAGCGTTGTCGTGTGTCGAGCGGTTCTCGCTGCTGGTTGGCTGGCGTGAGTCGCGGTGAGTATGTTCAGCACCACCGCTCCAGCAATCGTTGCGACTGTCAGTGTTATCGCCACTGCCAGCACAGGTTTCGACATTGATGTGTGGGATTTTCCTGCTGGATAGCATGTTTCGGATGGTTTCGATTCGTGGAGCCATTCCCACTCGTTCTCGGTTCGAGCCGCTTTCTGATTGGATGTGTTGGTGTGCAGTGGGATTGGATCGGTGGTGGTGATCCATCCCCAGCCGTGTTCGCTATCGGTGGGTGTTTCGATGGTGGGGGGCATGGTGTTCACCTCCGTGGGCGTGGATGGGTGTGGGGCCCTTCGGGGAGACGGTCCGCGAGGGAAAACCGATTTCTCTCCGGATTGATGGCGCTGAGAGTGGTCTCCGCCGAAGGGGTCTTTATGGGCTCGTCGCCGCGGTGGCGGGCGTGGAGCCGGGTCCGGTGGCAGTGGGTTGGGTCGATGTGGGCGCTGTCTCGGCGTTGTCTGGAGTCGTGGTGGGGCTGCTGGTGGCCGGTGTCGTCGTGTGGTCGTGGCTGCTAGGTTCGGGTGCCGGCGGTGAGGCGGGCTCGGTGGCCACGATGGTGTGTGCGAGTGCGGTGAGCCAGGTGGCGACGGCGGTGAATGCTGGTGTGCCCTGCGGGGATGCCGAGGTGGTGGTGTAGGCCTGGCCGCTGCTGGTAGTGGTGTCGCTGTATTGGGCTTGGGTGGCGACGCCGTACAGGTCGCTGCCGTTGGTGACGGTCGAGGTCACAGCCGTGAATGCTTGATTGAGCCAGCCCAGCGCGGTCTGCGGGGGAACGAGCTCCGCGACCGCCCCGGCCAGCTTGACCCCCAGGTCCGCGATCGCCGCGCCGGGGTTCGCCAGCCCGACCGTGGCGAGTTCGGCGATCGTGGCGGGAGAAAAGACCTTCACCGCGATCGACACCGCGGTGCTGAGTCCGATGGTCCCGAGCCGGAACAAGGCACCCAGAATCTGGTCCGGGCCAGGCATCGGGGTGTTCGGGTTCGAGGCAACCGCGAGACGCTGCCCGAGGGATTGGGTGGGCTGGTAGGACAGTTGGTCCAGACTGTCGCCCTGGATGTCCTGGCTCGCCACCCCGACCGCGGTCTTCCACACCGTTCCCGCGAGAGCCTGTGCGACGGTGGTGATCGCGGAGATCGGGTCGTGCAAGTTCGATTGCGCGGCGATGTTGTGGATCGTCTGCTCGATCGGTGTGCCCGCCGGGGTGCCACACGACAGGTCCCCCGGCGCGCACAGATCCACCAGGCGACCGGTCAATGTGCCGTAAGCCGCTGGCCCGCTGGCGGTTTGGCCGATTCCGGAACCAGTGACGGACACGTCGGTGAAGGTGATTCCGCTGGTCGAGGATGCGGGCAGGCCAGGCGGGGAGTTCGGGGTGGTCTGTCCCGGCGGCCGGCCGGGGAATACAGGTGTTCCGCTGGCGCGGGCAGGGTTCGCGAACAGTGCGACAGCCACGACCTTCTCTGCGGGCACCGGTCCGGTCCCGGCACCGACCTGGTGCGCGAACGCGGACACCGCCGCCGCGCCGTCGCCGTATCCGATGGCCGCGATCCGGGTCCGGGAGCACCGGGTCACCACGTCGTGTGCCCAGGTTCCGAGCTGTCCGGCTGCGGTGCTGACGGCCTGGTCGTAGGGCAGCACCGCCCCGTCGGCGTTGTGGCCGTACGGCACGTATGCGCGTTGAATCTCGTCGTCTGGGGAGGCCAGGGAGGTGAAGAACGCTCCGAGCGCGCCGCTGTCGGTGGTGGGTCCGGCGTCCGGGGGTGCTTGGTCCGGGCCCTGCACCGCCAGCACGTACAGTGCCGGGCAGTTGCCCTCCAGCGGCACCGAATCCGTTTGCGCCCAGCTGGATCCACTCGTCACGAGGACAAGGATCGCCGCGGCACACAGACCAATCAGCGTGCTGAGCGTCCGTCGTCGGCTGATGCCGCGGAGCACGCGGGCGCCATGGCCTCTTGCTACATCGTCGTGTGGCATGATTCTCACCTCCTTCAAGTCGAGCGCGATGGCCTAATCGCCTGATCTACAACAGGTTTCAGACACGGACTGTCTGTGGCTTCCCGGTCACGGGTGGCCGGGTCCGGCGGTGTCGTCGTCCGCGGGGTCGGGTGGGATGCGGGGGCAGTTGAGGTCGCGGGTGAGTCGTTCGAGGGCCTCGGCGATTCCGGCGATGGCGGCACCGGTGTGGTCGGTGTCGTATTCGGTCCAGGTCACCTCGGTACCTGCGGCCTGGTAGTGGGTACGCAGGGAGTGCCCGAGGTATGAAGGGACGATGGTGTCGGCCGTGCCCTGATAGAGGTGCACCGGTACCTCCGGTACGCCCAGACCGGTGATCTCCCGGGCCAGCACGTACCGCCACATCGGGTCGTTCCACGGGTCGGGTCGGTCGCACCAATCCCCGAGCGGTCGGCGGTACTTCTCGAACAACTGCGGAGCGGTGAGATGTTCCGCGGCAGATACGATCCGGCGTCCCTCATCGGTCAGCACGTGCCGCAGGGGCAGATGTTGGTGCGCTCGGGACAGGCCGATCAGACCGGCCAACCCGAGCACCGACCACCGGCCGTTACCCAGCCGGGCGGCCAGGTCACCCGGGTCGGTGACCACGGCCCCGGCCGCGACGGCCCGCAGCTCGACATCCGGTGCGTAGTCGTTGCTGAGCTCCGCAGCGCCGATCGCGGTGCGGCCGCCGTCGGCGTACCCCCACGCCACCACCGGTGCGGTGCTGGCGTCGATATCGGGCAAACCTCGTGCTGCCCGGGCGATGTCGAGGGCCACATGTGCTGCGGCGCCGCTGGCCAGGAACGTATGGGGGCCGGTTCCGCTCACGCCCATGCCTTCGCCGTCGGGGATCGCGACGGTGAATCCCGCTGCCAGGGCCGCGAGGATCGCTGCGGTTTCCGGTTCGCGGCCGTCCGGCAGCAGCTGTGAGGGCGCCGGTCCGCCCAGGCCGTGAAATCTGGGGCAGTACACCAGGATTGGACCGGATCCGGTCGACGGCTCGTGTTCGGGGGCAACGATGATGCCCGAGACGGGGATCAGTTCGTGGTACGAGTCGGACGAGACGTACACGATCTGCCACGCATCGCCCGTGAATGGAAGGCCAGGTAGTTCGATCTTGCGGACCCGCAGCAGGTCTCCCGGGCGGCGGCCGTGCTCGATCACGATCGGGGCGTAGTGACTGTCGATGTTCGGGGTGGGGGTGGTGGTCATGGGTGTCTCCCAGCGATGTCGTGAGCAGAAGCGATGAGCCAGGCGATGCCCGGCGCGAGTTGCCCGGTGACGGCGTAACCGGTGTGCGCGGCAACGGTGTTGGCGTAACCGGCCCACACCAGCGGATTGGCCAGGTCCGCGTTGTCCGCGGCCAACTGCCCCACCGCGCCAGCGAGTTGCCCGACCAGAGACGGCAGCACCCCGAGCGGGTTGCCGATCACGGTGTTGGTGATCTGCGCCCAACGAGCTGCCGCTTCGCCAGCCTGGCCCGGGAGCGGTGCAGGGATCCGAGGGTCCGCCGCATCAATGAGGCGCTGCGACAACGTTTTCTGTGGCGCATACTCCACAGTGCCAGGCCCGAGACGGACGTCGTTGTCCAGGATCGTGGTCCACGCGCTGCCGAAGGCAGTGCCCAGTAATGCGTTGAGCGATCCCAGGGCGGCGATCGGGTTACGCAGATCGGCCTGCGCAGCCAAGCGTGCCGCGAACCGCAGCAACCCGGCGCGGTCGGGCGCGGCGCAGGCCAGGTCACCCAGGGCGCAGATCTCGGCGACCCGGCCGGTCAGGGTGCCGAAACTCTGACCGTTGCTGGCGATGCCGCTCCCGGCCAGGGTCGGACTGGCGATCTGCACTCCGGACACCGCGGCTCCGCTGGTGCCCGGGGCCGGGTCGGGTCTGCTCTGGCCCGGACGGCCCGGAAAAGCAGGCGACCCGTCGGGCCGGTCCGGATCCGCATACAGCTCGATCGCGGCGACACGGTTCGCTGCGATCGGCCCGTGTCCGGCGCCGATCTCCTGGGCAACCGTCGAAAATGCTTCCGCGCCTTGAGAAAACCCGACGCCACCGACCATCGTTGCCGGGCAGGTCCGCGTAATCTGTTGTAGGGCGTCCTGGAGCTGGCGTATCGCGTCGGTGACCGAAGTGATGTATGGGGCGGTGCCGCCGCCGGGCACTGCGCCGCCGAACCCGGCGGGGTACCCGATGTAGCTGCGCTGCACCAGGGTCGGCACCGCCGCCTGCACCGGGCCCAGCAATGCGCCGAGCAGGTTGACATCAGCGGTCGGGCTCGCGGACGGTGACGACTGCCCCGTCCCCTGCACCGCCAGCACATACAGTGCCGGGCACGAGGGTCCGATCGGCACCGCCTGCGCCGCAGGAAGTCCGATGGCCCCGGCGGCGAATACTGTCCAGGCGCTCGCGGCCATGACCGCGGCCGCCCGCATCGTCCGTCTGGTTCTGCTCACCGCTGACCGACCCCCACTCCGGCACCGAATCCGGCACCGACTGTCCCGGCTGCCAGAGCCCCCGCCGCGGCGGCCGGAATTCCCGCGATAGCCGCGCCGGCCACTGCTCCGACCGCGGCACCGATCGCGGTGCCTGCCACTCCGGAGGTGATGGTGCCGATCACTGGGACGGCAATCACCGTGCCGATCGCAGCGCCGGCGATGCCGCCGATGGTGCCGCCGACCGCCGCCCCGACCACCGCCCCGGCCGCCGCGACCGGAGCGCCCGCGACCACCGCGCCCCCGGCTCCGGCGACCGCAGCACCCACGATGGTGGCGCCCGCGACCCGGTCCGACCGTCCGGGTGGTAGCCCAATCGAGTCCAGGGCCGTAGCAACCTGGGCCTCGGCACCGGCGGCGACGTTGTTGATCGTGTCGCGGACATTCGGCGGAAGACATGGCGGCGACGGAGCCTGCCACTCGCCGATGCGAAGGGTCTTGGCCGGCGGGCGAATCGGTGCCACCGGCCGCACCGGCACGGGCAGATGCAGATCCTGAATCCGCACCGGGGGCGCCGGCGCGGCGGTGGGCTCGGGACGGGGAACCGGTCCGTTACGCACCGCCGGGGGTTGAGACGCCGCGGGTACTGGTACGGGGGGTGGAGGAGGCGGGGCGGGCGCGACCGTACCCGGCTGACTCGGGCCCGTCACACCCGGCTGTTCGGCAATCACCTCCGGCCTGCTGGCCATCGCGACACCACAACAGCAGGACACGATCGCCAGCGACACCACTGTAGTCGCGACCGGACGGTAAGCCCGGGGTCTTCTCCCTCGCGGTCGTTCGTACGTCAGCGCGTGACATCCCACTGCGCCTAACCCCGCACGCGTTCGCGCGTGTGGCACCGGTGTACTGGATCTGGACATGCCGAATTACCCCTTCATGGGTGAATGTGGAGAGGTGATGAGAGAAAAGAAAAGACAGCCGCAGCTCGTATCCGGTGGGCCCCGGGCGAGTGAATCCCCGACCAGAGGCCCCGGTCAAACCCCGATCAGAGAGGCAGGAACGCCGCTGCCTGCTGGGCCAGCCAGACCCCGTCCTGAATGATGATAAAGACGTCTGCAACAAGCGATAGCATTTAATCTTCCTTCCGATGTTGGATCACTGTCAGACACCACACAACCCTGGAAGCTCAAAGAAATCCACTGTTCCATGGAACTCAATTTGCATCACATACAATTTGCGCGCACCGTGAATATCCCCGTTTATCAGCGCCGATAAGGCATATGTGATGCCGTGTGTGTACAACCAAATTTCTTGGCCCGTGATGCATCTGGGCCACTCCAGCCCGCCGCGACCACCCATGGAGCCGATAGTTAATCTGCGGCAATCCAAGGGCGAATGTCTCGATTGCGCCACACCGGATGGTCTGGTAATCATGGAACCGCTTGGGGGAAATCTTCGAATCTATCGAGACAGCAGACATCGATGAAAGACAGTGAAAATTGGGGGGACCATGCCGAACAGTCGCCGAGGAGCCGCTCCGGGCGGGCATCGGGCAACGCTCGCCCCTCCCCCGACGTCGAGGTTTCCGTCATCGCGGACTATCTCAAACTGCTGCGGGACGAGAGGCACTGGTCGCGCCCGCAGGTCAGCGCGCTAACCGGTGTGAGCTGGCATCAGATCCGCCAGGTCGAGCGCGGCATTCGTAACGCAACCAGCGACGTCGTCGAGAAGCTCATCGCCGCCTATCAGCTGTCCCCAGCACAGGCTCGCTATACGCGGGAGCTGCTGATGCCGGCCCTGCCGTTGCCGCACCTGCCGGGACTCCGCGCTCAGGTCCGCCAGACACCACACCTCGTCGACCACCTCACCGATCTTGCAGATCGGGGAGTGCTCGGGGTCTGCGTCGATCCGTCCGGCAGCATCTTGGCGTCCAATACTCCGATGGATGAGGCGTTTCCCGGGCTCGCGCAGGCCGGCAACGTCATGAGGTGGTGGTTCAGTCCTGCGGCCGCTCCCATCGTCGTCGACTGGGACGCCCGCACCGACCTGGTCGTCGCGCTGTTCAAGGCCGCTATCGCTCGGCACCGGTGTGCCCCCGAAGTCACCGACCTCATTCGCGATCTGAGCCGATCGGGGGCCTTTTTGTGGCCGTGGGTGCACAGCACCCGCGTGGTCTACACCTGTCCCACCGACGCCCCACTGAGGCTTCGCCGTCCCAGCGACGGCGCCGAATACGCCGTTGTCGTGCATCGCAGCGACGTCGATAGTTCCGGACAGATCCGGCGGTACGCACTTCTTCCTCTCGACTCCACCTCGACCTCCCCCTCGTCGCGGCCACCCTCCCCAGCACTGTGATCCCACATCACACCAACCCGGCCCAGCGGTAGTTCTGGAATTGTCGAATGATGTTCAGCGGGTGCGGTTCCGGCGGATCTGGGATGGCGTGCTCTGGTACCGGTCCCGGAAGGCCGCGGTAAAAACGGACACCGAGCGGATACCCGATTCGGTGGCAATCGTCAGCACGCTGCTCGTGTCGGACGGGTCCCGCAGGCGCTTCCATGCCACCTCGAGTCGCGCCTGCTGAAGCAACTTGGCCGGAGTGGGCAAGCCCGACTCGCGCAGTGCCCGTTCGAGCTGGCGCGTCGAGCAGCCCAGATGCTCCGCGATCGAGGCGACCGTGACGGCGGGATCCCGGCAGTACTTGGCAATATGGGCCCGTGCATCGGCGGCGAGCCCGGCGAGGTTGGTCAGCTCCGTCGCCTGATGGGGATCCAACGACTTCACCAGCAGGTCGACCAGATTGTTCCCCAGGCTGACGAATTCGTAGGCCGACAGCGTCTCACGGTGGTGAGCCAGGTCCTTGGTCATCGACACCACGCTGCGAAGCATGGCTCGTTGCGGATCCAGCTGCAGCGGCGGCCGATACCGGTGCTGCTGCGACAACGCCTCGCTGGGAACGGACAACAGCCACGCTCCCGCGACGTCGTGCTCCATCTCCAACGGCCGAGCACAGCTGTACATGCCCATCTGCCCGGGCTCCAACGAGACCACTTCCTCGTCTCGGCGCAGCGTGATCCGGCCGGCCACCGGGATCACGAGCCTCGCCGACTCGTTCGAGTCCTGCCGGACGTGCTGCGGCGTGCGCCGGTAGTGAACCGGCGTGGACTCGAATCCGACCACCCGGAACTCTTCCAGGTTCGCATCGCCGAGTTGCTGGATACTGATGGTCCCGGAGAACTCTCGCGTGTCCGCGATATCGAACCCGACTTCACCGTGGTGGGCGTTGATGATCGCTCCCCACGCATCGATGCGATCGGACTCAGGCAACTCCGAGGTGGTGTGTGTTATCGGCTCGTACCGGAGATCGGTCACGGTGTTCGCCTCCCGTCGCAGATCCGGTGAAACCTGTCGTGGATCCGGTCGACTCCCCCGCCCGGTCACGCATAGTTTTTGTGATCATACCCCTAAATGTATTTTCAATAGGCTCAGGAGAGGTTATGATTGACGGTTACGCTGAAGTCAATGGGACGCGGATCGCGTACTTCGATCACGGGCAGGGCACACCAGTCGTGCTCGCACACTCGCTGTTCTTCGACCACAGCATGTTCGACGCCCTGGTAGAGCTGCTGATTGACGCCGGATACCGGACGATCACATACGATCACCGCGGACAAGGCACCAGCAGGCGCGAGCCCCGAGCAGACCTCTCCGTCGACATCCTCGCCGAGGACGCCGCCAGGCTGATCGACCATCTGAACGTGGCACCGTGTCACTTCGTCGGCAACTCTTTAGGCGGGATGGTCGCACTCCGACTCGCGGCACGCCGCCCTCACCTGTTGCGGTCGGCCGCAGCACTGGGTGCATCGGCCGATCGGGAGTACAGGCTTGCCGAATTCGTGCCCCTCGCCGCGCACCTCTCCGAGCATGGACCGGCCGACATCGTGGACCAGCTCATGTTCATCATGTTCGGCGATACCAGCCTCGCCAACCCCGACTCCACCACGATCTCGTCCTGGCGGACGTACCTCACGCAACTGGACCCCTCGATCGGCGACGCGGCCTACGGAGTCATCTACCGCCACGGCATCCTCGAAGAGCTCCACGGCTGCCAAATTCCCGTCCTGGCAATCGCCGGCACCGAAGACCACGCCTACCCACCCCCTATCTCCACCACCAAGATCGCCAATGCCGCCGGAGGCCGATCCGTCACCATCCCAGAAGCAGGGCACTCGGTCGCGCTGGAGCGACCCAAGGAAGTCTTCCAAGCGCTGATGGCTCACTTCACCGCAGATCGTCGATGACCCCGATCTGCGAATAGGTACCCCACATCTGCCACAGCTACGTGTAAGGACCCGCATGAACGGACGGCCCAACAACCGCAAGCAGCATCCCGTCAACGAGCGCCCGGTCGCACGGATGCCTGCCCTACACCACTACCTGCGCCAGCTCCGAGACGAGCCGCCGAAATTGTCACGCAAGATGGTCTTCGACCGCACTGGGATCAGCGAGATCTACCTTCGACAACTCGAAAAGGGCGACCGCCACCCCAGTGCCGAGATGATCGGCAAGCTGATCGCCGCCTATCAGCTGAGCCCCGCCCAGGTCCGTTACATCCACGAATTGCTGGCTCCTGCGATACCTCTCGTACCCCGGAACACTCTCCGCGACCACCTGGACCGCACACCAGTCCTGATCGACCAACTCTCCGCGCTCGACGTTCGGGGCGTGCTCGCTGTCTACACCGACCCGATCGGCAGCGTACTGGCGATGAACAAGTCGATGAGCAGGACGTTCGCCGGTCTGGAAGAGACCGGCAATATGCTGCTGTGGTGGCTCGGCCCCACAGCCAAACAGATCATCCTGGATTGGGAACCCGACACCGACTTCATGGTCGGATCGTTCAAGGTCTCCCTCGGCCGCCACCGCACCTCACCGGCTGCCAACCACCTCTTCCGCGACCTGCGACGCTACAAGGCTTTCACCCAACGATGGCTCACCAGCACATTCGTCGCGTACGACCGCGCAACCACCGAACCGCTTCGCCTTCGCCGCCCTTTCGACGGTGCCGAATTCACTGCCACAATCCATCGAACCGACATCACCGACTCACGGCAGATAATCCTTCATACCCTCTACCCAACCCTCACCAATACCGCACTTCGCGGTGCGCGAACACGTTTACGTTCCTCGTCCCTGGGCACGCAAGGTAACTGTTCGTCGAATTCCTGTACGGGCGCCCGAATGTGATGCAAATTGAGTCCCACAGAACAGTAGACAGCCATCGATTATTCGGCTTTCCTGGGTAAGGGGGCAGCAATCACCGCGACTCGAGCGAGTCAGGTGTACCTCTCCATCCAGATACCGGAGGAACGCCATGGACAGCAGGCGACTTCGACTTCACTCCAATCGGGGCGTGCCGACTCGGGCTATCACGAATCCCATACGCGTCATACATAGATCAGTATGTTGGCTCCCGACAACGAATTCAGCGATATGACCTCCGACGTCGAAGCTTTACTGGAGCGTCTTCAGTCCGAGCTCACCGTGTCGGTCTCCGACGCCGCTCGCCTCCTCGGCATCGGCCGCTCCACCCTCTACACAGCCGTGAAATCCGGTGAGATACCGGCGGTTCACGTAGGTATTCGTGTACGCATCCCATCGATCTGGATACGCCATATACTGCAACTCCCGGTCGACACCGAGTAGTGCGCCGACCTAGGCCGTGTTGCGAAGTCAGTGACGGGGTGGCACCGCTGTGCGGTGCCACCCCATGGTTGTTGTTCTGAGCACCATGCAGACGATCGGTAGGTTCGCTACCCGTCGGGCGATCATGCCATCGCGGCTGTGATCGATGTCAGCGAGGGGACCAGTTTTCAATGTCGGCACCCGATGACGGGCACCGACCAGGAAAACCTCTGCTGGCATAACTTGCAATTCGCTGAAGCCCGCCGACCACCCAACGTTTGCAGTAACACCACGGACTCGACCGCCACCGTAGTGGCCTGGGTCGCAGGACCGACCTTCCCAGTAGCGACAGCGAATCCAGCTGCATCGCACTGGATTCGACAGAAGTTGTCCGTCGAACCGGCGCGGTCCGGGGCAATCGCCACTGCCGTCAGCCGCCGTCATGGCATCAACTCCCCTCGATCACCGACATTCTGATCTCGGTGGACGCCACGAACGGTGAGCTGACCACCGGCCGGCTAACCAACCCCGTCCGTCTTCCTCGGCGAGCTGACACCCCCCACAACGCTCCGATCGGGCACTGATCTGGAGAACTGAGCACTGACCCGCCAGCACCGGTCGCACGCCCCGCCGATCGCGCCGCCGTCCGCACCCGAATCCCACACCCGACAAACGAACAGGAAACCGAAGGACAATGCCGATCATCACGGCGAACGCCCCGCCAGCCTTCACACCCGATCCGGACTCCGATCCGCAGGATGCACAGCCGATGCACGTCGATCCGCATGGTGCACAGGACGATCCACACCATGCACAGCCGCGCGCACTGCGCACGTGGCCGATCCTCTTACTGGCCGCGCCCGCGTTCGTCGCAATCTGGTCCGGATGGGTCGGTCTGGGCGAGATGACCGGGTTCGGTCCGGTGCGGTTGTTGCCCGGCATCGCGGATCAGGCCACGATCAACACCGCGATCACGCTACCGATCGGCGTGGAATGCTATGCCGCCTACGCGCTGTTCGCGTGGCTCTCCGGCCGCATCCGCTCCGAAAGAACCCGCAGGTACGCAAGGAATTCCGCGCTCGCGGGCCTGACTCTTGGCGCGGCCGGGCAGGTTGGCTACCACCTCATGAGCGCCGCCGGGGTCACCACAGCACCGTGGCCGGTGACCGTGCTCGTGGCCTGTCTGCCCGTGGCCATACTCGGCATGGGAGCGGCGCTGGGGCACCTCGTGCACGCCGATGCGCAGCCCGATCCGCAGCGTGCACAGCCCGTGCACAGGCCCGATCCGATGCGCATCGCCTCTCTTCGTGAGGTGCAAAGCGAGACTTACTCGACGACAACGGAACTGACCGCGATCCGCACCGACCCGGAAGCGGTCCACAGCGATCCGGAGACAGTGCGCAGCGCCGACCGCTGGACGGAGCTGGCCGCGAGGCTGTGCATCAGTGATCCATCAGGTCGGCGTGACCCCAGCGCGGTCGCGGCGATCCTGCGCCTTCGTCACGAGCACGGCTGGACACATTCCCGTATCGCGACGGACGTCGGGGTTTCCTCGTCCACCGTGTCCCGTGTCTTGGCCGCAGCACGGCCGTACCTCACCTGACCACCACCACGAGAGAGGTCGAGAATTTCTACCACCAAGAAAGATCAGGGCGGTTCGCCCGCGAAGTCCCGCCGGGCCGAACCGATCAGTCCACGGGTCGCCAAGAGCGGCGTCACGGCCTATGAATTCCGCATCGATGTCGGGGTCAAACCGGATGGCAGCCGTGATCGCCGCCGGTTCAGCTACGGCACCAAGGCAGAAGCGCGACGCGAATATCGGCGCATCTCGACCGAAGTTGCCGAAGGCCGCTACGCCGCCCCTACCAAGACCACGGTCGGCGCGCATATCACGGCGTGGCTGGACGGTCGGCGCGATGTCCGCCGGGTAACCGTCGACGGTTACCGCCACGCGCTCAAACCTGTCGTTGACCGCCTCGGTAACCTGCCGCTCCAGCAGCTCACCAAGGCACACCTGGATGACCTCGTGACATGGCGTCTGACCGGGGGGCGCAGGGGTGCCAGTGCGGTCGGAGGCATGGCGGCCGAGGTATTGGCATTCGTGGCCGAGCACCCGGACGGCGTGCGCTACGCGGCGGTGACCTCGAAGTTCGGTGACAAGGCAGGGCGCTACCTGGACCGGATGCGCGCATCGGGCACAGTCGTGCGGCCCAAGCGCGGCCTGTACGCCCTCGCTCCCGGCGCATCCCGGCCCGTAGAGGCACGGGGGGTTGCCGCCCGCACAGTGACCACGATGCTGATTCAGCTCACCGCCGCGCTCGATGACGCGGTGAAACAGGGCTTGGTGACGCGAAACGTCGCGCGGCTGGTGAAGCGGCCCGAGTTCACCGACACCGAAATGCAGGTGTGGACCCGAGAGCAGAGCCGGGAATTCCGGGAGCACGTCCGCGAGCACCGCCTCTTTGCGCTGTTCCTGCTGTCGCTGTGCGGCCTGCGCCGCTCGGAAATCATGGGGTTGCGCTGGTCCCGTATCGAGGGGAACACCTTGCATGTCCGCCGTGGCCGGGTAGCGATCGGCAAAGACGTCGAGGAGGGCGACCCGAAGTCATGGCGCAGCCGCCGGAGCCTGCCGCTTCCGGACGACGTAGTGAAGGCACTGGCCCGGTTCAAGGTCGCCCAGAAGGCCGAAGCGCTGGCTTTCGAGGCGTCGTGGTCGGACGAATGTCTGATCGCGGTGCATGAGGACGGCTCACCGATCCGGCCCGAGTGGTACACCGACGAGTTTCAGCGGCAGACCAAGGCAGCGGGCCTACCCGTAATCCGCCTGCACGACGCCCGGCACACCGCCGCAACCATCCTGTTGGACTCCGGCGCGGCCGTCTCGGCGGTGGCGAAGTGGCTCGGCCATGACCCGGCCGTTCTACTCAGGGTCTACGGTCACGTCTATGACGAGGCGCTGGAGTCGGCGGGCACCGCCTTGTTCGATGACGACACCCAACGAGCAGGCACCTAGTCCCGCCGACCCGTTGGGACACTCTAGGGACACTGGGCACTTCGCACTCGATGACGAATTCTCCGCCGAATGATCAAAATAGCCTCTGACCTGGCAATCAACGAGTGGGCGCAGAGGGGTTCGAACCCCCGACCGCTGGTGTGTAAAACCAGAGCTCTACCGCTGAGCTATACGCCCGGGGCCCCGCCGGGAGGCGGAGCGGGTGGTGGCCTCGTCACGAGGCGCGGTCTAAGAATCTAACGCAGCGAGCGCTTTCTCCCAAGCCGCCTGGTCACGGGGTTCGCCGGGGCCGTTCATTTCGGCGAAACGGATGATTCCGTCCTTGTCCACGACGAAGGTTCCGCGGTTGGCGAAGCCGGTTTTGTCGTTGAAGACGCCGTAGGTTTGGGCGATGGCGCCGTGGGGCCAGAAGTCGGACAGGAGCGGGAAGGTGTAGCCCTGTTCGGAGGCCCAGATCTTGTGGGTGGGGGGCGGGCCGACCGAGACCGCGAGGATCTCGGCGTTGTCGTTCTGGAACTTGGGCAGCTCGTCACGTACCTTGCACAGCTCGCCCTGGCAGATGCCGGTGAAGGCGAGCGGGTAGAACACGACCAGGACGTTCTTGTGCCCGCGGTAGTCGGACAGGCGCACTTCCTGGTTGTTCTGATCCTTGAGCGTGAAATCCGGTGCGACCGTACCCACTTCGAGCGGCATGCGCGAACCTCCTGTCCGTGTCGGTGTGCGGCGCGACAGGCTCGCGCCGCACACCGACCTCCGCTGAATCTGATGCATACTCCGCCGCGGCCGCCGGGAGGCGATGGTCCGTGTGGCCATCGGTCCCACCGCGATCCGGCGGCGACGGTTTCGCCGGCAGCGGGCGCTGCGGCGAAACCATGATCGCTCAGCGCTGTTTGGACGGAGTCTTGGGCTGCGTCAGTTTGGTTCCGGTCCAGGTCCCCAAGCTGACCGGCGTCGTCGAGGTCAACCCCGCCGGCGTCGCGGACTCTGCGATCTCGCTGGGGTCGACATGCCCCGACTGCCCGGTCTTGGGTGTGAGCACCCAGACCACGCCGTCGTCGGCGAGCGGGGTAATGACGTTCAGCAGCTCGTCGACCAGGTCGCCGTCGCCGTCCCGCCACCACAGCAGCACGACGTCGACCACCTCGTCGGTGTCCTCGTCGAGCAGCTCGGACCCGATGGCCTCCTCGACCTCGGCCCGCAGGGCATCGTCCGTGTCATCATCCCAACCCAGCTCCTGAACCACCATGTCGTGCGAGATGCCAAGCTTCTGAGCGTAGTTTTGCGCGTCCGCCGCGGCGACCACGGTGGTGTCCTCCTCAACTCCAGACAATAGGTAGTTGCAAGCGAACATGGTCCAGCGCCACAACGCAAGCCGATCGGGCCAAATTCTCCGCGAAATGTCCCAGTCGCACTCGAGAACTAGTGCGACGGACAGGCCAGCCGCGCGGCGTTGAGCGCGTCGTTCACCCGTTTGCTGGCGTCGTTGAGCGGCCCGACCGGCGCGGTGTAATTCATCTTCCGCGATTCGTCCGCCAGGGCGCGCGCCGCGGTGATGTAGTCGCCGAACTTGTGCGCCAGATCCGGCGGCAGGTCGCCGCCGGCGCTGTTCACCCGGCCCTGCACCGCGTTGGCGGCGTCGGTCAGGGTCTGCACGGCCAGATCCCGCTTGGCGTCCTGATCGGGCGCATTGGCGTCGTGCGCGTCGACGAACTCGTTGTACTTGGTGACCGCGACGCTGGTGGTCCCGCGGAACGGAGTGCAGTTGTCGCTCACCGCCTTCGCCTGCGCGGCCGCCTTCCTGGAGGAGGTGGCCGCCGCGGAGGAGGAGGACATCTCCGTGCGGTACGCGGCGGCATCGGCCTGGTTCACGGTAGCGGTACCGTGGATGGAGCTGGAACAGCCGGCTACGACCAGTCCCGTGCCGACCGCCACGATCGCGCACACCATTCCGAACCCGTGTGGGTTCAGCAGCTTCATCGTCGTCTTCCCCGCTTCTCGACCTCGACTATGTCCGATTGATTGTGTCCGATGACATGTTTCGGTTCCATATGTTGCCTCGTGCACGGTACTGGATTTGCGACTGACATGATGACCTGGGACGCATCATCGACAAGGATGTGAGATGCGCCCCACCCGTTCGCGTCGGGTAGCCGCGCCCATCGGCACGGCTACCCAGGGTTCAGAGCCATCAGCTTGTCCACCCCTGTACGAGGAGCATTGATTTTGACAGACCTGCTGCACCCGATGTCGTCGTCGAATTCCGCATCGCAGCCGAGTGCCGACGGCCCCGCCGTGGCGCCCGCCGCGCGCGTGCGCGTGATCCGCGAGGGGGTGGCATCGTACCTACCCGATATCGACCCGGACGAGACCAGCGAATGGCTCGAATCCTTCGACGAAATGCTCGACCGCGAGGGCCCGGGCCGCGCGCGCTACCTGGTGTTGCGCCTGCTCGAGCGCGCCGGTGAGCGTCATGTCGCGATTCCCGCGCTGACCTCGACCGACTACGTCAACACGATCCCCACCGAGAACGAGCCGTGGTTCCCCGGCGACGAGGAGGTCGAGCGCCGCTACCGCGCCTGGATCCGCTGGAACGCCGCGATCATGGTGCATCGCGCGCAGCGCCCGGGTATCGGCGTGGGCGGCCATATTTCGACCTACGCGTCGTCCTCGGCGCTGTACGAGGTCGGCTTCAACCACTTCTTCCGTGGCAAGAATCATCCCGGCGGCGGTGACCAGGTCTACATGCAGGGCCACGCCTCCCCCGGTATGTATGCGCGCGCGTTCCTCGAGGGCCGCCTGAGCACCGATCAGCTCGACGGCTTCCGGCAGGAGTACAGCCACGGTGGCCCTGGCCGCGGCCTGTCCTCGTATCCGCACCCGCGCCTGATGCCGGACTTCTGGGAATTCCCCACGGTGTCCATGGGTCTGGGCCCGATGAACGCCATCTACCAGGCCCGGTTCAACCACTACCTGCACGATCGCGGCATCAAGGACACCTCCGATCAGCACGTGTGGGCGTTCCTGGGCGACGGCGAGATGGACGAGCCCGAATCGCGCGGCCTGATCCAGGTCGCCGCCAACGAAGGCCTGGACAATCTCACCTTCGTGATCAACTGCAACCTGCAGCGCCTGGACGGGCCGGTGCGCGGCAACGGCAAGATCATCCAGGAGCTGGAGTCGTTCTTCCGCGGCGCCGGCTGGAACGTCATCAAGGTCGTCTGGGGCCGCGAGTGGGACGCGCTGCTGGGCGCGGACCGCGACGGCGCGCTGGTGAACCTGATGAACTCCACCCCCGACGGCGACTACCAGACCTACAAGGCCAACGACGGCGCCTACGTCCGCGAGCACTTCTTCGGCCGTGACCCGCGCACCAAGGAATTGGTGAATGGCCTGACCGACGACGAGATCTGGAACCTCAAGCGCGGCGGCCACGACTACCGCAAGATCTACGCGGCGTACGCGGCTGCGCTGGCGCACAAGGGTCAGCCGACGGTGATCCTGGCCAAGACCATCAAGGGCTACGGCCTGGGCAAGCACTTCGAGGCGCGCAACGCCACGCATCAGATGAAGAAGATGACGCTGGACGACCTCAAGGCCTTCCGCGACCTCCAGCGCATCCCGATCACCGATGCCGAACTCGAGGCGAACCCCTACCTGCCGCCGTACTACCACCCCGGCATGGACTCCCCGGAGATCCAGTACATGCTGGGGCGGCGCCAGGCCCTGGGCGGCTTCCTGCCCGAGCGGCGCACCGCGGCCAAGCCGCTGCAACTACCCGGCGACGAACCCTATCGCGGGGTACGCAAGGGCTCGGGCAAGCAGAACGTCGCCACCACGATGGCGTTCGTGCGCCTGATGAAGGAGTTGTTGCGGGACAAGGAGATCGGCAAGCGGATCGTGCCGATCATTCCCGACGAGGCCCGCACGTTCGGCATGGATTCGTGGTTCCCCTCGCTGAAGATCTACAACCGCAACGGGCAGCTGTACACCTCGGTCGACGCGGAACTGATGCTCGCCTACAAGGAGAGCTCGATCGGCCAGATCCTGCACGAGGGCATCAACGAGGCCGGTTCGACCGCGTCGTTCACCGCGGCGGGCACGTCGTACGCCACCCACGGCGAGCCCATGATCCCGCTGTACATCTTCTATTCGATGTTCGGCTTCCAGCGCACCGGCGACGGCCTGTGGGCCGCGGCCGATCAGCTGGCGCGCGGCTTCATCCTCGGTGCCACTGCCGGGCGCACCACGCTGACCGGTGAGGGCCTGCAGCACAACGACGGTCATTCGCTGCTGCTGGCCTCCACGAATCCGGCGATAGTGGCCTACGATCCGGCGTTCGCGTTCGAGATCGCCCACATCGTGCGCGACGGCCTGCGCCGCATGTACGGCGGCGGGCAGCCCGCACCGGAGACGACGGTGCTACCGGGCACGCATCTGCAGCGACAGCACGACGAGTTCGGCGGCGAGAACGTCAGCTACTACATCACCCTGTACAACGAGCCCTACCCGCAGCCCGCGGAGCCGGACGACATCGATATCGAGGGTCTGCTCAAGGGTCTGTACCTGTACAAGCGTGGCGGTGCGGGAGCGGTCCGCGCGCAGATCCTCGTCTCGGGCGTCACGGTGCCCGACGGCCTGCGCGCCCAGGAGCTGCTGGCCGCTGACTGGGGTGTGCAGGCCGATGTCTGGTCGGTGACCTCCTGGAGCGAGCTGCGCCGCGAGGCCCTGGCCAAGGAGATTGCGGCGCTGCACCATCCGGGCGCCGATCCGGGTGTCCCGTATGTGACCCAGGCGCTGTCGCAGGCCCAGGGCCCGGTCGTGGCCGCCTCGGACTGGATGCGCGCGGTTCAGGACCAGATCCGCAAGTGGGTACCGGGTGACTACACCACCCTCGGCACCGACGGCTTCGGCTTCTCCGATACCCGTCCGGCCGCACGGCGGGTGTTCAACGTCGACGCCCACTCGATCACGGTCGCGGCGCTGGCCGCCCTGGGCCGCACCGGGGCGATCGATGCGTCCAAGGCGGTCGAGGCCGCGGCAAAGTACCGTATCGACGACGTCAACGCCGCCGAGCAGGCCACCGTCACCGACGAGTAGGCCGTCCGAGTAACCGACACGGGGCCCCGTGCACGGAGATTCCTCCGGCACGGGGCCCCGTTTCGCCCGATCGCCGGGCGATTCCGGCCGCGACACGGACCGGGGAAATCCCGGGGCCGTGCATGAGCCGGGCGCGCACGGGGGAATATGGAGCCGTGGATCGTAAACCGCCGAGACCGCGCCGGATCTCCGACTCCGGCACCACCACCTCGCACGAGGTGTATCTGCCCACCGGCGCGCTCTCCCCCAACCGGCAGACCCGCGACCCGCTGCCGGACACACTGCTCAAGCGGGTGAAGCAGTTCTCCGGCCGGCTCTCCACCGAGGCCGTGGCGTCGATGGAGGACCGGCTGCCGTTCTTCGGCAGCCTGGATGCCGCCCAGCGCGCCGGGGTGCAGATGCTGGTGCAGACCGCGGTGGTCAACTTCCTGGAGTGGCTGCAGGATCCCGAGAGCGACATCCGGTTCAGCCTGGACGCGTTCCAGGTGATCCCGCAGGATCTGGCCCGGCGCCTGACGCTGCGCCAGACCGTCGACATGGTCCGGGTGGCCATGGAGTTCTTCGAGCAGTGGCTGCCCGCGCTCGCACGCAACGACCGCCAGCTGGTGGCCCTGACCGAGGCGGTGCTGCGGTACGGGCGGGAGCTGGGTTTCGCGGCGGCCTCGGTGTACGCCAGCGCCGCCGAATCCCGCGGCGCCTGGGACACCCGCCTCGAGGCCCTGGTGGTGGACGCGGTAGTGCGCGGCGACACCGGCCCGGAGATGCTCTCGCGTGCCGCGACGCTGAACTGGGATGCCACCGCCCCGGCGACGGTGCTGGTCGGTACGCCCCCGCGGGATCAGGTGGCCGTGGTCGGTTCGGTGCACACCACCGCCGCCCGGCACGGTCGCGCGGCCCTGGCCGTGGTGCAGGGCTCGCGGCTGGTCATGGTGGTCAGCGGCAATCTGGGTGATCCCTCCTATCCCTCCCCCTTCCTCATCGATCTGCTGGCCGAGGCCTTCTCCGACGGCCCGGTGGTGATCGGCCCGACCACCCGCACCCTGTCCGCGGCGCACGTCAGCGCGGTGGAGGCGATGGCGGGAATGGAGGCCGTGGTGGGCTGGCGCGCGGCGCCGCGACCGGTGCACGCATCGGAATTGCTGCCCGAACGAGCATTGCTCGGCGATCGGGCTGCGGTCGAGGCTCTGAACGAGTATCTTGTGCTACCGTTGGCCGCCGCCGGGTCGGCCCTGTCGGACACCCTCGACGCCTATCTGGACTGTGGTGGAGCTGTCGAGACTTGCGCCCGGCAGCTGTTCGTTCATCCAAATACGGTCCGCTATCGCCTCAAGCGAATCGCGGAGGTTACGGGCCGGGATCCGATGAATCCGCGCGACGCGTACGTGCTCCGGATCGCCGCGACCATAGGTCGTCTGACACGAACTCGTAACGAATCGCCAACTTCAGCCTCAGAAGCCCCTTCCGGCACTCCTCACGAAGATCGGGTGTAACGCCGGGCGGGCGCCGTTCGATCCCGGTGGTCCACTAGCTGTTTTGTGGGGTCCACACAAAACAGATCCACAAACATCATTCGCGTCGACATCTCCACGGAGGCCCGGGACGGTGTTGTCTTAGGGAGTGATCGCGTTGTTCGCCCCAGGACAGGGCTCCCAGAAACCCGGCATGCTCGCGCCTTGGCTCGACCTTCCCGGCGCGCGTGACCGTCTCGAACTGTGGTCCATCGCGTCGGGCATGGACCTGCTGCGTTTGGGCACCACGGCCACCGCGGAGGAAATCACCGATACGGCTGTCACGCAGCCGTTGGTGGTCGCCGCGGCGCTGCTGGCCTTCACCGAAGTGCCGCAGCATGCGCTCCCGGCCGATACCATCGTCGCCGGACATTCGGTCGGCGAGCTCGCCGCCGCCGCCATCGCCGGCGTCATCTCCCCCGATGACGCGGTGCGCCTGGCCGCGATCCGCGGCTCGGAGATGGCCAAGGCGTGCGCGCTCGAGCCGTCCGGCATGTCGGCGGTGCTCGGCGGCGACGAAGCCACCGTGCTCGCCCGCCTCGCCGAGCTCGACCTCATTCCGGCCAACCGCAACGCGGTCGGTCAGATCGTGGCCGCCGGCCGGCTCGATGCGCTGGCCGAGCTCGCGGCGACCCCGCCGGAGGGCGCGCGGGTGCGCGCACTGGCGGTCGCCGGGGCGTTCCACACGTCGTTCATGGCTCCCGCTCAGGACGCCGTGACCGAGGCCATCTCCCAGATAACGCCCGGCAACCCGACTCGGGTACTCCTGTCGAACTTCGACGGGCAGCCGGTCTCCTCCGGCAGGGATGCCATCGATAAGCTCGCGGCACAGGTGACCCGGCCCGTCCGGTGGGATCTGTGCACCGAAACCGTTCGCGCGGCAGGGGTTTCCGCGGTGGTCGAATTGCCACCGGCGGGTACTCTGGTCGGCATTGCCAAGCGGGAGCTCAAGGGCACCCCGAATTTGGCAATGAAGGCCCCCGAGGACATCGCCCAGCTGATCAAGTTGGTCGATTTGGCCGACATTTCAGCAACCGGCTAGCTTTTCCTTGCGGTTTGCAGTGACGCAACCGCAACCGGGCTGGTAGAAACAATCTCCTGCTCGGCACCGAAGAAATAGTGCAACCCCCTATGAGAGATGAAGAAGGGAGCCACGCAGTGGCCGCTCTGACCCAGGAACAGATCGTCGAAGAGCTCGGCAAGATCATCGAAGAGGTGACCGGTATCGAGCCCTCCGAGGTGACGATCGAGAAGTCCTTCGTCGATGACCTGGACATCGACTCGCTGTCGATGGTCGAGATCGCCGTGCAGACCGAGGACAAGTACGGCGTCAAGATCCCGGACGAGGATCTGGCCAGCCTGAAGACCGTCGGTGACGCCGTGGCGTACATCCAGAAGCTCGAGGCCGAGAACTCCGAGGCCGCCGAGGCGATGAAGGCCAAGTTCGCGTCGGACGCCGAGTAGGACCGATACCGTGACCACTCCTTCCACTCTGAACGGGAACTTCCCCAACGTCGTCGTAACAAGCCTGGCGGCGACCACGTCGATCGCGGGTGACGTCGATGCGACGTGGAAGGGACTCCTCAACGGCGAGAGCGGCATCGACACTCTCGAGGATTCCTTCGTCGAGGAATACGACCTTCCGGTCCGCATCGGCGGCCACCTGAAGGTTCGGCCCGAGACCCTGCTGTCCCGGGTCGAATGCCGTCGCATGGCGTATGTCGAGCAGCTCGCGACCGTCCTCGGTCGCGAGGTGTGGAAGAACGCCGGAACTCCAGAGGTCGACCCGGAGCGGCTCGGCGTGGCGATCGGCACCGGACTCGGTGGCGGCGACGCGCTGATCGACTCGGTCGACAAGCTGAAGAACGGTGGCTATCGCAAGATTTCGCCGCTGGCGGTGCAGATGGTCATGCCGAACGGGCCGTCCGCCGTCGTCGGGCTGGAACTGAAAGCCAGGGCGGGAGTGGTCACCCCGGTCTCGGCGTGCTCATCGGGGTCGGAGGCCATCGCGAATGCGTGGCGGATGATCGTCATGGGCGACGCCGATATGGTCGTCACCGGTGGCGTCGAGGGTTATATCGACGCCGTGCCGATCGCGGCATTCTCCATGATGCGCGCGATGAGCACCCGTAACGACAGTCCGAAGTCGGCCTCGCGGCCCTTCGACAAGGATCGCGACGGCTTCGTCTTCGGCGAGGCGGGCGCGCTCATGGTCGTCGAGACCGAGGAGCACGCCAAGGCGCGCGGAGCTACGATCCACGCCCGCCTGCTGGGCGCCGGGATCACCTCCGACGGTTTCCATCTGGTCGCCCCCGCCCCGGACGGGCAGGGCGCGGCACGCGCGATGACCAGGGCGATGCAGACCGCAGGTCTGACCAAGAAGGACATCACCCACGTCAACGCGCACGCGACCGCGACGCCCATCGGCGATACCGCCGAGGCGAACGCGATCAATCTGGCCGTCGGCAACCATGCCTCGGTCTACGCGCCCAAGTCCGCCCTGGGCCACTCGATCGGCGCCGTCGGCGCGCTCGAGTCGGTGCTCACCGTGCTCAGCATTCGCGACGGCATCGTGCCGCCCACGCTGAACCTGGACAACCAGGATCCGGAGATCGATCTCGATGTCGTGCACGGCGAGGCTCGCCGCCAGGACATCAAGTACGCGATCAACAACTCGTTCGGCTTCGGTGGGCACAACGTTGCGCTCACGTTCGGCCGGTACTGAGTTCACCCACCCCGCCGGCTTCGCAGGCTCCGCCAGCTAGCCATCCCCGGGGTACACCGGTCACAACCGCAATCCCGGTGGGGCGCTTCGTCAACGGTGAACGCCGTTGCGAAAGCCCCACCGGGATTTCGACTTTCAGGAGAACGCGATGACCAGTCTGGCCCCCGCTTCGGCGGATACCGCGACCGATCCCCGAGATCCGCTGGGCCGTCTGCAGCGATTCTTCGACCCCGGCACCGTCCTGCCGCTCCACCCCCGCGACAAGTCCGGCGTGCTGGCCGCCCTCGGCGAGGTCGACGGCGTGCGGACCGTCGCCTACTGCTCCGACGCCACCGTCATGGGCGGGGCCATGGGCGTCGAGGGCTGCAAGCACATCGTCGACGCGATCGACACCGCCATCGACTCCGGGATCCCGGTCGTGGGCATCTGGCATTCCGGTGGCGCCCGCCTGGCCGAGGGTGTGGAGGCCCTGCACGCGGTCGGCCTGGTCTTCGAGGCCATGGTCCGCGCGTCCGGCCTGGTCCCGCAGATTTCCGTGGTGCTCGGCTTCGCCGCCGGCGGCGCCGCCTATGGTCCCGCGCTGACCGACGTGGTCATCATGGCGCCCGAGGGCCGGGTCTTCGTGACCGGACCGGACGTGGTGCGCAGCGTGACCGGCGAGAACGTCGACATGGCCACGCTCGGCGGTCCCGACACGCACTACAAGAAGTCCGGCGTCTGCCACATCGTCGCCGACGACGAGTCCGACGCGCTGCATCGCGGGCGGCGCCTGGTCTCGATGTTCGCCGAGCAGGGCGAATTCGATATGGTTGCCGCCGAGCACGGCGATGTCGACCTGCGGGCCCTGCTGCCCGAATCCGCCCGGCGCGCCTACGACGTCAAGCCCCTCGTGCACGAACTCCTGGACAACGTCGACGGGGAGTCCTCGTTCGAGGAGTTCCAGGGTGGCTACGCGCGCAGCATCGTCACCGGCCTGGGCCGGCTGGCCGGGCGCACGGTCGGCGTGCTGGCCAACAATCCGCTGCGCATGGGCGGCTGCCTCACCTCCGAAAGTGCCGAGAAGGCAGCGCGTTTCGTGCGGCTGTGCAATTCGTTCGGTATTCCGCTGGTGGTCGTCACCGACGTGCCCGGCTATCTGCCCGGCGTCGGCATGGAGTGGGAGGGCGTGGTGCGCCGCGGCGCCAAGCTGCTGCACGCGTTCGCCGAGGCCCGCGTCCCGCGCGTCACCCTGGTGACCCGGAAGATCTACGGCGGCGCCTACATCGCAATGAACGCCCGCGCCCTCGGCGCGACGGCGGTCTACGCGTGGCCCGGCAGCGAGGTCGCCGTGATGGGCGCCAAGGCCGCGGTGGGCATCCTGCACAAGAAGGCGATCGCGGCCGCGCCCGAGGAAGAGCGCGAGGCACTGATCGAGCGCCTGACCGTCGAGCACGAGCAGATCGCGGGCGGGCTGAGCCGCGCGATGTCGATCGGAGTGGTCGACGACATCATCGATCCGGCCAAGACCCGCTCCATCCTCGCCGCGGCCCTGGCGGCGGCGCCGGCCCGGGCCTCGCACACCAAGAACATTCCGCTGTAGGGCGAAGGTTCTACCGCGTCTGCCACAGGGCACCTTCCCGCCGATCCGGCGATGGGAATAGTCCAGTGGCCGTGTGCAACACCGTCACAACGTAGTCTTCCCTCAACCTGCGAGTCTCATTGTCGCGTCTCGCGCTTGGCATACAACTGCATCGAGGGGGACATTCGTGGACGACTTGCGAAGTCAGCTGAGGGCGGCGCTGGACGAGCTGGATACGGCTCGCTCCCGGCAGGCCGCCCTGCGGGCCGACTTGGCCGCCGCGGACGCCCAGCGCAGCGCCCTGGCCGCCGAATTGCATTCCACGAGAACCGAACTCGATACCGCGTACACCGATATGATGCTGCTGCGCGAGGACTACGTCCGGATCCAGAACGACTACATCCGAATGCAGTACGAGCAGATCGAGATGCGCCACGACCTCATCGAGGTCGAACACGCGGTGACGGTCCGGCTCGCGGCCCAGGAGGAGGAGCTGCGGCTGCTGCGCGGATGGGACGCACCGCCGGAGGGCTGAACCAGCTCAGCCGACGTCGCGGCGCAGCCAGGTCACCTCCGCACCCTCGCCGCCGGTGCGGAAGGGCTCGAGGTCGTCGTCCCAGGCGGTACCGAGAACGCGATCGATCTCGGCGGCGATCTCGGTGGATGTATGGCGGCCGCGCTCGCGCGCGGAGCGCACGATTTCCCGCAGCCGCATCTCGCCGACCATCACATCGCCGTTCGCACTCATCGCACCGCACCACAGACCCAGCCCGGGGACGAAACAATATCGTTCACCGTCGACGCCCTCGCTGGGATCCTCGGTGATCTCGAAGCGCAATACCTGCCAGGACCGCAACGCGTTGGCTAACTTCGATCCGGTGCCCACCGGGCCGGCCCAATCGGTGATCGCGCGCAGCTGTCCCGAGGCGGCGGGCTGGGCGGTCCAACGCAATTGTGCCGGTGCTTTCAGCGTCGAGGAGAGGGTCCATTCGATGTGCGGGCACAGCGCGGCCGGCGACGCGTGGATGTACACCACCCCCGACGTCGCGTCCGCGAATTGCATGGATCCGCGCACCAGCACACCTCCGACCTCGACCTGGAACGTCTTCCCCGACGATCGGTCGAGCCGGCGTTGCCCGAGTTTACTGGAGTGCCCGGTGTTACGGGTGTTACTTTTCGGTCGCGTCGCGATGTGCTGCGATTTCCCCGATCACCGCGTCGCTGAGCGGTGGCCATGCCGCGCGCGCCCAATCACCGAAATTCTCGTCGCTCAGCGCCACGCACGCCGCCCCCAGCACGGGATCCACCCACAGGAACGTGCCCGACTGACCGAAGTGCCCGTAGGTTCGCGGCGAGTTCGCCGCCCCGGTCCAATGCGGCGTCTTGGTGTCGCGGATCTCGAATCCCAGCCCCCAGTCGTTCGGCCGCTGGGAACCATATCCGGGCAGCACACCGTTGGTACCCGGGAATTGCACGGCGGTGGCATCGGCCAGGGTTTGCGGAGTAACCAATGCCGGTTCCAGCAACTCACCCGCAAAAAGCATGAGGTCGGCGACCGTGGACGACGCCGCGTGCCCCGCGGAACCGTGCAGCGCCGAGGATTTCATTCCGAGTGGCTCGAATACCGCCTCGTGCAGATAATTCTCGAACTCGATCCCGGTCTGATCGGCCACGAACCGCGCCAGCACCTCGAATCCGGCGCTGGAATAGATGCGGCGCGTGCCGGGCTCGGCCATGATCACGGTGGTGTCGAAGGCCAGTCCGGAGGTGTGCGCCAGCAGGTGCCGCACGGTCGAGCCGGGCGGTCCCGCGGGCTGGTCCAGCTCGATCGCCCCCTCCTCCACAGCGACCAGAACCGCATACGCCACAAGCGGTTTGGTCACCGAGGCCAACGCGAATTCGCGGTCGACATCCCCCTCGATCGCCCTGTCACCGGTTGCGGTCACCACCCCCGCAGCGGCATGCTCCACCGGCCAATCCCGAATCTGCTCCAATGCTCGCACGGCGACGAGCCTACGACCCCCTCAGGCGCGGACGTCGTGGAGGTGGTGGATCAGATCGTGGACGAAGTAGGTGGCCATCTCGTCCACGGTGAACAGTGAGCCGTTGCTGCGGCGGGCGGCGCGGGTGCGGTCGGCCGCGGGGACGGATTCGAAGGCGCGGGAAACGGTTTCGGCGGCCTCGGTGAGCTGGGCGGCGACCGTCGCGGGCGGCTGCGCGAGGTAGTTGTCCGCCTCGGCGGTGCGGTCCTGATCCCAGTTCTCGAAGACCGGCAGGCCGTCGGCGAATCCGACCTTCGCCGCGAAGGCGGCGATGGCGGGCGGTTCGGCACTGCCGTGCAGGGCGACGCCGACGCGGTGCGCGAAGATTCGGCAGACGTCGCGGACGTGGGCGACGTATTCCACTGGCGCCCAGGTGGAATCGTCGGGGCGCACGGCCACGCCGGGGCGCTCGAGGACCGCGGCGAACCGCACCGCCGCCTCGCGGGTCAGCCCGGGCACCGAGTCGTAATCGGTGCCCGGGCCGTCGAATCCACAATCCGGGCAGGCCTTGTCGAGCACCCAGGTCCAGTCTTTGTCTTCGGGAACGATCGGCATGCCAGCACTCTAAATTGGCAGCAAGTTATGCACCATAGATATACTGCCATCAACCGCCGAGATCCAGACGCCTCGGCCGCTACTCGGCCAGCCGCCCGGCCTTCTCGAACAGCTCCACGGTGATGGCGTGCAGGAAGTCGCCGACCTGCTTGGGCGCCTTCCCCGCGAATGCGCGCGCGTACGTACCCTCCAGCACGATCCCCAGCTTGAAGCAGGCCAGCACGGTGTACCAGGTGACGTGGCCGAGATCCCGGTCGGAGAACCGGCCGTAGTGGGCGATCATCTCCTCCGGCGTGGGCAGCCCGCCCGCCTCGCCGAGCTTGCCGACCAGGGCCGCGCCGGTGGTGCCGGGTTCCGGGCGGGTCGCGATCTGCCAGCCCAGGTCCAGCAGCGGATCGCCGATCGTCGACATCTCCCAGTCGACGATCGCGGCCACCTGCGGGCCGTCGAACCGGAACATCATGTTCGCCAGATGGCAGTCGCCGTGCAGAATTCCCGGCGTCCACGCCGCGGGACGATGGCGTTCGAGCCAGTCACCGATGTGATCCAGGCCCGGCAGCTGCGGGCCCGGGTAGCCGTCGTTCGCGGAATAGGACTCGAGCTCACCGAGCCAGCGCGGCACCTGCCGCTCCAGGAAGCCGTCGGGCTTGCCGTAATCGGCCAGCCCGATGGCCTCGTAGTCGACCGCGCCCAGTCGCGCGATGGCCTCCACCGCGGACAGACCCATCTGGCGGCGGATCTCCGGATCGCCGGCGTGCAGCTCGGGCAGTTCGTTCTGCGGATTGAACCCCGTGATCGGCTCCATCAGGTAGAACACCGCGCCTAGCACCGACTCGTCGGGGCAGGCCGCGATCACCTCGGGCGCGCGGACCCCGGTCCCGGCGAGGGCGCCGAGCAGCCGCGCCTCGCGGCGGATCACCTCGTTGCTCTTGGCGCGCAGATGCCGGGGCCCGCGCCGCAGCACGTACTCCCGCCCGCCGCGGGCGAAGCGCAGCATGATGTTCTGTGTGCCGCCCCCGAGCGGGATCACCCCCTCGAACGACCCGCCGGGCAGCCCCTGCTCGTCCATCCATTTCCCGATGACCGCGAAATCCACGACGTCGCGATCCACTTCGGCCGGTTGCACCACAGACATGTCCCACATTGTGCCCCACGCGCCGCGAGAAACTGCGGGCATGTGCCCTCAATATCCGATGCGTGCGACGACTGGGTCGCCGACTACGGTGAACCCCATGAGCACACCCCTCCCCGGGGGACATACGGGGCCGGACGGCCACGAGGCCGCCGGACATGCACGCCCGGCGTACGCCGTCCCGCACCGCACGCCCGGCGCCCCCATGGTCCGCGCCTCCGGGCCCGGCGATACGACCACGCCCGTTGCTCCCCGCACCGCACGGACCCGGCCGGGCGGATCACCCGTGGCGCCGCCGCGTGCCGCGGACGAGACGATCGCGCTGAGCGTGCTGCACGAGACGATCGGGCGCGCGATCGACACCGAGGCAATCTTCCTGGCGTTGTATCGCAACGCCGAGCACGCGTTCTGGCTGGACAGCACGCACGCCGAGCCGGGGCTGGATCGCTTCTCCTATCTGGGGGACGCTCGCGGGCCGCTGGCCGAGGTGGTGCGGTACCGCATCGGTTCGGGAAGGGTCGAGGTCGACCGGCACGACGGCCGTCACATTGTTCCGGGCACCGTATTCGACTACCTGGCAACACGACTGCGTGATCGGAAGATCGAATTCCCGGATGTGCCTTTCGATTTCGCGGGCGGTTACGTCGGCTATCTCGGCTACGAGATGAAGGCGGACTGCGGCGGCGCCGCACACCACCGCGCGCCCGCTCCGGATGCGCAGTGGATCTTCGCGGACCGCCTGATCGTCGTCGACCACGTCGCCGAGCGCACCCACCTGATCGCGCTCGCGACGCCGGACGATGTTGCGGGAGGCCGGGATTGGCTCGCCGCCACCCGCGCGGTCCTGGCCGGCCTTCCCGAGCGATCCACGCTCCCCCGACTCGAGCTGCCCACCGACGAACGGGAGGTGCACGCGGGGCTCGTTCGCGGCCGCGAGCGCTATCTGGCCGATATCGAGGACATCCTGGCCCAGCTGCGGGCAGGCGAGACGTACGAGGTCAACCTCACCGACAACGTCCACGTCGAGCAGGATTGCGACGGCCTCGACGTCTACCGCGTGCTGCGCCGCTCCAATCCCGCCCCGTATGCCGCGTTCCTGCGCCTGGGCGAGACCGAGATCGCCTGCTCCTCCCCCGAGCGCTTCCTGAAGGTGGATCGCGACCGGACGGTCGAGTCCAGGCCGATCAAAGGGACCGCGCCCCGCGGCGCCACTCCGGAGCTGGACGAAATCCTGCGCCGCACACTGGAATCGGATCCCAAGACGCGCGCGGAGAATCTCATGATCGTGGACCTGCTGCGCAACGATCTGGGCCGGGTCTGCGAATTGGGCACGGTGCGGGTGCCCGCGCTCATGCGCGCGGAGACCTACACCACGATGCACCAGCTGGTGACCACGATCCGCGGTCGCCTGCGCCCCGACGTGGACGCGGTGGCGTGCCTGCGGGCCTGCTTCCCGGGCGGGTCGATGACGGGCGCCCCGAAGCTGCGCACCATGGAGATAATCGACCGCCTCGAGACCGAGGCGCGCGGAATCTATTCCGGCACTATCGGATTCCTGGCCCTGGGCGGCGCGGCCGACCTCAATATCGTCATCCGCACGGCGGTCCGGCACGACGGCCGTTGGCGGATCGGGGCGGGCGGCGCGATAGTCCTGGACTCCGACCCCGAGCAGGAGTTCCACGAGATGGTGCTGAAGGCGGCCGCGGCCCTGCGCGCCGTCACGCTGGTCGCGCGAAGGCGGGCCCTCGCCGGACGGCCGTGACGCGCCCGGGCGAGCAGACGACCGCGCGGCCATGACGCACCCCGACGAACAGATCACCACGCGGTCGCGACGCACCCCGACGAACAGATCACCACGCGGTCGCGACGCACCCCCGACGAAC
Source organism: Nocardia sp. GP40 (assembly GCF_050434125.1). Lineage (NCBI taxonomy): Bacteria > Bacillati > Actinomycetota > Actinomycetes > Mycobacteriales > Nocardiaceae > Nocardia > Nocardia sp. GP40. The sequence goes on along the minus strand of NZ_JBNPVW010000009.1, from coordinate 295,862 downwards.
AGTCCACCTCGCGGTCGCGCGTGCCCGGCGAATGGACTACTTTCCGCGCCCGCGCTTCGGTGGGTCGGGTTCCGCGGGGGCCTCGCGCCCGCCGGTGAGGCGACCCAGCATGGAGACGCCCGGCAGGCGGCCGAGGCGGCCGAAGAGGTCCTCACCCATCGAGATCATCGCCTCGAGGCGGGGCAGCAGGCGGTCGTAGGCGGCGAAGGCCGGGTCGGTCAGGGCCAGGGTGCGGTCGAGGCGATCGATGGTGCGGTTGAGGCGATCGATGGCCGTCGACAGATTCGCGATCAGATCCGGCAGTTGCGCGGCCAGTTGCACCGAGGCGGGCGGCAGCCGGATCGCGGTATCGAAGGCCTGCCCGGCGGTCGCCTGGGCGGCGTCCAGGGCCTGCCCGGCGGCCCGCTGCGCCGCCTCGGCGGCGGTCTGGGCCGCGGCGATCAGGTCGCCGGCACCGGGCACGCGGGGCGTGGCGGGCTTGCGCTTCGGATCGGTCATGGTTCCATCGTGCCGCACCGGCCGCGCGCTCATCGTCCACGCCGGTCCGTGTCGGTGCCGCCTGGCATAGTTCGCTCACGATGACATCCCCCGACGACGCCGCGACGCCGGTTCCGACCTCGCTGCTGACCGTATCGCTGTCGTGGCGGTCGGCGCACGCACTCGACGCGCACGCGCTGCTGCTCTCCGAGCAGGGCGTGCTACGCACCCCGCGCGATGCGGTGTATTTCAACGCACCCCGCCATCCGTCCCAGGCGGTCACGCTGGACCAGGAACCGCAGCCACGCACCGCCAGGCTCTCGGTTTCCCTGCCGCGCACCGAAACCGAGGTGGCGCGCATCGTCCTGGGCGTCTCGGCGCCGGAGGTCGGCATCGCCGAGATCTCGGCCCTGACGGTCGAGGTGCTCGACGCGGAAGGTCTCGTCGCGCGGTGTGATGCCGCGCCCCCGCGCGCTATTGCTCGGCTCGGGCACGACACCCCCCGGCGGGCCGAGGTGCACACGACCGAGGTGGCAAGCGCCGGTGGGGATCCGGCGCCCGGCTCGGGTCACCGGCCATCGCCGGTCCAGTCACAGAGGACAGAGGGTGCCAGCGCCCGGACGATGCGGGCGACGGCAGTAGCGGAATTCTTCCGGAGCGAGGGCCGATGGTGGTTCCGGCCATGCGACGGAGCCTGGGCCGAATTGGCCGACATGTTGGCAGATTTCGGCGTTGCGGCAAACGACGAAGCCGGTCACCGGCTTTCACTGCGCCGAAACGGATTCGGCGATCGGATGATCGAAAGCCCCACTCCCCCACCGCAGAATCCCGACGCGGCCGACTGGCACAGCGACGGTAAGGCGCTGCGCTGGTGGGACGGAACACAGTGGACCGCCCAAACCGCACCGCTGCCGCCACAGGATCCGCGCGTGTGCCCCCGATGCGGGCGCAGGCGCGGATGGCGGGTGCTGGGCGCACCCGCGCCGTGCCGGGCCTGCGCGGCCGAGATCCAGGAGTACCTGAGCGATTGGCGCGCCCGAGCGTGGCGCGTGCTGACCGGCACCGGGCCGCGCGGCGCGGACTGGGACGAGCTGTGGACCACGCTGCGCCACCGGCACATTCGGGCCGAGGATGGTCGAGCGGCCCTGCGCGGGCCGGGGCTGGCGTACATCGAACGGCTCGCGGCCTTCGCCGATGGCGAGATCACCGGCGACGATGTCGCGGACTTCGAGGCGGGGGTCGCGGCGCTGGCGCTGTCCGGTCCCCTGGTGGAGGAGCTGCGACGGCGCATGCAACGCGGCCGCGTCCTGTCCCGGCTACGTGCGGGCGAGCTACCCACCGTCCGCATCGAGGGACTCCATCTGGATCCCGAGGAGCGGGTGCACCTCGACATCGCCGCGACCCGCATCCGAGTCCTGGCACGTGGCGAGCGACGCACCGACGGGCGGCTGATCTGCTCGAACAAGAAGCTGCGCTTTGTAGGTCCCGAGGCCGGTGTGGAAATGCCTTGGTCGCGCATCGTTTCGGTGTCCGCGACGGACCACTCGGTCGCGATCGCGGCCACCTCGGCGCGCGGCGGCGCCGAATTCGAGGTCGACGATCCGGATCTGGCGGCGGCCGCGCTGGAAGGCGCGCTGCGCGTGGCGAAGCGGCTCACCCTGGCCCCGGGCCGCCGCGACAGCCGCGCGATTCCGCCGGAGATCAAGGCGCAGGTGTGGCGGCGGGACGGCGGCGCCTGCATCGAATGCGGCGCCACCCACTACCTGGAATTCGATCACATCATCCCGCTCAGCCGCGGCGGGGCAACGAGCCCGGGAAACCTCCAGGTGCTGTGCCGGTCCTGCAACCGGGCCAAAGGTGCGCGCATCTGATCTCGCGGGGCGGCTGCGTCGATGCGAGAACCTATGTTCGAGAAGGGTTTCCGCAAGACGGCCGTTGGGCCGAAAGGCGTTCAGCGGCGGGCGGATCCCGTCGAGGGCACCGGGAACGGCGGGTGCACACCGAGGATCGTTCCGGTCAGCGCGCCGAGCACGTCGGCGGTCTGGTCGTCCGGGCTGCCGTGGGTGTGGGCCGCGACCGTGAAGCCGGGGCCGATGGAGGCCGAGGCGACGTCCTGCGGGCCGTAATCCGACCAGCCCCATTTATTTCCGTTCACCCCGGGCAGGCGCGAGGTGCCCCAGTTCTGCTGGGTGCCGTCCGCGGCGACCGGAGCGGCCTCGCGCATCCAGGCCAGGATGGGCGAGTTCGGATCGGTCCTGACCTTCGTGTCGAGGAACTTGGTGATGTCCGCGACACTGGTGTAGGAGCTACCCCAGGACTCGCCGGAATGGGTTGCGGGCAGGCCGTATTCGCCGGCGGCGGCGTCGATCGCGTTGGGATACCTGGCCGCCAGGGCGCTCGCCGCGGAGTCGTCCGAGTACCGGATCATCCGCTCGGCCAGCTGCCGGTCCTGGCCGGAGCCGTCGCCGTGCCGCAGCGCGTAGTCGACGATGTACAGCTTCACCATCGACAGGCCGGTGCGCGATTCGTTCTCGTTCGGTGTGCCCCACTCCAGGCCGAGCGCGTCCACCCGGAAGGAGATCGACGTCCGGTCCGGAACACCGGGAAGCACGTTGCCGATGGGCGCCGCGTTCGGCACCGGATCCGCCCACGCGGGCGTCGCCAGGAGGCATACGCCCACCGCGAACAATCCTGCCACCGCCGCGCGAGCGCGCATCTCCGCCTCCTCGATCAGCCTACCGGGGCGAATGCTAGACGTTAGCCACGGTAGTGCCGGATGTTGATCTTGACAATCGATCGAATCCATACTGTGACACAGGGCGTCGCCATCCGGAGGTGATGTCGACGATTTCGAAGCGGCCGGACGGAGCGGGCCGACTCAACCCGCCAACGCGGAACTGGTAGCAGAAGATATTGCCGCGGTGACGGTTTCGGGAGCCTCCAGCATCACCAGATGCCCGCAGCCGGGCAGGGTGATGGCTCGTACGGGCGCGAGGGTGGCGTTGAGGCGAGCGCCGGCCCGCGGGGACAGGATCCGGTTGTCCGCGCCCCAGATGGTCACGATCGGCGGGAATGCGGGCCCGGGACGGAAGTCGTCCAGCTCGGCCAGGCGTGGCAGGTCACGGGCCAGGGCCGCGGCCGGAAGCAGCCGGCGCCGATCCGACCACCGGCGCGCGAGCCCGGCGAACGGCTCGGCCCCCATCTCGCGACCGCGCGGGCCGAGCTGCTGGCGCACCACCAGCCCGGCGGCCACACCGGGCAACCGGACGGCGCCGGCCAGGGCGTCCATCGGCAGCCGGCGCGCCGCGCGGGCGGCCCAGCCGGTCGAGGTCGGGCGCAGGGTCGCCGCGGTCAGCGGGCTGCTCAGCACCAGCGAACGGACCCGCTGCGGATTCTCCCGCGCGTACAGCAGCGACAGCGCGCTGCCGAAACAGTGTCCTACCAGGGTGATATCGCGCAGCCCGCGATCGGCGACGAATTCGGAGACCAGCCGCAGATAGTTGGCGACGGTGTACCCCGAATCCGGGATGCCGGACTCCCCGAAGCCGAACAGATCCATCGCGTAGACGCTGTGGGTGGACCGCAGCGCCCGGAACTGTGCCGACCAGATGGTTCGATCTCCGCCGATGTTGTGCAGGAACAGAATCGGGTCGCCCGACCCGGCCTGGTCGTATGCGACAGGCACACCATGGAAATCGAATACCGGCATCGGGCGCTCTCCTCGTTGAGTGCGTTCTGCATGCCATTGCGGCTGCATCGCCGTCCCGGAGGAGGGCAGCGCGAATTCAGCTGCCCTCTTCGGGAGGGGTTGCCGTCCATGGTAACCGGTACTCCGCGTAACACAAGTCGCGGTATCGTCGCCTTTACGCCGGTCGGTGCGCCGTTTCCGGAGACCTCAGCGAGCGGTTCCCACCGCCGGGTGCCCCCTGTCCGGCCTCGGAACGCCGTCCGGCGCGCAGCGCGCACCCGACACTCATCCCGCGGAGGCTCGGCGAATGGTTCCCAGAGCTCAGTGCCGCGTCTCCGGACGCGCGCTGCGGGCACGCATCCAGTCGAGCAGCGCAGTCATTCCGGTTTGGCGGTCCACGATCGGTGCGTAGCCGAAATCTCTTGTGGCCGCCCCCGTGTCGTAGGTCCCGGTGCGGGTCATCACCGCGACGGTGTAGCGCGACAGCGGGGGCGACCAGTGTTCGGCGAGATACGGTATGCGCCGGAGGGTTTCGATGACGGCGATGAGCGCCTCCACCAGCCGCCGATCGAGGGCGGGGCCCGGCGGCGCGTAGCCCAGCTCGGCGATGACCTGCCCGAGGAATTCCCAGACGCTCGTCCGCTCTGCGTCGGCGATGAAATACGGCCGCCCGCCCACGTTCGGCGAGTCGGCGGCCAGGATGCAGGCCTGCACGATGTTCTCGACGTGGCACAGCGAGGCGTACACGTCGCGGCCGAGCGACAGGTCCGGGAGCGATCCCGCGGCCGCCCGGCCCAGCAGCCGCACGATGGGCCCGGACCGATCCCCCACACCCCAGATCGCCCGTGGCCGCAACGCACAGGTGGTGAATCCGGGCGCATTCGCCGCCAGCACGAGGCGCTCGGCGGCGGCCTTGGTCTCGCAGTAGTGGTTGAGGTAGTGCCGCGGGAAGGGCGTCGACTCGTCGATGTCGACCTGATCGCCGCCGTCACGGTCCATCAGCGCGCTGGGGCTCGAGATGAACACGAACCGCGACGCCCCACCGCGCCGGGCCGCGCTCAGCAGCCGTTCGGTGGCCGCGACGTTCTCGGCCCAGAACCGATTCCGGTTCCCGCGCTCGTCGACCCGTGCGGCACTGTGGAATACGACCTCCGCGCCCGCCGCGGCCCGTTCCAGCGATGCCGCGTCGGCGAGGTCCCCGGTGACCACCCGCACGCCGTCGATCACTTCGCGCAGATCGGCGAGATTGCTGTTGCGCCGCACCAGGATCGCAACCTCACCGCGCCGCTCGCGCACCAACCGGCGAACCAGCGCGCCGCCCAGAAAGCCCGAGGCTCCCGTGACCAGTGCCCGCATCACGGCGCCCCGTCCGGGTGCGCGCCGTTCCCGTACTCGGCCGCAGCCCTACCGGAACCCGTTCGCCACCAGGTCAATCCGAAGATCTGGGTCATGACCGCGGTACGGACGCGCGAGCGAGCTTGCGAGCGAACCATCGGCACAGCGCGCCCGCGCAACGCCGACGAGCGCCAGCGAGGAGGTGTTGAGCGGCTGGCAAGTTCGTCCGCGGCCAGCGCGATGGGTATCTGGGCGGCGTGTCCGACGGTGCTGAGCAGGGCGTCGGCCCACCAGACCGCGCGCAGCGCCCGGCTGGCCGGGGCCCGGCCCAGCAGCGCGGCGACGAGTCCGGCCAGCAGGTAGAGCCAGCCCAGGATCGGAACTGCCCGCAGCGCCGTGGTTTTCACCGTGTCCGCCTTTCGGCCCAGACCGCCAGCTTCTCGCGGCCGATCTTGGCGTTGTGCCGGATGTCGACCGGGAAGCCGGGGTGGTAGAGGAACTCCGAAACCGGTGCGGCGACCGCGAATTCGGCCCTGCGCAGGCATAGGGCGGTGTTTACCGCCGCCCGGTCGGCGTCCGGGGCGAGTTCCACGCACAGCACCGGCCGCTGCCGGCCGCGCGGGCCGACACCGACCAGCGCGGTGCGCTTCACCCCGGGCACGACGTTGAACACCTGCTCGACCCGGACCGTGAAGATCGTTCCGTCACCGGTGATCACGCGCTGGCTCTTGCGGCCGCAGAACCAGATCCGGTCCTGCTCGTCGATCCACGCCAGGTCGCCGGTGCGATGCCAGACCGTATCGCCGTCGACGATCTTGCCCACCGCATTGGCCGATTCCGGCCAGAAGTACCGCACGCTGACGTTCGGCCCCGCGACGACCAACTCCCCGATGCCGGGATCGCCGACGGGATCCGCCGCGGCCGTAACATCCTCGTGCGCTTGCACATCGGCCCAGGTGGGCAGCGGACCGTCGGTGATCGGGACGATGCGCGCCCGGACGTCCTGCGCCGGACGCCCCACGCAGACCCCCGCACCGCCCTGCGCGCGCTCGACCAGTCCGCCGAGCAGTTCGCGCGATTCGATTGTCGACATCGGCAACGCCTCCGTCGCACCGTATCCGGCATACACGCGCACATCCTCGCGCAGCACCTGCCGCAGGCCCACGATGCACCAATCCGGTACGGGCGCACCGCCGGAATAGATGCTCCGCAGGGTCGGCAGCGATGTGCCGCGCTCGCGCAGATGCTCGAGCAGCGGTATCAGTACCGCGGGTGAGGCGAACAGAGTGCGGACCTCGAATCGATCGACCGCGTCCACCACATGCGCCGGATCGGTGGCGCCGACCCGCGAGGGAATCAGCGGCGGCAGCACGCACCGGGATCCGAGCAGCAGCTCCAGGATTCCCGCGACGGGCGCGGTGATCAGCGAGGTACCCGGCGCGATGCGCTCGCGCGCCGCATCCACCTGGTCGATCATCGCGCTGATGTTGCCGTGGGTGAGCACCACGGCCTTGGCCGGGCCGGTACTGCCGGTGGTGTAGGCGATGAGCAGCGGGTCCGCGTCGGGCGCGGGATCGCGAACCGGCACCGCGGCAACGGGTTTGCGGCCCCAGCTCGCGAGCGTAGGCCCCCGCCAGAACCAGCGGCTGCCGACCGTCACGGACAGACGGACGCGACGGAAGTAGGGGGCGAATATGATCCGCACCGCCTGCGCCTCGGGCACTCCGATGAACGCCTCCGCATCGGCGGCGGCCAGGCAGCGCAACATCTTCCGCAATCCCATGCCCGGATCGATCAGGACCGGTACCGCCCCGATTTTGAACAATCCGTACAGCACGGCGTACAGCTCGGGCCCCGGGGTCACCAGCACGATGGTCCGCGTCCCGCGCGCAACCCCTGCGGCGGTGAGTCTTTCGGCGATGGCATCGGACCAGTCGTCGAGTTCGGCGTAGGTGAGCTGGTCGTACTCCGGCACGGGCCCGGTCCCGCCGCCGGCGGGAAAGATCACCGCCTCCCGATCGGGATATTCGGCAACAATTCCGCGAAACCGATCGAGCGCTCGCCAGTAAACGGTGGCGGTCATAATGCCCCTCCGGCCTTTTTCACCCCAGCCCGGGAAGTGGATTTCATGAACATGAGAGAGATCGAGACGAAATACTGCACACGCTTCCCCCTGCGGATGGGTGCGAATACATGAGAATCGGTTGAAGGCGACGGTACCACCCGCCGGAAGCCTCCGCCACCGATAGCGCGAAACGCCTCCATTCGGCAGAAATATATGCGTGTCGAGCGGTACCAAACAATGTCGGCGATCACCCCCTATCCACCCCCCTATTCATTTGTTCGAGCGATACCCGAAAGGGGGTAGTCCCAGCTGATCAAGGCCCTGCGGCCGCGAAATCCGGCCGTCTCGAGGACGATTGACCGGCCGCGGAGCGCCGTCCGTAACGACGCGCAACCGCCGGGCGCCTGGTATTGTCCGAGTCGGCACTGGGGCTACTGGATAACGACGGCGCCGGCATCGAATATATCTTTCTGCCGAATTTACTCGCCGCACCAGAATTCGACCACACTCCGAAAACGATCCAGAGAGTAGGGGGCCATGCGTACACGTTTCGAATCACTCGGTGCGTACACACCCAGCACCGTCCGCTCCACCGACGAATTGATCGCCGGTCTGGCGGTGCCCAGATCCCTGGATCTGGAGCGAATCACCGGAATCAAGAACCGGCGCGTGCACAATTCCGACCCCGACGATTACGAATCGTCGTTCGAGCTGGCGGTGCGGGCGATGCAGGACTGCCTGGAGCATTCCGACTACTCCGCGGACGACATCGACGTGGTGATCTCGGTATCCATCACCCGCTTCCGCGGACCCGATCTGTTCTGTTACGCACCGGCATTCGCCCTCATGCTGCGCAACGCGATCGGCGCCACCCGGGCCCTGGCCTTCGACCTGTCCAACGCCTGCGCCGGCATGATGACCGGAGTGCTGGTGCTGGACCGCATGATCAAGGCGGGGGTGGTGCGCAACGGCCTGGTGGTCAGCGGCGAGCAGATCACCCCCATCTCCGACACCGCGATGCGCGAGATCAGCCAGCCCTACGATCCACAGTTCGCCGCCCTGACCGTGGGCGACGCGGCCGTCGCGGTGGTGGTCGACGATCGCGGCGACGACAACGACGAGATCCACTACATCGAGCTGACCACGACCGCCTACGGCGCCGAATTCTGCCTCGGCATGCCCAGCGACAAGTCCAAGGGCATCGCGATGTACACCGACAACCGCGAACTGGCCAGCGAGAAGCGCTACTCCCAGGGCCTGACGCGGATGTCGGACTTCTTCGCCGAGACCGGACGCACCTGGGAGAGCGAGAAATACGACTACTGGGTCCACCACCAGTTCAGCGGCCCGGCCATCGAGCACATCAGCCGCCTGTCCGAACAGCACTTCGGTACCCCGATGCCGCAGGCGCTCAACGTCATGCACGAATTCGGCAATACCGCCTCCACCTCGCACTTTCTCGTGCTGCACGAACACCTTGCCCAGCAACGGATTCCGCGCGGATCGAAGGTGCTGCTCATTCCGGAGGCCTCCGGAATCGTGTCCGGGCATCTCGCCGCCACCATCTCCCGTCTGGAGGCCTGAGGTGAGCACTGCCGGACAAACGGCCATCGTTTCCGCGGCGGCCTGCACCGACGCCGACACGGGCAGCTACTTCGAGCTGGCCGCGCGCGCGGGCAGCGCCTGCCTGGAGCGCGCCGGGGTGTCGCCGGACCAGGTCGGGCTGGTGATCAACGCCGGGGTCTTCCGGGACAGCAACATCTCCGAACCGGCTGTCGCCGCGCTGATTCAGAAGCGGCTCGGGATCGGGCTGGAGTACAGCACCGGGCGGATTCCCGCGTTCTCCTTCGACCTCATGAACGGTGCCACCGGATGCGTGCACGCGCTCATGGTCGCGCAGACCTTCCTGGGCCCCGGCGAATTCGAGTACGCACTGGTCGTCGCGGGCGATACCCACCCCTCCACCGAGCGGGCCGTCGCGGGCTTCCCCTACAGCACCGGCGGGGCCGCGCTGCTGGTGCGGTATTCCTCCGACGCGGGCGGATTCGGCCGCCTGCACACCACCGAGGAGCTCGGACCGGTGCAGCCGACCGCCTGGGCCGACCTGGACGCGGCGGGTGCGGCGGGCCGCTCGGCGCTGACGGTGCGCACCGGCCACGGCGATCCGCTAGCCTCCGCGGTACGCGTCGTACGGGCCTGTCTCGCCGAGGAGGGCCTGAGCCCCGGCGATTTCAGCACCGGACGGGCCCTGCTGCTCGCGCCCGCACCGCTGCCCGGTTTCCCCGAACAGCTGGCGCGGCGGCTCGGCCTGCCCGCAACCGCGGTGTCCGGGATCGATCCGGCCGCCGGGGATCCCCACACCGCCGCACCGATCCACGCCTACCTCGGCGCATCGGCCGCCGGCCGGCTCGACACGGCCCGCAGCATCGTGTTCCTGGCCGCCGACGACAGCTCCGCGGCGTGCCTGGCGTATTGGCGGCAATCGGCCGACCTGGTCGGCGTGGTCGCCGACATGCATACCAAACACGTTGACGTGTAGCATAATTCACACGCGGGCTCGGCATTGCCGCCTTCTGACCGCCGATACCGTAGTGCACCGGCTGAATTCCCGGGCGTCCTGGTCGCGCCCCGCTGCAACGATGCCGCTCCCCCACCCACGCGCCGCTGGGCGCGTCGTCCCCTCAGTCGGGCACGCCAGTTCGACGAAGGGATACCGAATATGCAGCGATCGGTCGCTCGGGACCGAGACCGGACACCGATCGTCGCCGATCCGCGCGGACCCCGTCCCGCGCGGACCCGACGATCCGACGAGTCCGACCAGCGCGCGGCGAGCCTGGCCGCCCTGCTCCGCGGCGCCGATCCCGCGCGGCTGCGTGCGGCGCGCGCGGTCGCGGTGCTGGATGCCGCCAGCACCGTCGACCTGGCGGCGCAGCTGTCCGGGGCAGAGCCCGACGAAATGCGCGGCGCGCTGGGGCAGCTCAGCGCGGCCGGGCTGATCGAGCGGGAACGATTCATCCATCCCGCGCTCGCGGCCCACGTGCTGCGCGACCTGTCCGCCGCCGAGCTGCGCGAGCTCCACGCCCGCGCGGCGGAACTGCTGCACCGGAACGGATTCCCGGCCTCGACGGTGGCCGCGCACCTCGCCCGGGCGGGGGAGGCACGCGGCGCGTGGGCCAGGCAGGTGCTGCTGGATGCCGCGGCGGAGGCGCTGACACGGGACGAACTCGACTGCGCGGCACAGCGGCTCGAACTCGCCTATCGCGCCAGCCGCCGCGCGGACGACCGCGCGGCGATCGCCTCCAGGCAGGTCGCGGTCGAATGGCGGATCGCCCCCTCCACCCGGACCAGGAGTTTCGCCAGACTCCGGGCGGCCCTCTACAGCGGGCGGCTACCGCACGCCGAACTCCCCGCGACGACCCTGCAGATGCTGTGGCACGGGCACGTCCAGCATGCCGACCACGCGCTGGCGCGCCTGGCCCAGCAGCCACCCGGGCCGCCCGCGGCGACCGCGCGGGTCGAATTCCTCTGCGCCTGGCTGCGATACACCCACCCCGCGCACGTCGACCGGCACCGGGCGCTGTTCGCGCGGCATCTCCGATCCGGCCCGCACGCCCTCGAGCAGCCCGGCGAACAGACCCCGGCGACTCCCGAGCTGTCCGTCGCCGGGCTGCTGACCGCGCTGTCGGTGCAGCATCCGGCCGCCGAAATCGGCGCACTGGCACAGCGCATCCTGACCGCCCACCGCCTCGATTCGGCCACGGTCGAGGCGCTGGTGGCGGCGGTGGACTGTCTCATCCACCTGGATCGGCTCGATACCGCGGAGGCCTGGTGTGCCTCGCTGCTGGCCGAGGCGCAGGCCCGGCGCGCGCCCACCTGGCGCTCGATCTTCGCGGCGGTGCGGGCGGAGGCCTTGCTGCGCAAGGGAAATCTCACCGGCGCGATCGACAGCGCGGTGCAGGCATTGAATCTCGTTCCGGCCGAGCATCTCGGGGTCTGGGCCGGGCGGCCGATCGCGGTGCTGGTGCGAGCGCTCACCGCGCAGGGCAGGCATACCGAGGCGAGCGCGCAGCTCTGCCGCCCGGTGCCGCGGGCGATGTTCGAATCCCGTTTCGCCCTACCGTATCTGCAGTCCTACGGACATCACTGCCTGGCGACAGGACAGCCGCAGGTGGCGCTGCGCTATTTCCGCCGCTGCGGAGAGCTGACGCGCCAGTGGGACATGGACTTCGCGTGGCTGGTGCCCTGGCGCAACGACATGGCCGCGGCCTACGTCGAGGCCGGGGAGCCGCGGCGCGCGCAGGCCTTCGCGACCATGCATCTGAAGCTGATCGGCGGGCCCGATCGGCATCACAGCGGCGCGGCGTCGCTGCGGCTGCTCGCCGCCACCGGCGACCCGCACCGCCGGTTGTCGCTGCTGCGGCATGCGGTGGCGGTGGCCCGGTCCGGCCACGATCGACTCGAATTGGCCACCGCCCTGGCCGAATTGGGCCGTGCGCATCGCTCGGTCGGCGATGCGGAGAAGGCCAGGCCGCTGCTGCGGGAGGCCACGCGACTGGCCGTGGCCTGCGGATCGGACGCACCCGGCCGGGTCGCACTCCGCACCACACCGGACCCCGCCACGGCGCCGGGCACGCCCACGAGCGCGCCGACGAAAAGCCACGGTGCGCTGGTACGACCGGTGCAACCGCCCCCCGCGACGGACGGTCCGCCGACCGAACCGCAGGTCCGCCTGATGCCCAGCGGCGTGGAAACCCTGAGCCCGGCCGAACGCCGCGTCGCCGACCTGGCCGCGCTCGGGCGACGCAATCGGGAGATCGCCGATGCCCTGCACATCACCCCCAGCACGGTCGAGCAGCACCTGACCCGGGTGTATCGCAAGCTCTCGGTCGCCCGGCGCGGCGAACTGCGCTTCATCCTCCCGCCGATGCCGGTCGCGGATTCGGCTGTGGGGTAGCGCGGACCTGCGGATATGTGGAACGTAGAATACGCCGATGCCCGTCCCCAAAGCCGAACTCCACCTCCACATCGAAGGCACCCTCGAACCGGAGCTGGCCTTCGCCCTGGCCGCCCGCAACGGCATCGACCTGCCGTATGCGAACGCCGCGGAACTGCGCGCGGCGTATGCGTTCGAGGATCTGCAATCGTTCCTGAACCTGTACTACGAGCTGATGGCGGTGCTGCGCACCGAACAGGACTTCGCCGATCTGGCCGCGGCATATCTCACCCGGGCCGCGGCGCAGGGAGTGCGGCACGCGGAGATCTTCTTCGATCCGCAGGCCCACACCTCGCGCGGAGTGGCACTGGGCACGGTGGTCGAGGGCCTGTGGCGGGTGCTGGGCGACAGCGAACGCACCCACGGGGTGTCCACTCAGCTCATTCTGTGTTTCCTGCGCGATGAATCCGCCGAGTCGGCGATGCAGACGCTGCGCAGCGCCGAGCCGTACCTGGACCGGATCGCCGGGGTGGGCCTGGATTCGGCGGAGGTCGGGCATCCCCCGGCGAAGTTCCGCGAGGTCTACGCGGCCGCCGCCGAGCTCGGGCTGCACCGCGTCGCGCACGCGGGCGAGGAGGGCCCGCCCGCCTACATCGCCGAGGCGCTGGACGTGCTGGGCGTGCAGCGCATCGACCACGGGCTGCGCTGCATGGAGGATCCCGCGCTGGTCGAACGCCTTGTGCGCGAGCGAATTCCGCTGACGCTGTGCCCGCTGTCGAACGTGCGGTTGCGTACCGTGGACACCCTGGACCGGCATCCGCTCCCGGCGATGCTGGATGCGGGTCTGATGTGCACCGTCAACTCCGACGACCCCGCCTACTTCGGCGGATACGCCGGGGACAATTTCGACGCGGTGCGAAAGGTGCTCGCGCTGAACGAGGAACAGCTGCGCGAGCTCGCGCGCAACTCCTTCAACGCCGCCTTCCTGGAGCACGACGAGCCGCGCCGGGCGCGCTACCTGGCCGAGGTCGAGGCCTATGCATTCCCCTCCCCGCCAACCACTTCCGGACCCGCCTGACGGACCGATCCGGAACGGGCAAACCGGTCTCTTCGGGAACGGGGCGGCGTTACCCTGACAGGGGCGTTGCACCGCGGATTGTTTGCGCCCGGCGTGGCGCCGGCCAAGCGAGCCACCTTTCCAGAGGATGCATCATGAGCGTTGATGATCGCACTGCTCCGTCCACTCCCTCGATCGCCGATCCCGGACCGCTGGGTCTGGGCGCCTTTGCCCTGACCACATTCCTGCTATCGGCGGTCAACGCCGGCTGGGCCACGGCCGCGTCGGGCGACGCCTGGGTGGGCTACGCCTTCGCCTACGGCGGCCTGTGCCAGCTGCTCGCGGGCATGTGGGAATTCAAGAACAAGAACGTCTTCGGCGCGACCGCGTTCTCCACCTACGGCGGCTTCTGGATCGGCTTGGGCCTGTGGGCGCGGCTCGTCGCGCCGCACGCCACCGCGGCGCAGGCCTCGCACGACCTCGGCTGGATCCTGCTGGCCTTCGCGATCTTCAACACCTACATGATGGTCCTGGCCCTGCAGGTGAACATGGCGGTCTTCGCGGTCTTCCTCACCCTGGAACTGACCGAGATCGTGCTGTTCGCAGGGAATTTCGCGACCAGCTCCGGTTGGGTCAAGCTCGGCGGCTACATCGGGGTGATCACCGCCCTGACCGCCTGGTACGCCTCGGCCGCCGGAGTAGCCAAGGGCATCGGCGGCAAAATACAGCTCCCGGTCGGTGCACCCCTGATCGCCTGATTGCACAGTCGCACAACGGAATTCGCCGCCCCGATGCGTATGCATCGGGGCGGCGATTCACATCTTCGCACGACATCACGGCGCAGTACCGGCGAACACGATGAGCCTGCGCTATCCATCCGATCCCGCACGTCCGGGTCGAGCAGCAATTCGAATCACTCGGGCTCGTTCGGCCCCGGATACTTGGCCACGACTACCAGCGGTCGGTTCGACGGCTTTTGTGGTGGGCGGATGCGGCACCGTGATCGCGGCGGTCGAGGTATATAGATGCCAGCGATGCACTTCCTGAAAAGCGGTGCTAATTAAGCGTTTTCGGCGTTCACGGACGTCGTGAACTCTACGAGGAGATCCTGCAGCTGCTGCGGGGTCTCGAGCTGCGGCAGGTGACCCGCGGTCTCGATGAGCACATAGCGCGAGTTCGGCAGTGCCTCGCTGTAGGCGACGCCGTGCTCGGGCGGCACGATGCGGTCCGCCGCACCCCACACCACCAGGGCCCGGGTGGTCGCATCGGGCAGGCGTCCCAGCAACGACGGGTCGGTCATCGTCGTGCCGCCGTAGACGCGCAGCGTTTCGCGGTTGGCGGCCATCATTGCCTGGCGCTCGGGCGGCAGTTGCGCGGGGTCGATGCGGAAGGCGTCCGGGTTCGCGTAGCTCAGGTCGGCGACCTGATCCAGGGTGAGACCGAAGAAGTTGGCGATCGGGGCCTGCGGGAGGTCGAGGCCCGCGGCGTCGACCAGGACGACGCCCGCGACGCCGGGAGCGGCGAGCAGGGCGAGTTCGGCCGCGATCCAGCCGCCGATCGAGTTGCCGACGACCGTGACGCCGTCGAGTTCCAGCTTGTCCAGCAGGGCCGCGTAGAGACGGGCCAGCCCGGCGATCGTGGTGAGCCCCTCCGGGCGGGCGGTGCCGTCGAAGCCGGGGTGGACCGGCACCAGGACCTCGACTTGCGCTGCGGCGGCCAGCTTCTCGGCGAAGGTGGTGACCGACTGCGGGCCCGCGCCGCCGTGTAGCAGCAGCACCGGCCGGCCCGAGCCGTAGGTGGTCACGGTGAGTTCTACGGAATCGCCGTCGTCGAGGCGGACGGAATGGGTGGTCGTCATGAAGGCACTCCGGTCGATTGTGGGAATCAGGCGTGTTCGGTGGCGGGTTCGGTCGCGTAGTTGCGCATCACCCCGACGATCGCCTCCGGGGTGGGCTGACCGCCGGCGGCGATCATGTCGCGCAGGTCGCGGAAGTACTGCACGTACAGATCCGGAGTGAAGGTGTTCAACATGACTGCGGTGCCGTCGGTCAGGTTGGCGAAGGTGTGCGGCGCGCCCGGCGGGACCATGATCAGCGTCCCGGGCGGCGCCTCGTGCTTTTCCGTGCCGACGGTGAACGTGACCGTTCCGGACACGACGTAGAAGCCTTCGTCGTGCCGCGCGTGGCGGTGCTGTGGCGGCCCGTCGGTGTGCGGCGCCACGATGATCTCCGCCATTCCGAGCCGATGCTCGGTGTTGCTGCCGTCCTCGAGGATCCGCACCCGGGTGGTCCCGATGCCGATCGATTCGCCACCGTCGGGTCCGACGACCGATACCTCTGCCATGTGTCACTCCTCATGTTGCGGTAAGCAAGAACCTACTCGCGCGAGTTAACTCGCGCAAGTGAAGTCGCGTAAGATGGGTTGCGCTGACACTCGCACATTCGGGCTGGTGCAGAATCGAGCGACCAGCACCACCGACGAGGAGGACGGCCCGCGATGACCAAGGGCGAGAGGGTGACCCGCACCGAACAGAAGCGCCGCACGCGTGCGGCGCTCATCGATGCCTGCCGCGAGCTGATGGCCTCGGGCTCCGCGGTGACGATGCCGGAGGTGGCCGAGAAGGCAGGGGTTTCCGACGCGACCGCCTACCGCCACTTCTCCGAACTCGTGGAACTGATCAACACCGCCCTCACCGGGACCTGGCCCACACCCGCCGAGGCCCTCGTGCCGGTCGTCGGGAACACCGATCCGCTGGCGCGCCTCGAGTTCGCCACGGAATTCCTCCTTCGGCGCGTCGTCGCCTACCAGGGCTCGGTCCGCGCCGTCATCGCCGCCACCGTCGTCAACCCGCCCCGGGCGCGCGAACGTCCGGGCTTCCGCTTCGGGCTCATCGACGAGGCCCTCGACCCGGTGCTCCCCGCCGACACCCCGGCGACCGCAGCGCGTCTGATCCAGCTCAAACAGGACCTGGCGGCCGTCGTCAGCGCCGACGCCCTGTTCTCCCTTACCGACCTGTGCGGCCTGAATACCGACCAGGCAATCGCCAGCCTCCAACGCACCGCCCGCACCATCACCCAGGCCGCGCTGCACGAGTTCGCCGTGGGCGAGTAGGCGGGCACGGACATATCGCCCAAAGCCACTGCTCAACCATGATCGACGAAACCCATCAGAAGGAAAAGCGCCTATTCATGGCCTGTTCAAGTAAATATGGCCAATCGCCGGTCGTTGACAGGTAGCTCATGCGTTGGCCCAAGTCCACGCGGAACCACCGCAACTTTCTAGAACGCGCTGATGCCGATGAGCGGGCACAGGCTCGAGGCCGTGCCCGCCACCGCTGATTCCCGGCTATGTGTGCGCTTCGTTCCCCTGAACTCGTTGCATCACAACGACCGGGATGCGCGTGCCCGCGGCCGCCTCGAACTCGGCGAACTTCGGGACGAGCGCTATCTGTTGCGCCCAGATCCGTTCGCGCTCCGCGCCTTCGGCGAGCCGGGCCACGACCGGTACCGTTTCCGCGCCCGCCTCGACGGTGGTCCGCGGGTTCGCCATCAGATTGCGAAACCACGCCGGATGGTGCGGGCTGCCGCCATGGGTGGCGAAGACAGCCCAGCTGTCGCCGACCGGTAGATAGAACAACGGGCTGATCCGTGCACGCCCGGTCTCGGCCCCGATGTGATGGACCAGGATGAGCGGCATGGCCTCGCCGAAACCGGGCATGCGGGGTGGGACCGGTCGGCCCGCGGCGAACTCCGCTTCGCTGCTCCACGCCGCATACCCGGCGTTCGCCCGGACCTCGGCGACGATTCGGGCGTTCCAGCTGTTGATATCGGGGGTCTCGGCCTCGTGGGCGGCGGTCGTCGGATCGGACATGGCATCCCCAGGCTGAGCCGCATGGCAGTGGCCGAACCGGAAAGCGCCAGTCGGCGCCGCGCGCCCGCCCACCGCACCTCCATGTGCACCGGCTCGCCGCAGTCGCGGCGGCTGACCGCCACCGGGCCTCCCTGGGGGCGGGCTTCCCATCGATCTCCCCACTGGCCCGGCCCACTAGCAGAGTTTGACAATACTACTCAGCTCGCTCTACCCTGAGTCTGGAAAGCGGACTCAACCGAGGAGCGCGTAATGGAACTACCGGACCAACGGGTGCTGGTGACCGGCGCGACCGCCGGAATAGGGCAGGAAGCCGCCAAACTGTTCGCTCGCCGCGGCGCCAGCGTGGTCATCACCGGGCGCGACACCGAACGAGGCGCGCAGACCGTCGCGGCGATCGAGGCAGAGGGTGGACGTGCCGAGTTCATCGCCGCCGACCTGAACGACATCAGATCCGTTCGACGCCTGGCCGAACAGGCCGGTGACGTGGACGTGCTGGTCAACAACGCGGCCTCGCTCACGGCCGCTCCGACACTGGAGCAGGACGTCGAGTCGTTCGACACGATGTTCGACGTCGACGTGCGTGCACCGTTCTTTCTGACCGCGGCGCTACTGCCAGGGATGATCGCCCGGGGATCGGGTGCCATCGTCAACATCTCCTCGATGGGCGCGTCAGTCGGCGTCCCCTTCGCGCCGGTCACCGCGGCCGCCAAGGCGGCACTCGAATCCTTCACCCGGTCCTGGGCGGCGGCGTTCGGCGCCAACGGGATTCGCGTCAACACCGTGGCGCCCGGGCCCACCCGCACCGACGGCGCCGCCGGCACGTTCGGCGACGGGTTGGAACAGCTGGGCTCCGCGACGCCGTTGGGCCGGACCGCGAACCCAGCCGAGATCGCCGAAGCGATTGTTTTCCTGGCGTCGCCGCAAGCGAGCTACCTCACCGGTGCGACCGTGACGGTGGACGGCGGCTTTACCGCCATCTGATCAGACACGCGGGGGCTGATGAAGTAGCTCGTTGCCGTCACCACGAACGTAATGAGCCGCCCCCACGTCCACAAAAAGCAAATGAGGAGATACGCATGGTCGGGGCAAAACCTTACGGGCAACTGCACTATCGCGAGGTCAACGGAAACCGGATGGCCTACATCGACGAGGGCGACGGCGATGCCATCGTCTTTGCGCACGGCAACCCCACGTCGTCCTACCTGTGGCGCAACGTGATGCCACACTTGGAAGGACTGGGCCGTCTCGTCGCCGCCGACATGATCGGTATGGGCAAGTCGGACAAACTGCACCCGTCGGGTCCGGACCGTTACAACTATGCCGAACAGCGCGACTACCTGTTCGCGCTCTGGGATGCACTGGATCTCGGCGACAACGTGACACTCGTGCTGCACGATTGGGGTTCAGTGCTCGGCTTCGATTGGGCCAACCAGCATCGTGACCGCATACAGGGCATCGCGTTCATGGAAGCCAGCGTCACCCCAATCAGCTGGTCGGAGTTCCCATCGGATCTCCGCGGCTTGTTCAGGCGCTTTCGATCACCGAAGGGCGAGACCATGGTGCTGGAGCAGAACATCTTCATCGAAGAAGTTCTGCCCGCAGGGATGGCGCGCCGGCTCAGCGACGAAGAAATGGACCACTACCGGCAGCCGTTCATCAACCCGGGTGAGTCGCGTCGGCCGACATTGTCCTGGCCGCGCAACATCCCCATCGACGGCGAGCCCGCCGACGTCACATCGGTGGTCAACGACTACCGCAACTGGTTGGCCGAAAGCGATGTGCCCAAACTCTTCGTCAACGCCGAACCCGGGGCCATCGTCCAGGGCCGCATCCGCGACCTCATCCGCTCGTGGCCGAACCTCACCGAGACCACCGTCAGCGGACTGCACTTCGTCCAGGAGGACACCCCCGACGAAATCGGCACTGCCGTCGCGCAATTCGTGCGCACGCTGCGCTCGCCCCGGCAGCAGGAGGTCGACGGTACCCGATGGCAGTCAGGTTCTGAGGTTGGCCGGCAGGGCATGGGTGTGCCAACTGCGATGACGTAAATGGTGCGGTAGACGGCAGCTTCCGATACCCGAAGTCGCGTCAGCCTGGTCTTGGAGTCGGTGAACGCTTTTCCGGCGGCGCCCGGGTGAACTCGAATGCCCCCACCGGCGGCACGCCCAGATCAACCGGCTCGGAGATTTGATGGCACCCTTTCAGCGGCACCAGCAGAAAGCCCGGCAACCATGCTGATCCAGGGCTGTCGTTGCCGCACATTCGAATACGCCGCGACCATACCGGCTGCGTGCGCCGTCGGCCGGGCGGCCCCGCGATCGGGAGAATTCATCGATTCTCCGATTGTGTCACGATATCGATCGCATTCGAGCATGGAATTTTCCTACTCGGCGCTGCGGCGGTGAAGGTCAATCGGCGGATAGCAGCCCGAACGGGTGCGGCGGCGATCATCATCGATTTTGCTGGTTCAGCGGCCGAGCAGCCAGCCCACCCGGTCGTAGGCGAGGGCCTGGTAAATCACGAGCGAGACGGCGGACAGCAGCGCCGCCGTCGACAGTCCGGCAGCCCACAAAGCCACCACTCCGCCCCCCAGCACAGCGATCTCGATCATGAGTCGCACTGCACCGGGTACTGCGATCGTTGCTTGCCCGTTCCGGCTCGGGTCCCCCGGCACCGCGAACGTCCCCCACACCGTAGCCACCACAATCGGCAAGATCAGTACCAGCAGATACCGCCATGGCGCATCGAACTCCCGCCACCCGAGGATCCCGAACGAGGCGACTGCAGCGAGCTCGAGCAGAAACCGCAGGCCCAACATGATCGGGTTCAACGACATTCGGCGAGCTTAACTGCTCGTCCCGGGGTACCACGGCTGGGAACAACCAGGGGAACAGTCCCGAGTTGTCAGCGCGGGCCGATGAGCAGTGTCATCGCACAGCGCAGGCGCCGTTGATCTTCATTATCGCTCGGACGGTTGGCTGTTGGGCAGATCAGTCAAGCCGGGCCTGGGCCCGGATTCGGTTTCCTGGACCTCGAACACGCGATGGTCGTGCGCGCAGCGCAGCTCCACGTGCACCGGCTGGCCGCACTCGCGGTGCCTGACCACTACGGGCCCTCCCTGCGGACCGGCTTCCCATCGGTCCCCCCACTGCATCAATACGACCAAGGCCGCGAACAAGTCATGACCTTTTTCGGTGAGCAGGTATTGATGGCGTTCACGCTGTCCGGCTTCGCGATATGGCTCGCGTTGCAGCACGCCGTGCTCGACGAGCGTGGCGAGTCGTTCGCTCAGCAGGGTCCGCGCGCAGCCGACGTTTGCGAGGAACTGCTCGAAGCGGCGCGCGCCGTAAAACGCCTCGCGGAGCACTAGCAGCGTCCACTTCTCCCCGATGATGTCCAGGGTGCGCTTGATCGAGCAGTCCCGCACCCGCAACTCCTCAAAGCTGGCCGGCCCGGCCTCCTCGAGATCAACAGAACTCCTGGTCATGAGCCAATAGTAGCAGAGTTTGACAATGCTACCCAGCCTTGGTACCCTGAGTCTTGAAATCAGATCCAGGGAGGAGGGTACCAGCGTGACTGCGTCGACAAGCGATCAGGAAACGGTGCTGGTCATCGGAGCGACGGGCCGCCATGGCGGCACCGGAGCCCGGGTAGTCGAGCGGCTGCAAACGGCGAGGCGGCTAGTGCGGGCGTTGGTGCGCTCCGACGACGACCGCGCCCAGCGGCTGCGCGAATCCGGGGTGCAAACCCTGGTCGGCGACCTGCACGACCGCCGGACTTTGCTCCCCGCGCTGGATGGAGCCGGTTCGGTGTATGTCGCGTATCCGGTCGCGGCGGGCATTGTGGACGCGCTGGCGAATGTGGCGTCGGTGATCCGCGAGCTAGGCTCCTCGCCGCATGTCGTGATGATGGGGAACGGCGCGGCCGACCACAACGCCGCGAGCGGAATCGCCCGAGAACATGCCCTCGCCGATGAGCTGTTGCTCCAGCTCGGGGTGAATTTCACCTCGGTGCGAGGCTGCGCGTTTTTCTACGAGAATGTCCTGTTGTTGCACTCCGACGCGATCAGAGAGACCGGCGTATTCGCCAACTGCTTCGGCGATGCCCGCCCGGCCTGGATCAGCGCCGCCGACGCCGGCGATCTGTGCGCGACCGCCCTGCTCGACCCGCAACACCACGCCAACACCCCAATCATCTACCCGCCGGGCCATGAGCTGCTCTCCCAGCATCAGATCGCCGACATCATCAGCGAGGAAACCGGGCGCGAAGTCCGCTATCAGTACATCACCGCGAACGATTGGAGCCGCCAGCTGCTGGCCCACTCCGGGGGCCTGCCCAACCACGCCATGATCCAGCACATCACCACCCAGGCAAAGACGTGCGAGGACAACACCACGATCTTGCGCAAGGACATCGACCCCTCGGCCCTCGCAGCGGCCAGCGGCCGCCCCCCGCTGACCTTCCGAAACTTTGTGCGGCAACACCGCTCAGCATTCGGAGCCGTCACCGCCGACGCATGAGCATCGAGCTGTTGGCCTGAGCCGCAACCACATTCAACGCAAGAGCGTCAACGCCGGCAAACCACGAATTTTCAGTCCGGCCGCCACCAGCGGCGCGAACACGATCCACGGTGATCCCTTGTGGTAGTCACAGTAGAACCGCAGGGCACTGCGGCGGTGGGAGCGGACTTTGCGGAATGGTGCGGACCGCGTACTGCCGCCCTCGCGGTGGCGCTATTCGCCACCCCAAACCACTGCCTGTGTAGCAATCACGTTCTCTCCGGCCTTCGTTGACGTAGCGGTAGAGCAGATTCAGCCCGCCGGTGTAGCCGAGCGCCTTGATCTCGCGGAAGAGCTGCTGCCCAACGACAGGCTGCCGCAGCACTTTACGTTCACCGTTACCGGACGCTCGTCGAGTGGAGCGTCAGCTACCGTCCGCCAGTGATAGCTGTGCACTCGCGCCAACTCGGCGCCGCAGCCCGGACACGAGACTGGATCGTCGGGCGTCCGCGCCCACACCACAACCTGCCTACCCTCGTCGACCACGTCCTCCATCACCAGCGGCAGTAACCCCGAAAACACCACGGCAGCAGGCACATTCACCTCACACACACGGACATCGTGCCACTCGACACCACCGAACCACCGAAAGTGAGACAGAGTCGTTGTTTTACAGTCCCGCCGCCGCGGGGTCTATCTCGCTAACGGTTTTTCCGAGTGCAGGTACTGCTGACCCGCCTGGTGGTCGAAGTACAGCTAGTGTTCCGCGGCTTCGCTTTTCATTTCATGGTGGCGAGGTTGTGCCAGAGATTCTTCAGGCTGTCGGTTCCGCCGAAGAGTGTGGTGAAGTTCGTCGAGTCGATGAGCAGGATGTCGCCGGCGCGGGGGCCGGTGGGTGGCATCCAGATCAGCGCGTTGAATTCGGTATTCCCGGCCGCGGTGAAGGGGTGGGGGCGGGTGGGGTCGACGCGCTGGCGGGCCAGCACCCGCAGCGAGTCGCTTTCCGGTGCGGTGAGTTCGTAGTGCGGCAGGTGGGGGTGGAAGTTGAATGTGGTGACGCTGTCCAGGAGCCGGGGGCTGTCCAGGTCGCGGTATGCGGTGACGGGGGCGATCTCGGTGGTGCCGTCGACGACCGCCGGGCGTAGGCCCCAGGTGTTGTACACCGGCACGTCGAGCGCGTTCATCAGCGAGCGGGTGTACTGGCCGAATCGTTGCTGCCGGGGCACCAGCGGGTCGCCGTGATGCAGGTACTCGATTTGTCGCTGCGCATTGTCGTCGGTGAATCCGACGTCGTGGTGGGGCGCGAGCAGCAGGCAGGTGCCCTCGCGGTGCAGCCACTCGCGGAGGGCGTCGATTTCCTCGGGTGCGGCCTCTTGTTCGGAGAGGAGGTGGTCGAGCCCGAACACCATCAGCGTGTCGGTGTCGGCCAGGATCCGCTCGTCGATGGGCAAGGTGTAGCCGGCCTGGTCGATGCGCTGGAATGCCGCGACGGGATGACCGGTGACCTCTCCGGCCAGCTGTTGGAAGCCGAGTGTCGAGCGGTGGAACAGTTCGAGCGTGCCGGCGATGCCCTGCAGGAAATGTGCGGCGTCGTATTCGGTGGTTTCGTAGCCCGGCCATGCGACGTTGCGAACTTCGGTCATCGTGGAAAAGCGGTTGTAGATTTCGGCGGGATTGCGTTGGGCTTCCCACGGGTAACTCCACGTCCAGTAGATGCTGATCCGCCGCCGTCCGTCGGCGGTGCGCAGGATGTGGCTCTGGTTGTAGGTACGTGCCGCTGACAGGCTGCTCATGAGGTCACCTCTCACTGTCGAGCGTGGTCAGGTAGCGCAGGGCGCGGATACCGGGCAGGAAGAAGTACGCGCCGCCTTTGAGGCTGGTGAAGGCGGGCAGGCTCTTATATACCTTGCGGATCGGCCGTTTCGGGACCGTGAACTCCAGGGCGCCGTCCTGGGTGCCGCAGATGGGGTCGTGCTCGTTGCCGAGTTCGTGAAAGGTCTTGTCGTTGATCCAGACGTTCTGGGCGAACTCGAACTGGCGGACCAGGTCGGCACAGATGATGAACGCGGCTATTCCCCGGTCCGCGCCGTCGTCGGATGCTTCCGGCGCCAGCGCTGGCCCATAGGTGGCGCCACGGCGAATCATCCTGCGCCGGTTCATGTTCACCGCGGTGTCGCGCGGATTGAGTCGCCGCGCATGCGCGCCCAACGGCACCGCATAACCGTGCGGATCCATTTGTTTGTAGTTGAAGTCGTTGTTACGCAACGGGTCTGCGCCCAGTTCGGGATCGTCATGGTCCGGGGACAACACCAGCGGCGCGCCGCTGCGCCACCGGCCCATGAGTTTGGCGGCGAGTAGTTCCTGCCCTTGCGGGGTGTCGGCGTTTTCGTGCAGGAAGTTCCGGAATGCGCCGACATGTTCCTGCAGTCGCCGGTAGGCCATGTAACTCCCGTTGCGGGACAGGACCTCCGGCTGCGGCAGCCCGTGGGGCGGCCCGTGCTCGTCGGGGTAGCCCAGGATGAATTCCCCGGGTTGCAGCGGCGCGCCCGAGCCTGGAGTCGGCTCTTCCCCGGATCCTTCGATCACGGGCTGGGACAACCGGTCTCGGAACCCGAAGTGGTCGTGGGCGTAATTGAACGGCGGTGTTGCGTTCAAATCCAGGAACGACAACACGCGCACACCGGGACAGCCGGACACCAGTTTTTCGTGTTCGGCCGTGCTTCGCTGTCGGTCGGCCTCGGTGCGCGCGAACAGGATTGCGATGGCGTGCAGGTCGTCACCGGCCAGCCCGCCCACCCAGTTGTCGGGATGATTGGCGCCGGTGTCGCCCAGGATGTCTGCCCGGGCGGCCATGCCCTCCCGGAACTCGTCGGGGAAGGTGGCAAGCGCCGGCTCGGGCAGGCCGAGCGCCCGCAGTCCGTTCCAGGTGAAGGCCAGTGTGACCCAACGTGTAGAGCTATCGATAGTGGTGCGCACGTCCGCGGCCGACTGCACTCGGTCCAGCAGCGCAGTCAACCAGGCCCGGCCCCCGGCGGGATCGTCGAAGGACAGGAACTCGTAGCGGCCGGTCATCGCCGGTGTCCGGGTCAACAGGATGTGCTGAATATCGTCGAGCTCGAGCATGCCGGCGGTCACTGCATCTGATCGAGCATGTCGGAGAACGCGGCCTTCAACCGCAACGCCTTCTTGATCTCGTCAGCTGTGACGTACGGGTACTCGCCGTACTCGAGGAAACTCGGGAACTGATGTTCGCGAACGAATTTCACGAAGGCTTCCGGGTTTTCCTTCCAGTCCTCGGGGAATCCCTCGAGGTTGGTGAAAACGGTGGTTATGCCGGTTTGCGCGAACAGCATCACGGCGTCCTCGGTATACTTGTCGAAATCCGTGTCGAAGATGCCTTGATATTGGAAATGCAGGCCCGAACCGACGTCGAACAAGACCCACCGCAGATAATGCAGCCGCAGTGGCGCCAGCACGTCCGGGCTGGCCGCTACCGCGTCTTCGATCTGCTTGCCGTATGCGCGGACGGCCTCCTCCCGGCCCGGTTTCACCTTGGCGATGATCGAGAACCCATAGCAGGCCGGAGTTCGTGGATAGATCGGGCCGTATCTGCCCCGCTGCAGCTCGAAGTAGCCGTCCTGGGGAATCGCCATCGCCGCTGGTTTGCTCCAGTCTTGATCGGCGGTCGACATGTTGTGGTCACCTGCTTTCGCCATCGCAGTATGTCAACTATCGAACCGTCTCGGACACGGCCTATGGCGCCAGAATCCGATTCCGTCCGTCGAGTGAGGACATCGTCGAGAACTTGTTGTCGATTTGTGACGCTGCCCGGCCGCACTGTACGAATCGCGATATGCACGGAAATTCCGGCGGCAGGCACCCGACTTTGGAAGGATGGCCGCATGCCGACTCCGTCAGAACACATCAAGACTGCGCCGCCCCTGAGGGAATTGTCAACGCCGCGCGCCGCGGCACTGGCCGGAGTGCTCTTTGCGGTTTTGCTCGGTACCACGCTGGTCTTGATCCGAATCACAATGCCTGAACACGTTGAGGATTCGACGCAGTGGCTGCAGAGCCGGCACGGCGCGATCACCACGGCGACGGTGCTGATGCCCTTCGCCGGCATCAGCTTCCTGTGGTTCATCGGCGTCGTGCGCGACGGATTCGGGCGCTACGAAGACCGGTTCTTCCTGTCGGTATTCTTGGGCAGCGGGCTACTGTTCCTGGCGATGATGTTCGTCGCCACCGCTGTTGCCGCCGGTCTGGTGGCCGGCAACACCGGCGCCGCCGACCCGGCCGCCCGCGCCGAGGTGATCCGCTTCGGCAGGATGGTGCTGATTTCGGCGAGCCAGACCTATGCGCTCCGCATGGCCGCGGTGTTCATGATCTCGCTCGCCACGATCTGGCTGAAGACCAGGCTGATGCCCCGCTGGCTCGTCGGCCTCAGCTATTTGACGGCTTTGGCACTGCTGATCGCCAGTGACCTGAGCCGATGGGTGACGCTGGCCTTTCCGGCTTGGGTGCTCGTGGTCAGCGGTCTCCTCCTGACCCGCGCCGGGCTGATCGACAAACGGCGTGCGGAGCCCGATTGATCCTGGGCAGCCACGATCCGAGCGAAAACACGAAGGTGTGTCGGAAGTGACAAACCTCCGGGGGGCCTGCACGGCTGTGCAAGAGTACCTGGCGTGGACAAGTCATCTTCGCGGCGTTCGCTCGAATTGACGATGCTCTACGAGGCCGTGGCGAACCGACATCTCCAATACGAAAATCTGCTCTGGCAGGTGCCTGCCCTCAGCTTGACCGCGCAGGCCTTCTTGTTCAGCATCTCGATGAGTGCGGGCAACGACCCCGTTGCGCGGATCGCTTCATCGCTTCTCGCGCTGATCGTTTCGATCATCTCGATCATGCTCATGGCAAGCCATCGCCTCGCCGGACGCAGGGATGCGCTCTGGTTGGAGCGTTTCGAACAGGGCGAACTCAGTGCGGGAAACCTGGGCGTACATGGCCACGCCTTCGAGAAGCAGCAGGACATTGCGGACCTGGACGCAGGGTGGGTAGGCAAGCTGATACCGATGCGGCAGATGTTCACGGTATGGGTCGTCGGACTCTCCTGCTTCGCCATAGCCGCCATCTTCATGATCTTGAGGACACTGATCAACGGCGCACGCTGAGTACCTCGGCATCGAAACCGACAATGGCCGCAACGATTCTTTGCTGTCGGGGCTAGGGCAGCCCCCACCTGACCTCGCGGAGGCGTTGCGCGCCTTGAAGCACGGCAGATGTCCGAATGCCTGGCACTCGGGATCCCGTGGTCGGACGATCGGCTGATCGCGGTACACGAGGACGGGACTCCGGTCCGGCCGGAGTGGTACAGCGACGAGTTTCAACGCCTGCGGCGGCGGGCCGGACTGCGCCGGATCGCGACCCTCACTGGCACAGGACAGTGTGAGTCAGGATCGTCGCTGGTAGTGGCTGCGTTGGGCGCGGTCCACCCAGACCCGTGTAACCAATCTCCCGGGACAGCACAACTAAGGTCTTCCATCTCAAGCTGCACGGAGATGCACAGCCGCTGGCACGTATGTCTATCAGCGAGTTTCGCCGTTTCGAGGTGCGGGTTTTTGGCCGCGAATTGGTAGCGACTTCTGCACCTCTCGATCCTCAGTCCGTCGTCGGCGGTTGAAGTGGCGCCAGCCAACCCTTGTTCAGGCCGTAAATGCGATAGATGCAGTCGTCGCACACGACCAGGTTGCGGGCGGGCGGGAGTAGATGAAGCCGTGGTTGGCTGCTACTCCCTGCGAGCATTCGACGCAGAGGGCACCGTATTGATTGCGCTGCATATGTTTTCGCCTCTCAGCTGATTGTTACCGACATGCCCCGCCGTCAGGGGTGCGGTCAGTGGTCGTTGAGGAATTCGCGACCGCAGAGTCCGCACAGGGTCGGGCCTCCTGCGATGGATCGGTCGGAGGCGCGCAGCCGCCGCGGCGGTGTGCAGGCGCAGGTCAGTGATCGTCCGTTGCGGGTTGCTCGAGGTGTCCCGGTTTCTGTCACCGTGGCCGGTGCCAGTTGGATGCGGCGGTGTGGTCCGATCTCGGCGGCGAGCTGCGCCAGCTGCGCACTGTAGGCGCTGCGGGTGTGCGCGGGCACGGTGGTTTCGGACCATCCCTGGGTTCGGTGACGGGTGACAGTCAGTCCGAGCTGTTCGGCAATGCTGCGGAAATGGCTGTTGTGGTAGGCGCCAGCGCGGCTGGCATCGATGACTTCTCGCTCGCAGGCGATTGCGTGCGCGGCGTGGTGGAGCATCGTGCCCAGCACATAGTGGGGTTCGGTGACGAATCCCTCGGCGGCGATGAACAGCTCGGCGACGGGGCTGCCGTGGACTCGCCAGCGACCTGGCTCGAATCTGCCCAAACCGGAGTGAGGAGTTGCCGGCCGAGCCCGAGCCCACCACCACGGCCACCGGCGGCAGGTCGGGGTGCCGGAACCGGATCTCCGCCCACACCTCTTCCAGCACCCGCACAGACCGGCCCCCGGTCGTGTGACTGGACGGTGCTGCATCGGATCCAGCGGCGTCGGTGTTATCGGTGGAGCTGCTGAATTTCTCCATCCTCCAACGGTATAACCGGGGACCGACAGATCTGGGCCGTCGCCGCCCGTCGTCGTTGATCATCAATCATCCACTGCGCCAACGGATCTCTACCGCGTAAGAGGTGAAACAGGTAGAATCGAGGCATCCCCTTCTTCTGACCGGTGTCCCGGTTTCCCTTCCTACGCGGGAATTTCCCTCTTACGCAGTGATTTCGACTTGGAGGTCGTGAGATGGCTATTGGTGGCCCGTTGGCGACGGCGCTGGATGCGGTGTGGGAATCGATCCGTGTACGGCATCCGGAGGCGCCGAATGTCGTGGTCGCGATGGCGTCCGGGTCGCAGGGACGCGGCCGCGGGCTGCGGCTGGGGCATTTCGGTCCATCCCGGTGGGAACAGCACGGGGTGTGGCTACCGGAGTTGTTCGTCGGCGCAGAAGGCTTGGCCGCCGGCACCCGGGAGGTCCTGGGCACTTGCTACACGAGGCCGCGCACGCCCTGGCCGATGCCCGCCAGATCGGGGAGGGCAGCGACAACGGCCGGCGTCGCGTCGCCTGCGGCGATGGCCTGCGGCCACCCTTGAGCAACCCGCTGTCCGGTCACGGAAAGCCTTCGGAGGAAGGGGCCGGGGGAGCAGTCGGGGAGGATCCGAAGCCGATGCGCCGAACAGCCGAAGCATGTCCGACAGAAGCCCCGGCGATAACAGCGTGTTCCGCAGCACGGGCTGAACGTCGAACTGCGCTGCAATAACCGGGTCGGCCAACCAGGTGGTGCCGGCCAGCACCGTCCGCACCGAAGTCCGCCCGGCATGCTAATGATGATCATCATCCGGACCTGATGAGATCGCCACCGGTTCACTGGGTCGATCGGCGCCGATAGCAGGTCGGCCATTTCCACCCCGGACACGGCGCGCCTCTTCACCGGCGCCATTGACGCTGCGGGTTTGCTGGCGGGCTAGACCGTGCGTGCACTATTGTGACGGCAACCACATTCGGGCAACGGAGGGAGAATAAATCATGGCCACCGTCTCCTGTTTCAAGGTCGAGAGACCCCAGCCCCAGACCATTCCGCCCGACGGGACGGTCTTCTTCATGGTTGGCCCGGATGATCGGCTCGGCAACGCCGCCATTTCCGTCACTGTCCAGGCAGCCTCAGGTTCGGGAGCACCCGTGTTTGCCGAGGTGATACAGATGGCCACACGTAGTCAGGGCGACCCCGGTGAGCCCACAACCAGCTTCTTCCTCGACGTTGTCGTCAGGAATAACGGCCACGTCAGCGACGGCGCCGCAGCCATCGACTCCTACGACGTTTACGTTACTTCCATCACTCCATAGGTCAATGGCCATAGACTCCGGCGTTCTGAACTGGGGAAACGCTTCAGGGAATCCCCCGGCACGGATCTTCGGTCCCGATGTAGCCGAGCAGCCGAGAATCTCGGACATGACAGAGCCCCCGGCCCGTTCATCACGGGCCGGGGGCTCTGGTGAGTGGGGATCGCTAGGCGGCGGGTGCGATGTAGGCGCCGAGGTCGTAGATACGGCCGTAGCCGCCGCCCTCGACCGGACCGACGTAGAGCAGGCCCTCGATCCGGCCGCCGATCGCCAATCCGCCGGCACGCGCCCGGCGCACACCCGCGCTGATCGCGCGTTGGACGTCCCGGTCGAGGGTGATCGCGCGCAGGCCGTCGTCCTGCTCGTCGTCTCGGGCGTCGGTCTCGACGATGAGCTGGGAATCGATGACCAGTACCCGCAAAGTTTAGAGCTGAACAAGCGCCGTTCTAGATCGACCCGACTGAACCGTATCAGCGTTTCCGCTGGTAGAAGGGGATTTGTGGGGCGGGTGGGGCTCGAACCCACGACCAGCGGATTATGAGTCCGCGGCTCTAACCGACTGAGCTACCGCCCCCCGACCGCAGTACACGCGGGCGTGGGCGATGCTACCGGGTCGAGTGGGGATACGCCTAGCCGGATGTCCGGCGTGGCGCGGTACGGGCCTCGGCCACGGAACCCGGACAGGGGCCGGGTGCTTGTCCGGGTGGGACGCCGGGCGAGCGTGAGCCCCCGGCATCCACGGGGGCTCACCTGCGCCTTACTCCTTCAACGGGAGCCGCTCGAGGATCGCCGTCAGCATCTGCGTCTGAGACTTCAGGATCGCATCTTGCCCCTGGAGTATGGAGTTGACTGTGTCGAACTTCTTGTCGACTGCATCGAACCTCTGATCGACCGCAGCGAACCTCTTGTCGACCGCATCGAACCTCTGATCGACCGCAGCGAACCTCTTGTCGACCGCATCGAACCTCTGATCAACCGCAGCGAACCTCTCGTCGACCGCATCGAACCTCTGATCAACCGCAGTGAACCTCTCGTCGACCGCGCTGAACCTCTCATGCACCGCACGGAACTCCTGCACCACGTCGTCCTTGAACTGCACCACGTCGTCCTTGAACTGCACCACGTCGACCTTGACCTGCGCCACGTCGACCTTGACCTGCGCCACGTCGACCTTGACCTGCGCCACGTCGACCTTGACCTGCGCCAGGTCGCCCTTGACCTCCGCGACGTCGCTCGACAGTTTGTTGATACTTCCGTGCACCACCGCACCGATGTGGTCCATCAGCTTGACGTGGTTGTCTTCGACCGTTTTCGCAAGCTTGTCGATTCGGTCGGCGGTGTCGATCTGACTGCGCTCCAAGTGGGTCACCCTGCTCTCGAGCGATGCGGTTGCCACTGATGGGTCCTTTCAATAGTGAGGAACGATAGCAAGCTGGTTGGCGCTCAGGCCCGGTCCTGCGAGATCGGGATGTGGACGGCGGTGATGGCCTTGCGGACCTGGTCGCAGTCGGAATCGGCGAAACCGGCGGACTTGTCGTCCACGGCCTCATGGCAGGCCGTGAGGAGGGTGGTGGCCAGGGCGGGGTAGTCGGCGCTGGTATACAGCTCGGTTTCGACCGTCCAGTAGAGGGCTGCCGCCTTCTGCAGGCCGAGGCCCTTCATCGTCTGGCCGTTGAAGGTGTCGCCGTCGGTAATCAGGTAGGCGAGTTTGTTGCCTACACCACTGTTGATGTGGACGCCGCCGCGGTCGGGGACGCGGTTGCGGTCGGAGTAGGTAGCCGGGGACCAGCCCGGGCCCTGGTAGGTATCCGGTTGCGGGTCGGCGGTTTTCGTGGGGGACTTCATGTCGCGGATGACGCCGAGACGGGTGCCGTTGCCGATCTTCCAGCGGTCCTTCGCGGCATGCTTGGTGTGGGAGGACAGTTCGGTGAATTCGCCGAAGATGTCGGACAGGGATTCGTTGATGGCGCCGGACTCGTTGACGTAGTCCAGGTTGCTGGTCTTCGCCGTGACGCCGTGGGTGAGCTCGTGGGCCACGACGTCGGGGCTCAACACCTCGGTGCCCATCACGAAACCCTCGGTGTCG
This sequence comes from Nocardia sp. GP40, assembly GCF_050434125.1. Taxonomy (NCBI): domain Bacteria; kingdom Bacillati; phylum Actinomycetota; class Actinomycetes; order Mycobacteriales; family Nocardiaceae; genus Nocardia; species Nocardia sp. GP40. Next base: position 263,940 of record NZ_JBNPVW010000009.1, on the reverse strand, counting down.
GACCAGAAGGCGTTGGCGTACGGGCAGGAGTCCAGGCAGACCCGCACGGTGGCACGCAGCGCCTTGCCGTGGCCGTCGTGGGCGTCGATGCCGATCAGATCGGTGAGGCTGCCCAGGTCGGTGTTGTGGGAGTAGAAGTTCTCGGTGTCGCCGATCCAGTCGTAGACCTTGTTCGCATCGTCGTTCCGGGCAACGCGGGGTGCACCTTCGGCACGGACGACCGGATACGATCCCTCTGCGCCACATGGAATTTCGATCCGGGCCTCCCCCCGCTGACGGTTCGCGTCGCAGATGACTCGGCTCAGGTTCTCCTCGGACTGCCATGCGTCCAGCACGACACCGGGTGAACCCGCCGCGACGAACACTCGCCAGCCGCCCGCACCCGCCGCGATATCGAATCGGAACGCAGCCACCGCGGCCTTGTCCGCACCGCTGCCGGACAGTTCGGGGTCGTACCAGGCCGCCGAAGCCGCCCGCACCCGTACCGCCTCCGCGGCGACTCCGGCGAGTTCGGCAGCCTTGGTTACCGCTGTCGTGCGGGCGGGCGCGGTGGGAGTCGTCGCCCCGGAGGGATATCTACCGGCGGTGCGCTCTGCCAAGGCGCCGGTTGCGGAGAGTAGCGAGCCGTCGGCTCGCAGCGCCAGTGCGACCCCCGCACCGTAGACGGGCACCGAATCGATCGATTGCGTGAGCCGGACGGTCGCCCCTCGGCCGCGCCGAGACGTCTTCTGCACCACCAGATCCGCGCGATCCGCGGCGCCGAAGATTCGTTTGATATCCGCCGCGTGCGCTGCGGCCGCACCACTCAGGCCGCCCGGGCCAGCCGCATCTTCCACGCCGTCGAGGTCTCCCGGGCCGCCCGCACCCCCTACCCTTACCGAACTGCCAGCGCCTCCCGAATCATTCGCGCCCCCTGGACCATTCGCACCTCCCGGGCGATTCGCATCCCCCGGACCATTCGCAACGCCCGAACCATTCGGACCTCCCCGGCGATTCGCACCTCCCGGGCTAGCCTGACCGCCGGGACCACCCAAGCCATCCGGATTGCCGGAACCAGCGGAATCGCCGGAGTGCCCTGATCCACCGGGTCGGCCGGAACCACCCGCCCCACCGGGCCGAGGCACCGGGCGATCGGGGACCACCTGCCGGACCGATCCGTGCGCATCACGATGAATCTTCTTGGGCGCAGCCACAAGTGACGGCGAATCCGGCTGCGGTTGCCCGGCTGCCCGGCCGATCACGCCCGGACTGGTCACCGCCGGCCCCGCGACCACGACGGTCGCGAGCGCAACGACCACGGCCAGCCGTGTTCTGAATGTCCTCATACTTTCCCCCTAGCTCGCCGATGAACGACGGCCCACTACAACATCGCCCGAGCGAACGAGCCCGCCTCGGCGATCCGGCGCACGGCGCACCGATCGCGAGACGGCTCGACGAGGACATACCGAGTGAGACGTCTATCGAAAATTCGTGTGCTGCAATCTATTTCGATTGCGGTCCCCCGAGACGAACTCTCTCGGTATGCATGTCGACGCTATGGCTGAGTTACTGCTACCCATCGGATGATCCGGCATTCCCGATGTGAACCCCTCGATCCGCGGATCGCCGGAGGGCACCGCCAACGCTACAGCTTGGCGAGGATCTTGTGCACCGTCAACCAGGTGCGGGTGGTGATGTCCTTGCTGTACGCCTTCTCCAGCCATGCCATGTGGGCCGGAGTACTCGGCGAACTGTTGTCCATGATCGCGAGCACGGCGCGCGCGGGCTGGTCGTACCGGACGATTCGCACCAGTTCGGCAAGCTCGGGTGGCGGTTGCTTGCGGCCGACATTGTCGGTGCTCTTGAGAAAGCTGACCATCAGATACGTCTCACGGGAGTGCGTCAGCCCCGGGAACGGATCCGAATCGACCAGTGCCTGCAGCTGCTGCTTGCTGCGAATGATGGTGCCGCCCGCGATACCCAGTTCGGCATTCAACGCCTGCTGGATCTCCGACTCCAGTGCGGCACAGTCGGTTTCCGCACTGCCGAACACGATATTGCCGCTGGCCAGCACCGACCCGACATCGCTGAACCCGAGCCCGCCGAACACGCCCCGCAGCTTCTCACCACGCATGTTCGGGTTGGTCGGCATGATCCCGCGCAACAGTGCCACATATCGATGCTGCTCCCCATCGACGCGGGACGCGCTGCCGCTATCTCCTCTGGGCTTCCCACTCCGCGGGCTCATGCGGTCGAAGGTACTCCGCCCTACCGACAGATCGGCCGAGCGCGCACCCGGACCCGCGGCGACGCCCGGCTATCCGCCGTGGGACGCCCCGACCCCGTTGGACTTCTTGCGTTCAATATCCGCCAGGGCCGCGGCCCGCGCCTCCCGCGCCTCCGCGGCCGCCTCCCACGCGTCCTTGCGGTTCTTGACAACCTTCGCCGGGGCGCCGACGGCAATGCCGTAGTCGGGAACGTCGCCCTTGACGACGGCGTGGGCACCGAGCACGCATCCGCGTCCGACCCGGGTGCCGCGCAGCACGGTGACCTTGGCCGCGATCCAGGTGTCCGGGCCGATGCGGACCGGGCTCTTCACGATGCCCTGATCCTTGATCGGCATGGTGACGTCGTCCATCTTGTGGTCGAAGTCGCAGATGTAGCACCAGTCCGCGACCAGCGTCGAGGCGCCGATCTCGATGTCGAGGTACGTGTTGACGACGTTGTCCTTGCCGAAGACCACCTTGTCGCCGATGCGCAGCGAACCCTCGTGGCAGCGGATCGCATTGCCGTCGCCGATGTGCACCCAGCGCCCGATCTCCATGCGGCCCAGCTCGGGGGTGGCGTGGACCTCGACGCGACGGCCCAGAAAGACCATGCCGCGCAGCACGATATGCGGATTGGCCAGGCGGAACTTGAGCAGCCGGTAGTACCGCACCAGGTACCACGGCGTGTAGGCCCGGTTGGCGAGCACCCAGCGCAGCGAGGCGACCGTCAGGAAGCGCGCCTGCTCCGGATCCCGGCGCCGCGCACCCCGCCATCGCGCGCGCAACGGTGCGCCCCACATGCTCGTCACGAAGTGCTCCTCGCGTCCATCGGGCGGCCGTGTCGGCCCGCAGTGTCGTCGTCGAGGTACCAGGGTACTTTCGCCCGATCCCGCCACCTCCCCTGCCCTCGACGTGAGCGGAGCGAACCATAGGCACAGCTGCCTTACGCGCGACGGAGCCGAGCGTCAGCGAGGCGTAGTTGCGCGCGCGGAAATCGGCCCGATTGGAGACGAGACAGTGAGGCGGCACGCCGTCGGTCGGTCCGTGCGGCTAGTCTCGTGCAGGCCCGTACGAGCAGAGGGGAGAACGGTCAGGTGCGTACCAGCATCCGGCGACCCGCGCACGACCTCCGGAACACGCAGGCGTCGCCGCGGTCCGCGGTGCGTCGCCCGGCGATTCGTGCCGCCGCGGCCCTGGGGGTGGTGGGTGTGCTGACGCTGAGCGGATGCGGCGGCACCACGCTCGACAATATTACGGTGGGCCCCGGCAAGGGCTGGCCGACCACCTACCACGACAGCCGCAACAGCGCGGCCAGCCCGGTCACCGGATCCCGGCACCTGACGTTGAACTGGACGCGGCCGATCGGCGGTCCGGCCGCCGCGGCCACCACCGTCGGCCCCGACGGGCAAATGTTCGTGACCACGGACCTCGACACCGGCTGCGTCGCCCCCACCCCCGCGAGCGGCGCGCTGTTCGGCTTCCAGATGCCGACCGGGCGCAAGCGGTTCTGTGATCCGATGGGTCCCAGCGCGATCTACTCCGCCTCGGCGATCGACGGCGCCACCAACGTCTACGTCGGCGACGACGGCGGCATGAACTCGATCAATGCACTCGGCCAGCCGCGCTGGCGCACACCCGTTGCCGGCGTGCCGATCTCGGTGCAGTTCACCGGTGACAGCCACGTGCTGACCGTGACCCAGTCCGGTCAAATCGACGTGCTGAGCCGGCAGACCGGCGACCGCATGGCCGCGACGTTCCAGCTGCTGGGCTGGCCCGATCCCCTTGCGCACCCGGACCTCCCGCGCCCCCAGGACGGCCAGGGCCTGCAGGACTGCGCGACCGGCGGGCCGCAGTGCGCGGTCGCCAACGTCTCGGCCATCGATCCGAGCGGCAACTTCTACGCCACGGCGTGGCGGCCCGGCTCCCCCGTCGCCTCGCTGGTGGCACTGCGCTACGCGGACAAGCAGATTCGGCAGCTGTGGAGCGCCGACATGCTGACCAACGGCAGCGCCACCAGCCCCGCGCTCTCCCCGGACGGCAAGACGGTTTATGTGGGCGACAACAGCGGACGCCTGCTTGCTGTCGATGCGTCGAACGGCCATACGAAATGGGTCCAGCCCCTGGGCTTCTCGCCGCAGGGGGCGATCTCCGAGCAGGACGGCCTGCTGATCCCCGGCGGCAACGGCGGCCACCTGATGGCCCTGCGCGACAAGGGCACGGGTGCCGAGATCGCCTGGGAGCGTAAGGACCTGCGGTTGAGCGGGCAGCCGGTGCAGACCGCGGGCGGGACCGGTTACACGGTGTCCCCGATCGGCGGCGCGCTGCACCTGGTCACCTTCGACACCACCACCGGCAGCACCGTCGCCTCGGCGGTACTGCCCGGCGCGCAGGGCACGACGACCGGCACCTCCGTCGGCGCGAAGGGCCAGGTGGTGATCACCACCCGCGTCGGCGAGATCTACGTCTTCAAGCCGGACAAGTAGCGCGTCCCGGAGATCACCGAACCGGCGGAGTTGCGCAGAGAAATACGGTAGGGGCCGATCCGATTCGAGTGACCACCAGGGTGTGCGGGATCGTGCCCCGGGGTTTGAGGCGGCTGCGCAAGGCGTCCGGGTCGAGATCGACTCCGCGGGTGAGGATTTCCAGCGGGCCGCAATCGCGCCGGTGGAGTTCGGCGCGCAACGGCTTCTCCTTGAAGTCCATGCGATCCAGCACGCGGAAACCCCGCACCCCCTCGGGCACGGCATCGCCCGTCAGGTATGCGATGCGGGGATCCAGTTGCCACAGGCCGTATTTCGCGGCGTAGTGCCGCACCAGACCCGCGCGCACGATCGCGCCGTCCGGGTCGATGATCCATGCGCCGGGTGCCCGGTCCGGGATGTCATCCGGCTCGGCGTCCGTCAAGGACAGCGGACCCCCATCCGACCGCAGCACCGTGGCACGCCGGGTCACGCCCGGCTCGGCCAGCCCCCGCGACCACAGGCACGCCTCGCGCACGGATCCGTCCAGCGAGACCACCTCGGCCTCACCGTCCCAGCCCATATCACCGAGACGATCGAAATCCAGTCCGGGAGCGCACTTCACGGCGAGATCGCGGCCACGATACGCCGCCAGCAGATCCGGCAACGGCGGTTGCAGTTTCGCGGGATCGTGAGTGCGGCGACCGTCCGCACGGCGGGCCGGATCGGCGATCACCACCTCCGCGGTGCTGCACGGCACCAGGGCATCCGCCTTGACCAACACCACATTTCGCGTGCGAGAGCCGAGATTGTGCACGGCCATGGCGAGCCGGATTCCGTCCAGATCGCTCCCGACGACGACGGGACAGACCCGCCCGAGCGCGGCGAGTTCCGCGCCGATCGAGCAGGTTACGTCGTGCACCGTGCGCCCGGCGAGCCGCCGAGCCCGGTGCCGCGCAACGACACTCGGCGTCGCCTGCTGCAGTGCGTCGTCGGTGAACAGCCATTCCCCGGCGTCGTCCAGCTTCGCCGCCGCCCGCCGCCGCAGGCGCACCGTCTCCACCAGCGCCGCGGCACGATCTGCGTATCGGTTGCGGCGCAGGCGCGTCAGATCCTCGAGGAGCGAGGATGGGGTGAGGGCGAGGGCACCGGTCTCGATCAGCGCGGCCCGACCGGCCGCGCTGCCGAGGTAGGCGACATCCTCGCGAGTGAACGCGTAGCCCAAGGGATATCGCCCGCCGCGCCTACTTGCCCGAGGCGCCGGGCTTCACGCCGGTGATCATGGCGTTGTAGAAGAACTGCCGCGGCACGATGTGGCGCAGCACCTTCTCGTCCAGCTTGCTCAGGCCCAGCCAGGCCTTGTACTGGGCCGTGCGGTAGCGCCAGGTGAGCTTCTCGGCCGGGACCGCGGCCTCGAAGGTCCGCACCGGCCAGCCCCACAGCGCCGCGGCGAACTCCTCGGTCTCCGCGTGCACCTCGACCGCGCCCGCGCGGCTCGCGATGGCCTCCAGGTCCGTGGGATCGAAGGTGTGCAGGTCCACCACGGCCTCGAGGGCCGCCGCACGCGAGGACTCGTCCAGCTCCTCCTGCGGACGCCGCCAGCCGGACAGGAACGGCAGCTTCGTGACCTCGGTCGTCACCTTCCAGGTGATCTGGCCCAGCTTGCGGGCGTAGAAGTTGCCGACGGTGGTCGGCTCACCGGCGAAGACGAAACGCCCGCCCGGCTTGAGCACCCGCAGGCACTCCTTCAGGGCCAGCTCCACATCGGGAATGTGGTGCAGCACCGCGTGACCCACGACCAGATCGAACGTGTCGTCGTCGTACGGGATGGTCTCGGCGTCGGCGACGCGGCCGTCGACATCCAGGCCGAGGTTCAGGCCGTTGCGGGTGGCGACCTTGACCATGCCTGGCGACAGATCGGTCACCGAGCCGGACTTCGCGATCCCGGACTGCATCAGGTTCAGCAGGAAGAAGCCGGTGCCGCAGCCGAGCTCGAGCGCGCGATCGTAGGGCAGCGGCGCGTCGGGCACCACGGCGTCGAAGCGGCCGCGGGCGTAGGCGATGCAGCGTTCGTCGTACGAGATCGACCACTTGTCGTCGTAGGTCTCGGCTTCCCAGTCGTGATAGAGCACCTGGGCGAGCTTGTTGTCGGAGAGCGCGGCCTGGACCTGCGCCTCGGTGGCGTGCGGGTTCGGCGCTGGGTCCTGTGGACTTGCGGTCATGGTGGAAGAGGTTACTCGAGAGTCCGAACCGGCCCCATCAGCGGCCCACGAATTCCGCGGACCCCGGACCGGCCGCCAAATAAGAACCTGTTCCTATGCTGCGATCTTCGGTCTCGAACAGCTCCGCCCACTCGCCGCGGGCCCGGTCGTGGCCGTGCGTCCCGGCCTCGAAAACGCGCTTCGCGGCGGCCAGCGCGCGGGCCGGGCCGGCGGTGAACTGCCGGGCCCAGGCCAGCGCGGCCACGTACACGTCGTCGGGCGGGACCACCTCGTCGACCAGGCCCAGGGCCGCGGCCTCCTTCGCCTCCACGAACCGCCCGGTATACACCAGGTCCTTGGCATTTCCCGGACCGATCAGCAGGCTCAGGCGGCGGACGCCGGACAGCGGGATCAGGCCCGCCCGGATCTGCGGCAGCCCGAGCTTGACGTTGTCGCCGATGATGCGCCGATCCGCACCCAGCGCCAGCTCCAGCCCGGCTCCGAGCGCATATCCGGCGATGGCAGCGACCGTCGGCTGCGGCAGCCTGGCCAGGCAGCCCAGTGCGGCTTGCAGATCGGCCGCCATCGCCGCGGCCTGTTCCGGCGCGAGCCGGGCCAGCTCCGCCAGCTCGTCACCGGCCGAGAACACCCGTTCGTCGCCGTACAGGACCACCGCCCGCACCCCGGCCTCGGCGCCTATCTCCTCGGCCGCGGCCGCCAGCTCCCGCGCCACCTGCAGATCGATCAGATTCATCGGCGGGCGCGCGAAGCGCAAGACGGCAATCCCCGGCTCGGGTCGGTCCACGGTCACGAATTCGGCCACGGGGCACGAGCCTACTGGGCGCACGGTTCAGGTCCGGATGGGTGCCATGGGACGGGCCGTTCCCGCCTACTCCGGTCGCTGCGAGCCGCGCATGCGCGAACCCGCCGGGAAGTCCGCGAAGTAGCGTTCGTTGCCGGGGAACCGCAGGCGCGGCTTGTCCCCGACGGTCTCCAGCACCGGCTCGATCGGCTCGAATTCCGGGGTGGCGGCCAGAATGTCCGCGGTGGAGGCGAATTCGCCGAGGGCGACCAGCTGCGACCAGGTGGGCGGGAGCAGAACGTCGGTTCCGGCCTTCCAGCGCTCGATGGCCGCGGCGGGGGTGCTCCAGAGGACCTGATGGGCCTCGGAGGTGGCGCCGTCCGCGCGCTGCCCCTGCGGGAGCACCGCGACGAAGAAGCGGGTGTCGTAGCGGCGCGTCTCCACGGTCGGGGTGATCCAATTGGCCCAGGGCCGCAGCAGATCCGCACGCAGCACCAGGTTCTCGCGGGCCAGGAACCGACCGAGGGACAGCTCGCGGCGCTCGAGCTGCGCCCGCGCCCGGCCGTAGACGGCGGTGTCGGAGACGACCGAATCGGCCGTCGGGCCCGCCAGCAGCACCCCGCATTCTTCGAACGTCTCGCGCACCGCGGCGCACACCAGCGCCTGCGCCCGCGCGGCATCGATCCGGAACTTCTCCCCCCACCAGGCGGGATCCGGTCCGGCCCAGGCGATTTGGGCCTCCGCATCGCTGGCGTCTACGCCGCCGCCCGGGAAGACGGTCATCCCCGCCGCGAACGCCATCGCCTTGACCCGTCGCTGCAGGAACACCTCCGGCCCCGAGGCGCCGTCGCGCACCAGCATCACCGTCGAGGCATCCTTGAGCGGCACGGGTTCGGTATCGGATTCCACCACGGCCTCACTCACGGCTCCACCTCGCAACGCTCCGCGCGAGGGGCGTGGCACGGAGTGCACCTCGGCGACTCCCTCACTCTTCGCACCCTAACGCGGGCCCGCTCGGCGCATCCGCCGGGCATCCACTCAGCGGCCGCGGTTCGGGGGACGCACGCCGCGTCGCGCGGTTCCTACTTGCTCCGGTGGCGGCCGAGGCGGCGGCTGCGGCGGGCGAAGTAGCGGCCCTCGATGCGGTCCAGCGTTATCGACTGGCGGAACGCCTTGCTCAGATTCTCCGAGGTGAGTACCTCTTCGAGCAGGCCCTGCGCGATGACGGTGCCCTCGTTCAGCAGCAGGCCGTGCGTGAAGCCCGGCGGGATCTCCTCCACGTGGTGGGTGACCAGCACCGTCGCCGGTGCATCGGGATCCGACGCGAGATCACCGAGCTTTTCCACCAGTTCCTCGCGACCGCCCAGATCCAGGCCGGCGCCCGGCTCGTCGAGCAGCAGCAGCTCCGGATCGGTCATCAACGCCCGCGCGATCAGCACCCGCTTGCGCTCCCCCTCGGACAGCGTGCCGTAGGCGCGGTCCGAGAGGTGTTCCGCACCCAGGGTTTCGAGCATGTCGATGGCCCGGTCGGTGTCGATGTCGTCGTATTCCTCGCGCCAGCGGCCTATTACCGCGTAGCCCGCGGACACGACCAGATCGCTGACCTTCTCATCGAGCGGCACCCGGGCGGCCACCGCGGCCGAGGACATGCCGATGCGGGGACGCAGTTCGTTGATATCGGTCCGGCCCAGCCTCTCGCCCAGCAGGTGGGCGGTGCCCGAGGTCGGATGCAGGTCGGCGGCGGCCATGCGAAGCAGGGAGGTCTTCCCGGCTCCGTTGGGGCCGAGCACGACCCAGCGTTCGTCGAGCTCCACCTGCCAGGTGAGCGGACCTACCAGAGTATGGCCCGAACGCCGGACGGTCACCTGGTTGAAGTCGATGAGTAAATCGGGATCCGGTTGCGGCACGGGCTCCATCTTGGACCACGCGCCCGGATCCTTCCCAACATGGTCCGAATGCACGGTTAGTGTCATATCCCGCCGCGCTTTCTGCGGGGCGGGAATTCGTCATCCAGCTGGTGAGATTTGACACTTCCGGGTTCGGAATCCGGTGGTCCGACCGGATGGGCACCCCCGCCCGGCAAGCCCGGCCCCGACGACCCGACACGCCCCCGACGCCCGGGGCGCGGCCTGCGGAGCAGCCGGGCCAGTATCAGCGCAATCGGCACCGAGCACATCACCCAGACGCCGAGCACTATCCACAGCGTGGTCATATCCGTGGCACCTCCCGCGGACTCGTGCGCCGATAGTGCCGCACAGCGACCGCCGGGTCGAGCGCCCGGCTCAGATGGGCGAGTGTCCCCTGACCGGACGACCGCCGATCTACCGCCCCGCCGTGCCGGAAAACGCACGCTCAGGCCGGATCACCCCAGCCGGCGGGCGGTACCCCGATCACCGTCATCGACCCGGGCGCCACCTCGGTGAATCCGGCGTCGCGGACCGCGGTCGCCGCGCCCCGGCCGACCAGGCGGGACAGCTCGGGCCAGCGCGGCCCGGCCTCGCGCACCGAGCAGCGGTATCCGTGGGCGCTCCACGCGAATGCCTGTTCCACCGGCAGCGCGCCGGCCAGCAGCATGCTCGCATGACCGACCTGTGCCGCGGCCTTGCCGACGGTCATGCCCAGTTCCGAATCCACCCACAGCACAGGAAGTTCCGGATCGATCGGGCCCGGCTCGTCCGGCTCGATGTCGGTGCCGCCGATCTGCAGTTTGCGGACGCGTGGGTCGATGTCGCCGACCGGTCCGGGAACCAGTGCCCGCGCCTGGGCTCCGTCGACCTCGATCGTCACGCCGTCCACCTCGTTCGCCGCCAGCCACTGCGCGCCCCGTGCCCGCCGCGCCACCTTCCGGATGCGCGAGTGCTTCCACGTCAAGTACCGCTGCTCCCACTCCCCGTCCGCACCGACCCGCGGATCCAGGCACAGCGCGGCCGCCGCGGCGGCCGCCGCGGCCAGCAGGGCGCTGCGCCGGGGCGGATCGTTCTTCGGAATGTGCAGCACCAGCTGCATCGCCTGTACCAGCGCCGGATCGTCCGGATCACCGCCGCCGCCGTACCCGAGCGCCAGCTCCGCGTGCCGCGCAACGAATCCGGCGTCGAGGCCCCCGGACACGATGCCGACCGGCGCCGGCCCGGTTTCATACGCGTCGCCTACAGGTCTGGACAAGGCACCCTCCAACTCATCGCCGCCACTCGCGCTCCAGCCTATCCGCGCGTCCGGCGAACACCCTGCTACCGGGTTCGGCGACGAGCGAGGCCTACACGACGTGTACCGTCAGCGAGAAACGCTGGGCCGGTTGGATACCCGGCTCCCAGGAACGCTGGTAGGTCAGCATCAGAGTGGTCGTGCCCGGGGCGGCGGCGGTGAACGTCCACACCGACGCTCCGCCCACGCCGACGAGCTGCCCCTCGTTCGCGTCGCCGCGGTAGTCCGCATCGCCGGTCTGCTTCACGATGTTCTGGTCGAGTTGCTGGAGCTGCCAACCGAATCCGGTGCTCGGATTGGCTCGCAGCGACACGATCAGTCGCTGGTTCGGGCTCAGCGAGACATCCCTGCCGTCAGAGTCCTGGCCGACGTTCACCGGCGTATTCGGTCCGGCGGTGGGCATGACGCCCCGGGGCTCGACACGAATCTCGTTGCCGTGTCCGGCCGGAACCGCCGACTCGGGATCCGTGCACCCCACCTCCAGCACCGCGGTGGGGCCGGCCGGGATCATCCACAGCGGCCGCCAGCCCGGATCGGTCCGCGCGGCCGGTGCCCCCTGCGGCGGATGGAGCGTGAGCCGTTCGCCGACGGAGGTGTCCGTCGCGGTGCATTGCAGCGTGGCCGCGGCCTCGCCCCACGCATCGGGAACCACTATCACCAGTACGGCATCGGCGGGCACCGGAACTCGCGCGACCTGCCCCAGCGGAATACGCACGCCGCTGGGATCGCGTTCGGCCGTAGGCGAATTCGATGTGCCAGAGACCCCGGACGAGGCTTGCGACCCGCTCGAACATCCGCTGGTACCCAGGACCGCCGAGCTCACCAGGACCACGAGTGCGAGCCATCGGGCACGCCGTACCACCGTCATCGCCTTCGAGTCCTCTCGCGCCGCACCCAGCAGGTCATATCGCGAAGGCAGAGCACGGTCGCCGAGAATCCCGCATCGCGCGACGACCACCGTCCCCGACCAGAAAACCATCAGTCAGCAATCGACTGGCATTCGATGCGGCAGACGGTATACCCCCGCCCCCGCCGGCGCAAGCCTGAGATCGGCCCGGCGCAAGGGATTCGGGCGCACGACCGGGCTCGATCGACGGTGTCGGGGCCGCGCCGGCGAACCGGCACGGTGCACTCAGGTCAGGGGCACCCGGCGCATCAGCCCGTCGCGGGCGTCGGCGGCCTCCACCTCGTCGCGGGTGACGCCGAGGATGAACAGCACCGCGTCCAGGAACGGATGCGACAGCGCCGCATCGGCGATCTCCCGTAGTGCCGGCTTGGCGTTGAACGCGATCCCCAGGCCCGCCGCGTTGAGCATGTCGATGTCGTTGGCGCCGTCGCCGACCGCGACGGTCTGCTCCATCGGCACCCCGGTCTCGGCGGCGAAACGCCGCAGCGCCACCGCCTTTGCCGGCCGGTCCACGATCTCCCCGATTACCTTGCCCGTGAGCCGCCCGCCCACGACCTCGAGCGTATTCGCCTGGACGAAGTCCAGTTCCAGTTCGTGGGCGAGGGGCTCGATCACCTGGCGGAAGCCGCCGGACACCACGCCGCAGCGGAAGCCCAGCCGGCGCAGCGTGCGAATGGTGGTGCGCGCGCCGGGGGTCAGCTCGATGTTCTCGGCGACCTCGTCGATCACCGATTCGGACAGGCCCGCGAGCGTGGCCACGCGCTGGCGCAGCGATTCGGCGAAGTCGATCTCGCCGCGCATCGCGGCCTCGGTGACCCTGCGGACCTCGTCCTCGACACCGGCGTGCGCGGCCAGCATCTCGATCACCTCGCCCTGAATGAGCGTGGAATCCACGTCGAAGACGATGAGCCGCTTGGCGCGCCGGGCCAGCCCCGCGCGCTCGACGGCGATATCGATGCTCTCCTTGGCCGCGATCTCGGCCAGGGTGGTGCGCAGCAGGGTTTCCGCGGCCTCGGTGTGCAGGGCGGTGACCATCAGCTCCAGGCCGGTCACCGGGTAGTCGGCAATGCCGCGGATCGCGTCGATGTTGACGTCCTGGCCGGCCAGCTTGCGGGCGATGACGCTGAACGCCCGTGCGGTCACCGGGCTACCCAGCACCACGATCGCATGGGTCGACAGCCGCGCGCCCGTCGCCGAGTCCGCACCGATCTCGACGTCGACCTGCATGCCGATCGATGCCATCGCATCCTCGAGCTCGTCCTGCAGGCCCTCGGGATCGCCCGGGCAGGACACCAGCACACCGAGGGTGAGGCGGCCGCGAATCACGACCTGTTCCACGTCCAGGAGGCTGACCCCGTTGTGCGCCAGGGCCGCTAGCAGGACCGAGGTGACGCCGGGCTTATCGGGTCCGGTAACGGTGATCAGCACCGTCGTCTCGGACTGATTCACGAATTCGACTCCCTCACGTGGCGCGCTCGGCCGTCGAGCGACGGCACCCTCATTCTCTCAGGTCAATGCCGTTGCGCCGCCCCCCGGTCCGGGTCCGCGTGGCACGAATCACTCTGCCCCGGAAACGACTGCGGCGGCCGTCCCGTAGGACGACCGCCGCGGTGCAGTTCCGCATAATCGATGCTGTCGGCGGAGCGGTCCACAGACCGCGCATGGCCGGAGCGAATGCGGAGGTACGCCTAGCTGGAAACCTTGTCCAGCTCCTTCACGGTGTGGGACTTGGAGCCCCAGCCGACGTGGGCCTCGGCCCGCATCCGCTCCACCATGTGCGGGTAGTGCAGCTCGAACGCGGGGCGCTCGGACCGGATGCGCGGCAGCTCGTAGAAGTTGTGCCGCGGCGGCGGGCAGGAGGTCGCCCACTCCAGCGAGTTGCCGTAGCCCCACGGATCGTCCACGGTCACGACCTCGCCGTAGCGGTAGGACTTGAAGACGTTCCAGATGAACGGCAGCGTCGAGGCGCCCAGGATGAACGCACCGATCGTGGAGACGGTGTTCAGCGTGGTGAAACCGTCTGTGGGCAGGTAGTCCGCGTAACGACGCGGCATGCCCTCGGCGCCCAGCCAGTGCTGCACCAGGAAGGTCGTGTGGAACCCGACCATGGTGGCCCAGAAGTGCCACTTGCCCAGGCGCTCGTCCATCATGCGGCCGGTCATCTTCGGGAACCAGAAGTAGATGCCCGCGAACGTGGCGAACACGATGGTGCCGAAGAGCACGTAGTGGAAGTGCGCGACCACGAAGTAGGTGTCCGACACGTGGAAGTCGATCGGCGGGCTGGCCAGGATGACACCCGACAGACCACCGAACAGGAACGTCACCAGGAAGCCGACCGAGAACAGCATCGGCGTCTCGAACGTCAGCTGGCCGCGCCACATGGTGCCGATCCAGTTGAAGAACTTCACGCCGGTCGGCACCGCGATCAGGAACGTCATGAACGAGAAGTACGGCAGCAGCACCGAGCCGGTGGCGTACATGTGGTGCGCCCACACCGCGATGGACAGCGCCGCGATACCCAGGGTCGCGTAGACCAGGGTGGTGTATCCGAAGATCGGTTTGCGGCTGAACACCGGGAAGATCTCCGAGACGATGCCGAAGAACGGCAGCGCGATGATGTACACCTCGGGGTGGCCGAAGTACCAGAACAGGTGCTGGTAAAGGATCGCACCGCCGTTGGCCGGGTCGTAGATGTGCCCGCCCAGGTGACGGTCGTAGGCCAGGCCGAACAGCGCGGCGGTCAGCAGCGGGAACGCCAGCAGCACCAGCACGCTGGTCACGGCGATGTTCCAGGTGAAGATCGGCATGCGGAACAGCGTCATGCCCGGGCAGCGCAGGCAGACCACGGTGGTGAGCATGTTGACGCCACCGAGGATGGTGCCCAGACCGGAGACGGCCAGACCCAGAATCCACAGGTCACCGCCGACACCCGGGGAGTGCACGATGTCCGAGAGCGGGGTGTAGGCCGTCCAGCCGAAGTCCGCGGCGCCGCCGGGGGTGATGAAGCCCGCGGTCGCCATCGAGGCGCCGAACAGGTACAGCCAGTAGCTGAACGCATTCAGACGCGGGAAGGCGACGTCGGGGGCGCCGATCTGCAGCGGCAGCACGATGTTGGCGAAGCCGAACACGATCGCGGTCGCGTAGAACAGCAGCATGATGGTGCCGTGCATGGTGAACAGCTGGTTGAACTGCTCGGGCGAGAGGAACTGCAGGCCCGGGCGGGCCAGCTCCGCACGCATCAGCAGCGCCATCAAGCCGCCGATCATGAAGAACGACATGGCCGTCACCAGGTACATCACCCCGAGGACCTTCGGGTCGGTGGTGGTGACCAACTTGTAGATGAACGAACCCTTCGGACCCAGACGTTTCGGGTACGGCCGAGTCGCTTCCAATTGGGGGACTGGCTGGGGCTCTACAGCAGTCACTGATCCTCCTGAAGGTGTGCCTTCTGGTCGTTGTCGTACGTCTGGCTCCTACCTGGCGGATCGGCGCACGGCGAACGACGGGTTGGCTTTCGCTACTACGGATCGTAAACCGTGGTGCCGCAACCATCGCGCCCGGTCCTACTCAGCGTCGTACTTGGTGTCGTCATTGGGTGTCGCGCCGCCCGTGTGTACCCTTCCCGGCATGCCGGTGATCGAGGTATTCCGAGCCCGCAACACCAAGCCCCGCGACCGCGCTCACGCACGGCGTTTGCGTGCGGGCTGCCTGCTGCTGGCGATCACGGTGGCCACGCTTACCGCGTGCGGCAACGGATCCAGCGACAACGCCAGCTCCATCGTGCGCACCACCACCAACGTCGCCGGCGCCGACGTCGTCGGACTGGAGCGCGACACCGCCAAGGCCTGTCCGCTGCCGAGCGAGCCCGACCAGGCCACGGGCACCCACGCGGTGACCACCCCGAGCGGAGTCGTGCAGGTACCGGCCGATCCGAAGCGAATCGTCGTGCTGGACACCGCCGCCCTCGACGCGGTGTGTGCCCTGGGGCTGTGGCAGCGGGTCCAGGGCGCCACCGCGTCCCCCCAGACCGCCGAGCCCGCCAACCCCGGCAGCCAGCCGTCCCCGGCGGTCCCCGGCTCCGCCCCCGAGCCGTCGTACCTGGGAGACGGGCTGCAGATCCTGCCCGACGTCGGTGCCGCCGGCTCCCCGGATGTGGCGAAAATCTCTGCGCGGCAACCGGATCTGATCCTGGGCACGGTGGGCGACGGCAGTGCCGATGCGCTGCGCGGCGTCGCGCCGACCGTGCTGATCGGCAAGGATTCCAGCTGGCAGGCGAGTTTCAGCGCCTTCGCCGCCGCCCTGGGCCGCTCGGGCGCGGGCGCCAAGGCGGTCGCCGACTATCACGCCGAGGCACAGGCGGCCGGAGCCGCGGTTGCCGCGAAGCTCTCGCAGCTCTCGGTGCTGCGATTCGACGCCGCGGACACCCAGGTGCAGGGCGACAACAGCTTCGCGGGGGCGGTGCTGGCCGACGCGGACGTGCAGCGTCCCACCGCGCAGCGCGGGCCCTCGTTCACGGTGAGCGGCGTGAGCACCGCCGATGACCGGCACAAGGTCGAGGGCGATGCCATCTTCGTGATGTTCGACGGCAGCGACGGACTGAGCCGCGGCAAGAAGGTGATGGGCGGCGACGACTGGAAGAAGCTCGGCGCGGTCTCGGACAGCCGCACCTTCGTCGTGGACAACACCGTCTGGCACGGCTCGGGTATCACCGCCGCGCGCGCCATCCTCGAGGATCTGCGCACGAATCTGAACGGTTACGTCGGCGGCTGAGCCGATCGGACGCCGCCCGGATCAGTAGATGCGCAATCCGCGGCGGCGCACGATGGCCAGCGCGATCGCGGTGCCGATGATCCACACCAGTAGACCGACGCCCGCGTTCCAGATGAAGCGCAGGTTCCGGTCGAGATGCGGCAGCAACCGCAGCAGCGGATCGTGCTGAAGGCCGTCGATCGGGGCGATCAGGTAGTACACGCCGTACGGCAGCGCCAGGTGGGCGATCCACAGCACGGTGGTCCAGCTGCGGAACTCGCGCCAGCGCCGGATCAGCGTCCGCGTCTCGACCGCCAGCAGCACCGAGACGATGTTGCCGACCCCGAGCCAGCACAGCAGCGGCAGCGCCACCGCGAAGAGCGTTCCGATGAACTGGCGCGGGCGCATCGAATGCGCCAGGATCGCGGTCAGCAGCAGCGTCGGCATGCCCACGATGACCAGCAGCACAAGGTTTTTCGTCAGCAGAATGCCACGCATGGGCATCCCCGCGTCCAGGCTCCTGCGCACCCGCGGCGCATCCAGGCCCAGGACATTCGTGGTGGTGACGTCGGCCAGGATGAACGTCGCGAAATACGTGCCGACCAGCACCACCCAGCCGAACCGGCGATGGGGATGGGCCAGTGGCGAATACACCAGGTACAGCAGTGAGAGCAGAACGTTGACGCCGACGCCCTCGAGCCAGTACCGCGGCGGGGCGAACGACCAGCGCACCTCGTCGATCACCCGCCGGACCAGGCCGTCGTCGGGCGACATGGGCGCGGGCGCCGGGTGCACGTGCTGATCACGCAGATATGCCCACAACCGTCCGCGCGCACCCGACCGGACGTGCTCAGCCCACCGAATCGACAAACTCACCTATCTTTGCCGCAATCACCTCGGGAATCCGCTGCGGCAGCAGATGTCCGCCCCCGGAGACCAGCTCGAGGCGGGACCGTGGGAACCGATCGTGCAGCGCGCGTGCGGTCGAAACCGGCACGACTCTATCGGCCGGGTCGGCCACGATCAATGCGGGTACGTCGATGCCGGCCAGCCGCTCGAGCCAGCGATCCAGGCTGTCGAACAGTTCCCGCTGCTCCAGGAGCACCGTGCGCCAGACCTGGCCGTGATCGTGCCGGATGTCGGCCAGCGCCTGCCAGGCCGAGGCCGGGTTCGGGTAGTGCGCCCGATGCTGCCGGGCCAGCCACGGCATCATCGACCACATCGCCATCGACAGCATCGGCCCGGCAACCGGCGCGGCCAGCACCTCGTCCCAGGTGCCCACGCATCCGGGCCCGATCCCCGCGACGGAAATCAGTCCACGCACGCGCTCCGGAGCCATCGCCGCGGCGGCCAGTGCGACGCCGCCACCGTACGAGTGCCCGGCCAGTACCGCCTCGCGGATGCCCGCGCGATCGAGCCGCTCCAGCAGCCATGCGGCATTGTCCTCGAGGGTGCCCGCGGGAGATTCGTTGTCGCCGTAGCCTGGCCGGTCCCAGGCCAGCGCCCGCACCGATGACGGCAGGCACGCCCGCACCCCGTCCCAGGCGTGATGGTCCCCCGGCTGACCGTGCAGCAGGATCACCGGCGTGGTCGACGTCATCGGCATCGCCTTCCGCAGCCGGGCCTGACAGGTCCGCACGGTGGGCGCTGTCACCGGCGCGGCCCGCCCGACGACGAATTCTGATGTCTCCATGTCCCGCCCTCTTCCGCACCGCTGTGAAACCCGTTGGCTTGCAGCGGATCCACCTACCGGACCCGCCGGATTCAACAGTAGGCACCGAAGCTGTAGGCCCACCGATGACCCCCTGTGCGGTTGCTGTGCGCTCGGTGCGAGCCGAACTTCTCACATCATCCGGACGACATCGCTGATGGCCGTGGCGAATTCGTTCGGCGCCTCCTGGGGCACGTTGTGACCGATGCCGTCCAGGGTGCGGTGTTCGTAGGGGCCGGTGAACAGCGCGCGATAGGCCGTTCCGTTGTTGGCGGCGCCGTCGAAATCGCTGGCGATCGTGATGGTCGGCACCGTGATGGGGGGTTTGGTGGCCAGGCGGGCTTCATCGGCGTCGTACTGGGCCTCGCCGGGCGCGAGGCCGAGCCGCCATCGGTAGTTGTGCACCACGATGTCGGTGTGGTCCGGATTCTCGAACGCGGTCGCGGACAGGTCGTAGGTGGCGTCGTCGAATTTCCAGTGGGGCGAGGCGATCTGCCAGACGAGCCGATTGAAATCCTTGGTGTAGCGGCGATATCCGAGTTCGCCGCGCTGGGTGCTGAAGTAGTACTGGTACCACCAGCCGTATTCGGCCTGCGGCGGCAGCGGAGCGGCGTTGGCGGCCACGTCGGCGATGAGGTACCCGCTGACGGCCACCAGTCCGGAACACCGTTGCGGCCACAGCGCCGCCACGATGCCGGCGGTGCGCGCGCCCCAGTCGTAGCCGCCGAGTACGGCGGTCGGGATGTTGAGCGCATCCATGAGCGCGACGACATCGCGGGCGATCGCGGACTGCTGGGCGTTGCGGACGGTGTCCTTCGAGAGGAATCGGGTGGAGCCGAAGCCACGCAGGTACGGAACGATCACTCGCAGGCCCCGCGCGGCCAGGATCGCCGAGACGGCGGCGTAGCTGTGAATGTCGTACGGCCAGCCGTGCAGCAGGATGACCGGGCGGCCGTGGGCCGGGCCGGCCTCGGTGTATCCGATGCTGAGCGGACCCGCATCGATCTGCTCGACGGGCCCCAGGGTGTGCCGCGGCGCGCTCGGCGGGCCGGTGTGCCCGACCGGCGACGCGCAGGCGGCCAGAGCCGCCGCACCCGCGGCCGCGGTGGTGAAGCGAGCGAAATCCCTCCGGCTGAACCCGCTCATCGTTCGTGCCGCCCGGCCGAGGGCGCCTCCGGTGGTGACACCGTCGCGATCGGCGCTGCTCATCACATCTGCTCCTTGCTGTCCGTGAAGTCCTCACCCATCACACCCGGCCGATGCCATCACGTCCAACGATCACATTCGATCAGTTCCATCGTTAAAATTGATAGGCTCCGGCGCGTGGAGATGCGCCAGATCGAACACTTCCTCGCGGTCGCGCACGAGATGAGCTTTTCGAGGGCCACCGAGCGGGCGCACGTCGTCCAGTCGGCGCTGTCGGCGTCGATCGCGAAACTGGAGCGCGAGCTGGGCACTCCCCTGTTCGATCGCTCCCGCCAGCAGATCCGGCTCACGGCCGCCGGTGAGCGCTTCCGCACGCATGCCTACGAGGTGCTGCGCGCGACTCGCGCCGCGGCCGAGTCGGTCTCCGAATTCCGTGGAACTCTTTCGGGCACGGTTGAATTCGGCTCTCTCATCTCCTTCGGCCCACTGAACATCGCCCGCGCGCTCGGCGAGTTCCGCCGGGCCAATCCGCATGTGCGCCTGCGGCTGCGGCTGAGCCAGGCGGGCGCGTCGGCCTATCTGGCCGCCCTGGCCGAGGGGTCACTCGATCTGGCGTTGGTCTCGGCGCCCCACCGCTTTCCGCCGCAGCTGGATATGCGCCTGCTGTTCGAGGAGCCCATGGTCTTCGTCTGCCCCGCGGCACACCCGCTGGCCGCCCGCGGGCGCATCGGTATCTCCGAGACTACGGACGAGGAGATCGTCGGATATCCGCCCGAATTCGGCCTGCGGCGCCTCATGGACGAGGCCTTCCACGCGGCCGGGGCACGGCCGCGGACCCAGTACGAGGTCACCGACGGCTTTGCCACCGTCGCTGACCTGGTCCGCTACGGACTCGGCACGGCCTTCATGCCGCGGTCCGAGGCACAGCGATTCCCGGAGCTGCGACAGGTCGAACTCACCACACCCGTCATCTGGCGGGTCTACCTCGCTTCGCCGCCCATCGGCCAGATGATGCCTGCCGCACAACATCTGGCCGACGCGCTGCTCGATGCGGCCGCCCGCACCGAGTAACCAGGAGTTCGCGCTCGAGCGGGTGCGGGTTCAGTACTTCGCCATGAGGTAGGAGCCGACGACGATCATGGCGCACGCGGCAAGCCGCTGCGCATTCACTCGCTGGCGAGGGAAGCCCATCACCCCGAAGTGATCCATCGCCGTGGCCAGGAACATCTGCCCGGCGATGATCACGGCATTGAACGTGCTGACGCCGACGCTGGAGGCAACGGTGATCATCGCGAAGATCGCCGCCCCGCCGGTGAGACCGCCGAAGGGCGCCCACTTCGGCATGGCCGCGAGGTCGGCCCGGGTCGGCCACCTCCGTTGCGACGAAAACATCAGCGACACAGCAAGAATGATGCCGACACCGGTGAGCGCCACCGCATACGAGATCACCCCGCACAGCCACACGTTGTGCAATGCCAGCTTCAGCGAATTCTGACATCCGGCCTCGACGGAACGCAGCGCGCCGCCGATCAGCATGAACAGGAAAACCAGCGCCATGACCGAGCGCGGCAGCACCCGACGGGCCGTGTCCGAGGCGGAAGTTGTCGTCATCGGGAAACCCTTTCGGTCGCCATGGCGGGTACCGAGTCGGCCTCGCCGGAGTCCTTGGCCATGAGGTAGACCGCAGCGCAGATCAGCGCGGCGGCAACCAGCCGGGGGGCCGTCGCGTGCCGGGTCGCGAATCCCATGAGCCCCAGGTCGTCCATCACCAGCGCGACCAGCATCTCGCTGACGATGACGACGGCATTGAAGGTGGCGACGCCGACATACCTGGCGACCGTGATCATGCCGATGACGGCCACGCCGCCGACGAGGCCGCCGAACGGCGCCCACCACGGCATGTGCCGCACGTCCGCGAGGGTCGGCCAAGCCGACTTCGACACCAGCACCGAAATCCCGAGGAAGATCGAAAATCCGGTCAGGGCAACGGCATACGAGATCACCGCACATAACCACACATCACGGATGTAGAGCTTCTGCGTGTTCTGGCAACCGACCTCCACCGAACGTAGCCCGCCGGCGATCAGGATGAACAGAAATACGAACCCAAGGGTGATGACAGCCATGAGCAGACCTTCGGACCAGAGCAGTCGGAGACGTGGACGCCACGGCCCGGCACTCATCGGCGCATGTAGGTCAGAATCCTCGCTACCGAACACCGCCAGCCTGTGACCTGATTAACGTACCATCAAACAACGGTACGATCAACAGGGGAATGCAGCGGTCGGATTGATCCAGGTCGCGAGCGCGATGCGCGCACAAGACAGGAGTGGCCGCCGCTGCAGCAGTTCCGGCCCTGACCGGCAGGGGCCCGCCCAGGGCGAGATTTCGGTGTCGTCGAGGAACTGGTTCAATCCGCTTTCGCGCCCCGGTTCGGGATCCAGTACCCGCGACTGGTCGAGCTTGGCCTCGTTGACCGGCCGCATCTGCGCCCCCCGCGCTCCGCCGAAGGGCTCCCCCGGCCATGATGCAGTACAGCGCATCGCGCTGCGGCACCGTCGCAGCCATCGCCTTGGTGACCACGCTCCCCGGCGGAATGCCCCAGCGCCGCCCTGGACGCTTACGACCGGCACCGTGTCCAGATTCGGGGCATCAGCGGTGACATCCCGGTTGAGCTTGTCACCAGCGCGCACGCCGTCCTTGGCCGGAATCGTCGTGCGATGCCTACGGACCGGGCCGGGGCGGTAGTTCCGGGCGGTCACTCGGACGACTGACGCGGGGGCCGTTCGGCGAGTACCGGGAACGGTCCGGTGTAGCCGGACCGTTCCCGCATGATCCGTAGCACTCGGGTACGCGCCAGGAACCAGCCCACGGTCAGCAACGGAACCAGCACACCCCCGGCGGCGAAGACCGCCACGCGCTGCACACCGTCACTGTTGACGGCCATCAGCACCGGGACCGCGGCCAGGAATATCAGCGTCGCGATACCGGTATACGGCGCCCCCATCATCCTGTACGCCGGCCGCTCCACGTGCCCCGTGCGCGACCAGCGCCAGAGCTGGAGTTGACAGAGCACTATGGTCGCCCAGGCGGTGATAGTGCCGAGTGTCGACATGTTCAGCACGATTTCGAATGCCTTGTCCGGAACCACGGCGTCGAGGCCGACACCCAGCAGCGCGATGCTGCCGGTAGCCAGCACGCCGACATATGGCACGCCGGACCGCGACATCCGGGACGCCATGGCGGGGGCACTGCCGTTCATCGACATCGACCGCAGGATCCGGCCGGTGGAGTACAAACCGGCATTCAAACTCGAGAACGCCGCGGTCATCACGACCACATTCATGACCGAACCGGCGCCGTGTACGCCGAGCCGCGAGAAGAAGGTGACGAACGGGCTCTCCCCCGACTTGAAGACCGTGTAGGGCAGCAACATCCCGAGCAGCACCAGCGAGCCCACGTAGAACAGCGCAACCCGGGCGATGACCGAGTTGATCGCCCGGGGCATGATCTTCTCCGGGTGCTCCGTCTCACCGGCGGCAGTGCCCACCAATTCCACTGCGGCGTAGGCGAACACGACACCAGTTGTCACCATGACCAGCGGCAGCGCGCCGGTCGGGAACAGTCCGCCGTGTGTGGAGATCATCCCGATGCCGGTATGTTGCCCCTGAATGGTGAACCGCCCGGCGAGGAACACGGTGCCGATGATGAGGAAGATCGCCAGCGCGACAACCTTGATCAGGGCGGCCCAGAACTCGAGTTCACCGAACCATCGCACCGAGATCAGGTTGATGCCGACCACGATCGTCAGGGCGATCAGCGCTATCACCCATTGTGGAATCGCCCGTGTGGCGCCCCAGTAGTGCACGTAGGTGGCGATGGCGGTGATGTCCACGATGCCGGTCATGGACCACTGGAAGAAGTACATCCACCCGGCGACGAAGGCCAGCTTCTCGCCGTAGAACTCCCGGCTGTAGGAGACGAACGAGCCCGAGGAGGGTCGATGCAGCACCAGCTCGCCGAGCGCTCGCAGGATGAGGAAGACGAACAGCCCGCACACGGCGTACACGAGGAACAGTCCGGGCCCGGCGTTCGCCAGCCGGCCACCGGCACCGAGGAACAGGCCCGTCCCGATCGCACCGCCGATGGCGATCATCTGCAACTGGCGCGGGCGTAGCGACTTGTGATAGCCGGCATCCTCGTGCCGCAAGGCCTCGGACGGTGGGGATGACACGAGAGGGGGTCGAACGGTCGCCATCGGGAGACCCTTTCATACATGTTTATTGTGCCATTTAACACCGTACCGTTAGATAGCGGCAAATATCAAGAGCCTCTGCGCAGCCCTATGTCCGCATCACCTCGCAGTGATCGCGGGAGTCGAACGCCACCGTAAAATGTTGGGGGGCTTGATGTTCCACGGACGTCGGTTTTCGGATGCCCAGCTCAGCGCCGGAGCCGGCCCATGCGATGGCCGCTGCGGAGGCAATCGGCAAGCACCGCGAACTTCGGGCGGATCGGTAGTGGGGAGACTGCCAGAAATCTGCCGTTGCAGCGCCGGAGTACTGCGACTGGACAGGCTCCATGTGCGGCTGATTCCGTGGGACGACGACCTTGTGGAGGAGGAACGCGGCCGCAGGATGTGCCACCGGTACCTCAGGCTCGTCCCGGAGGACTAGGGAAATCGGATCCGGCGGTGGTTCGCCCGAGGCTGCTGCCGGCGTTCACCGGGCCGCGTGACGAGTCAGCGGCGTGACGAGTCAGCGGCGTGACGAGTCAGCGGAGGCTGTTGCGGTCCAGCCAGTCGGAGATAGCGGCGGCGAGCAGGTCTGCTGGGCCCCGGGCGTGTGGTGGCCGGCGACCTCAGCAGCGGAAGCCGGCTCTTCCGTCGAACGCGAGCATGCCTCCCCAGGCGTGTCCGACGAAATGGGTATGCAGGTCGGGGTCTCCGGCACGGGAGTCGCGGTGATCGAAGGCGGTGACCACGAGTCCTTCCACCTCGACCTGGGCCACGCCCTGTTTCGCGAACTGGAAGCCGACCATTTCAGTCCAGAGAACTGCCGACGCTACCGGCGCGATCCGCCTTTTCTGGATGGACTACACCATGCTCGTCTACGACCTCGCCGCACGTACGAGCGAAGCACTCGCACTGCGATGGGGACGACGCGGACCTGTCTAATTCACGGGCCCCTCGGAACCGACCATTCGATGCACCCGGTTCAGAACTCCCAGTCCCCATCCTCCGCGTTCACGGCCTTGCCGATCACGTAGCTCGAGCCGGAGCCCGAGCATGTCACCGTGTGGTTCTCGCCCACAGCCGGACTCAGAACGCCCAGTCCTCATCCTCCGTATTGACCGCCTTGCCGATCACGTAGCTCGAGCCGGAGCCCGAGCATGTCACCGTGTGGTTCTCGCCCACAGCCGGACTCAGAACGCCCAGTCCTCATCCTCCGTATTCACGGCCTTGCCGATCACGTAGCTCGAGCCGGAGCCGGAGAAGAAGTCGTGGTTCTCGTCCGCGTTCGGGGACAGGGCCGAGAGGATGGCGGGGTTGACGTCGGTCTCGTCCTTGGGGAACAGGCCCTCGTAGCCGAGGTTCATCAGGGCCTTGTTGGCGTTGTAGCGCAGGAACTTCTTGACGTCCTCGGTGAGGCCGACCTCGTCGTAGAGATCCTGGGTGTACTCGACCTCGTTCTCGTACAGCTCGAACAGCAGCTCGAAGGTGTAGTTCTTGAGCTCCTCGCGCTCGGGCTGGGACAGCGCCTCGAGGCCCTTCTGATACTTGTAGCCGATGTAGTAGCCGTGCACCGCCTCGTCGCGGATGATCAGGCGGATCAGGTCGGCGGTGTTGGTGAGCTTGGCCCGCGAGGACCAGTACATCGGCAGGTAGAAGCCGGAGTAGAACAGGAAGCTCTCCAGCAGCGTGGAGGCCACCTTGCGCTTCAGGGGCTCGTCGCCGCGGTAGTAGTCAAGCACGATCTCGGCCTTGCGCTGCAGGTTCCGGTTCTCCTCGGACCAGCGGAAGGCATCGTCGATCTCGCGGGTGGAGCACAGCGTGGAGAAGATGGAACTGTAGCTCTTGGCGTGCACCGACTCCATGAACGCGATATTGGTGTACACCGCCTCCTCGTGCGGGGTCAGCGCATCGGGGATCAGGCTCACCGCACCGACGGTGCCCTGAATGGTGTCCAGCAGCGTCAGGCCGGTGAAAACCCGCATGGTGAGCTGCTTTTCATGCGGCGTCAGCGTATTCCACGACGGAATGTCATTGGAGACCGGAACCTTCTCGGGCAACCAGAAGTTGCCTGTGAGCCTGTCCCAGACCTCCGCATCCTTCTCGTCGGGCACCCGATTCCAGTTGATCGCAGACACTCGATCGATCAGCTTCACGCCCGCTCACTCACCCTTCTCACCTCGCCGAACCTTGCGGAATTCCCTCACCCACAACACTACTACTGGGGGCCGACAACGTTACGCAGCACAACCCCTTGTGTCCTCCCGGGGTCCTGCGGAGATGCGTGCGGGCGTGCGGCGCCCCACACCGATACGGCAGGGCCGGCGACATGCACCTCGTCACACGGGTTCGCGACACGGACGACGGCTCTCCGGAGGACCCGAGGTATGCCCACAGTTTGCCAGATGCCGGCTCGCGGCCCGATCCCGCCCACCGGTCAGCCCGCCACCGGTAACCCTTCGAGGCCCGGGCGATCTTCTCCCCTACGCCCCGCCTACATGGTCGCGGTGACCTCGGCCTCCACATCGGGCCATGTACGGGTGGAGGTCACCCAGTCCGGAGCGGGTTGGCGCTGCGCGCCGAACCAGAACAGATGGGGCACCAGCCCGCGCAGCGCGATGTGCACATCGAGACGGTCGTCGATCATATGGGTGATGCCGAGCTCGGCGCAGTGGACGGCCTTGTCGGCCCGGGCGCGGCAGAATCTCACATGCTCACGCGGAATTCCGGTGCGGCCGTAAAGATCATGATGGTCGAGCCATTGGCGGGTGCGCTGCTCGATGCGCGGGCCGCACTTGGAGATGATCCAGGTCTCGTCGAATCGCGGCACCAGCCTGGCGAGCACCTCGAGGGCCCCGGGGCTGGGCGGGGTACGCATGGCCTGCTCGACGCCGCCGGACAGGAAAACCGTATCCGCCGCACCGGGTTCGGTCGTCGCGCCTTGGATGACGCGTCCGAAATCGACGCCCAGGCGTTGGGGGACAGCATGTTTCCCCGATGTCGACAACTCCCCCGATCGCGGGCCCGTGAATGAACCGGACATGGGCTCAGAGTGCCGCCGACATCCGGTGTCCGCAACTGATTTCTCCCCGACGAACTCACCGTCCGATCGTCGGCAATCCCTTCGGGTCACCGATCATCTCGTCGTCCGCGAGGTCGAGGGCGATGCGGCCGTCCACCGCGGGCAGCGCGATGATCATGGTGAGCCCGCCGCCGGGAGTCTCGTCCGGGATCAGCGATCCGCCCATCGCCTCGACCAGACCGCGCGCGAGCGCCAGGCCCAGGCCCACCCCGGAATGATTGTCCCGGTCGTCGAGCCGCTGGAACGGCTGGAAGATCTGATCCCATTGCGGCACGGGAACTCCCGGACCGTGGTCGATCACCCGCAGCTGAATCAGATCGCCGAACGCGCTCGCGGTGACGAGCACCCCGCTGTCACCGGGCGCGTAGCGCAGGGCATTGCGAATCACGTTGTCCAGCGCGCGATCCAGCAGCACCGAGTCCACCACCGCGTCGGGCAGTTCCGCGGCGATGCGCACCTGCACCGCGGCCGCGGCGGGACCGAGATTGGCGACGGTGTCCTCGATCATCGAGGCGATGGCGATGGGGCGCGCGGCAATTCCGAGCACCCCGGCGCGTAATCGGCTCAGGTCCAACAGGTTTTCGACGAGACGGTCCAGGCGGCGCAGCGAGGTTGCGGCCACGTCGAGCAGGTCGTGATGCTGCTCCCGGGTGAGCAGGCCGTCGCTCTGCAGCCCGTCGACCGCCGCGATGGCCGCGGCCAGGGGCGTGCGCAGGTCGTGCCCCACCGAGTTGAGCAGGGCCGTGCGCAACCGGTCCGCCTCCTGCAGCGGCCGGACCTCCTGCGCGGTCTCGGCCAGCCGCTCGCGGCGCAGCGCCGCCACGGCCTGAGCGGCGAACGCCTCCAAGATCTTTCGATCCGAGGAGTCCAGCACCCGGCCACGCAGCGCCAGCACCATATCGTCGCCGATCGGGATCGCGGTGACGGCCTCGTCGGGACTCGCGCAGGGCCGCTCCCCAACGCTCGCGATGGCCTGCCAGCGCCGCGGTTCGCTCTGGCGCGCCGGCGTCACCGGCATGCCCGGCACCCGCTCGAGCAGCGTCACCGATTCCAAAGTGTATGTGTGCCACAGGCGTTCGAGAATTGCCGCGGCGGTGTCCTCGCCACGCAAGACGCTCCCGGCCAGGGTGGCCAGCACGCTCGCATCCGCGCTCGCGGCCGCGGCCTGCCGCGTCCGTCGCGCCGCGAGTTCGACCACGACCGCGACCGCCGCACCCACCACCAAATAGACCGCCAACGCGAGCATGTTCTGCGGATCGGCCACGGCGAACGAATGCAGCGGCGGCGCGAAATAGTATTCGAGCAGCAGGAATCCGACCACGGCCGACACGATCGCCGGGTACATACCGCCCACCAGAGATACCCCGACCACCGCGAACAGGTAGATCAGGATGTCACTGGTCAGCGACAGCTCGGTGCGCAGAGTGCACAGCACCGCGGTCACCAGCGCCAACAAGGCCGAGCCGACGCCGAATCCCCATAGTCGTCTGCCGAGGCTCAACGCCGGGGAGCGCCCGGCGCCTCGGCCCCGCCCAGCGTGTTCGTGATTGACCAGATGAATGTCGATGGCGCCGGAGCGCACCGCGGTCTCCGCGCCGACTCCGCGAGAAAGCAGGGGCGCCAGCCTGTTCCGGCGCGAGGTCCCCAGCACCAGCTGAGTCGCGTTGACCGCCTGCGCGAATTCCAGCAGGGCGGTCGGAATGTCGTCGCCGACCACCTGATGGTAGGTGCCGCCCAGGCTCTCGATCAGACCCCGCTGGCGTTCGAGATGCACCGGGGCCGAACGGATCAGCCCATCGATGCGGGTGATGTGCACCGCGAGCACATCCGCGTGCGAGCGGGCCGCGATCCGGGCCGCGCGCCGGATGAGGGTGTCCCCCTCCGAGCCTCCCGACAGCGCTACCACCACACGTTCGCGGGACTCCCAGGTGCTGGCGATGTTGTGCTGTGCGCGGTAGTTCGCCAGCTGCTCCTCTACCTTGTCGGCCACCCAGAGCAGGGCCAATTCCCGCAGCGCGGTGAGGTTTCCGACCCGGAAGTAGTTGCTCAGCGCCGCATCGATGCGCTCGGGCGGGTAGATGTTGCCGTGTGCCATCCGGCGGCGCAGTGCCTCGGGCGTCATGTCGACCAGCTCGACCTGATCCGCGCGGCGCACCACCTCGTCGGGAACGGTCTCGCGCTGGGAGACCCCGGTGATGTGCTCGACCACGTCGTGCACCGACTCCAGATGCTGGATGTTCACCGTGGAGATCACGTCGATGCCGGCGTCCAGCAGCTGCTCGATGTCGCGCCAGCGCTTCTCGTACGGGCAACCCGGGGTATTGGTATGCGCCAGCTCGTCCACCAGCACTACCTGCGGGGCCCGGTGGATCACCGCGTCGGTGTCCATCTCGGTGAAAACACCACCGCGATATCGGACCTCACGACGCGGGACAACCTCGAGCCCCTTCATCGCCGCTTCCGTGTGCACGCGCCCGTGCGTTTCGACCAGGCCGATGACCACGTCGGTACCGCGGGCGGCGCGGCGACGAGCCTCCTCGAGCATGGCGAACGTCTTGCCGACTCCCGGGGCGGCGCCCAGGTAGACACGAAATGTCCCTCTCACCCGAACTCCATGATCACCGACTCAGTGAATGACGGGCCGACCCCGGTGGTCTCCGCCGACGCGCCGCGACACCAGCTTCGACGTCGCCTTTACCATCCTGACCGGCGGCAACGCCATGTTCACGGATCGACCCGAAATCCTGACGTTTTGAAAACACCCCCGCCCGGATCTCGTCAGCATCCGCGACACACCCGTAGTAATGCCGCATGGATATCCGATCCGGGCCTGCGAGGTTCCTATTCTTCGCCAATGGCGGAACCACAGTGGGGGACGGCGGCGTGGCTGCAGGTCGCCGCGGTCATCATCATCATTGCCGCGGTGCACGTTCCGCTGGGCGACTATATGGCCCGGGTGTTCACCAGCAGCCGTGATCTGCGGGCGGAGCGAGCGATCTACCGGCTGGTCGGCGTGGAGCCGCGCGACGAGCAGAACTGGAAGAAGTATCTGGGTTCGCTGCTGGCCTTCTCCGGAATCAGCGTGCTGAGTTTGTATGCGCTGCTGCTGATTCAGCAGTATCTGCCGGCACCATGGGGACGTCCGGGCATGACCCCGGCGCTCGCATTCGACACCGCGGTCAGCTTCGTCACCAACACCAGCTGGCAGAACTACTCCCCCGAGCAGATCATGGGACATTTCGGCCTGATGGCCGGGCTCGGCGTGCAGGCGTTCGCGAGCGCAGCGGTGGGCATCTGTGCGGCAATGGCCCTCATCCGCGGATTGTCCCGGCATCGCACCGACGAGGTCGGCAACTTCTGGGTCGATCTGATCCGGGGCATCGTGCGAATCCTGTTGCCGATCGCGGCGATTCTGTCGCTGGTGTTCCTCGTCGCGGGCGTGGTGCAGGGCGCGAGCCCGGTCGAGGTGCACACGATCACCGGCGGTAGCCAGACGATTCTGCGGGCACCGGCCGCCTCCTGGGAGCCGATCAAGCTGATGTCCGGCGACGGTGGCGGTGCGTTCAATGTCAACAGCGCGCACCCGTTCGAGAATCCGACGCCGTGGACCAATGTGCTCGAGATGGTGGCGATGCTGCTCATTCCGGCCTCGCTGGTCCGCACCTTCGGCGTGATGGTCGGCGACAAGCGACAGAGCTGGGCCCTGCTCGCGGTGGTCGGATTCCTGTTCGCGCTGGGTCTGGGCCTGATGATGGGCGCCGAGGCGCACGTCGGCCAGACCGTCGTGCAGGCCGCGGGAGCCGCCGCCGAAGGCACCGAGACCCGCTTCGGCGTGCCGGGCTCGGCCGTGTTCGGCCAGGTCGCGACCGCGACCGCGGACGGCGCCGCCAATTCCGCCTACGACAGCTTCACCAGCTTCGGCGGCGCGGTGCTGATGGGCAACATGATGCTGGGCGAGGTAGCGCCGGGCGGTGCGGGCAGCGGCCTGTACGCACTGCTACTGATGGCCCTGCTGGCGATGTTCCTGGGTGGCCTGATGGTCGGCAAGACGCCCGAGTATTTGCAGAAGCGGGTGGGCGCGCGGGAGACCAAGCTGGTGGGCCTGTTCATCCTGACCGGTCCGGCGGTGATCCTGACCGGGACCGCGATCGCGATGACGCTGCCCGGCGAAAGGGCGGCGATGGCCAACACCGGCGCGCACGAGTTGTCGGAGGTGCTGTATGCCTTCACCAGTTCCGGCGCCGGCAACGGTAGCGCCTTCGCGGGCCTGAGCGGCAACACCACCTGGTGGAATACCGCGCTGGCCGTCGCCATGCTGCTGGGCCGCTACCTGCCGATGATCTTCGTGCTGGCGCTGGCGGGCAGCTTCGCCGCGCAGCAGCGCGGCGTGGTGACCGTCGGCCACGTCGCCACCCATCGGCCCATGTTCGTCGGCCTGGTCGTCGGCACGACACTGGTCGTGGTGGGACTGGAGTACTTCCCCGCCCTGGCGCTGGGCCCGCTCGCCGACGGCCTGCATTGACCGAAACTCGTTGGGCGGCATGGCCTGTCGCCCAACGGTGGTGCGACACTCAGGACACCATCAGGACGCCGAATCCGGGAACTACGGCGTTCGACTGTGTGCCGCTGAGCTTCGGCGATCTCGCGCGGATCGCCGTGACCGCCCTGTTCGTCATCGGACGGCTGCTGATTGCGCTGGGCGCGGGCCGGGTGCCGAGGTTGGCACCGGTCGTGGACCGGTACCTCATCAGGCTCGTCGAGCGCCGGTTGGCGACCTACGGAAATCCCGAATTCGTCACCGATGCAAGGACTTACACTCCTGCAGGTTGATCACCCGCACGCATCCCCGACCGATCACTGTCACCACCGATTTCAC
Organism: Nocardia sp. GP40; assembly: GCF_050434125.1. Lineage (NCBI taxonomy): Bacteria > Bacillati > Actinomycetota > Actinomycetes > Mycobacteriales > Nocardiaceae > Nocardia > Nocardia sp. GP40. The sequence goes on along the minus strand of NZ_JBNPVW010000009.1, from coordinate 232,329 downwards.
CCGCCGCCCCGTGCGGGCGGGTGAACAGGCACACACCGCGACGATCGCGCGTCGGCCGCGGCCGGCACGGCGGGGAGAGCGTCGAATTGCGAACATCATCCGACATCGCGTGCGGCTACCAGTATTTGTGCTGCTTTCCGTCGGTGTCGGCAATGAAGACAACAGCATCGGCGCGCTCGACCTCCGACGGTTGCAGTACGAGGTGACCGGGCACGATCGGTTCGCCGGCGTGGATCGACGGAGGAAGCGCGGCAAGCAATTCCGGCACCGGGAACATCGCGCGACGGGTGGTCGCCTCGGCCAGGCTCGCCTGCAGCGTGCCGGGATCGCTGTCCGGCCGGGCGTCGCTGGCCACGAACACGTAGCGCCCGCCCAGCGCGAACTCGACCAGCGCGCCGGCGTTCCCCCAGCTCGCCTCGCCGGACGGATGACGTTGCAGGTGATGGTTGTGCGCGAACACCATGCTGGGCCCGCGTCGCCGCTCCCGCGCGCGCATCGCGAGCAGGTTCTCGGCCATCATCTCCGAGCGCACGCTGCCCAGGGTTTCGATGCGATCGGGCGCGGCCAGGGCCATTGCCGCGTGATAGCGGAGCAGGCCGACGGCGGTGCGGGCGTGGGCAACCGCGAGGTCGTAACCCGCCGGGTCGGCGGGGCGCAGGCCGGGGCCCACGCGGTGCAGCGCGGCGGCGAGATCGTCGGCGACGATGCGCAGCGCGCGGGCGCGCTCGGAGTTGCCGATCGACGCCGCCGGGTCGAACATCGCGGCCTCGTTCGACCAGTCCGAATCCGGCCCGAGCAGCGCATCGAGATCGCGGGCCGATTCCGGTCGCTGTGCGGCGGGCAGATGGTCGACGACGGTGGACAGTGCGCGTCGCGGGCTCGGCGCGGCGTAGAACTCTAGCGGCGCGTCGAAGCCGTAGAAGCGCACCCGATCCCCCGGCTCGCGATCGGCGTTGTGCGCCCGGAGCCATTCGACGAGTTCGCGGTTGCCCGGAATGGCGCCGAAGCCGTGGCTGAATCCGGTCGTGAGCACCTCCTCGATCGCCGCCGCACCCCCGTTGACGTAGTCGTCGACGAGCGAGGCGGCGAAGACATCGGTCTCCAGTGCGATCGACCGGCATCCGCGCTCGACGAGATGGGCGAGGATGTCGTTGCGCAGCAAGGGAAATGCGACGATGCCGTGGGTCGGCTCGCCGAGGGCGAACAGGGCGGGCGGCTCGGCGAGCAGTTCGTCGAGGGCACGGCCCAGGCCCGCCGGGTCGTCGAGTTGGCGCGCCATCGGACGCAGTGAGGTGGCAGCAGACATGAAAGACCCCTTCGAGTAGCAACTCCCCTCGACGATATCGTTGAAGAATCGTGTGAGACTTTCACAATGTTCACCGATGTTTGATAGCCCGAAGCCTCAATCGGAGGTGCACCCTGCGACCCATCGATCTCGCCCGGGAACACGGCTTGTCCGCCCAGGCGATCCGCAACTACGACGATGCCGGAATCCTCCCGACGACCGCGCGCAGCGAGACCGGATACCGGCGCTACACGCCCCTGCACGCGCAGGCCCTGCGCGCCTTCCTCACCCTTCGCAGCGGTCACGGGCACCAGCAGGCGACCGAAATCATGCGCGCGGTGAACCAGGGCGATGCCGAGTCCGCCTACCGGCTCATCGATGCCGCGCACGTCGCGCTGCGCACCGAACGCAGCACCCGCACCGAGGTCGCCGCCGCACTGGGCACGCTGTCCACCGGCACTCCCCGGATCGCCGGTCCGCCGCTGACCGTGGGCGAACTCGCGCGCCGGCTCGGCGTGCACCCGGCAACGCTGCGCACCTGGGAGTCCGAGGGCATCCTGCACCCCGAACGCGACAAGGCGACCGGCTACCGCACATACGGTCCGGACGCCGTGCGCGACGCCGAGATCGCCCGACAACTCCGCCGCGGCGGCTACCCGCTGCGCCAAGTGGCGCAATTCCTCGACTCGCTGCACGAGGCGGGCGGTCCGGAAGCGTTGAGTACCTTTCTCGACTCCTGGCAGGATCGCCTCACCACCCGCAGCCGCAATCTGCTCGCCGGCGCCGCCCAACTCGACGCCTACCTCACCCAGCTCGAGGGCACGTAGCCGGAGACGACGAGAGGCGCCTCCGGACGGACCGGAAGCGCCTCTCGCACAACGACTGCTACAGCATGCAGGACACGCAGCCCTCGACTTCGGTTCCCTCCAAAGCCATCTGGCGGATGCGGATGTAGTAGAGGGTCTTGATGCCCTTGCGCCAGGCGTAGATCTGAGCTCGGTTGACGTCGCGCGTGGTGGCGCTGTCCTTGAAGAACAGCGTCAGCGACAGGCCCTGGTCCACGTGCTGGGTGGCGGCGGCGTAGGTGTCGATGATCTTCTCGTAGCCGATGTCGTATGCGTCGGCGAAGTATTCGAGATTGTCGTTGGTCAGGTAGGGCGCCGGGTAGTAGACGCGCCCGATCTTGCCCTCCTTGCGGATCTCGATCTTCGAGGCCACCGGGTGAATCGAGCTGGTGGAGTGGTTGATGTACGAGATCGATCCGGTCGGCGGCACGGCCTGCAGGTTCTGGTTGTAGATGCCGTGGGCCATGACCGAGGCCTTCAGCTCGCGCCAGTCGTCCTGGGTCGGAATGTGCACCCCGGCCTCGGCGAAGATCTCACGCACCCGCTCGGTCTCCGGCTTCCACGCCTGCTCGGTGTACTTGTCGAAGTATTCGCCCGTGGCGTACTTGGACTCCGGGAATCCGCCGAAGGCGCGGCCGCGCTCGATGGCCAGCTTGTTCGAGGCCCGAACCGCATGGTACGCAACGGTATAGAAGTAGATGTTGGTGAAATCCACACCCTCCTCGGATCCGTAGTGGACCCGCTCCCGCGCCAGATACCCGTGCAGGTTCATCTGCCCCAGGCCGATCGCGTGCGAGGAGTTGTTGCCCTGCTCGATGGAGGGCACCGAGTAGATGTGGGTCTGATCGGACACTGCGGTCAGCGCCCGGATCGACACCTCGATGGTCTGCCCGAAATCCGGTGAGTCCATGGCCTTGGCGATGTTGAGCGAGCCGAGGTTGCATGAGATGTCCTTGCCCACGGTGGCATAGGACAGATCGTCGTTGAACACCGAGGGCGTGGAGACCTGCAGGATCTCCGAACACAGGTTCGAGTGGGTGATCTTGCCCTTGACCGGGTTGGCCCGGTTCACCGTGTCCTCGAACATGATGTACGGGTAGCCGGACTCGAACTGCAGCTCGGCGATGGTCTGGAAGAACTCGCGCGCGTTGATCTTCGACTTGCGGATGCGCTTGTCGTCGACCATCTCGTGGTACTTCTCGGTGACGTTGATGTCGGCGAACGGCACACCGTAGATGCGCTCGACGTCGTACGGCGAGAACAGGTACATGTCCTCGTTCTTCTTCGCCAGCTCGAAGGTGATGTCCGGGATCACCACGCCCAGCGACAGCGTCTTGATGCGGATCTTCTCGTCCGCGTTCTCCCGCTTGGTGTCCAGGAAGCGGTAGATATCGGGGTGGTGCGCGTGCAGATACACCGCGCCCGCGCCCTGCCGCGCGCCGAGCTGGTTGGCGTAGGAGAACGAATCCTCGAGCAGCTTCATGATCGGGATGACGCCCGAGGACTGGTTCTCGATCTTCTTGATCGGCGCGCCGTGCTCGCGAATGTTGCTCAGCAGCAACGCGACACCGCCGCCGCGCTTGGACAGCTGCAGCGCGGAGTTGATCGAGCGCCCGATGGACTCCATGTTGTCCTCGATGCGCAGCAGGAAGCAGCTGACCGGCTCGCCGCGCTGCTTCTTGCCCGCATTGAGGAACGTCGGGGTGGCCGGCTGGAAACGGCCCCCGATGATCTCCTCGACCAGCTGCTTCGCGAACACCTCGTCACCGTCGGCGAGGGTCAGCGCGACCATGCAGACCCGGTCCTCGAACCGCTCCAGATACCGCTTGCCGTCGAAGGTCTTCAGCGTGTACGAGGTGTAGTACTTGAACGCGCCCAGGAAGGTCGGGAACCGGAACTTCTTGGCGTAGGCCTGCTGGAACAGCTTCTTCACGAACGCCCGGCTGTACTTGTCCAGCACCTCGGGCTCGTAGTAGTTCTCCTCGACCAGGTAGTCGAGCTTCTCGTCGAGGTTGTGAAAGAAGACCGTGTTCTGGTTGACGTGCTGCAGGAAGTACTGCCGCGCCGCGGCCACGTCCTTGTCGAACTGAATCTCCCCCTCGGGGCCGTACAGATTCAGCATCGCGTTGAGGGCGTGGTAGTCCAGCCCCTCGGTGGATGCGGTGTCGACGGTGCTGACCGGACGCTCTAGGCGGGCCGACTTACCGGCAGGTGCTGTTGTCGTTGCCAAAACACTCCCAATCCCTCTCGGACGCGTTCGACGTCCTCGGCAGTTCCCATAAGTTCGAAGCGATACAGGTAGGGCACCCCGCATTTGCGCGAGATCAGCTCTCCCGCATAGCAATACGTATCGCCGAAGTTCGTGTTGCCGGCCGCGATGACGCCGCGCAACAACGCACGATTGTGCGGATCGTTGAGGAACCTCGCCACCTGACGGGGGATGAAGTCCTTATCGGATCTGTTGCGACCCAGAACGTGCCGACCTCCCCCATAGGTGGGACAGATCAGCACGTAGGGCTCGTCGACGCGAAGCGAATCGGCTGTGTGAAGCGGAATGCGAACGGCCTCGAGGCCGAGCCGTTCGACGAACCGGTGCGTGTTCTCCGAGGCGCTCGAGAAGTAGACCAGGTTCGGCGTCTTGTCCGTTGCCATGGCCTACTTCCCCTTCCCAGTTGAACGCTGTCGGAGCAACAGCAACCGCTGCGGCGGCTAGGCCGCCTGCATGGCTAGAGCCTTGATGCGATCCGGGCGGAAGCCGGACCAGTGATCCTCACCCGCGACGACGACCGGAGCCTGCAGATAGCCCAGGGCCATGACGTAGTCGCGCGCTTCGGGGTTTTCCGAGATGTCGACAACCTCATAATCGACACCAGCCTTGTCCAGGGCGCGGTAGGTGGCGTTGCACTGGACGCAAGCGGGCTTGGTGTAGACGGTGATGGTCATGAGTATCCCTCTCTCCTGAGCCTTTGAATCCGTATGCAGTGCAGGACTGAGCACGATCCACGATGTACTGCGCAAACCCTTGGAAGCTGGCCCTGACCACCTGGTCGCGAGGCCGCCGGCGGCCGCTGGGCCGCGTCGTCTTCCAGTGCTCAAGACACTACACCTAGTGGCCGACAGATTCATACAGCACGACATGTTGCGAGTCACATTGGTGGAATTCGGTCGGCGTAAGTACCTGGACAGTCGATTCGCAACGCGACACGACTGTGGTGCGGATCACGATTTCGCACCGTAGCTTATTCTCAGCAAACCAAGTTCTAGCCCTTGCCGCACGAATCTCGCGCGTCTCGCCGGTCCCGTAAATCCCATCCGCAACGAACCTCCTGGCAACACGCCCGCCGACCCGACGTCACGATCGCGACACGCCGCGTTCAACCGGCACTGGAACTCCGCCGGCGCCGCTCGAAACAGACGCCCCGCGTTTGCTCGCCACCGAAACCCGGCCCCCGGAACGACGGACAGGCCCCCGACACACGACCGGGCCGCCCCGTCGCATCGGACGGAGCGGCCCCGGTCATCCCTCATCGCACCGGAATCGCCGCCACAGCGACCCGCATCGGCGATGTTCCACCCGGCGAACACTCACATGTTCACGGCGGCGCCTCGCCGGGCGATGTTGTCTCGTGTTGTTCTGCTCAGCGCGTCCGGACCCGCCCTCAGGCGTTCACCGACTCCTGCACGGCCTGGACCAACTCGTGCACCGCGGCGGCCAGCTCGGTCAGCGCCTCGGCATCGTCACGCGGGTGCGACTCGGCGAAACGCTGCCCGATGACGCCGAAGTGCAGGTGCGCGCCCTCGACCACCGAGGCGCCCGCCACGCCGAGCACCTTGACCGTGTCGCCGTGCGACCACTTGGCAGCGTTCGGGCTGATCGACGCGCTCACAACGGCGGCCGGCTTGCCCTTGACGACGCCCTCTCCGTACGGACGCGAGGCCCAGTCGATGGCGTTCTTCAGCGCGGCCGGAATCGAGCCGTTGTACTCCGGAACGAACAGCAGCAGGCCGTCGACGGCGGCGATGGCCTCGCGCAGCGCGGTCGCGGACGCCGGCACGCTGCCGGCCACGTCGATGTCCTCGTTGTAGAACGGGATCTCGCCGAGCCCCTCGTAGATGCTGATCTCGACGCCCTCGGGAGCGGTCTGCACCGCGGCCTCGGCCAGCTTCCGATTGATCGAGCCGGAGCGCAGGCTGCCGACGAGAGCGAGGATTCGGGTCTGAGACATGATGTCACTCCTTAATGTGTCGAGGCGGTCGCTGCCGCAGTCACGTAGAATAACCGGACCATGGTCCGCTTTCATTCCGATCAGCAGGGGGTAGCTTCTGTGAGCTACGACACGACCCAACCGAGGTCGCCGATCACCGGAACGGCGCTGCCGATCGAGGCGGTGTCCGATCCGACCGCGCAGCATCCCCTGGCCGCGGCCCTGCCCGTCGCCGGGGAAACCGCCGAGCGCAGCGATGCGGCCCGCAACCGCCAGCTGCTCCTGGACGCGGCCGAACAGCTCGTGCGCGAATGCGGCGCCGACGGCGTCACCATGGACGCCGTGGCCAAGCTCGCCGGTGTCGGCAAGGGCACCGTATTCCGCCGCTTCGGCAGTCGTTCCGGGCTGATGCTCGCACTACTGGACCAGTCGGACCGGAAACTCCAGGCAGCGTACATGTTCGGGGAGCCGCCGCTGGGCCCGGGTGCGCCGCCGGCGCAGCGGCTGATCGCCTTCGGGCGGGCGCGGTTGTCCCTGGTCGAGGTCGAGGGCGAGACGCGCCGGGCCGCGGACCTCGGGGGCACTTACGGCAATGCGCCCTACGCCGTCATGAAAACCCATGTGTCGCTGCTGCTCCGGCAGGCCGGGGCGGCCGGGGAGATCTCGCTGCTGGCCGACAGCCTGATCGCCACGCTCGACGCCGCACTGGTGCTGCACCAGATCCGGGTGCTGGGGTACACCATCGACCAGGTCGGGGACAACTGGGAGCACCTGGTGCGCTGGGTTCTCGCGGACGCCCGCGCATGATCCGCCGAGCACTCGCAAACGCCCACACATGACCTGCCCAGTTTCAGCGAGCGGCCGAGCATGATGCGCCGGGTGCTGGCCGGCGCGGCGGGACCGGCGGGCTCGGTAGAGTGACCGGCGTGGGTACTCTTCGCCAGGCCATCGTCGCCGAATTGGGTGTGCAGCCGGTCATCGAGCCGAAGGTCGAGGTGCGCCGGCGCATCGATTTTCTCAAGGATTTCCTTCGCTCCACTCCCGCAACGGGTTTCGTGCTGGGTATCAGCGGCGGCCAGGACTCCACGCTGACCGGGCGGCTGTGCCAGCTGGCAACGGAGGAACTGCGCGCCGAGGGGCACGAGGCGACGTTCGTCGCGGTGCGGCTGCCGTACGGTGTGCAGGCCGACGAACACGACGCGCAGATCGCGCTGCGATTCATCCGGCCGGACCGCTCGATCGAGGTCAACGTCAAGCCCGGCGCCGACGCGGTGGCCGCGGAGGTAGCCGGCGGCCTCGACGAGGCGGAGCTGCGCGATTTCGTGCGCGGAAACATCAAGGCGCGCGAGCGCATGGTCATCCAGTACGCCCTTGCCGGGCAGTTGAACATGCTGGTCGTCGGCACCGATCACGCCGCGGAGGCGGTCACCGGATTCTTCACCAAATACGGCGACGGCGGCGTGGACCTCACCCCGCTCACCGGCCTGACCAAGCGCCAGGGCGCGGCGCTGCTGCAGGAACTCGGCGCACCTCCCAGCGTCTGGGAGAAGGTGCCCACCGCGGACCTCGAGGACGACCGCCCCGCCCTCCCCGACGAGGTCGCCCTGGGCGTGAAATACGCCGAGATCGACGACTACCTGGAGGGCCGTGAGGTCAGTTCCGATGTCGCCGCCACGATCGAACGAATCTTCCAGGCCACCCGCCACAAGCGGACCGTTCCCGCCACACCGATCGATACGTGGTGGAGGTAGCGCCGAACACCGGTGTGCTTGTGCCGATTTCAGCGCAGGGCGTCAATGCCGCTGCCGTCCGGATCCTCGATGATCCGGCGATGGAGCTCGGTGGTCATCGCATGAATGGCACGGGTCAGCTCGAGATTGGTCTTGAGCTGGAGCTCCTGCTGGGAGAAGTCGTGGTCGGCCTTCATCTGCTGAAATTGGCCCTGCCGGTTCTGACCGATCATCACGAATGTGGACAGGAAGATCGCCTCCAGCGACACGATCAGCGTCAGCGTCGGCCACGGATTCTTCTCGATCCAGACCATCCACACCGCGAACCCGATGGCATGGATGTAGACGAACCACATCGACCCCGCGAACTTGGTGATCCAGTCCGCCACCCGCAACTGCAGACTCTCCGCCCGCTTGGCCCGGAAATCGGCGATTACCGGATGGTGCACGGGCTTGTTCGTCTGCGACATGATCGTTCTTCTCCTCGACGAAATCAGCGAATTCGATGCGCGCAGAATGCTATAGGCGTAGCCATCCGAACGGGCCGCGACATCGACAACGAAGACGACTGTGCAGCGCGGTCCTGCCGACACCGCGCGAGGGCAGCACCTGGGCGCCACACGCGCCGAGTGAACCGGACAACGTGCGACATGCCTACGAGTACAGGAGCAGACTCCCCGTATCCAGAGAGACATCGAACGGCTCGGGCAGACGAACTGGATCGCCGAATACCCCGTCGAGTCTTCCGTGGTACTCCCCGTCTCGGGGATGTGTGTACAGGGCCCACACACCGAAGCGGGGATCAATGACCAGCAGGGTACGGACACCGGCCACGCTGTACCAACCGTTCTTATCGGTAATCTGCCGCGCCTTCTCCGATTTGGAGATCACCTCGACGGCCAGTTCCACATCCGCAGGGTCCGCCAGCCACTCATCGTCGGCGTCCCACGAATCCGGCAGCACGCTCGGCGACGGCACGCAAATTACCGGGACGCGGATGCACCACAGAGACGGTCATGGACGATCACTCCAAACCCTCGGGAACGACCCACTTCAACACAGCGGACGGCGAGGACAGACATGGTCGCCGGCCACTATTCGATCCGAACTCCCAGCGCCACATGAGGATCGCAGGCTTCACCCGCCAGCGAAGGGCGGGAGAACGTCTACTCGCTCTGTCAGAACGGCGGAGGCGTCGCGGGTGAGTTCATCGCCGATGAGGAAGGCACAGACCTTCAGCATGGGGTCCAGGTTCGGGCCGTAGGCGGCGGACAGGGTGTGGCGCAGGTCGGAGACCGTGGCCTCGGCGGGGAGGTCGAGGTGCTCGGTCGACTTGCCTACCGCGTCGGCGATCGCGGCGAAATAGCGGACCTCAACCACCGATGGCTCCCATCGTTCGTTCCGGCGGCACGAAATCCGCCGCGTCGATGCCGTGTCCGGCCCACTTGTTCCACATCGCGCCGCGCCACAGGGTGGCCAGTTCGGCGTCGCTCGCGCCCTCGCGTAGCGGCGCGCGCAGATCGTATTCGTCGTCGCTGAACAGGCACGAACGGATCTTGCCGTCGGCGGTCAGGCGGGTGCGGTCGCAGTCGCCGCAGAATTTCCTGGTGACCGAGGCGATGATGCCGACGCTCGCCGGGCCACCGTCGACCAGCCAGGACTCGGCCGGGGCGGAGGGATCCGAACGCCCGGCCGGGGTCAGGGCGAATCTGGAACCGAGCACGTCGAGCAGTTCGGCGGCGGTAACCATGTTCGCGCGCGCCCATTCGTGATCGGCATCCAGCGGCATCTCCTCGATGAACCGCAGCTCACAGCCCTCGTCGAGGCACCACTGCAATAGATCGGGTGCACCTGCCAGCGTCGGGCGCATCAGGACCGCGTTCACCTTCACCGGGGCCAGGCCCTCGCGCTGCGCGGCACGGATCCCGGCCAGCACCGAGTCGAGCCGATCGCGCCGGGTCAGGCGGGCGAAACCGAGCCGGTCCACGGTATCGAGCGAGACGTTGACCCGGCTCAGCCCGGCACGCGCCAGCCCTCGGGCCCGATGCTCGAGGCCGACGGCATTGGTCGTCATGGCCAGGGGCGCGCCCGGCGCCGCGGCCCGGCATCCGGCGATGATCTCCTCCAGATCGCGCCGCATGAGCGGTTCGCCGCCGGTGAAGCGCACCTCGCGGACACCCAGCTCGCGCACGGCCAGCTCCACCACGCGCACGATCTCCCCGGCCGAGAGCAGCTCGTCGGCGGGGATGGGGGGCAACCCCTCCTCGGGCATGCAATAGGTGCAGCGCAGCGAGCACTTCTCGGTGATCGATACCCGCAGGTCGCGGGCGACGCGACCGAACTTGTCCAAGAGATAGGGGGTGTCGGGCCGTCCCGCCTGCGGGGGCTGCCCGCGGCGGACGGCGGGAATCCCCATGACGACCACACTCACGGAACCCATTATTGCTGCCCCGCGCCGGGCACGCTTCGGAGGAACGTACGAACAATCTGTGACGGCGTGCCTACTACGCTGCGATATATGAAGAGCAGTCCCGCCGTCTCGACTCGGTCCGTCCAGGACCATCGCAATCGCGTCGAGGAATTGCTGCGCCCGCTGACGATCCGCGAGATCGAGGATGTCGCGATGGCCGAGGTGCTGAACCGGCTGCTGGCCCGCGAGGTGAGCGCGCCGCTGGATCTGCCGGTCTTCCGCAATTCGGGGATGGACGGGTACGCCGTGCGCGCGGCGTCGGTGGCGGTGACGCCCGTGCGCCTGCCGCTGGCCGGGGTCGTCGCGGCCGGGCAGGCCGGACAGACGCCGCTGCCGCCCGGAGCCGCGATGAAGGTGATGACGGGCGCGCCGATTCCGCCGGGCGCGGACTGCGTCGTCCCGGTCGAGGACACCCACGGCGACGGGAACACCGTCACCATCGAGCGCGGCCGCAAGGCCGGGGATTTCGTGCGCGAGCCGGGAACCGATGTACGGGCCGGTGAGTCGCTGGTTCCGGCGGGCACGCTGCTGGGCCCCCGGCACATCGCCGCGCTGGCCGCGGTCGGGCTGGCACGGCTGCCGGTGTTCCGGCGGGTGCGCGCGGCGATCATCACGACCGGTGACGAGCTGATGCCTGCGGGAGTTCCGTTGCGGCCCGGGCAGATCTACAACTCCAACGGGATCGCGCTGGCGGCGGCGCTGAGTGCCAACGGGGTCGAGGTGGTCTCGGTCGAGCACAGCCGCGACGACCCGGCCGAGTTCACCCGCAAGCTCTCGGCGGCAACGGGATCCGCCGACGTGGTGTTCACCTCCGGGGGCGTCTCCAAAGGCGATTTCGAGGTCGTCAAGGAGGTATTGTCCACGCGGGGTGGAGAATTCGGTTCGGTTGCCGTGCAACCAGGTGGCCCGCAGGGACTCTCGGTCGCCGACGGGGTACCGGTGCTGAGCCTTCCCGGCAATCCGGTGAGCACCATGGTGTCGTTCGAGGTGTTCGCCCGGCCGATCCTGCGGGAGCTGGGCGGCCTGCCGCCGGTGCCCGGACACGATGTGGCGCTGCTGGATCCGGTGCGCTCACCGGCGGCACGGCGGCAGTTCCTGCGCGGCCGCCTCGAGGGCGAGGGCGTGCGGCTGGCGTCGGGGCCCGGATCGCATCTGGTGGCCGCGATGGCGCACGCGGATGTCCTGATCGATATTCCGCCGGAGGTCACCGAGTTGGCCGCGGGATCGATTGTGAGAGTCTGGGAACTATGACCGAGCAGACACCCGGCGCGCTCTCGCATGTGGATTCCGAGGGCCGCGCCCGGATGGTGGATGTCAGTGCGAAGGCCGAAACCGCCCGGGTGGCCGTGGCGGCCGGGGAGCTGCGCACTACCGCCGAGGTAGTGGCGCTGGTGCGCGCCGACGACATGCCCAAGGCCGATGTGCTGTCCACCGCGCGCCTGGCGGGCATCTCGGGCGCCAAGAAGACCTCGGAGCTGATCCCGCTGTGCCATCAGCTGGCGCTGTCCAAGGTCGATGTCCGCTTCGGATTCACCGCGGACACCATCACCATCGAGGCGACCGCGAAGACCAAGGGCCCCACCGGGGTCGAAATGGAGGCCCTGACCGCCGTCGCCGTGGCGGGGCTGACCCTGCACGACATGGTGAAGGCCGTGGATCCCGCGGCGGTGCTCAACGGTGTGCGGCTGCTCACCAAAGACGGTGGTAAGCACGGGCATTGGCAGCGACCCGACGCCGGGGCGCCGAGTGGGTCCATATCCGGCGAAACCGATACGGCCGCAATGCCTCCGGCTCCCGCACCGGCAATAACCGGCCACGGCGCCGGTGCGCCCGAGGGATCGCGGTCGGCGGTGGTCCTCGTCGCCTCCACCGGCACCGCGGCCGGGACGCGGGTCGACAAGACCGGCCCCGTTCTCCGGAATTGGCTTGCCGGACTGGGCTTTTCGGTGCGAGGCCCGCTGGTGTACGCGGACGCCGACATCGCGGCCGGGCTGGCGGACGCGCTGAGTGGGAAGCCGGGCCTGGTGATCACGACCGGCGGGACCGGCGCCTCCCCCACCGACGCCACACCGGAGGCGACGCGGGCGGTACTGGATCGCGAACTGCCCGGGGTGGCCGAGCAGATCCGGTTGAAGGGCACCGCGACCTTCCCGCTGGCGGCGCTGAGCCGCGGAATCGCGGGCCTGGCCGGGCGGTCCGTGGTGATCAACCTGCCCGGGTCGCCGGGCGGGGTGCGCGACGGCATCACGGTGCTGGAGCCACTGCTCGACCATTTGCTGGCCCAGGTGGCCGGAGGAGGTAGCCATGACTGAGGTACGCCTGGCGGCGATCAGCGATCAACCCCTGGTCCCCGAGACGGTCGAGCGCGCGGTCGAGGGACCCGAGTACGGCGCGGTCGTCGTGTTCACCGGCAAGGTCCGCAATCATGATGGCGGGCTGCAGGTTTCGGCCCTGGAATATTCCGCGCATCCGGATGCGGAGAAGTTCCTGCACCGAATCTGCTCGCAGGTCGCGGCCGAATCCGGCCTGCCGGTCGCCGCGGCGCACCGCGTCGGCGCACTGAGCATCGGCGATCTCGCGATCGTGGTGGCCGTCGCGGCGCCGCACCGCGCCGAGGCCTTCGGCACGTGCGCGGATCTGGTGGACCGGATCAAGCACGAGGTACCGATCTGGAAGCGGCAGCTGTTCGCCGACGGGCTGTCCGAATGGGTCAACGCCTGCGGGTAGCGCACGCCCACTTCTTCACCGCCCCAGCCGAATTCGAACGGTCCGGCCGCCTCAGCTCGCGCTGTCCGGCTGATCGGAGGGCGCGGTGGAACTCGCCGGATGCGCATGCAGGTCCCAGTCCGGCACGTGCGCGGCCAGTGTCTTCTGGATGTCGGCCAGCCCGCTGGAGACCCTGCCCAGTTGCTCGGCGACCGCGCCGCCGGCCTCGGCTCGGATGTCCTCGCACAGCGCGACCGCCTCGCCGAGCCGCTCGGCCAGCAGAATCCATGCCGCCTCCCGGTGCGGCATCAAATAGTCCGTCTCGTAGAACAGTTCGAAACTGGGCCCCACCGTGCAGCCGGGATGATCCGGCCCGGCGGGCAGCGTGGTGATCAGCTCGCCGAGCGGGTTGATCACCCGGAACATCAGCCCGACCGCGGCATCGGACAGGGTTCCCAGCTGGGCGTCGGTCTCCTCGGTATGTGCGAAGAACCGCTCGAACATCTGCAGCAGAATCTCGTAGCCGACATTGAACAGATCGGTCACTCGCGCGGTCTGCGGATCGGTGATCAGCGGGACCTGTTGTGTCCGTTCGGGTTCGCGGACGTTGGCGGCGATGACCGGCCGGACCGGGTCGAAGTCCGGGTCCGCGGCGACGGCCTGTTCGTACTCGTCCAGTATCGCCACGAACTGGCCGAAATGTGCCTCGCGCCAGTCGCCGCGCGCTCCCTCTCCCTGCTCCAGGATGGTGTCTATGGCACGGTGCGCGGTGGTGATATCGGTGACCGCGATCAGCTCGGGCCACCGGAAGTACTTCTCGACCGCCTGCGCCCGCGGCGGGCCGACGAAAAGCCAGCGTTCGCTGTACTTTTCGGCGAGCCGATCGAATCCGTGCTCGATGGATCGGTACAGGTGCCCGACCGTCGCGAAATCCTGCACCCTGGGCACGATCTCACCAGCCTGCGTCGAGGACACCGCCCGCTCGATGGTCGCCATGCCCTGGGCATCCTCGAGGTCCATGCCCTCGGGGCGTTCCAGAAACATGAAGTGCGCCAGGGCCTCTCGACCGAACGGCAGCAGTGCGAGCTGCACCCCGGCCGGGTAATGGGCAGCGGGCAGCGGCAGATTCGGCCGCGCGAAATGCGGTGCGGCGCCGATCGCGGAGAGCAGATTCTGCACCAGCGCCAGGTGCAGCATCTCCTGCGCCGCGACGTGCCCGATGGTCTTGCGCCAGCGCACGACCATCTCGGCCTGCTCCGCGGTGAGCCCCTCCTGCGTGCTCTGCTTGAGTGAGAACGCCGCGAACAGGTACTGGCACATGATGCCGTGCTCGAGTTCGGCGGCCTGGCACAGCATGTAGATGAGCGCCTCGCGGTGTTCGATGCGGAAGGGCGCCTCGGGCGCGGCCAGGCCACCCCTGGTGGCGATCACCTGCGCCAGCCGCCCGCGACCGCCGGACGGGATCGCCGACGCGGCGGGATCGTGTGATGTCTGGGTCATGCTGTTCCCCTCGGCGGTACATCCGATGCGGCGGCCGTTACGCCAGGCGGCCACTCCGCTCAGCGACGTCCCGGCGGGCTCGGCCGCGGAGACGGGTTTCATCATCGCCCGCGCGCGAGCACTCCGCGCGCGGTTTCACTGCCGGAGAACAACCCTGAGCCGTTCGGGCCGCGGCCCGACCTCAGTCCGTGGGCGTCAGATTGTGGCGAATCCGGTCCAGGGCCCGCACGACGGCCTCGCGCTCGGCATCGTCGAATCCGGCCAGCGCGCGCTCGGTCAGACCGGCCATCTCGTCCTCGATGGTGGCCTCGAGGTCGCGGCCGCGATCGGTGAGGTGCAGCCGGACCAGCCGGCGATCGGTGGGGTGGGGTTCGCGGCGCAGCAGGCCCGCGGCCTCCATGCGGCTGGTCGCCCTGGTCACGGTCGGGGTGGACAGGCTCAGCCGCTTGGCGACCTCCCCCGGCGTCAGGCCGTCCTGCGCCCACAGGGTGCGCAGGATGAACTGCTGCCCCTCGTACACCCCGTGCCGGGCGTAGGCGGATGCGGACGCCACCACCAGCGCGTGCTTGGCGGTCCAGTACGCGGTGAGGAAGTCATCGGACGAATCGGCGGTCATGATGGATTCAGAGTAGCCAATGGGCGCTCCCGGTCGATCCGTCCGTGGACGACGCACGGCCGGAGAGGATGCGGACGTACGCCTTGAGTTCGTTAGCCGACTTACGATAAGATCGTTGTGCAGCTAACGATAACATCGGAGGTAAGCGATGAAGCTTGGCATCAGCCTGACCAACTTCTCCAATCCCGTTCCGCCCGAACGCCTCGGCCCCACCATCGCCGATCTCGCCCAGCAAGCCGACGAGTCGGGAGTCGACAGCCTGTGGGTGATGGACCACTTCTTCCAGATCCGCATGACGGGGCTACCGCAGGAATCCCCGATGTTCGAAGCCTATGCGACACTTGGCTTCCTGGCCGGGATAACCAAGCGCATCCGCCTGGGCACGCTGGTGACCTCGGTGGCCTATCGGCATCCGGGCGTACTGCTCAAGTCGCTCACCGCGCTGGACGTATTGAGCGGCGGCAGAATGTATTTCGGCGTCGGTGCGGGCGCGGCGATCGATCCGGCGAAGCTGGAGGGCATCTTCGAGACCGACGGCCTGGGCATCCCGTTCCCCTCACTCGGGCAACGCTTCGAGATGCTGGAGGAGTTGCTCCAGATCTCCCACCGGATGTGGGATGGCGATGAAACACCCTTCCACGGAAAGCATTACGACCTGGCCCGCCCGCTCAACTCGCCGAATTCGGTGCAGCGCCCGCGCCCGCCGATCCTGATCGCGGGCAGTGGCGAACGCAAGACGCTGCGGCTGGTCGCCCAGTACGGCGACGCATGCAGCCTGTTCGATCTGCCCGACGCCGGATACGCGGACGACATCGTGCACAAGCTCGAGGTGCTGCGCGCGCACTGCGGCGACGTCGGCCGGGACTTCGACGAGATCGAGAAGACCATCGCCACCCACCTCGATCCGACCGCCGAGAACTTCGTCGAGCACATGGGCGAACTGGCCGGCCTCGGCATCGAACACGTGATGCTCGGCGTGCAGGGGCCCTGGGACGAGAAGCGATTGGCACAGCTGGCCGAACTGCTGCCGGAGGTGCACGCGCTCTAGAGCACTCCACCACGAAACGCCACCCCCATCGCGACGGCACGCGCTGCCGGGCATCTCACATTGAGCTCCGAACGGCAATAGAGCAGAATTGATCTGCCGGACGGCCTGCACTGTCGCAATGACGCGCGTGCGGCCCGGGACGATTGCGACTAGTGTCAAGTTCCCGGGTCAGGCGAACGGGGTGCCACTCACCGACCTTTGCCCGCCGGCGCATGAGTCCCCTCCGCAGATCGCGGGATGCGGGAGAGAAGGAATCGCCCGACCACGGGGCGATGCAGAAAGGGGCGCAGCGTGCACAGGTGGGAGTACACACCACCGAGGCAGACATCCGCGCCGATCGCCACACGCTCCGCAACCGCCCGGTTCGCGCTGCACGACCCGGAGGCCGCAGCGATACCCATCGCCGTCTCCACCGATATCGCCACCGCACGCCAGGCGGGGCGCGAATGCGCCATCGAACTCGGTTTCTCTCCCACCGACGTCACCATGATCTCCACCGCCATCTCCGAGGTGGCCCGCAATATCACCAGCTACGCCGGTCACGGCGAGATCCGCCTGCGGGTGAGCGATGTTCAGGGCCGCGACGCACTGGTCGTGCAGGCCCGCGATGAGGGTCCCGGCATCCCGGACACCGTCGCCGCGCTCGGGGAGGGCATCACCTCCGGACGGCGCCTGGGGCTCGGGCTGCCCGGCGCGCGCCGCCTGATGGATGGGCTGTCGATCGAGTCGGCGCCCGGACAGGGCACGCTGGTGGAGATGTGGAAGTGGATACCGGCCAGCGCGTATCGAGGGCCGCGGGGGCACTAGTAGGGTGGGCCGGATGACTCGGCGCATTCCCGTACTGATCGTCGCCGGATTCCTCGGGGCCGGTAAGACGACGCTGCTGAACTTCCTGCTGCGGCAGCGCCACGCACGAATCGGCGTGGTGGTCAACGACTTCGGTGCGGTGAACATCGACGCGATGCTGGTGGCGGGTCAGGTCGACGCGATGGTATCGATGGGCAACGGATGTGTCTGTTGCGCAGTGGATGTCGGCGAGCTCGACCAGATGTTCACCCGATTGGCCCACCCCGCCAACCGCATCGACGTGATCGTGGTCGAGGCGAGCGGTCTGGCGGAGCCGCGCAATCTGATTCGGATGGTGATCGGTACCGACAATCCGCGAATCGGGTACGGCGGACTGATCGAGGTGGTCGACGCCGAGCACTTCCGGGACAGCCGCGACCGGCATCCGGAACTGGCGAGTCACTTGCGGCTCGCCGATCTGGTGGTGGTGAACAAGGCCGATCGGGTGCCTGCGGAGCGCCTCGAGCTGCTGCGTCGCGAGATCGGCGAGCTGGTGCGCGGAGTGCCGGTTCACGCGACCACGCACGGCCGCATCGACCCGGAGCTGCTGTTCGACCCGCCCGAACGCTCCGCGCCGACCGTCGCCGAGCAGCTCAGCTTCGATGAACTGCTCCACGACCACGACCACGGCGATGCCGATCATCATCACCTGCACGATGATTACGACAGCGTATCTTTCACCAGCACAACGGATCTCGATCCGCGCAGGCTCATCGCACTGCTCGAGGATCCACCCCCGGGCCTGTTCCGCGCGAAGGGCTGCGTGGCGTTCGCCGTCCCCGGCGATCGACGAAAGTTCCTGCTGCACATGGTGGGTCGCCATGTCGTGTTCGAACCGACGGCCTGGTCCCGTGGCGAAACTCGCGAAACCCGCCTGGTCCTCATCGGATCCGGATTGGATACCGCCGCCGCGGAGGCTCGCCTGCGCGATACCGTCCACACCGCGGAAGAACCGCTGGACGAACAGACGTTGCTCGGGGTGTGGCGATACGTGCCGCGCGAGCTCAGCGACGACGAGGTGTCGGCGGCTGCACTAATCTGACGTGTCACCTCCCGCCGCTACAGTGCCGGGCGTGAGCTTTGGGAAGATTGTGATCGTCGGCGGGGTCGAGGCGGTTCTGGATGCCGAGCATCGCGCGGAATTGGATGCCTTCGCCACCACCGTGGTGACGGTGCCGCGCGGTTCGGATCCCGTCGGCGAGCTGGCCGATGCGGAGGCGGTCGTGCTGGCCTTCGCGGTTCCGTTCGGCCGCAAGGAGATCGATGCCGCGCCGCGGCTGCGTCACCTGCAGGTCGCCTCGACCGCATTCGATGTCGTCGATGTCGACTACGCCCGCGCCCGCGGAATCACGGTGCGCACCCTGCCGGACTACACCACCGAGCCGGTGGCCCAGTTCGTGCTGGCGACCATGCTGGAGCAGGCGTCGGGCCTGCCCGAGGGCCGGCGACTGCGCAGCGAGGGCAACCTGTTTCCGCTCGCCTACCCCGCCCGCCAGTTCCGGGGCAGCCGGGTTGCGGTCGTCGGGCTGGGTACCATCGGCACGCGAGTGGCCCACATGGCCCAAGGTCTAGGCGCCGAGGTGCACTACTGGTCGCGACATCGCAAAGACACCAGCGATTTTCACTACCAGGAGCTGGACGCGCTCCTAGCCGAAGCCGATTTCGTCTCGGTCAACCTGGCACTGACGGATCAAACCCGCAACATCCTCCACGCAGACCGCATCGCCACCATCCCCACCGGCACCGTCCTGGTCTGCACGGCCCCCCTCGCCCTGCTGGACCTCGCGGCCCTCCGTGAACGCACCAACACCGGCGAGCTCCGCGCAATCCTCAATCACGCAACAGCCGAAACGATCTCATACTTCGAAGACTCCCCCGGCTTCATCTACCCACCCGTCGTCTATCTAAGCCCCCAGTCCCACCTGACCATGCAGAACCAAATACTCAACGGCCTGCGATCGAGCGCAGATGAAATGCCCTAACCCGTCACCCGATTGAACGAGAGGCCCGAGTCAAGCCAGCACCTCGTCCACACTGGTCCCGGTCAATACCCGATCGGTCCACACCTCAAGCCTCTCGATCGCCGCAGCACGCACCTTCTGCTCGACAGCCTCGGACGGCGGACCGAACCGCTGAGCCAAGATCTTCAGCAGCGTCGTCGCGCTCCCCTCAGTTCGGCCCTCCGCTCGACCACGAGCTGCGAGCATCTCGTAGCATTTGAGCGCGGCTACGACCCGAGACGGACCAGAGCATGGCCGACGGCGTGTGCCGGCTTCTACTCCCCCACACTCACTTCGACGGGGTGCGGTGCCGGTTGCCGTTTGGCGCGGGCGGTGCCGAGGATCGAGCCGATGATGACCAGGGGGAAGCCGATTGCCATACCCACCGTGAGGGGCTCGCCGAGCAGGGCGACGCCGATGAGCAGCGCCACTGCCGGGTTGATGTAGGTGATGACCGTGGCGCGGGCCGGGCCCACCTCGGCGATAAGCGCGAAGAACACGAGAAATGCCGCAGCAGTGCAGATTACGGCGAGACCGACCACCGACCAACTGGCGCTGGCGGTGAACCGGGCCGGCCATCGCCAGGCCGCGAACGGGGCATAGATC
This sequence comes from Nocardia sp. GP40, assembly GCF_050434125.1. Classification (NCBI taxonomy): domain Bacteria; kingdom Bacillati; phylum Actinomycetota; class Actinomycetes; order Mycobacteriales; family Nocardiaceae; genus Nocardia; species Nocardia sp. GP40. The sequence continues at coordinate 212,472 of NZ_JBNPVW010000009.1, read as the reverse complement.
AGCGCGGCGAGGGCCAGCGATGCCGCGACCACGCCCATGGACGGCAGGTCGGCGAGTTTACGGTTGATGATGACCGGGCCGACGGCGTAGCCGATCGCGGTGACTCCGATGGCCGCGAACGCGCCCATATCGGAGAAGTCCAGCCCCAGGCCGACAAGCGTTGCGACACCGCCGAATCCGACGATCAGACCGACGATGCGGCGGGCATCGATGCGATCGTGCCCCAGCACTGCCACGATCACCACCGCGATCAGCGGCACCGCGGCAATCAGCAGCCCCACGGTCGAACTGGTCAACTTCGTCTCGGCCGAGCCGATGAGCAGCCACGGTCCGGTGATCTCGACCAGGGTGTAGGCCAGCAGCCAGCCCCATCGCCGCAACACCGGCCCGAGGGCCTTGGTGTACAACGCAACAGGCAGGAGCAGCAGGGCGCCGAGCGCGGTGCGGCCGAAGGCCACCACCACCGGATCGAAGTCCCGCACCGCAATACGGATCATCGCGTACGGCACACCCCAGATGACGCCCATCGCCAGAAATAACACCCACCCGCGCCGGGTCATCGTGCCTCGCTCCACTGCTCATCCCGGATTGCTCACCGGGCCGACAAACTGCATTGATCACAATGGCAGACCGGTCCGACATATTCCGGGCCCGAACAGCACCATCGGCTGCCACATCGCCACGCCCCGGGTTCCGAGCCGCGCCATCCGATCACCCGGATACGAATGCGCCCTGCCGCTGTGTTCGGGCGGCAGGGCGCTGAGTCGAGCGACAACGCTACTTCGTCATGGCACCCGCGGCAGCGGTCGCCGCGTTACCGGCCGCACCGATCAGGGTCGACACCAGGGTGTACGCGAGGTTGATCAGTTCCGAATTCGCCAGATCACCGAGGCCCAGGGCCTTGCCCAGCGGGGCGAGCAGCTTGATCGCGCTGATAATCAGGGTCGCCATCGCGGAGTTGGGGTCCGTGGAATTGGCGGCGCCCGGCTGGGTCTGGGTACCCGGGGTGATGCTCGTGCCCGGTTGCGGCGTTGCCCCCGGCACGGACTGGTTCTGCGGCGCGGTACCCGGCGCCTGGTATTGCGGCGCGGTGCCGGGGGTATAAGCACTGGGCGCGCTCTGCTCCGGCGCCGTGGGTGCCGCGGTGGGCGCGGGGCTCTGGGGCGGGTCCTGCGCCGCACCCGGAGCCAGGTTCGCCGCCGGGACCGCATTGGGCTGCCCGGGCAGCGGAGCCGCCGCCCGGCTGTCCGCGGAACCACTCGAGGGCTGTCCGCCCAGAAGGTAGGTGACCAGCCCGGTGGTGATGGCGATCGCGTGCTTGATCTGGCCGTCATTGGAGACCAGCTGCGCGGCGTCGTCCTTGTTCGCGCCGTTGCCCATCTCGATGAAGACGTCGGGCACCTCGGTCAGCGCGGGCCCGACGATATCGGAGCGGGTCTGCAGGCCGTTGACCGCGCCGGCGTAGGTGGCCTCGGGGAACCCCGCCTTCACGTAGGCGTCCCGAACGGCCTTGGTCGCGGCCATCCCGGCCCCGGCCTGCACCTGGTTGACCTTGGCGTTCGGAACCGGCAGTTGCGGAACGATCATGTGGAATCCGCGGTCCTGCGGGGGTGCGCTGTCGGCATGAATGCTGATCGCGATGTCCGCACCCGATCGGTTGGCCGCCGCGGCGCGTTCATCGACGCAGCCACCCCACCCGGTGTCGTCCTGACGGCTCATCACCACTCGGGCGCCCAGCGCCTCGAGCGACTGCTTGACCAGGCTGGCAACCCGCCAGTTGATCGTGTGCTCGGGCGTGCCGTCGAGCGCGGTCATTCCGGTGGTCTGGCACTCTTTGGTACCGCCACGGCCGTTGTTGACCGGCCTGGCGAGATTCTGGGTGTGATCGGGTCCCTGATGCCCGGGGTCCAGAAATACGGTCTTACCTGCGAGTTTAGTCGCCACATCCGGCGGGACCGGGGCGGCGTAGGCCACCGGGGCCAAGCCCGCCGTGACGGCGGCCGCGGTGACGACCAGGCACATTCCGGCCCGGGCGATATTCGGTGTGCGGCATAACAGCTGGCGAGAGAACACAACGCCCTCCAAATCCGTGCTGGCACCGTCTGACGGTTCCAGGAGCACAGCTGGGGCGCGATACCGCCCTAGCTGTTACTGCTGTTGCGGTTGTTACTGGTGAGCATAACGGTGTTGGAGTTCACTGTCTCGCACCCCCCTCGGATTCTCAGGCTTCCGCAACATTTCGGCATCCGTTATGCCCGGATGACGCTGTCGCCGCTGACCTTGACGGGGTGGGCATCCAGCGGGCGGCTCGCCGGGCCGCGGGCAACACTGCCGTCCAGGTGGAATTCGCTCCCGTGGCAGGGGCATTGAATCAGGCCGTTGACGACCTGGTTGACCTTGCATCCGGCGTGGGTGCAGGTCGTGGAGAACCCCTCGAAGGTGCCCGCGGTGGGCTGGGTGACGACGGTGTCCCCGACGATGACCCCGCCCCCGACCGGGACTTGGGCCGTGGACACCAGCGCACCGGAGGGCGCGGCCGGCGCGCCCGATGCCGCCGGAGCAACGGTCGCCGAGGAGGCCGCGGGCGCGGAGGAGTCGTTCGAGCTGCAGGCGGCGGCCAGGGTCAGCGCCGCCGCGGTGACGCCCGCCCCGGCCAGGGCGGTGCGGCGATCGACGGGACCTGCGGAAAGATCGTGACGGGTCATCGGCATAACTCCCTACGTGTGATGCGGCGTACCGAAACGCAGCGACTACCTCAACGAACGTATCGGGGCCGAATTCGGTTCAGGGCAACCCTACTCGCGCCGCCGTCCGCATCGGACGAGTTCACGATCATGTTCGGGGCCCGCACCATGATTGAGCATTGTCACGCCGGGCGGGGTAACTGCCGCAGCGAGCGCAGCGCGTAGTGCACCCGGGTCTTGACGGTGCCGACCGGCACTCCCAGGTCGTCGGCCACGTCCTGATACGCGCGGTCGCGCAGGATCACCTGGACCACCGCGTCGCGTTGCGGCACCGGCAGCCGCGCCAGCAGCTCGTCCACGAGCATGCCGTCGGCCAGACGCTCGGTGAAATCCGGGCGCGCGCATCGGATGTCGACCGGCCGCTCATCGGCCTCCCAACTGGTCTCGACCGGCCGCACCGCCCGCATGCGCGCGATGTCGGTGAGCACATTGGCCTCGATCGCCAGGAGCCAGGTGCGCACGCTGCCCCGGGCCGCACTGTAGGTGGCGCATGCGCGCCAGCCCCGCAGCAGCGTCTCCTGCACGGCGTGTTCGGCCAGTCCCGGATCGCCCAGGCTGCGCCTGGCCCGCCACTGCAGGAGCGCGCCGTCGGCGGCGATGACGGCCGCCAGACCTTCGTCGTTACACAGGTGCGCACAGCCGGCGCCGCACGCGGTCTCCGGGGCGAGGGCTCGCAGAGCAGTCATGCCCCTATATCGCGAGCAGTCCCCGGAACTGCAACGATTTCGTGGTGTCTATCGCCGTCGCGACACAGTGGGTATCAACCGGCCGACACAGCGCACGGTGCGGACCGATCACAAATTTCGCCGATTCGAGCAACCGGCGCGAGCAATTCTGATAGACCAACCCCGGGAGCACCGGAAACTCCCGGGGCCGTCCGCGCTCGGCGGCGCCACCCTAGCTTCAGGAGGAAACGTCGTGCGTTCAGGCACGCTCGCGGTCGCGGGGGCCATGGCCTCCGCCGCGACGCTGCTCGCCACCGGAACCGCCAGCGCCGCACCGGCGAAGGCGATGCCCGGTGACGGGATCTACCGGGTGGGTATCGATATCACCCCCGGCATTTATCAGTCGGCGGGGTCTCACGACCCGGTGCACGCGTGTTACTGGCAGCGCCTGTGGAAGATCGCCGGTCCCGGCGACCACGCCGATCCGAACGGGTACATCGTGGCGAGCGACATCACCCACAGCAACCCGGTGCGGGTCATGATCAAGGCGACGGACGTCGGCTTCAAGGCCGTCAACTGCGGCGCCTGGGTCATGGTGCCGCCACCGCCCAGCACCGGCTCCTACGGGCCGGGCGGGCTGTTCGGCAGCGAGTACTGACCGGGGCTCATCCGCCCGAAATTCCCTGTTCCGGAACGCCGCCCGGACCCCCGGGCGGCGTTGTGTCCGCGACCCGATGTGAGCGCTCACATGCATCCCGTGTACTCTCCGGACCGAGTCTCACGCGTCCCGATCGGAGGTTGTCATGGCGCCGTTCGCTCACGAGCACAAGTACACCACTGTGCTTACCCACCCCGCCGACTCCGCAAGCTCCGTCGTCTCACCGTCCCCCCTGCTTACCCACCCCGCCGACTCCGCAAGCTCCGTCGTCTCACCGTCCCCCCTGCTCACCCACCCCGCCGACTCCGCAAGCTCCGTCGGCTCACCGTCCCCCCTGCTTACCCATCGAGCCGCCCGGTGATTACCACACGCCGCACGCTCGCGGACGGGCGCGAGATCCGCTATTTCGATCGGGAGTCGGTGTCCCGCACCGCGGTCGACACCCGCGATCTGCCGCAGACCACCACGCATTCACAGACGCGCTTCGATCCGCTGCTCGGCGAATGGGTGGTGCTGGCTTCGCATCGGCAGACCCGGACCTTCCTGCCGCCGGCCGACATGTGCCCGCTGTGCCCGTCCACGCCGGAACGAGCCACCGAGGTTCCCGAATCCGATTACCAGGTAGCCGTTTTCGAGAACCGGTTCCCCTCGCTGTCCACCGACCACATGGATTGGCCCGCCACGGTGCAGGGTTCGCCACTCACACCGCTTCGCGACGGATACGGCCGTTGTGAGGTGGTGTGCTTCACCAGCGTTCACGACTCGTCCTTCGCCCAGCTGGATCGGCAACGGGCGCGGCTGGTGGTCGACGTGTGGGCCCATCGCAGCGCGGAACTGGCCGAGCTCGACGGCGTCGGGCAGGTGTTCTGCTTCGAGAACCATGGCGAGGAGATCGGAGTGACCCTGTCCCATCCGCACGGGCAGATCTACGCGTACCCGTTCGTCACCCCGCGCGTCGCCAAGATCTCGGCCAATGTGGCGCAGTACCGGAAAACCCACGGCGCCAACCTGTTCGGCGATGTACTGGCCGCCGAACGCGCGGCCGGGCTGCGGGTGGTCGCGGCCAACGAGGAGTGGACCGCCTTCGTGCCGCCGTTCGCGCGCTGGCCGTACGAGGTGCAGCTGTATCCACACCGCCGCGTGGCCGACATTCCCGAGCTCGACGACGCCCAGCGCGACGCGTTCGCGGAACTGTACCTGGACGTGCTGGGCCGCTTCGCGCACCGCTTCGACGATCCGATGCCCTACATCGCCGCGTGGAATCAGGCCCCCACGCCGAAATCCGGTGCAGCGCGCGATGATTGGTGGCTGCACCTGCAGCTGTTCTCGATTCGCCGCGCGCCCGGGAAGCTGAAGTACCTGGCCGGGTCCGAATCCGGCATGAACGTCTTCGTCAGCGATACCACGCCGGAGACGGTCGCGGCCGAACTGCGAGAGGTCGCGACATCATGAATGCGATACAGCGCGGGGTGTGGGTGGCGCCCGGGCGGGTCAACATCATCGGTGAGCACACCGACTACAACGACGGGTATGCGCTGCCGATCGCGCTGCCGCACGTGGTGAGCTGCACCGCGCGCGCCACCTCCGACGGGACGGTGACGGTCTCCTCGCGCCAGCACCCCGGCGAACTCATCAGCGAACCCGTTGCCGGACTTGCGGATTCGACGGTGGCCGGCTGGGCCCGGTATCCGCTCGGGGTCGTATACGAGTTCTCCCGGCGCGGCCGGTCGATCGGCGGCGTGGAGCTCGTGCTGGACGGCGCGGTACCCGTCGGCGCCGGACTGTCCTCCTCGGCGGCGGTGGAATGTGCGGTGGCCGTGGCCCTGCGCGACCTGTTCGCCGGGGCGGTCACCGATGCCGAGCTCATCGATATCGGCCGGGCCGCGGAGAACTCGTACGTCGGCGCGGCCACCGGCACGCTGGACCAGTCCGCGTCGGTGCTCTGCACGGCCGGGCACGCGCTGTTCCTGGACTTCGGCAAGGGCGAGCACGCCCAAGTGCCGTTCGATCTGGCCGCGGCCGGGCTGGCGCTGCTGGTCGCCGACACCAACACCCCGCATCACCACGCGGGCGGCGGCTACGCCGATCGCCGCCGCGAATGCGAGGAGGCCGCGGCCGCCCTCGGCGTGCGCTCGCTGCGCGAGATCACCGATATCGCTGCGGTCGAGCAGATTCCGGCGCCGGCGCCGCGCAAGCGGGCCCGCCACATCGTCTCGGAGAACGCCCGGGTGCTCGAGGTCGTCGACATGCTGCGGCGGGGCCGGGATCCGCGCGAGATCGGGCCGATCCTCACGGCCGGGCACGCGTCGCTGCGCGACGATTTCGAGATTTCCACGCCCCAGCTGGATGCGGCCGTCGAGGCCGCACTCGAGGCCGGGGCCCACGGCGCGCGGATGGTCGGCGGCGGATTCGGCGGCAGCATCATCGCGCTGGTCGACGCCGATCGCACGGCTGCCACTGTGACGGCGATCGAGAATCGCTTCCGGGCGGCGGATTTCGCCGGACCGCGCACATTCGTGGCGATTCCGTCGGCCGGCGCCCATCGGGTGGCGTGATTCCCACACCGGGTGGCGTGATTCCCGAAGTCCGCGGATGACACGGCATCGGGGGATGGTTAGCCGGGCAGCCGAATGGGAATAGTTACATCAGCAGCGCGCCGCGAGGCTGTGCACCGGTCAGCCCTCGCCGTGACCTGCACAACCCCACGACTGTCGAGGCTGACGCTCGGCTTCGTCGTGCGCGAAAACGCGAAGTGCCCCCGGTTCGCTCCGCAAGGTCGCCCACGACCCTTCCGCTCGCACCCATCGGCGCCGTGACCGTTCGCGTTACGCGGTTCGCCCGCCAACATGCCCATGGAGGGACATCATGACCAACTCCGATGCAGTCAACGCGGCAGGTCCAGCCCAGATCGCCTGGCGCAAGTCAAGTTTCAGCGGACCCGACGGACACTGCGTCGAATGCGCGACGCTCTCGGGCGGAATGATCGCGGTCCGCAACAGCAATCGCCCCGAGGCGGGCACGCTCCTGTTCACTCACGCCGAAATGTCCGCGTGGATACTCGGCTGCCGCGCGGGAGAATTCGACGATCTGGTGTGACGGACGATTACCCCCGAGGTAATCGACTCGGGGCACTGAATGCGGCAAGCTCGTTTCATGATCGATACCGCCGGGACACAGCTGTTCCACACGACGATGCCGTTCACCGAGAAGCTCGGTGTCGAGGTGCTCGAGCACGGGCGCGAAGTGGTGCACAGCCGTCTTGCCTGGCAGGAGGACCTGTGCACGCTCGGCGGAGTGATGCACGGCGGAGCGCTCATGGCACTGGCGGATTCCACCGCGGCGGTCTGCGCCTTCCTGAATCTCCCGGAGGGCAAACAGGGCACGACGACGGTGGAGTCGAAGACGAACTTCCTGCGCGCGGTGCGCTCGGGGTATGCGCTGGCGACGGCGCGGCCGCTGCACGCCGGGCGCACGTTCATCGTGGTCGAGACCGAAATCCGGGATGACGCGGACAAACTCGTCGCGAAGATCACCCAGACGCAGGCGGTGCTGTAGTCCGGGAAGTCAGTCCCGCGCTTCCCCCACGGCGATCTCGTCGACCCAGGCCTGCAGGCCGGCTATGAAACCGTCCTGCTCCTGCGGCGTCAGCCGCCCCATCGCACGGAACAGCGCCGCACCGCGGCGCGCCAGGAATTCCTCGAACGCGGCCCGGTGCTCCGGCGCGGCCGACAGCAGGGTGCGCCGGTGATCGGCCGGGTCGCTGCGACGCTCCAGCAGACCCGCGCGGGTGAGCTCCCCGCTGAGCTGACTGGCATTGGTCAGCCCGAGCCCCAGCTGCCGCGCGACCTCGCTGACGCTCGATGGCCCCGAGGACAACACGCACATCAGCACCGCGCCGTGCCGCGGTCCCAATCCCGCCGACTCGAACGTCTGCCGCATCGCCGGTGACATGTCATGGCGCGCGCGCCGCAGGTACGCCGAGATCAGCGGCACCAGCGTCGCGAGTCGCCGCCGCTGCTCGACGCTCACCGTCGACGCATCCCCATCGTGCACCGGCTGCTGCTCCATGCGCGCCTCCCTCTCCTCCGACCACGGCCCGCCACCGCGCGTCACCTGCCCGACGCCCGCGATCCACTTGACAGCACACAGCATACAAGTTCAAACTTCTGAACTATTCGGAAATATGAACTATTGAGGTGAGCTTCCGTGACCACACCCCCTCGGGATCCCGACGTCTACTTCGAATCCGTGTACCGATCGCAGCCGCCCGACGGCACCGCAATCCGCGCGGCCGGATGGGATATCGGGCGACCGCAGCCGCCGGTGGTCGAGCTGGCTCGAACCGGCGCATTCGGCCACCGCGTGCTCGATGCCGGCTGCGGAACGGGCGACAACGCACTGCATCTGGCCGCGCGTGGGCACCTCGTCACCGGCGTCGATGCCGCCGAGACCGCGATCGAGCATGCCCGGGGCAAGGCGGCCCGGCGCGGGCTCGCGGCCACGTTCGCGGTCTGCGACGCCCGCGACCTGCCGGGCTACGACGGCGATTTCGACAGTGTCGTCGACTCGGGCCTGTTCCACACCTTCGGCGACACCGATCGGTCGCGGTATGTCGCTGCGCTGCGCCGCGCCTGCGCGCCCGGCGGGACCGTCCACATTCTGGCGGTCAGCGATGCGGTGCCACCCGGCCCCGGACCGCGGCGGATTGCCGAATCCGAACTGCGCGAATCATTTTCGGCGGGGTGGGTCGTCGAGGAACTGCGCGCGGTCGACATGCTCGGCAAGCTGCCCGGATCGGATGACGAAGCGGCCATCCCCGCATGGCTGCTGAGCGCGCGGCGGACCGCGTGAGCGGGGTCGGTGCACATCGCGCGTGGCAGCCGTTCCTGCGCGGCGTGACGGCCCTGATGACCCTGGACGGGTTCGCCCAGGCGATCTTCGCTGGGCGATTCATGGCCGGCAGCTACGACGGCCTGGACGCCCATGCGCTGAACGGTATGGTCATGGCGGCCGGAATGCTGTTCATGACAGTGTGTTTCGCGATCGCTTGGCGATTCGGAGCAGCACCCGGGCGCGCCGCGGCACGGTGTGCGGCCGTGACCGTCGTGACGGGCGTCGAGATTGCGCTGGGACATCAGCAGATACTCGCCGTACACATTCCGCTCGGCGTAGCACTTATCGCCGGACTCGTCCTGGTCACGATGCAGACCTGGCGGCCGCCGGGTACGCAGGGCGGGGATCAGCCCACCGGAGGGATCGACGAGCAGCCGCGCCCCGACCCCGAGGAACGACCCGGCATCGAGCCGCCGAGGCGCCCCGCTGGACGAATCGAGTTGGAGCGCAGATGAATCCGCGAATCACCCGGCGGGCGCTGTTCCGGATCACCGCTGCGGCCGGTGCGGTGGCGGCGGTGGGAGCATGGGAGTTCACGGCCGACTCCCCCGCCGACCGCGTGCATCTCACCAGCGCCGCCCGGTTGCCGGAGCCGTTCACGCTGCCGCTGACCGTGCCCGAGGCGCTGGCGCCGATCCGCCGCGATACGAACACCGACTACTACCGGATCGTGCAGCGCCGCGCGAATGCGACGATCCTGCCGGGATATTCGACTCCGATCTGGGGATACAACGGCACCTTCCCGGGACCGATGCTGGTGTCCTCGCGCGAGCGCCGCACGGTGGTGACACACCGCAACGAGCTGCCCGATCCAGTGGTGGTGCATCTGCACGGCGGGCATGTGCCCACCGAATCGGACGGCTACCCGACCGATCTGCTGCTCCCGGCCGGTGGCATGGGCGCGATGCCTGGAATGGACATGGCCTCGGATCCCTTGGCGCACATCGCCTCCGGCGAGCGGGACTATATCTATCCAGCCGGTCAGCCCGCCGCGACGCTGTGGTACCACGACCATCGGATGGACTTCACCGGCGCCTCGGTCTGGCGCGGGCTCGCGGGCATCCACCTGGTCACCAACGAGTCCGAACGGGGGCTGGGGCTGCCGTCCGGAGCGCGGGATCTACCGCTACTCATCACCGATCGGGCGTTCGACGCGTCCGGGGCACTCAGCTATCCGGCGCTGGATCCCACGGCGCAGCACACGCCCGGGGTGCGTGGGAAATTCTCGCGCGGCGTACTCGGTGATGTGGTGCTGGTGAACGGCGTGCCGTGGCCGGTGCATCGAGTCGGTGCCGCCCGCTACCGGCTGCGGCTGATCAACGGCTCCAATGCCCGGGTGTACCGGCTGCGGGCCGAGATGCCCCACGGCGATGGGCATTTCGTGCAGATCGGATCCGACGGTGGACTGCTCGCACGCCCGCAGCAGCTGAACGATGTCACCATCGCCCCCGGCGAGCGGTACGAGGTGATCCTGGACTTCTCGGGATGTGCGATCGGTGACACAGTGACCATCCACAACGACCTCGGCGCCGGAACCACCACCCGGGTCATGCAATTCGTCGTCACCGAGCGGGTGGCCGATACCTCCGTCGTGCCGGACCGCCTGGCCGAGGTTCCGGTGCCCGACCGCCGGGCGGCGGTCCGCACCCGCCAATTCGATTTCCGCCAGGGCGATTCCGGATCCATGAGCGGCTGGCTGATCAACGGCCGCAGCTACGACCCCACCGAGCCGATCGCGACGCCGCGCCTCGGCGACCTGGAGATCTGGCGGCTCGTCACCGATATGGATCATCCGATTCACATGCATCTCAACCAGTTTCAGGTGCTCTCCCGCGAGGGCGGGCCGCCGCGGCGGGCGGATGCCGGATGGAAGGACACGGTCTATCTGGGGGCCACCGAGGTCGTCGAGATCGCCGTGCGGTTCACCGACTATCCGGGCCGCTACGTGCTGCACTGCCACGATCTGGAGCATGAGGACATGGCGATGATGGCGAGCTTCACCACGGTGTCCGGGTTACCCGGCCGAATCGGGTGATCCGGTGCGCACCGCGACGCGACCGGTATTGCGGCGCGTGCGGACCAGATCGATGGCCGCGGCGATGTCGGCGAATTCGAATACCCTGTGCCGCGGGCGAATCTCGCCATCGGCCAGTAACCGCCACAGGTCCGCACGGTAGGCGGTAACGAGATCGGGGTGGGCGCGACTGAGCAGTCCCACCGAGAATCCCGTGACCGTCTTCAGTTCCGCGAGCAGGCTGCCCGCGTCCACCGAGCCACCACCCGCGCTGTAGGCCACCAGGCGGCCGTGTGGCGCAAGGGATTCCACCCCGCGCCGCACGAGTTCGCCGCCGACGCCGTCCAGCACGACATCGACCGGATCGCCCCACGGCCCGTCGTAACCCACCACAGCGTCCGCCCCGCACTCGCGCGCGAACTCCGCCTTGTCGGGCGACCCTACCGCCGCCGCGACGCGCGCCGCGCCCAGCGCGCGGGCGATCTGAATCGCCAGATGGCCGCTGCCGCTGGCGGCGGCGGTGACGAGCACCGACTCCCCCTTCTCGAACCGCCCCGCACGCAGCGCCCCCATGGCCACCATCCCGCCGCGCACCACCGCGAGTGCGTCCGCGCCGTCGATGCCGGTGGGAATCTCGGTGACCAGTGCCGGGGTGGCGAGCACGTAGTCGGCATAGACACCCTCGAAGACGACCCCGCCGACGGTCTTGCCGATCCAGGAGCCGGGCACGCCCTCCCCCGCGGCCACGACGGTGCCGATGGTCTCGCCACCCGGATCCGCCCCGCCACCCGCGGCAAGCATGCGCACGAGCCCGACGTGAACTCCGGCCAGCTCGGCGCGGACCAGCAACTGCCCTGGACCGGGGATCGGGCGCGGAGCCTCGGCAACTTCCGGGCGGGGTGAAAACCGAATCTTGCGCACGGGAAGCACCTTTCACGTGACAGTCGCCAACAGGCAACCGAACCATATTCTTACTACCGACGTAAGATTATGACAATTCCCTTCATTGCGTCAAGAGTATTTCTAGTACCGTGGTAAATTCTCCCCATGAGCAGCGCACCGCCCGGACTCCGCGAGTCCAAGAAGCGCGAGACCCGCCAGTCGATCTCCGATCACGCCACGCGCCTGTTCATCGCACGCGGCTTCGAGGCGACCACCATCGCCGAGGTCGCCGAGGTGGCGCGGGTCGCGAAGAAGACCGTGACGAACTACTTTCCGCGCAAGGAGGATCTGGCGCTGGACTATCACGACGAGTTCGTGGCATCGCTGGCCGCGACCGTCGCGGCCAGGGCGCCCGGCGAGTCGGCGCTGACCGCCCTGCGCCGCGAATTCCACGCCGCCGCAATCGATCACCACGCTTCCGCGGGGTTCGCGGACCGCGACTTCTGTCGCATGATCGCCGAGAGCCCCACCCTCACCGCCCGGCTGCGCGAACTGCACGAGCTACGCGAACGCGCGCTGGCACGGGCACTGCCCGGACCGGACATCCTGCGCCGCGCCGCGGCCGCCCAGTTCGGCGCCGCCCACCGGCTGCTGTTCGAGCGAGTCCAGGAACTCACCCTGGCCGGTTTCTCCCGCAAGCGTCTCACCGACACCCTCGTCACCGAGGCCAAACAGGTTTTCGACCTGCTCGAACCCGCCCTCGGCAGCTACGCCGCCGCCTGAGGCCACGGGCAGCCGTATGACGAATTTCTTACGGACGGCGGTTCGGTACCCCCGAATCGCCCGGCGGCGTCGAAGATCGAAGCATGACCTCCCTGCGACCGATCGCGGCCTGACCGATGCGGGTACTTCTCACCGGCGCGGCCGGTTTCATCGGATCCCACATCCACCGAGCGTTGACCGACGCCGGCGACGAGGTGGTGGCGGCCGACCTGATGCTCGCCGCCGCGCACGGCGCCGGTGCGGCGACACCCGACGGCATTCACCGGGTCGACGTGCGCAATCCCGAGGCCGTTGCCGCGTTGCTGCAGGGCATCGACGTCGTATGCCACCAGGCCGCAGTGGTGGGCGCTGGGGTCAGCGCGGCCGACGCGCCGGCCTATGCGAGCCACAACGACCTCGGCACCGCGGTACTGCTCGCGGCGATGGCACAGGCGCGGGTGCACCGATTGGTCCTGGCCTCGTCGATGGTCGTGTACGGCGAGGGACGCTACTGCACAGCCGATTCCGTGCCGGTCGTGCCCGCCCCGCGCGACCGGGCGGAACTGGACCGGGGCATCTTCGACCATCTCGATCCCGCCACGGGCGATCCGCTGCGCTGGGCGGCGATCGACGAGGACAGTCCGCTGCGCCCGCGCAGCCTGTACGCGGCGAGCAAGGTGGCACAGGAACATTACGCGGGCGCCTGGGCGGCGGCCACCGGCGGCACGGTCACCGCGCTGCGGTATCACAACGTCTACGGCGACGATATGCCCAGGGACACACCGTACTCCGGCGTGGCCGCCATCTTCCGGTCCGCGCTGGAGGCCGGGGAGGCGCCGCGGGTGTTCGAGGACGGCGCCCAGATGCGCGATTTCGTGCACGTCCGCGATATCGCCGCGGCCAATGTGGCGGCCGTCCACCGTCCGCTCCCCGGATTCGTGCCGCTGAACATCGCATCGGGCACCCCCATCACCATCCGCGAGGTCGCCGAGCTGCTCGCACGCGCCCACGACGGCAAACCCCCCGTCGTCACCGGCGAATACCGCCCCGGCGACGTCCGCCATATCGTCGCGAGCCCCGAAAGAGCCCGCACCCAGCTCGATTTCGCGGCCGTAATCACTCCGGCGCAGGGCATTACGGAGTTCGCCACCGCTCCGTTGCGTGCCGTCGCAGGCGCCGGTGCTCCGGAGTGGTGAACCACCAGCCGCCAGTCGGCCGACGCAGACTTCTCGACAGCTGGCGAGCGCAATGCCGTCAGCGACAATTGATTTCGTCGTCGAGATAGGCGTCGATACGAGCCGGCTCACTCGCCGTGACCATGAACGCACCCGTGCCTTCCGGCGAATGCGTAACTGGCGCGTCGGCGTCGAAGCCCGCATCAGTCATCTCAAACGAGGATTCGGACTGCGACGGACCCGCTCGAAAACGCCGGGCGGCGAGTCGCCCACCGCCCGGCGCTCTGCGAGCGGATCACACCTCCAGGTCCTCCTCGATGCCCTTGAGGTGGTGCCGGGCCAGGGCAAGGTTCGCCCGCGCCCGATCCAGAGCGAGGTAAAGGAACAGGCCCTGGGACTTGCGGCCGGTCATCGGCCGGATGATGTGGTATTGGCCGCATCCCGAGGGCCATACCGCTGTTGTAATCGACGACGGCGGCTCCGATCGCGCCGTCGATCGCCATCATTTCTTTGAGCGCCAGATCCAGATTGGACATGTGTGTTCCTAATCGGTGTTTGTTGCCTAGTCTTTTTCGGGGACCGTCAGATGGTCGGCGATCGTCCGAGCCACCGGCCGCGACTCCAGATGGAGCCGGCCGACGTTCACCTCGGAGCCCGCCAGCACGATCGTCTCGGGGACCCACGGATATCACCTGTTGAATCTGCTGAACGGCGACTTCGACGGTCGGCTCTTCGTGCACGTCCTGTTCGACGGCGACACCGGGAATCTGGCGATGGCGCGATTCCAGCTTCGGGGAATTCTGGGCGAATTGGCCGAGGACGGTCATGGCCGAGGAATGTGATTTCTACTATGGATTTCCGCTATTTTCTGTACATTCGCTCGGCGCATTGTGTACCGCCTGGTCTGCTGAAAATCTCACACGACAGACGGACAGGCCAGGGCACGGTGACCGATATTGACGGCTGTCTGCAACGCATCATGGACATCCCCGGTGCGTGCAGCGCGACGTTGGTGGACGGAGCGAGCGGTCTGGCGATCGCCGCGGCCGGTCGACACGATCTGGTGGACCAGCACGAGGACGCCGCAGCGACCACCGACGTGGTCCGTGCGGTACTGAGTCGGCGTTGTTGATCAGCAGGGCGTTGAGCTGGGTTTTCGGGGGTTGAGGAGGCCGAGTCGGCGTCTGAGAGTGAGGGCGGTGGGCGGCAGGCTTCGCCGATGTTGGTGACGCCGTCGAAGCGGCTGACGTTCCTGCTGGCTGACCTGCCGGTGGCTGTGCTGGGTCGGATGCGGTCGGACCGGGTGCTGCGCCGCGCCACACCACTACGGCTGCCGGGCACCAACGGTCGCCCGCGGCGGCACGGCGGTGAGTTCGTCTTCGCCGATCCGGCTACCTGGGGCGAGCCCGACACCGCTACTGCGACCGGAACCCGCCTTACGGCCCGGCTACTGCTAGATCATGGAATCGGTTGCATCCCAGGCTTACTCACCTCTCGTCCTGGGTCGCCCAGACCGGAACGTTGCCCGTTATCGAGGGCACCGTGATCCGGCTCGACATCGCGCGATTGCCGTCCGGGGCGATCCCGAAACCTGCCGATCTGAGACGCCGGTGGGAGAAACCCGCTGCCCTGCAACGGCTTACACCCGCCCGCGTCCGACGAGGATTTCGGCACCAACGCGCAAACATCGCCTGTCCCGCCAGTGCACCGAGACCTTCACGCCCCGGACCGGGCAGACCACCCGGTCACCGCAACCAGCACCCAGCACCCCGCTACGTGCCGCAGGCCCCTCTCACCGCACCACACACCCCGGGGGTTGTGGGATGCCGGCGAAGCGGTCGGCGAGGAAGTCCATGCCACCGAAGGCTTCGCCGGCGGCGGCTCCGATGTGCGTCGGGATCAGCGAGTGGATCGCGGTGAGGGTGGCACCCTGAGCACAGTAGGTATCGACGAGGGCGCTGTAGCCGGCAACGGGGATCTTGTCGTCGGTCACGCTGTGATACAGGTACAGCGGGGTGTCGGGGACGGTACGGCCGAGTTCATTGGGTGCGGCGGCGTTGCGAAAAGCGGGCTGCGCGAACAGGTTCGGGACCGAGGCGAAGTTATCGACATGGGCGTCGGAGTACTTCTGCGCCAGATCCGCACCGCAGCCGGAGGTGCCTGCGGCAAGCAACGCGCGGCGGCCCCGGTTGTTCAGCAAGTCGGCCAACCGGGAGCCGGGTTCATCGCGGGCCAGCCCGAGCAGGATCAGCATCACCCCGGAGCCGTCGGCGCGTTGTGCCATGGCCGGGATATCGGTGGGGATTCCGCCGGCGCTGGTGCCGACGAATCGCACGTCCGGTGCGTATTCCCGACGCAACTGCGTGGCCCACAGCGTGGCGAAGGCACCGCTCGAGTATCCCCAGGCGCCGATCGGGCTCGCGGCATCGATGCCTGCCGGCGAGAAGGACCGTGCGGCCCGGATTCCGTCCAAGACTCCACGCCCGGATGTCACGCCGTCGAAGAGCCGGGACTGCGGCCCCTCGTAATCGCTGACCACGACGGCCCATCCGCGCCGCAGTGCCTCCACGATGAACGGCGCATCCTGCATGGTGCTCGCCATGTCGGTGATGCGTCCGCCGCGCAGCGTGAACGACGGTGCACACCGGGTGTCGAGACTGTTCTCGGGTACTTGGTACGACAACACCGGCCGCGGCCCGCTCCAGGGCACAGGTGGCACCAGCACCGTGGTCACGTCCAGCTGCGGATGCTCTTCGGAATCGGTTGTGCGATACCGCAATTGCCACGCCGCCACCGGCGTCGACAGGCCGAGCAGTGGGATCGTCCGCGCCCCGAGCACCGCGCCGTTCGGATGTGACGCGAGGTCGGCGGGTGCGGCATAGAAGGGATCGTTACCAGGCAACAGCACCGCGGCTCGCGCGACCGGCATCGACAATGCCGCCGGCAGCATGATCACGGCAAGCGCAAGGGTCGCAAGCCATAGACTGCCGATCCGCAACCACATCACTGGTTGCCCGGGCGCGCCGTCGACCGACGGGCCAGGCACAGCGGTAGCCGAACACGCTGTGCGGCAAGCATTTTTCCGAGACGTCGGCAACATATGCCTGGATTCCATCGAGTCTCCCGCGTCCAACTTCCGACGCGCAGGCACTCTGGGCCCGCACCAACCCACCACTCGGGGTCGACGTCACGATAGCATAACAATATGACTACGAAGCAGATATGTTTCGACAACCATTGAGACCGCCCGGCCAGGAGGGGGAAATTCGCGAGACCGAGCCGATACCAGCACGGGTGATCCAGTAGACATGGCGGGCAATTGCCCGGCATACGCCCCAATCGCGCCATCCTGTGATCCGTAACACATTTGCATGCCCCGCAAAACCTGATGTAGGAGCCATAACCACGATGTGACCGGGGGTCAAGCATGAATGGCGCCACTGGAAATCCCGGCATCACCAAGCCGGCTTCAGCAAATGGCTAGTAGGGTGCGTTCGAGACCCCGAAAATGGCTGTGCGGAATCAAGGACACGTACACGGGGGCGCGAGCAGGAAGATGCGATGCCGATGCGGTTGCGGATGCGATGGGTTCGATGGCTTGTAACGGGGGTCATATCAGCAGCCGCATTCGCCACGGTGCCAGTGGTACCGGCAAGCGCCGATCCGGTCGATGACATCCCGGGTGGGCTGCAGTCGTTCTATCACCAGCAGCTGCACTGGAAGCCGTGTAACGACGCGGCGCTCGACCGTGCGGGGGCTCAGTGCGCGGGTGTCGTCGTACCGCTCGACTACAACCGACCGGACTCACGCACGCTGACCGTGGCGATCTCGCGTATCCCGGCCACCGACCCAGCCCACAGACGCGGGATCATGCTGTCCAACCCGGGCGGTCCCGGCGGTCCGGGCCTGGGCATGATGGTCGACCTCCGGGATCGACTCACACCGGATGCCCGTGCCCGGTACGACCTGATCGGCATGGACCCGCGTGGGATCGGCCGATCGGACCGACTGAGTTGTGCGCTGCCGCTGCCCACCATGTTGTTCTCGGCCGGCTTCGACGCCTTCGGCTACGCGCGCGACGCCGGCCTGGCCGCCGCGCTCGCGGCTTCCTGCGTAGCACCCGATCCCCAGAAGGCCCGGTTCATCACCACCCGCAATACCGCCCGAGACATGGATGTCATCCGCAGCGCATTCGGTGAACGCAAGCTCAGCTATTTCGGCGCCTCCTACGGCACCTACCTGGGTGCGGTCTACACGCAGATGTTCCCTCAGCACAGTGACCGGATTGTGCTGGACAGCGCGATCGACCCGGACCGCTACTGGATCGGCAGTTACCAGGACATGGGCGCCGTCAACGAGGCCGGGCTCGACGACTGGGCCATCTGGGCGGCCCGCCACGACGCCGACTACCATTTCGGTAGCAGCGGACCGCAGGTCCGAGCTTTTGTCGAGGACATGATCCAACGCTCCGCCGCGCATCCGGTCATCGGCAACGGCTATCTCATCGACGAACACACCGTACCGATGATGATGCTGGCGCTGTTGTCGAATCCGCGGAAGAACACCAACCTCGCCGAGGTCGTGCGGATCGTAGCCGACGCGGTGTCCGGGCTGCCCGTCAAAATGGAGCAGCTGAAGGCGAAGATCAGCGGTCCCGTTCCGATGGATGCCTCCGGCACGGCCGCAGTCCTGTGTGGCGACAAGGCCGCACCCCGAGATCCGGCCTGGTACTACCGCAACATCGAAAGCGTCCGGGCGACCCAACCGGTATTCGGTGCGTTCGCCAACAACATCACCGCCTGCGCGTTCTGGCCGGCCCCGATCGAGCCACCCACCGCCGTGCACAACCCGACACCAGCCCTGATCTTGCAGGCAACCCGCGACACCCGCGCCGCCTACCAGGAAGGCCTTGCACTGCACCGGGACCTCACAGCGTCACGAATGGTCACCCTGGCAGACACCCGCGTTCACAGCATCCTCGCCAACAACCTGAGCCAATGCGTGAACGACATCGTCAGCACCTACTTCCGTGACGGCACCCTCCCCGGTGCCGACCGCACCTGCCAGCACGACCCCAGCTACTAGCCAGCGTTTCACAAGTGGGTGAGAGCGGGATCGTTCGGGGTCGAACGCCGGCGGCCGGCCACCGGCGGAGCCCTTGTTCTTCCGGTTGGCCGCCTGATCCGTTTTCATCGGGATGGTGGCTTTGATCCCGCGTGAGTGCGCGTCCATGGCCCAGCCGCGGCACCGAGATCGCGTCGACGCCGTCCCAGAGCACGCCGACCCGGCGAGCGATCTCACCGCACGCAGCGTCACGCTGAAGTAGCGTCGAGCAGTGGCAGCAACACCTCGAAGCGGCACCCGACATCCTGGTTGCAGGCGCTGATTTCGCCGTGATGGGCCTGCACCAGGCCCGCCGCGATCGCCAGGCCCATTCCACTGTTGGAGCCGATGGCGGCGGTGGCGGCCGGGGAACGGGCCGCGGTGCCGCGGTAGGCGACCTCGAAGATGCGGGGTAGATCGTCCGGCGCGATGCCGGGGCCGGTGTCCGTGACGTGTGCCCAGGCCCGGTCGTCGTGCACACCGGACGAGATATCGATGCGGCCGCCCGGCGGGGTGTGCTCGATGGCGTTGGCCACGAGGTTGGTCAGCACCCGGGTCAGGGCTCGGTCGCTGGCCGCGACCATGATCTCCGAGCCGGGCTGGCGCGCGGTCAGGCTCACCCGCGCGCGCTCGGCGGTCGGCTGATTGGCCGCGGCCACCTCGTCGATCAGCTCGCGCAGGTCCACCGGCTCGAGCTCCAGCCGCAGCGCACCCGAGTTGATCTTCGACATCTCGAACAGGTCGTCGACCATCGTCGAGAGCCGGTTCGTCTCGCGCACAATCTGATTCGCGTATCGCTCGATGGTCTCGGGCTGGTCGATCACGCCGTCGACCAGCGCCTCGCCCATGGCGCGAATGCCGGCCAGCGGGGTGCGCAGATCGTGGCTGACCCACGCCACCAGCTCCCGGCGAGCGCGCTCCGCGGCACGCTCCTGCTCCCGCATCTGCCGCTCCCACACCATCTTCCGGGCCTGTACCCGGCCCAGCACGATCGCCGCCGGGACCGTGACAGCGGTCACCACCGCCAGCACCACCGCGATGCGCCACAGCTCGTCGGTGAACATCAGGCCGCTGACCGCGACCACCCCGACCAGGGTGGCCAGCGTCGGAATCAACACCAGCAGTACTAAACTGAAGGTCAGGCTGCGGTTGTGGGTCAGGCGCATCGCCAGCGCCCCCAGCGCCATGACCGGCACCGAACCCGCCAGCGCGTAGCCGATCAGCGCGAAGATGTCATGAGGCATCGGCGGACTCCTCTCCCGGCCGGCCCCAGGCATACCCGCGGCCCCAGATCGTTTCGATGCGATGTGCGGCACCGAGTTTCGCGCGCAGCCGCTTGATGTGCACGGTGACGGTGGACTGGTCGCCGAAGGTCCAGCCCCAGACCCGCTCGAGCAGTTCGGCCCGTCCGAACACCTGCTGCGGATGGGCGAGCAGGAAGGCCAGCAGGTCGAATTCGCGCGCGGTCAGCTCCACCCGGACGCCGTCCACCAGCACGGCCTGCGCATCGGACCGCAATTCGATGGCGCCACTGCGCAGTGGCTGCTCGGCCGCGACCGGGGACCGCTGCGCCCGGCGCAGCACCGAGGCCACCCGCAACGCCAACTCCCTGGGGCTGAACGGCTTCACGATATAGTCGTCCGCGCCGGACCGCAGGCCCAAGACCCGGTCCTCCTCCTCGCCCAGCGCGGTCAGCAGGATGATCGGCATGTCGGGATGCTCGCCGGACCGCACGGCACGGCACAGGTCGATGCCGTCCGGGGGCGGCATCATCACGTCCAGGATGGCCAGATCGATCTCGTTGCGCGCCAGCACTTCCGCGGTCGAGGGACCATCGGCCGTCTCCACCACGGTGAGCCCGTCGCGCTCGAGATAGCGGCGCACCACCTCGCGGACCACCACGTCGTCGTCGGCTACCAGAATGCGCATCGAATCACCAGTTCGTCATCAGTAGATGGTTGATCAGCGGTGCCGCCACCGCCTGTGTGGCCAGCCAGTAGTGCGCGCCGCGGCGCGGCAGCAGGGCCGTCCCGGCGAGCACCCACATATCGAACGGCAGCCAAATCCGTTCTGTCTCCGCCTTACTGAGGCCGCTCAGGTCCGCGGCCAGGATCGCGACGAGGCCCGCCGCCGCCAGCAATGCCGCCGGATCGACCCGCACCCGCCACCGCTCGAGCCAGACCGGCTCCCGGCGAAGCCACGCCATTCTCCTCGGCGTCGCCGATATCCCCGCACTACCACCGGTACTCTCCCGATCGGCGACCGCGACGCCTGCGGCCCTCGGCGCGCGGTCCGCTGCCGGCACCGATCCGGCCCCACCCGGAGCAGCGGGGGCGATACCTGTTCTCACGTCCGCACTTTCGACCTGCCGCATTCGTGCGCCCTCGTCCGGACGCCGCGCGCGCCGGCTCCCCCCGCGGCTTCCGGCCGAGCTCACACCGAACCGGTTCGGCGCCAACGGTTCCACGACTCCGCGGACCACCCGGTGCAGCGCCCCGGCGGCCGCCAGTCCCACCGCGCACACCGTGGCCGCGAGATTGCCCCAGACCCAATAGCTGTACGGCCGCTCCGAGGCGATGCCCTGGTAATACCGTTGCACCACAAGGTGATAGCCGTCCAGCCACCAGAATCCCGCGGCGGCGAACGCCGCCACCACCAGCGCCACACCCACCAGCGTGACCAGCGCGGGCAGCGCCCCGCGCACGCCCCGCGCGAGCAGTACCGCGGCCGCCGGGACGACCATGAGCGTGAGCCCGTAATTGAGGAACAGCCCGTATCCGAACAGCAGCCCCGACGCCAGCGCGGGGAAGGGCCATCCGGCGCGACGGCGGGTCGCGACGGCCAGTAGTGCGACGGCCCAGGCCGTCACGCCGGTAAACAGCGCGTCGGCCGACACACCGATCCACACCGCAGCGGGCGCGAGAACCAGGAAGGGCACCACGGCGCGCGCCCGCCCGGGCGAGCCCAGCGCATTCAGCGCAACCGGAACGGCGGCGGCCGCGCTGCACCCGGCCAGCACGACCACCCAGGCCGCGGCGGCCCCACCGCCCAGGCCGATCCGGTCCATCAGCACGAAGGTCAGCAGCGCGCCCGCGGGATGCCCGGAGACGTGGGTGGGCCACGAGTCGGGCCGGAAATCCAGGATGCGGCCGGAGAATCCGCGCAGCATCGCGCCGACGTCGGTGATCCGATGCGCGGTGTAGAGATACTCCTCCTGCCGCGCCAGCCGATCGCCGGCCCATCCGGTCTTCCAGCCGTCGATCATCGCCAGCGAGAACGTCCACGCGACCGAGGTGAGCCAGGCCAGCACCAGCGTCGGCCGCCATGGCAACCTGTGGGCAAGTCCGGGCCCGAACAGGACGACGAGCACCGCGACGGCGATCGCGGGACCGGTCCCCCAGCCGATGTGCGGCCCCCAGATTCCGAAGATCGGTGCGGCCGCCGCGTACAGATGCTCGGACCAGGCACGGCCCTTCACGAACGGCAGCGCGAAGGCCGCGGCCACCAGCACCGCCGCCGCAGTGGCACACAACAGATCGGCGCGGACGCCGGAACCGGGACGCGCCGGGGCGGTCGTTTGCTGGTGCACAGGGTTCACCCTAAGCCGCGGCATCGGCCACACCGACGGATCCACCGGTCGCCACCACACCCCGTCATACTTTTGTCACCGGTTCGCTTGGCCGAATTCGGTGGTCGCGGGCCTACGGTCGGAAGTTGTGAGCAAGCTTGCGAGCGAATCAGCAAATGCCGCGGAGCCGGAGCGCCGACCGGCCGGAGCGCCGGAGGACACCGTGGGCGCGCCGGAGGTCACCGTGGTGATCCCGTGCCACAACGAGGCCGGTGCGCTCCCCGGCGTGCTGGCGGCCGTTCCGTCCGGGTTCCGCGTGATCGTGGTGGACAACGCGTCCACCGACGACACCGCGGCCGTCGCGCGGGCGGCCGGGGTCACCGTGGTGCGAGAACCGGTTCCCGGCTACGGCTCGGCGGTCCATGCGGGTGTTCGCGCGGCCGATACCGAACTGGTGGCCGTGCTCGACGGCGACGGATCCATGGATGCCGCCGAATTGTCTTTCCTGCTGGGCGAATTGGACGCGGACGTCGACATGGTGGTCGGCCGCAGGCGGCCGGTCGGCGCGGGCGCCTGGCCCTGGCATGCCCGTGCGGGCAACCTCCTGATCGCCGCGCTGCTGCGGCGCCGGCACGGCCTGCAGGTGCACGACATCGCCGCCATGCGGGTTGCCCGCCGCGAACGACTTCTGGCGCTGGGGCCGTTGCATCCACGCTCGGGATATCCGCTGGCGCTGCTGATACGCGCGGCCGATGCCGGATGGCGGATCGTCGAGCGCGACATCAACTACCGACCCAGAACCCATGGCGTATCCAAGGTTTCGGGGTCGGTGCGCGGCACCCTGCGGGCGGTCCAGGATTTCTGGAGCGTGCGATGAGTGAGCCGACGGCCGCGACGCAGCCGGAGATCGCCGCGACACTGCTCGTGATCGCGAAGTCCCCGATCGCCGGATTCGCCAAAACCCGTCTCACACCGCCATTTTCGCCGCGCGAGTCGGCTCAGCTGGCGGCCGCCGCACTGCTGGACACCCTGGCCGCGGTGCGGCACAGCGGCGTCCAGCATCGCATGGTGGCCTGGACCGGCGATCTGTCCCGGGCCGAGCGGTCCGACGAATTGTCCACAGCGCTGGAGGAATTCGAGCTGGTACCGCAGCGCGGCGACAGCTTCGGGCAGCGGCTGGCCAATGCCCACGCCGACGCCGCCCGGCTGGGATTGCCGGTCCTGCAGATCGGCATGGACACCCCGCAGGCCGGTCCGGCACTGCTCGCGGTGTCGGCCTCGCTCCTGCTCGAATGCGGCGATTCCGTACTGGGCCCCGCGGCCGACGGCGGCTGGTGGGCGCTCGGACTGACCGACCCGCGCCCGGCCCGCACGCTCGCCGAGGTACCCATGTCGACCGACCGCACCGGCGAGCTGACCCGGGAGGCCCTGAGCCGCTGCGGATGCCGGGTGCGCAGGCTGCCGATTCTCACCGATGTGGACACGGTCGAGGACGCGCTCACCGTGTCGCGGGAGTACCGCGGCCGCTTTTCCCGGGCCGTCGAGCGATTCCGCGCTCCGGCGGCACCTCTGGTCGTCCCGGTCTGATACCGCGCCCGCGACACCGGCGCCGCGGGATTCAGCTCGCGACCGAGTTCAAGGCCGCGACGAGCCCGGCCGCCCGGAGGTCCTCCGCGCCCTCGATGATGTAGTTGGTGACATACGCGAAGGCCAGCCCCCGGCTCGGATCGGCCAAGGCCAGCGATCCACCGCGGCCGGGATGCCCGAACGAGTCGGGACCGGCGAACTCCAGGCTCGCGGTGGGGAGCATGTATCCGCTGGCGTAGCGGTCCGGCATCATCATCACCCGGTCGATGCCCTCGGCCTGCTCGCGCACGGCATCGGCGAGCGTGGCCGGGGACAGCAGGCGCATGCCGTCCACCTCCCCGATCAGCGCGGCATAGAGCCGGGCCAGCCCGCGCGCGGTGCCGATGCCGTTGGAGGAGGGAAACTCCGCGGCCTGCACCTCGTAGGAATCGAAGTCCGGATCGGCCGGATCGGTGACCTGGAATGCCCGGTTGATCAGGTGGTCAGGATCCTGCATGGCGGCGAAGATCCCGCGAAACGCCTCGGGGATGTCCTCGATGGCCACGCTGCCGAGCTCGGGCCTGGGCGCGAAGACCAGTCGCGCCACCCGGGCGCGCTCGGACTCGGGCAGGCCGATGAAGAAGTCGATCCCCAGCGGGCCCGCGATCTCCTGTGCCACGAAACGGCCGGGCGTCAGGCCGGTGATCCGGCGCACGACCTCCCCGACCAGCCAGCCGAACGTCCGCCCGTGGTAACCGTGGGCGGTACCCGGCGTCCACTGCGGGCGCTGCGCGGCCAGCGCCTCGACCATCGGATCCCAGCTCAGCGCGGCCGCGAGCGGGACCGCCCTGTCCAGGGCGGGCAGGCCGGCCCGATGGCTCAGCAGCCAGCGCACCGGTATCTCCCCTTTGTCCGCAGCGGCGAATTCCGGCCAGTACCGCGCGACGGGCGCGTCGAGATCCAGCTGCCCCCGCTCGACCAACAGGTGGGCGGCGGCCGCCAGCACCCCCCTTGGTCGCCGAATAGACCAACGCGGCGGTGTCGCGCTCCCAGGGACGATCGGTCGCCGGATCGGCGAGGCCGCCCCACAGATCCACCACCGGGCGACCGTCCCGGTAGATCGCGACCGCGGCGCCGACATCCCCGTGCTCGGCGAAGTTGCGCTCGAAGGCCTCTCGCACCGGCTCGAATCCGGGCGCCACAGTTCCACTCACCGTCATGGCTCACCCCAACGCTCGATCCGAGCGCTCTATTCCAGCTCGACGCGGCCCCACTTGGGGCCGCGTCGAGGCAATATCGTTGGCGAACAATCCGATCCGTTCGGATCGCTACCGTGATCGGTGCCCGGATTCGTGCTCGGCATCCTCGTGCCCGGCATGGCCGTGCGCGGAGTGATCCTGCTCGCTATGACTGTGCTCGGCGTGGACGTGCTCCGCATCCTCGTGTCCGGCATGGCCGTGCGCAGAGTGATCGTGCTCGGCATCCTCGTGTCCGGCATGGCCGTGCGCGGCGTGATCGTGCGCGCCATTACCGTGCTCGGCATGATCGTGCGCGGCGTGATCGTGCCCCGCATGATCATGCTCGGCATCCGGTGAACCACCCATCATGCGCAGCATGGGAATTCCGCCGGTGCGCACGAAGCGGATCACCAGAACCGCCGCGAGCACCAGGAATACGATGTTGAGCCAGGTGGTGTAGTTCCAGCGGATGCCCTCGGCCATCACCATCGCGTTGCGTGCGTGCGGGGTGAGCCCCGTTGCGCCGAAGAGGATTTCGACGAGGTAGCCGGCGCCGGCCATGGCCAGGTAGAACACGCCCAGCAGGGTCAGCATCATGCGGGTGCCGTAATACTTGCGGTAGATGTTCAGGATCGGCAGGATCAGCAGGTCCGCGAAGATGAAGGCGGTCACGCCTCCGAAACTGATGCCGCCGTTCCACAGCACCGCCGCCAGCGGCACATTGCCGATCGAGCAGACGAACGAGGCGATCGCGACCAGCGGCCCGACCAGCGGCCCCCACACCGCCGAGAGCAGCGGATGACCCTCCAGAAAGAAGCTCTGCCAGAACCGATCCGGAACCCACGCGCCGATCGCGGCCGCGATCAGCAGCCCGATGACCAAATCGCGCAGGATCGCCGCCCACTCCATCACGAAAACGTGGGCGACGGAGGTGAATCCGCGCGGTGACAGCAGCCGCCGCAGGAACGATCCGTCGCCGGAGACCGACATGTCCATGGCCGCATGGCCTTCCATCGATCCGGCCAGCCCGCGCTCGGCCTGCTCCCGCGCCGCCTCGACCAGGCGCGAGCGCACGAACAGCCGGAACAGCACCGCCACCAGCACGATCATGATCGGGCCGCCGATGAACTCGGCCGCGGTGAACTGCCAGCCCAGCAGCAGCGCCAGGATGATGCCGAGTTCGACGACCAGATTGGTCGAACCGATCTCGAAGGCCATCGCCGCGGTGAAGTTCGCCCCCTTGCGGAACAGCGAACGCGCCAGGGCAACCGCGGCATAGGAGCACGAGGACGAGGCCGCCCCGAGCACCGATGCGACCGCCAGCGTGCGGGGCCGGTCATCGCCGAGCAACCGCACGATCGTGGACTTGCGCACCACCGCCTGCACCACCGCCGAGAGCGCGAAGCCGAGGACGAGCGCCCACAGGATCTCCCATGTCATAGACCCCGCCAGCGCCAGCGCATGCACTATCGCGTGCCATACCGTCTGCATCTGCCCACCTCACTCACCATCGACCTGCTCGAACCTCAGATAACCTATACCCCCTATGGGTATCTGGCAAGCGCGGCTCACCGCGGACCGGCAGACGACGACGCCGTGTGCGCCGGAACCAGGTCCGGCGCCCACGGCGTCGATTCGGCGTGAGCCTCGCGTCAGAACCCGGCCAGGCGCGGGATCAGTTCACCCGCCCGCTCGGCGTACTCCAGCGGATCCACGCCCGGGTCCGGCATGACATCCAGCTGCGTAATCCCCAGCCCCGCATAGCGTTCGGCATCGGCGACGAACGCGTCGGCGTCGTCGAGGACGGGGCCCAGGTAGGTCACCGTCTTACGAATGGCGTCGTAGTCGCGACCCTCGGCATCGCAGTGCTTGCGCAGCACGTCGAGCTTGTGGGTCACGTCGTCGATGCCGGAACCGAACAGGTTGCAGGCATCGGCGTAGCGCGCGACGAACAGCAGGGTCTTCTTCTCACCGCCGCCGCCGATCAGAATCGGAGGCCGCGGCCGCGTCAACGGCGCGGGCACGCACAGGGTCTCGGCAAGCTGATAGATCTCGCCCTTGTACGGGCCGTTGTTGTCGCTCCACATCTGCAGGCAGATCTGCAGCGTCTCCTCCAGCCGCTCGAACCGCTCGCCCATCGGCACGAGCGGAACACCCAGCGCGAGCTGCTCGCGTTCGTACCAGGAGGCGCCGATGCCCAGCTGCGCGCGCCCGCCGGACAGCACGTCCAGGGTCGCGACGATCTTGGCCAGCAGACCCGGATAGCGGTACATCACGCCGGTCACGAGGACCGCCAGCCGCATCCGCTCGGTCAGCGCCGCGACATACCCCAGGGTGGTGTACGCCTCGAGCATCGGCTCCTCGGCGACGCCGCGGTGCTCCATCTGGAAATAGTGGTCCATCACGGTGAATTCGGCGAATCCGACCTGCTCCGCGAGCTGGGCGGTGCGGCCGAGGGTGGTCGCGATGCGGGCGGGGTCCGCCGGGGTCGAATAGTTCCAGTAATGCAGGCTCAAATCCATGCTGCGTATCCCTTCGCCGGGCGGGCAGGGGACGGACATATCCCCCGACCGTCTCACCCTATCGGGATCGCGGGCCGGTTGCGGCGAAGAGGGCGAGCGCTAGCGAGCCGGGGATGCGAGCCGGCGCGGGGTGATCCGGCCCGCCGCCACGAGCACCCGGTGAGCCGCCGCCTTGCGCGGGCAGTCCGACACCGTGCAGTCCAGATGCTCCTGCATGATGCGGTGTGCCTCGGGCACCTCGGGCGCGTGCTCCGGCGCACCGTGCCCGGCGAGCAGTACGGGGATGGGGGGAAGGCTCTCCGCGACGATGCGCTCACGGATCTCCGCGACGCTGCGGCCGCTGGGCAACCGCTCCGGGCGCAGCCGCATCAGCACACCGGCCATCGCGCCGGCCATGACCATGGTGGCGGCGAAGATCTGCCAGCTGCCCATCATTTCACCTCCGCGAACACGAGAACCGAAGGATCGACCACGAACTCGGGAATTGTGTTCATCGCTCTCTTCTAAAGTCGTGAATTTCCTTGTTGGAGAGGGGGTTACAGAACATTGGAGAGGTGTTACACATGCAGCATCGGCGTCAGGTGCACCGATACATCGTTGACCGCGACCCGCGCCGCGGTGAGACGGCCGCAGACGTAGGATCCCGCGGGGCCGTCGGTGGTCCACACGCTCGCGCAGGGCCCGTACGGATCGTTCGCCAGCGCGATGGCCTGCTCGGCATCGGCGACTCGCACCACCGGCAGTACCGGGCCGAGGGTCTGCTGAGTGAGCACGGACATCGCCGGATCGACATCGACGAGCACGGTCGGGGCGAAGATGTGCCCGGAACCGTGCCCTCCCGCGCGCACCACGGCGCCGCGCTTCACCGCGTCCTCGACCTGGTTCTTCACCTGGCTCACGTGCGCGGCCGAGGTCATGACCTCGACGGTGGTGTCGTCGGGATCCTGGGCGCCGAAGGCGTCGACCTCGTCGACGAGACGATCGATGAAGGCGTCGTAGATCGGGGATTCGACGAAGACCCGCTCGATGCAGCTGCAGCTCTGCCCCGACCCGGCCAGACCGCCCAGGGCGATCCCGGCGGCGGCGCGGCCGATGTCCACCCCGGTCAGCACCACCGCCGACGATTTGCCCCCCAGCTCGAGGCGGCACGGAATCAGCCGTGCGGCCGCGCGTAGCGCGATGACCTTGCCGGTCTCGGGCGAACCGCTGAAATGCACAAAATCGACGGCGTCGACCAGGGCGGGCCCGGCCTCGTGACCGGTCACGAAATCCAGCACGGGCGGCGCACCGAGCTCGGCCCAGCCGATGACCAGGGCGCGCAGCGTCAGCGGCGTCACCGAGGACGGCTTGACCACCACGGCCGATCCGGATAGCAGCGCCGGGATGACCTCGAACAGCGCCGCGGCCAGCGGGTAGGCCCAGGGGGAGATGACACCGACGACCGCGCAGGGACGCTGGGCGATCGCGAGCTGCAGCGACGCGTTCGGCACGCCACCGGTGCGCACTCGCCGCGACTCGAGGAATTCCGCCCCGCGCGTGCGGTGGTAGTCCAGTGCGTCGATGCCGATCCGGAACTCCCGATACGCTGCGGCGACCGGTTTGCCGGTTTCCGCGGCCAGCGACCCGACGACCATATCCTCGTTGCCCAGCAACCAGTCTCGGAACTTGGTGAGCCAATTCGCCCTGCCGACGGCGCCCATCGAGCGCCACAGGACTTGCGTTTCGCGTAGGCAGGAGACCACCGCCTGCACCCGGTCGGGCGAGTGCATCGGCAAGGTACCCAGCACCCGGCCATCGGCCGGCGCGGACACGGTGATCCAGGCATTCCTGGCATTCGAGGGAACCGACAGCATTTTAGAATCACTCCGGACGCGTCGAGTATGGAAGTGCCGCAGGGCGAACGCACAGCTCACCGGCAGATTGAACAAATGACCGGGTCGACAAGGGGGGCCGATCACGATGCGGCATACGAGAAACCGTATGGCTATCGTGAAGATTCAACCAGCGCAGTTTGGGCCAGGAATCGGCGAATATGGGACGTACCCAGCAACTTACCGTCGAGTAAACTGAACGGCCGCACAGCATTCCGGCACAAAACGGCCGGGCTCATGTGCCACCCACCGAACTTCGGCGTCATGGGATTCGCGGTGATCAGCAGCCCATCGATGCGGCGGGCCGCCGAGATCGCCATGCAGTACGCCGATCTGACGGTCACCTTCGCCGAGCACACGCTCACGGACCACGGCGAGGAGTTCCGGTTCATCCGCGACGATCACGCCATCCCCGCCGATATTCACCGGTTCGTCCTCGAGCGCGATCCGGCCGCCGTCGCGACCGTGCAGCAGGACGTGCTGGGGTCGCGACTTCCGATCATCCGCGCCGAGGATCGCCCTGGAGGCCGTCCTGGTAGGCCACAGTGCCAGCCTGAATCTCCCTCTGCCACAAGAAAATCCGGGCGTGCACACGCTGCGCCGGAGGCTGGCCGGGAGGGCACCACCTTCCGCGAGGTCAGCAACGAGACCGTCGGACTACTGGCCGAGGAAATGCTCATCGCCGGGCTCACCGTCGAACACGCCGCCGAGCGGCTGGGGTACTCGAGCGTCTCGGCCTTCGCCACCGCGTTCCGGGGCTGCAGGGCCAGTCGCCGGGCACCTTCGCCCGCGCGCACCACGGCCGGGTATCGACCGGCGCACAGCCGCCGCGCCGTGTCGTTACCAACTCATCTACAGCGAATCGCCCGCTAATACTCAAACTGGGATTATTCTGCCAACATGACAACCAGCAAAGAGGGAGTTTACGTGGGGCCGCTGCAGCAGCTGGCCCGTGGTGCGTGGCAGTCACTGCTGGTCATCGGCATTCTGTCGGTGGTCATCGGGATCATGATCCTGGTCTGGCCGGGGCCGACGCTCGTCGTCGCCGGCATCCTGTTCGGCTTCTACCTGGTGATCTCGGGCGTGCTGCAGCTGATCGCGGCGATGGGCCCGCACATCGGCACCGGTATGCGGGTGTTATCGATCGTGAGCGGCATCCTGTCGTTCATCCTGGCGGTGTTCTGCTTCCGCCACATCGGTGACTCGCTGATACTGCTGGCGCTGTGGATCGGCATCAGCTGGCTGTTCCGCGGCATGGCGGCGCTTATCGGCGGCGCGGAGGCCCCCGAGGGCACCAAGAACAAGGGCTGGACAATCTTCTTCGGCATCATGCTGCTGATCGGCGGCGTGGCCCTGGTGGTGTGGCCGATCCACTCGATCGCGGCGCTGACCATCGTCACCGGCTGGTGGCTGCTGGTCATGGGCATCATGGAGGTGATCGAGGCGTTCGGGGTGCGCAGCGCGGCCAAGCAGGCACCGAGCGAGCTGTAATTCCGGGCTCGTCAGTACGACAATTCCGGGCTCGTCAGTACGACGCGGGCAGTCCCAGGGTGTGCTCGCCGACATAGTTGAGCACCATCTCCCGGCTCACCGGGGCGGTGCGCATCAGCCTTGCGGTGAACCACATCTCGGCCAATCCGTATTCGGCGGTCAGACCGTTGCCGCCGTGCACCTGGATGGCCTGATCCAGCGCCCGCAGTGAGGCCTCCGCGGCCGCGAATTTCGCCATGTTGGCCGCGCCTGCGGCATCGCCCCCGGCGTCGAACTGCTGCGCTGCCGAGCGGGTCGCCAGGCGCGCCAGCTCGACCGCGATATGACATTCGGCCAGCGGATGCGAGATGCCCTGGTGCGCGGCGATGGGAACCGACCACACGCGGCGCTGCTTGGCGTAGTCCACGGCCTTGGCGATGGCGTAGCGGCCGATGCCGCCGCTGATCGCCGAGGCCAGAATGCGTTCGGGGTTCAACCCGGCGAACACCTGTGGTAATCCCCTGCCGGGCAGGCCGATCAGCGCATCCGGACCCAGCCGGACCTCGTCCAGGAACACCGTGAACTGATGGTCCGGCGAGACAACCACGGTCTGCAGCGGATGCAGCGTCACCCCCTTCGCGCCGGAGGGAACCACGAACAGCGACAGCGGATTCCGGCGCTCGTCGACCACATCGATCGCGCGCGCGACCACGAGCAGCGCGTCGGCCTCATCGGCCGCGGAGATGAATTGCTTTGCCCCCGAGAGTATCCAGCCGTCCCCGTCCGCCCGGGCGAAGGTACGCAGCACATGTGAGTTGGATCCGGCATCGGGTTCGGTGAGCGCGAAGGCCATCTTGCGGCTGCCCTCGGCCAGGCCGGGCAGCCAGTCCCGCGCGAGTTCCGGCGAGCCGTGCGCGGCGATGATGGACCCGCAGATGGCCGGCGATATGACCGTCAGCAGCAACGGAATACCATGCGCGGCAAGCTCTTCGACAACAATCGACAATTCGGTCAGACCCGCGCCGCCACCTCCGTGCGCGGCGGGAAGGTGCACCCCGAGCATCCCCGCCGCACCCAGATCGGCCCACAGCTCACCGAGTTTCGCGCCGGAGCGGGATCGCTCCAGAAAGTATTCCGCCCCGTACTTCGCCGCGATCTGCGCGACGGCCTCGCGCAGCAACTGCTGATCGGGAGAATCGACGACGAGACCCTGCACGACTGCCCCACTGTCCCTCGAATGCCGGATCTCAACGGTACCCGAAGCACCCCGTGCCATATGGCCGTTTCGTAGGGTGGGCGAATGCATATCTGCGTCTTCCTCTCCGCCGCCGATCTCTCCGAGCGCTACACTGTGCCCGCGCGCGAGTTCGCCGAGCTACTCGGCGGGGGCGGGCACACCCTGTTGTGGGGCGGGTCGGACGCGGGCCTGATGAAGGTCGTCGCCGACGGCGTGCAGAGCAGCGGCGGCCGCCTGGTGGGGGTGTCCGTCGAATTCCTGCGGGCCAAGGCCCGCGCCGGGGCCGACGAGATGATCGTGGCGGCCGATCTGGCCGAGCGCAAGGCGCTGCTGCTCGAGCGGGCGGACGCGGTGGTGGTCATGGTCGGCGGGACCGGGACGCTGGACGAGGCCACCGAGATCCTGGAGCTGAAAAAGCATGGGCTGCACCACAAGCCGGTGGTACTGCTCAATACCGCCGGATTCTACGACGGCCTGCGGGAGCAGTTCGAGCGCATGGAGGCCGAGGGGTTCCTGCCGTTGCCGCTGGCCGAGCTCGCGCACTTCGCCGACACACCCGCGGAGGTAATGACGTACCTGGAGTCGCGCCTCTGACCTCCGATACGGCAGAACGCAACAACAATTTGGAATATCGACGGCCGGTTTTCAGTTAGGTGGACATGGAAACCAAATAGGCTGTCGGATGATGCCGCAGCGCGGCATCCCGCCCCCTTCCGAACAGGAGAACGCCATGTCCACTCCCATCGGCCTGACCGCGGGTACCTGGGTCATCGACCCCGCACACTCCACCCTCGGCTTCAGCGTGCGCCATCTGATGGTCAGCAAGGTCCAGGGCCGCTTCAGCGACTTCTCGGGCGAGCTCGTCGTCAACGAGGACGGCACGGCCCATGCCTCCGTGCAGATCAAGGTCGACTCGGTAACCACGGACAACGATCAGCGTGACGCCCACCTACGCACCGCCGACTTCTTCAAGGCCGAGGAATTCCCGGTCGCGACCTTCACCGCCACCGGAATCCGCCCCGACGGGGAGGACTTCACCGCCGAGGGCGACTTCACCATCCGCGGGAACACCAAGCCCGTCAAGCTGAACGTCGAGTTCCTCGGCGTCGACCCCGGCATGGGACAGGGCCCGGTCGCCGGATTCGAGGCCAAGACGACCATCAACCGCCGCGATTTCGGCATCACCATCGATATGCCCCTCGAGGGCGGCCGTGTCGTCATCGGCGACAAGATCGAGCTCACCCTCGCCGTCGAGGTGGGCCTGAAGGGCTGAGGATCCTCGCGCCGATGGAGCAGGCTCCATCCGATCCGAAGCGGAGCGGAAGCAGTTCGGAAGCGAGTCGGAGACCAGTGAGGGCGGGCCCGCTCGGCCCGCCCTCACCACGTCGACACAGAATTCAGCGCACCACCTCGAACTGGTCGCCCGGGCGCAGGTAGTCGTAGAACGCTCGTGCGCCGTCCGGGGTCATCCGGATGCAGCCGTGCGACTTCTCCTGGATCGGGCCGATGTGGGTGGCGATGTCACCGTTGAAGAACACCGCGTAGCGCATCTCGGCGTGGTGCATGGTGCTCCAGTGGTACCACTCCTTGGACGCGACATGGAACACGCCCGGCGGGGTCTCGAACCCGGGCCGCCCGTGCGAGATCGGGGTCGGGCCGAAGGTGACCTTGCCGTTGTCCATCAGCCATGCCAGATTCGAGGACAGCTGCAGGCAGGCACGGGTGCCGGGGGTCGTGCACGGCGCACTGACCGATTGCTGCGGATTGACCACCGCCAGGCCGGGCAGGGCCGGTCCGCCGGGCCAGAGCGAGTCGCCGGGGGTCATCCCGACCCTGGGGCCGCCGGGCCATAACTGGGTGGTATCCGACGCTCCCGGAATCGTAAGACCGCCCGGAAGCACCGGCGCGGCGATCGAAAATCCGGAAAAATCCGCCACATCCGGCGCCGCCGGGGCTGCAGGGGCCGCAGGGGCCGCAGGGGCCGGGCCCGCCATGATCATCGCCGCGAATCCGATGCCCGCGAATATCGCCAGTCGCGCGGCACCGTTGCGGAAACGCTTGCTACTCATCACTTTTCGCACCTCTTCCCCATACGCCACGTCGTTGTCGCCGATCCGGGAGTGCTCGAACCGCCCCACGACATGGTGCGCGAGGCATGCGGAAATCATCCCCGACCAGCACACTCGGGGCAATCGCGGCGCGCGGGAAAAGACCGGAGAGTTTTCAGCCGGCCAGCGCATGGGCGGCGGTGTAGCCGAGCAGGGCCGCACCGAGACCGGCGATCACGCTCACGGTCACATTCATCACCGCGTAGAAGTAACAGCGCTGCTCGAGCAGCCGCAGCGTCTCGAAGCTGAACGTGCTGTAGGTGGTCAGCGCGCCACAGAAGCCGGTGCCGAGCAGGGCCATGACCGGGTTCGAGACGGCCGCGCCGGTCAGCGCGCCCAGGATCAGGCAGCCGGCCAGGTTGACGGTCAGGGTGCCCCACGGGAACGGGCTGTCGTGACGCGTGCCCACGGCACGGTCGGTGAGGTAGCGGGCCGGCGCGCCGAGGATCGCGCCGAGGAAGACCAGTACCAGGGTCATGCGCGCGCCCCCTCCTTCTCGGTGTCTCGCGGTATTCGCCTGCGCAGCACCAGCGTTCGAGTCGACATCACGCCCCCGAGCACGGCGAGCATCGCCGCGAGCAGCGTCCCGGCCAGGTATCCGAACGCCAGGTAGACGGTGCCGGGCTGCAGCAGGTTCCGCGTCTCGACGGCGTACGTGGAGAAGGTGGTGAACCCGCCCAGGAAGCCGACGCCGAGAAAGGGCCGCACCAGCCGGTGCCCGGTCCACACCTCGGTGATCAAGACCATCAGGACACCGATCGCGAAGCATCCGATGACATTGGTGAGGAAGGTGCCCCAGGGGAACTGCCCGGGCCGGGTCGGCAGCAGACGCGCCAGGCCGAACCGGGCCTCGGCGCCGAGCGCGCCGCCCACGGCGATGACGGCCAGCACCGGCCCCTGGTCGCGCAGCCAGGCGCGGCGCGAACTCCTCGCGCGGGCATCGGCTCTCTCGGCAAGACGGACTCGGGGCATCACAGACTCCTACTCGAACATGAAAGTACTGGTCAAGTAGGGACTGTTGGCGGCGCGGCGGCCGCGGTTGTTCCGAGTGGAAGTGGCGAGCCCCACCGCCACGTCACTACACGGTAGCCGGTCTCGACTCCGTGACCGGTGCAGTGTGGTGATCTTCACGCGGTGTCCCGGCCCCGCGATGCCGGTGGTGGATGGCCTGCCAGATGCGGTCGCGGGTCAGCGGCAGGTCGGTGAACCGGATCCCGGTGGCGTCGCGCAGGGCGTTGGCCAGGGCGGGGGCGACCGGGTTGAACGGGCTCTCGCTCATGGATTTGGCGCCCAGCGGGCCGATGGCGTCGCAGGTCTGCATGAACACCACCTCGGTGCGCGGGACGTCCGCGAAGGCGGGCAGCCGGT
This sequence comes from Nocardia sp. GP40, assembly GCF_050434125.1. Classification (NCBI taxonomy): domain Bacteria; kingdom Bacillati; phylum Actinomycetota; class Actinomycetes; order Mycobacteriales; family Nocardiaceae; genus Nocardia; species Nocardia sp. GP40. The sequence goes on along the minus strand of NZ_JBNPVW010000009.1, from coordinate 176,628 downwards.
AGCGGCGGAACGCCGCGGTACTCACCTCGCCCCGTTCGTCCAGGCGCACCTGCTCGAACAGCGTGGCGCCCAGCGCCTGCGCCACCCCGCCCTCCACCTGGCCGCGGCACTGCATCGGGTTCATCACCTTGCCCGCGTCGGCGGCATGCACGCTGCGCAGGATCGCCAGCTCACCGGTGTCCGGGTCGACCGCCACCCGGAACAGCTGGGCGTTGAAGGCGACCGAACGCGGTGTTCCACCCCAATGCCCCTCCCCGGCAAGGGTTTTGCCCTGCTCCGCCGCGATTCGGTGCAGATCGGTGAGCAGCAGTTGCCGATCACCGCACACCACCGCATGCGCATTCAGGTGGCAGCGCTCGCGCGGCACACCGAGATGCTCGGCGGCTACCTCGCAGAGCGTTTCGGCCAGGGCGCTGCTCGCATACAGCGTGGCCTTGCCCGCGACGACGGTTCCGGTGGATCCGAACGCGCCCGTATCGTGCCGCACCACATCGGTATCGGACTGCCGGATCGCGATCCGGTCCGCATCGGTGGCCAGTTCCTGCGCGGCGATCTGGCGGTGCACGGTGGTGGTGCCGTTGCCGAATTCCGCCGTACCGACCGCCAGGTCGTAGGATCCGTTGGCCAACAGTGTGATTCGCGCATCGGCGAAGTGCCCGCCGGGCGGGCCGGTGGCGATCATCGACAGCGCGACGCCGGTACCGGTCAGCCAGCCGGCGGGGGCGGGCGGAAACGGCTCGGCGCGGGCGCGGCGGATTACATCGAAGCATTGGCCCAGGCCATAACTGGCGATCTGCAGATCCTCCTCGTGTCCGCCGGGAGTGATCATCGGCTCATCGGGGCCGATCATGTTGGCCTCGCGGAAACTCAGGGCGTCGATGTCCAGGCGACGGGCCAGCTCGTCCATCACCGATTCCATGCCGAACACGACCTGCCCCAGCCCGTATCCCCGGAACGCACCGGCCGGAACGGTATTGGTGTAGACGGAGTACCCGTCGACCTTCTTGTTCGGGCAGCGATAGACCGCGAGTGATTCGCCGACGCCGTGGAACAGCACGGCCGGGCCGTGATTGCCGTAGGCGCCCGTGTTGGCGACGACGCGCGCCTCGAGCGCGCTGAGCGTGCCGTCGGCACGCGCACCCGCCTTGATGTGCACGGTGAACGGATGCCGGGTGGTCGCGCCGTAGAACTGCTCCGCGCGTGTGTATTCCAGCTTCACCGGTCGGTGCAGCCGCAGCGCGGCGAGGGCGATGACATCCTCGACGATCATCTCTTGCTTACCGCCGAAGCCGCCGCCGACCCGCCCCGCCAGCACGCGCATGCGCTCGAGTGGGAGATCGAACAGCGCGCACAGCGCGCGACGGGTCAGAAACGGTGTCTGCGAGCTGGTTCGGATGGTCAGGCGGTCGTCCTCGTCGAACCAGGCCACCGCCCCGTGCGTCTCCAGGCTCGCGTGCTGCACGCGCTGGGTGTTGAAGGTCTGCTCGTAGACGACCGCGGCCTCCTCGAATCCGGCTGTCACATCGCCGATTTCGCCATGTACCTCGCCGACGATATTGCGTTCCGGCCGGGCGATGCGCGCGAGCTCGGCCGGCTTGTCGTGCACGACGGGCGCGCCCGGGCGCATCGCCTCCTCCGGATCGAGCACATAGGGCAGCACCTCGTACCGCACCTCGATCGCGCGGCAGCCCGCCTCGGCGGCGCCCTCGCTGTCGGCAACCACCGCGGCGACGCGCTGGCCGACGTAGCGCACCACGTCGTCGAATACCCGGGTGTCGTCCGGATCCTCTTGTGGATGTTCGTGGCGCGCGGTGGAATAGCGGCGTTCGGGGGCGTCGTGGTGGGTGAAGACCGCGCGCACGCCGGGTATCCGCAGCGCCGCGGTGGTGTCGATGTCGAGGATGCGCGCGTGCGGGTGGGGCGAGCGCAGCAGCTTCATGTGCAGCAGTCCCGGCACATCGATGTCGAAGGTGTAGCGGGCGGTTCCGGTGACGACCTGCGGCCCGGCGGGGGCGCCGAGGTTGCTGCCGACCGTGGCTCCTGCCTCGGGGTTCTCGGTGTGCCGCACGCCGCGGATTGCGTCCTCGATCGCGCGGTATCCGGTGCAGCGGCACAGATTTCCCTTCAGCGCCCGCGGCAGGTCGGAGAGTTGCGCCTCACTCAGGGCGGCGGTGGTCATCAGGAATCCGGCGGTGCAGAAGCCGCATTGAAAGCCCTGCGCGTCCAGGAAGCGCTGCTGCACCGGATGCAGGCCGTCCGCGCGGGCCAGCCCCTCGACGGTGGTGACCCGGTGGCCGTCGGCCCGGAAGGCCGGAAACAGGCAGCTGTGCACCGGATTACCGTCCATATGCACGGTGCACGCCCCGCAGTCGCCCGCGTCGCAGCCCTTCTTGACCCCGAACCAGCCGCGCTCGCGCAGGTACGTGCGCAGGCATTGCCCGGGACGCGGATCCTCGTCGAAGTCCTTGCCGTTTACCTGAATTCGGAAGCCCATGGTTATCTCCTCTCGATTCGGCCGCTCAGGCCAGCTCGACCCTGATCTCCTCGGCCAGGCGCAGGGTCATGTGGCGCCGCCAGTCCGGCAGCCCGTGGATGTCGTCGAACCACACCGCGGACGGCACGGCGGCATCGATCGCTGCAGCCAGCGTGGCGGCGGTGGGCACGGCGGAAAACCACAGCCGCACAGGATGAGTCGTCGACGCGGTCAGGGTCAGCGCCAGCTCGCCGTCTCGCGGATCCCGGGTCCCGATGACCAGTGCCCCGGATCGGCCCAGCCCGTACAGCGACACCTGCCGAAATGCGGTGCGGCGCGCCAGCGCTCGCGCTGGCAGGGTGACCGACCGCAGCAATTCGCCCTCCCGCAGGTCCTTTCGGCCCGCGCCGGTGACGAATTCGGCCACCGGCAGCCGCCGCACCCCGCCGTCGCGCGCCCACAGCGTGCACATCCCGTCGAGCGCGGCCGTCAGCGAGATCATCGGCCCGGCGGGCAGCGCATTGCACAGATTCCCCCCGACGGTGGCCATGTTCCAGATCTTGAACGAGGCCAGGAACGCATTGCAGCACTGGCCGACCAGCGGATGCTCGGTGGCCCGGAACAGGTGAGCCACGGTGCAGGTGGCCGCGATCTCCAGGTCCCCGCCCGCAAGCCACTGCAGCGGCGGCCAGCCCGTCCGGCTCAGGTCCACCAGCCGCCGCACCCGCGGCTGCGGCTCGGAGAACAGGTAGGTTCCCCCGCCCAGCCAGGCATCGCCGGGCCGCCAGTGCTCGTGTGCGCGGGCGTCGCACACCTCGACGACCGTATTCAGATCCATACCGACCGATTCTTTGCGCATGCCGCGGGCCTGGCATCGGCTCCCGAATACGGAATTCCGCCACCGGCGCCGCCGTGTGTTGGTGGATTCACCAGGTTCGGGCGGCGCACGCGACACCCGTCTACGATGCGGTGTCCAAGGCGTCGTCCCGCGCGGCCGCGGCGCCGGATGTGGAAGGGAGCCGATCATGCGGGTGGACGACCTGCTGGAGGTGCAGGACCTCGGGCTGGAACTGGTGTGGGGTGAGCCGGCCCTGCTGAACCAGCCGATCAGCGGGGTGACCGCGACCGATCTGCTGGATCCCTCCTCGTTCCTGGAGCCCGGCGAGGTGGTGCTCTCGGGCCTGGTGTGGTGGACCGCGCGCGGCGGCCGGGGCCGGGCCGACCATTTCGTGAGCTCACTCCAGCACGCCGGCGCGGTGGCGCTGCTGGCCGGAACGGTCCGGCACGGCGGCATCCCCGACGAGGTCGTGCGGGCCTGCCGGGCACACGGTCTGGCGCTGGTGGCAGTGCCCGAACAGACCACCTTCCGCACCATCACCGATGCGATCTACCTGCGGCGCTGGAGCGATCTGAGCTCCTCGCCGCACTCCTCGCTGCCCGAGCACGTGCGGCGGCGCCTGGACAGGCTCATTCGCGACCGCGCCGAACCCGGCCTGCTGCTCGACGAGATTGCCGGTCAGCTGGGCGGCTCGCCGTGTGCGCTGGTCACCGCCTCGGGCCGCACGATCGCCCGATCGACCCGAGCGGCGGCCGACAGTCCGCCCGCCGCGATCGTGCGCGGCCTGCGCCGGGCCGATCGCACGGTCGCGCAGCTCGGCTCGGCCGAGGTGCCCTACGACAGCTGGTTCGTGACGCTCGACGCCGGACGCGAGGCTCCACCGCGCAGGCTGCAGGACGTGGCGGAGGTGCTGCGCGGATATCGCGAATTGTGGGCCCAGGACGAGGCCGGCCGGCAGCGCGCGGCCGACGAGTTGCTGACCGGGCTGCTGGACGGCGCCACCGACGCGGAGACCACCGCCGCGCTCGAATCCTGCGGGCTCCCGCGGCGCGGAACGTTCCGGGTGGTGTGCGGGGCCACCACGCCCTTCCGGCGCGCCGATTCGATCGCGGCGGTACGAGAGTTGTTGTCGCACATGACCGATCGGCCGTGTGCGGTGGGCGCCATCGGGGAACACGCGTTCGCGGTGCTGGCGGATCTGCCCGCCCTCACCGAGCGCCTGAGCGCGGTGTACGAGCTCGTGCGGTCGTGCGATCCGCAGGGCGGACTACATCTCGGCGTGGGTGCGGCGACCGCGGATCCGCGCGACAGCCTGGCCCAGGCGCTGCACGCGTGCCGGACCTCGGCCGGACTCGAGCGCTCGATAACCGCGACCGAAGAGCTGGCGACGCTGCACGAGTTGCTGGCCGGGGTGCCGGCCGCGGTCCGCACCGCTTACGCGCGGCGGGTGCTCGGAGTGCTGCTCGAGGACGACCCCGGACACGCTGGCCTGCGCGACACCCTCAGCGCCTTCCTCGACCACAACGGTTCCTGGGCGCGCACCGCCGAGGCACTGTTCGTGCACGTCAATACGGTGCACTATCGGATCGAACGGGTGGAGAAGGTGACCGGCCGCGACCTGGCGAAGCTGGCGGACCGGGTCGATCTGCGTGCCGCGCTGCTGTGCGCGCGGACCGGCGATGCCGCCCCGGACGCCACGGCGTGGGTCACGGTGGGACTCGGCGGCTGAGCCGCCGTCGTCCGATCCCGCGCCGTTAGTCGACGCCGAGCGCGACCTCGGTCGATTTGATCAGGACCGTGACGGGCTTGCCCTCGGCGAGCCCGAGATCATTCACCGCGTCGGCGGTGACCGAGGAGGTCACCACGTCACCACCGGTGAGCCGGACGCGCACGACCGCCATCGCCTCGCCCCGCGTGATCGAGACGACCGAGCCTTCGAGCTGGTTCCGTGTGCTGAGTCTCATGTGACGCAGCTTACTCACCGCTACCGTGATGAAGGGCACTCGCCGCGCACCGGAGGCGCCCTCAGCTGGGTCGATGGACCGGTCGCCGCGGCCCGGTCCGAGCTGCGAACCAAATCCAAGCAATGGCACAGGATTCTTTCAGGGTCGCATCGCATCCTGGATCGCGAACGCAGATACGGCGAGGGCGAGGTACACGATGGTCGAAATCGAGGTCACGGGTACGACGGTGACTGTGCACATACTCGGCGCACACCGCTTTCTCTCGCTACGCGACCAGGTCACCTTCGACCTGTCGAACGTCGTCGCCGTGGCGCCCGCCGGGGTCGACATGCGCCCGCCATGGCTGCGCGCGCCCGGCACCTTCTTCCCCGGCGTGATCGCCGCCGGCATCTTCCGCGGCAAGGGCCGCAAGGAATTCTGGGACACCCTGTTCGACGGCCGCGGGCTGCAAATCGACCTGTCCGGCAGCGATTTCACCCGCCTGGTCCTGGACGTCGCGGACCCCGATGCGGTCCGCGCCCAGCTCACCCGGGCGGTCGCGGCCTGACGGACCCGGCGTAGCGGCCACTACCGATCGCCCGGGGAATCCTCGGCCGCGCGCGGTGCGGGCCCGGACAGCCGGATCACCCCACCGTCGAGGTCGAGTTCCAGGCGCGGCCGGTGGTTCTGGCCGTCGCTGTCCTCGCTGCTCTCATCGGTCAGCTTCTTACCGAACATTTCGCCGAAAACGCCCATTCCTCCACGATAGCCCGGGGAGGGGTCCCTGATTCGGGGCAACGGCGAGCGGGCCGACGGTGGCGCTGCCTACCATCGGCCCGCTGCGCGCGGATTACGGCGGACCGGCCCCGGATGTCGTCCGGCTGTCGTGCTGGCCCGGGGCCGGCCCGTCGCGTGATCCTCGGGCGGCGCTGACCGACGATCCGTTCATGGATGTGCCGTTACGACACCTTCTGCCGCAGCGATCGTGCATCCCCCCGGTCAATTCCGTGGGTGATACGACAGATATCACATCGTGATCTACTTGTGAAATAGCGGCTGTTCACCGAAAACCGTGGCTGATCGTTAATCTGACTGTGCCACAACACTATTGGATTCATCAATCCGGCGATGACCCTTTTGCGCCGCCAATCTGTTCACCCGGACATAATTGGCCGGAGATCTACCAGGTCGCGCAGGTCGCGGCGCTACCTCGCCCGCGATATGGACGCCGATGCCGCGCTCGCTTCGCACCACAGCCCATAATCAGTGGACGAACTATCATATATTTTGCACACCGGTGGCGTATCTGCGACACCCGATCGGAGGTGCACATCAATGACAAACAGACTGATCGGTCCTGATACGGCAAATGCATTTCGCGAATGCCGTGACTATCTCGCCGACTTCCGGCGCACCGCCGCCTACTCCCCCGGGTCGGCGATCCTCGGTCGGCGCGCCTGGTCCTCCTCGGGCCATTCCTGCGGCGGTTCGGTGGGCGCCGACGGTGCGTCCGGCAGCAGGTCCGCCAGATCCGGTGCGCCCTCGATGATTTCGGACAGCTTGGGCAGCCGGGATCTGCGCTCGAGCAGCGGCGCCATGAGCTCGCGGCTGCGGCGTAGCACGCCCTCGGTGGCGGCCTGCGCTGCCGCGGTGACGTATTCGGCGATCTCGTCGTAACTCAGATCCGCGATATCGTCGCTGAACCGGGTCTGCACCACCATGCCGTCGGCATTGACCGTCACCTCCACGCGCTTATCGCCCACCGACGCCGTGGCGGACAGCAGCGATCGCTGCCGCTGCAACTCGGCGATGCCCTGCAGCTGGTCCTGCAGCCCGTCGAGCATCGTCGCCATGTCGGCCGCGAGTCGTTCGTTGCCCATCACACCTCCGTAGTCGCTTTCCGTCCCGATCACCGCGCCGACCGCTACGCGCCGTCGGGACCCGACGCGCCATCGCTCGGTCCCGTTGCGCCCCGGCTCCAATCGGACGGGTCCAGCCAGAAGTCGGGAGACGGCGCCGATGCGGGCTGAAAGGGTATATCCGCGGGGGCAGGGAAAAACCTTGGCGTATTGGGCAATTCCCATCCGGTGGGCCAAGGCGTCGGTTTCGGGGTCGCGATCGGCTCGTCCTGCGGCGGTGGTGGCGACGGCGTCGGCCGGGTCGGTACGCCCGTGCGGGGCGCGGGATTCTGCGGCGGTCGCGGCGGAGACTGTGGCGGCACGTGCGCCGGCAACTCCACCCGCGCAGCGGTGCCGGACGGCGGTTGACGCTGCGGATTGCCTCGCTGCTGGGGCTGATTCACCGGCGAGGACTGCTCGCGTGGGCGCGGCGTATTCTGCGGAGGCGACATCTGGTGTGGCACAGTATGTTCCGTCGTGACCCGCGGGGGCGACTGTGGTGCGATCTCGAACTGGCCCGGAGAGTGCGGCTCGGTGTGCACGGTGGCATCGTGCTGCGCCGCACCGGGACCCAGGCCGAACGCCCGGTCGAGCTCCCCCGAAAAATCCGACGTGTTGTGATCGACCTGAGCCTGCACGTGCGCCGGCAACTCCACCTGCGGAGCCCTGCCTGACGACGGTACATCCCGCTGATGCGGCTGCGGCACCGAAGACGACTGCTCGAATTGGCGGGGCACGCTCTGCTGAGACGATGTCGCCTGCGGCGCAGACTGCTCCGTGGCGGGCAGCGTCCGCAGCTGAGACTGCTGTGAGATGTCCGGCTGATGCTGCGACTGCTGCGGCGCATCCTGATGAGGCGACATCACCTGCGGCGCAGACTGTTCCGTCGTGAACCGCGACCGAGGCTGCGGTGTGAGCTGCGGCCGGGGCCGAGGCTGCTGCGACGCGGGCTGATCCGTCGTGGTCTGCGGTTGCGCCTGGGGTGCCTGTGGATCGTCGTGACCCGGCCGATGCGTCAGATCGTTCAGGGGAATGTCATCGGCGGGCCGAAATGCCGCGCCGTCGTTGAACTGGTCGAGGCGCAACTTGCCCCCGAAGTTGATCTCCCCCTTGGCGCCACCCGCGATCGCACCCGCGGTGGCGCCGGAGGACAGCGGCTGAAAACCCCAGTTGCTGCTCAGGTTCTGGCCGAAATTCGTTCCGGTGATCGCGGAGTAGGCACCGGTCCCGGCCACGTAACCCGCCATCGCGCCCGCCATGCCGGACACCCCGCCCGACACCGCCCCCTCGACGAATGCCCTGGTCGAGCGCGGCCTGATGGTCTGGGTGACGGTCGCGGAGAAGTCGCCGTGGAACATGCCGGAGAGCGAGGGACGCGCGAAGCTCAGTTCGGGGGTGGTGAGGTCCTTCTTCGTGAGCAGGTCGGTGATCTCCGGCAGATGGAAATGATCGGTGAATTTGCCTATGCCCTTGACGATTCCCTTGCCGGTGAGATCCGCGATCGGCAGCCCGCCGGCCGCACCCGCCGCCGCACTCGAGATCGCGGTGATGGCGAGCTGTGTCCCATCGATGCCCTTGCGGTGCCCGGCGCCGACCTGCCCGGCCTGGATGAGGAGGTCCTGCGCCGTACCCAGAAACGTGGACATCGCCACGTGCCGGACCAGGAACCTGCTCAGTGTCTCGCCGAACTTTCCGAACACCTTGCCCAGAACCCGGCCGAGCAGGCGCTCGATCGCGCCGATCGACCTGTCGTACACGACGCGCAGCACCGCACGGGTGCCCGCGATCGCCGCCGCCTCCGTCGCGGGCGCCGTGGGCGGAAAGACCCAGGCCAGCATGATCTCCACGGCCAGGTCGGCCAGCGAGGTGATGATCATGATCTTCACGTACTGGATCTCGGTGCCCATGCCGTCCGCGGCATCGCCCATCTCGTCCAGCAGCTTCGCCAGATCCGTCAGCGAGCCGTCGCCCTGGGTGATCTTGGTCAGCGCCGCGATGACGGCGTCGCGCCCGGCACCGGCACCATAGGCCTGCCCGGCCTGGGCGATGATGCGCTGCATCTCCGAGATCGGTTCCTGCAGCTGGTCGTGGGCGCTGTGCCAGTCCCGGCCCAGCGCCCACATCTGGTCCTCGTCACCCTGCGGCCACGCCGACCCGGCCACATAGCCGAGCCACTGCAGCGCGGGCGGCATGTACAGCGACATCGCGCGATCCGTCAGGCGGACAGACCGGCGGCCGAGATCGTGTCCTGCCCCTGGAGCGCGGCCGCGGCCGCCACCATCCCATCGGCATAGTCCTGGACCGTCGCGGTCAGGGTGTTCAGGCCCTGCAGCAGGCCCGCGCTGCCGGACTGATACCCCGGATTCTTGCCGTCACCGGTGTAGAAGGTGCTGCCGTAACTGTCGTCCCCCCACGGCGTCCCGGCCGCCGACAGCACATTCGGAAGCGTCGCATTCACCTGCGACACCTGCTGATACACCTGCAGCAACCGATTGCCCGCATCGCGCAACAGACCCGGGTCCACCTCGATACGATCGGTCACCACGCGCCTCTCTTCCCCTGGACTACCCAGTGACGATCGCATGCGCACGATCCCTGCGGCCAGCTCCCCGGCACCGGTTTGATGGGACCCTGATGCGCTGTGTCGAGAGGCATTTCACACTTTGCCGCGCCTGGATGCGCGCCCGGCGGGATAGCCGCTGATCACCGACCGGCGACCGACCGGCGACCGATATCTCGTTGCGCGCCAGTTACTTACGCAATTTTGACGACTCGGTGGACATCCGGCCCGGGCCGCCGGCGCACCGGTTACGCGCTTCCGGCGTCCGCGGCGGACAGCTCGTCGGCGGCCTGCGCCTGCCCCTGCGCGATGGAGTCGAAGGTAGTGCCCATATCGGAGACAGCGGACAGCACATTCTTGCTGACGGCGACGTATCCCTTGTCGCCGTTGGCGAATTTGTCACCGAACGAGTCCTTGCCCCAGGGACTTCCCTTGGCGTTCAGGGACGCTTGGAGGTTGGCAAATACCTGCGCGATGTTGTCCTTGATGGCGCCGCTGTCCTGCGCGGCGGCGCGCAGCAGGCTCGGGTCGAGCTGAACCGTGGAGGGGCTGGTCATCGTCGTCACTCAGCTTCCCGGTCGGAGATCCACGATCGAGGTCCGTCCTCGTCGTCGTGATGGGTGGCATCCGCCGGCGGCGGTTCCTTGGGCGCGGGCGGTGCGACCGGCAGGAAGTCCTCCAGATCCGGTGCACCCTCAACGAATTCGGAGAGCTTGGGCAGCCTCGACTTGCGCTCCATCAGCGGCTGCATGAGTTCGCGGCTGCGGCGCAGCACTCCTTCGGTGGCGGCCTGCGCTGCGGCGGTGACGTATTCGGCGATCTCGTCGTAGCTCAGGTCTGAGATATCGTCGCTGAAGCGGGTCTCCACGACCATGCCGTCGGCGTTGACCGTGACCTGAATCCGCTTCTCACCGACCGATGCGGTGGCCGTCAGCAACGAGCGCTGCTGCTGCAGTTCGGCGATCCCACGAAGCTGATCCTGTAATCCATCGAGCATCGTCGCCATATTGGCCGCCAGTCGCTCGTTGACCATCACACCTCCACCGTTGTCTCCGCCGGTCCAGCTCATCGCATCGCGGTGAATTTGCCGTGGCGCACAAGGAAATCTGAAGCGACATCCGTTCGATTTCCCGTCATCGCCACGCACGTACCGGTTGTGCCCGGCCGGTCACGTCGCTACCTGTTGTTGCCGCCGAGGTTGAAGGGCACGTCCACCGTCGAAATGCCCGCTCGGATATCCTTTTCGGTGCCATTGGGATTCGTGCCGTTGGGGTTGGTGCCCGTCGGATTCGTGCCCGTGGGATCGGTCCCGCCGGGATTGGTACCCGTCGGGTCGGTTCCGGTGGGATTGGTACCCGACGGATTGGTGCCGTTCGGATTGGTGCCGTTCGGATTGGTCCCGTTGGGGTTGCTCCCATTGGGATCGGTCCCGTTCGGGTTGTTCCCGCTCGGATTCGTCCCCGAGGGATTCTCGCCCGAGCCCGTGGCGCCGGAGCCGGTGGCACCGGAAGGCGGTCCGCCGGGGCCCGTGGCGTCCGGGCCCGTCGCGCCCGGCAACCAGTCCGCGGCACTCGGCGCCTTGGGCGCCTCGAAGGGACCCGGTAGGGGCGCCCACTCCGGTTCCCGCTTGGGGCGGGTCTTGCCCTTCATATCGGTTGCCTTGCCCAAGAAGGGTTCCGGCCGTTCCGCGGCGCCGCCGGCGCGCCCGCCGTTGCTCTCCCCACCTACGGATCCCCGGATCGACGACCCTTCGGACGAGGAATCATCCATGTTCAGGAAGGACCGCCCCGGCCGGCCACCGCCCCCGAGCTGCCCCTCCTCCCCGACCGAACTGCCACGCACCCCACCGCCCACGCTCTCGTTGCCCTGCCCCGCCACGCCACTGCGGATCCCCGTGGTCGACGAATCCCCCTGGGCCGCATCGTTTCCGCCAGGGCGAATGTTTTCCTGCAGCCCCTCCGTCGCGCCCCCGCCGCGGTTGGGCGGCGTCCATCCGCCATCCACCGAGGACTGGAACGAATTGGGCGGCTCGGCCGAACGGGCGGGTGGCTCCACGGTGGGCCGGATCCCGGCGGGGGGCACCTCCTCGGAACCGCCTCCCGCGTGGTTGAAGTAGTAGCTCAGGATGGAATCGTGCGAGCCGCCCTCGGACCCCTGCTCGGACGGGCCGACCGACCTGCCGTCGTGTCCGAACGATTGCGCCGAGTCGGTCTCGTTGCTTCCGTGGCTGTAGATCGAGGATTGGTCGTCCATGTTCAAGAACGACCGCCCGCCCTGCATGCCCCGGCCACCGCCGCCGACCGAGGAGTTGTCGTCCAGGAAGGTTCCGCCACCACGATTTCCGCCGTTGACAGACGAGTTGTCATCCAGAAACGCCCCACCTCCCCGCCCGCCGGTGTTGAGCGACGAGCCATCCGAAATCGACCCGCTGCCTCGACTACCGCTGTTGATGGACGAGGTGTCGTCCAGAAATGTTCCGCCGCCACGGTTCCCACCGCCGATCGACGACGCATCATCCAAAGACCCACCGCCACCACGATTTCCACCGCTCACCGACGACGCATCATCCAAAAACGTTCCACCAGCCCTATTACCGCCCCCGGCACCCGCGTTCTCCGTACCGCCACCCGCGTTCTCGGTGGGCGGGGCCGCGGTCGGGCGGGACGTGCGGCTCACCTTGTTGGTCGTGGAGAAGTTGTTCTGTTTCATCCAGGCCGAAGCCCGGATATCGCCCTCCGTGGCCGGCGTGTTCTTCACGAAGGTGCCTCGCGCGGCGCCGACGATGCCGCCCCGCGCCATGCCGCCGACCCAGCCCGCGGGCGAGGTGAATGCCGAGGGGCCGTAGGCCGCCGCCGCGACCATGTCGCCGAACAGCGAGCTGGTCGCACCGGAGATCACGCCGATGGCTCCGCCCCGGATCACCGCACCGGCCGGGTAGGTCCAGGAACCCAGCGGAATGTTCATCTTCTTCAGCTCGTTGCCGAAGAGCTTGTCGATCCCGTTGCCCGCGTACCGGGCCATCTCGCGCCCGGGGATCGAGCCCGCGACCGAGGCGCCGATCGACACCCCGAATTCCTTCCAGTCGAATCCGTGGCGCTTCCCCGCCGCGATCTGCCCCACCTGTACCGCACCGTCCATGGCCGCCGACATGGCGGCGCCCTCCATCGCCTTGACCGCGTACACGCCGAAACCCTTGGCGCTGGGCGCGATCAGCTTGCCGCCGGTGACGAGTTCCTTCCAGAAGTAGCGGTTCTTCATCGTCGACGCGCCGAGATTACCGGCCAGGCGCTCGATGGCGTTCTGGATGTAGTCCTCGACCGCCTTCAGGAACGACCGGGTGGTCGCGATGCCGGCGGCCTCCGCGGCCGGTGCGGTCGGCGGGAACAACCACGCCCAGGCGATCTCCATCGCCAGCCAGCACAGCGAGGCGATGATGGTGATCTTGGTCGCCTGCAGCTGGGTCCCCATGTCGAAGGTGGACTCGTAGACCGCATTCAACGTCTCGGCGAGCGCCTTGACCGAATGGTCGCCCTCGATCAGCTGATCGAAATGCGCACCCATGGCATCGGCGCCCGCACCCTCGGTGTACGCCCGCTCGGTGTCCTGTTTGGCCTTCAGGACCAAGGGCTCCTGGTTGGTCAGCGCGGCGGCGGCGGCCTTCCAGTCGTCCGAGATGGCCCACATGCCGTCTTCGTCGCCGTCGGGCCAGCTGCTCCCGGCGACCCATCCCAGCCAGCGCAGCTCCGGTGGCAGGTACAGACCCATCTCCCCACGACACCGCACGCGAGTGAATCCCCCATGACCCACAAGGAAATTCGACGAGACCAGGCGTTGATCGCTCAACGCGGCGAGCGCACCAGTTCCCGCACAAAATAGAACAGGTTTCAGCTATAGGGCAGGGCCGCGTCCCTGAGAACACGCTGAGATCGATGCGGCCGGCGCGGACGACGCAGGCCATGATGGGTGGGTGCGCAGACTTCCGGCCTGGTTGCGACCCTCGCGGTGGGGGTTGCGGATCCGGTCCGCGGTGGTGGCCGCGCTCGTCGTGGGCGTGGTCCTGCTGGCCGCGGCCGCGGCGATGCTGGCGCTGCTGCGTCACTCGCTCGTGCGGGAGGTCGAGGTCGCCGCCGATACGCGGGCCGGGCAGATCGCCGACGAGTTGCAGCGCGGCGACGGCGACCAGGTGCCCGACGGTCTGCTGGCCACCGACGGCGGCGTGAGCGCGGTGCAGGTGATCGCCGCAGACGGGCGCATGGCGTGGGCGTCCTCCCCGAAGCTGCGCGCCCCGCTGGCCCCGCTCCCCGTGCCCGCCCGTGCGCTCGGACTGCATGCCGCCCAGGACTACGCCGGGGATCTGCGCGTGGCCGCGCGCACCGTGGACACCACGTCCGGGACCTATACGATCCTCGTTGCCGCCGACACCGAGCCGAGCGAGCACGCGCTGGCCGAGGTCGCGGCGCTGCTGGCGATGGGCGGTCCGGTGGTCGTACTCACCGCGGCCGCCGCGACCTATCTCCTGGTCGGAAGGTCGCTGCGATCGGTGGAGGCGATCCGCGCCCGGGTCGCCCGGATCGAGGCAACGGGGCTGGCGCAGCGGGTTCCGGTACCCGTGGCGCGCGACGAGATCGCCTGGCTGGCCGAGACCATGAACGAGATGCTGGCGCGGGTCGAGGCCGGGCATCAGGCCCAGCGGCGCTTCGTCGGGGACGCCTCGCACGAGTTGCGCAGCCCGCTGGCGACCATCACCGCCGCGCTGGAGCTGGCCCGCGACCGCCCGCAGGCCCTGGACCGCGACCTGATCGAGGGCACCCTGCTGCCCGAGACCGGCCGCATGCGGCATCTCATCGAGGATCTGCTGACCCTGGCCGCCGCCGACGAGCACGGCCTCGAACTGCGCATCGGCGAGGTGGATCTCGACGACCTCGCCGGCTCCGAGGCCGCCATGCTGCGCCTACGCGGCGACGTCGAGATACGGACCACGATCGCGGCGGTCCGGGTGATCGGCGACCGCGCGAAACTGGCCCGGGCACTGCGCAACATCGCCGACAATGCCGCCGCGCACGCGCGGTCCAAGGTCTCGATCGGCGTGGAGTTCGCCGAATCATCCACTGCCGCCCGGCCTTCCGGCGATGCGCCGCGCCCCGATGCCGCCGCGGGATTCGCCCGCATCACCGTCGACGACGACGGCCCGGGCATTCCGCCCGACGAGCGGCAGCGGGTGTTCGACCGGTTCGTCCGACTCGAGGCCGACCGGGCGCGCAGCAGCGGCGGATCCGGTCTCGGGCTGGCGATCGTGGCCGAAATCGTCGCCGCGCACGGCGGCTCGGTGACCGTGGGCGAATCACGCTGGGGCGGGGCCCGTTTCGTCGTGCGACTGCCCGTCACCGGTCCCGTCGGGGTCCAGCAGCCGGTAGCCGACCCCGCGTAGGGTCTCGATGCTGCTGCGGCCGAAGGGGGTATCGATCTTCTTGCGCAGGTAGCCGACGTAGACCTCGACCACGTTCTCCGGGCCGTCGTAATGCACATCCCAGACGTTGCGCAGGATCTCGGACTTGGTCAGGACATTTCCCTTGTGCCGCAACAGGAATTCCAGCAGGCCGAACTCCCGGGGGGTGAGCGTCAGGGCCACGTCGCCGCGGTGCACGGCGCGCCGCGCGGGATCCAGCACCAGATCCCCCGCCCGCAGGCGCGTGGGCTGCTGCGGGGCGCGCCGGCGCAGCAGGGCGCGCAGGCGGGCGATCAGCACCACGAAGGAGAACGGTTTGGTCAGGTAGTCGTCCGCGCCCATGTCCAGGGCGTCGACCTGGTCGTAGTCGCCGTCCTTGGCGGTGAGCATCAGCACCGGGGTCTGCACGTCGCGTTCGCGCAGCCTGCGCAGCACCTCGTAGCCGGACAGGCCCGGCAGCATGATGTCCAGCACGATCACATCGAAGTCGTGCTCGAGCGCCCACCACAGGCCGTCGGTGCCGGTCCCGGCGAGCTGCACCAGGAATCCCTCCAGCTCGAGACCCCGCCGCAGGGTCTGCGCCAACCGCGGCTCGTCCTCGACCACCAGCATCCGCACCGCACCAGCATGCAACATCGCGCCGGCGACCGGCGCGGCGCCACCCCGATCGCGTCGGGTCAGGCGCGGCCGCGGCCCGTGGCCTGGTCGTACCACCGGTCGGGAATCGACCAGTCCCAGAACTCCGCCACCGGCTCCTGCTCGGGCTGCCGCCGCTCGCGCATGTATTCGCCGTAGACCTCGGCCGCGCCGAGGGATCCGCCCAGGGCGATGAGCCCGCACATGATGTGGTGCCACACATCGGCTCTCGACATGCGCCGTCGCATCGAAACCTCCTGACCGGCCGGTCGCCCACTTGCGCGCGCCACCGTCGTCCCGGAATCGTTCACCCGGTCCGGCCGGTACGCGCCGCGTCGATCTTGACCCGTGCGTGCGGCCGGAGGGGGCGCTTTCGCGGAATTACCCGTTCAGCGAGGGTTCACACCTGCGTGTGCGTCGATATCGGACAGCGAGCGGGCGGGCTCGCAACTGCCCGCCCGCTCGCCGCCGCGGCTACAGGGCCAGCAGGCTGCTCCCGAGACTCAGGACACTGCTGCCGGCGCTGAGGACCGTGCTGAGGATGCTCGGGAGATTTGCGGTGTTCATGTGAGTTTTCCAATCGATGCATCGAAGTGTGTGACAGGCACCGGACGGTATCGAATCCATCGGCGAGCGCACAGTATCGACTTTTCCAGGTCATGCACCGTTCACGAATCCCCAACGGTGGGATGCGATCCGGACCGTTCGGGGGTATGCCAAGGCGTGCGATTACCGCGGCGGCGGGGCCCGTTCCGGGTCACGCCGCCGCGAGGTCCCGCCGTGAATTATTTCAGCGGCCCGAAGAATTCCCGCAGGTCCCCGGCCAGCACCTCGGGCGCCTCCATGGCCGGAAAGTGCAGGCCGCGTTCGAATTCGCTCCAATGGGCATCCGGTGCCGCCGGAACGATGCGGCGCGCCGTCTCATCCGCGCCGAAGACCGCGAAACCCTGCGGCACCGGCCCGGGCGCCCCCCACTCCGAAGAGTGCGCCTGATCGTAGAGGGTGTGCGCGGCACTGGCTCCCGCGCCGGTGAACCAGTACAGGCTCACCGTGGCCAGCAGCTGGTCGCGGTCGATGGGCAGATCGGTCCACGCCTCGAACTTCTCCGCGATCCAGACCAGTTGCAGCAGTGGCGAATCCACCAGGCCGTAGCCGATGGTCTGCGGACGGCTGTTCTGGATGGCGAGGTACCCCGAACCGGCGGTAGTGAACTCGTTCATCCGGGTCAGGATCAGCTTGTCCACCGGATCCTCCGGGTCGAGCCGATCGACCATGCCCGGCAGGAAGGTCGCGACATTCGCCGCGGTCAGCGGGTCGGTGACGGTGTGGATGCCCATCACATGGTCGTGGTCGAAACTCGCGACCATGCCGGACACGCCCGCCCCGACATCGCCGCCGTGCACGCCGTAGCGCTCGTATCCCAGGCGGCGCATCAGCTCGGCTCCGCCAGGCCATCGGCCAGGCCACCTGGCGCTATCGGGCCCGGATCATCGTGCACGCACCCGCCGAGTACGTCCGCGGCCGCCTGCCGATCCCCATGGAGGTGCAGGACCTCGGCCCGGACCGCTGCGCGTTCGAACCCGGTTCGGACCACGCCCAGATGCTCGCCCTCTATCTCGGCCTGCTCGACGCCGATTTCGAGGTCGAGGATTCACCCGAGCTCGTGGCGGCGCTTCGCACCCTCATCGCACGCTATCAACTGGCGGTCGATCGGCAAACGGCTGCTCACGGCACCGAAAATGTGTGATACCCCACGGGGGTAATTACGTGAATCCGGGCGGATCGCGACTAGGCTGGCCATCATGGTGGATCATTTCCCGCTGTCCCGCCGCGGATTCCTCGGCCTCGGCCTCGGCGCCGGTGCGGCGCTCACCCTCGCCGCGTGCTCGGCCGGATCGTCCGGGCGTAGTCCCGTGCTACCCGATTCGCCCGCGGTCGCCGCGGCCGAGCGGGTCCGCCGAGCGCCCGGCGCGGCCGTGCGTGAGGTCGCGTTGCGTGCCGAGCCCGCGACCGTCGACCTCGGCGGCGTCCAGGCCGCCACCTGGGTTTTCGACGGGCAACTGCCCGGCCGGGAGATTCGCGTGCGCCGCGGCGAGGTGCTGCGCGCCCGGGTCACCAACGCCCTGCCCGCGCCCACGACCGCACA
This sequence comes from Nocardia sp. GP40, assembly GCF_050434125.1. Lineage (NCBI taxonomy): Bacteria > Bacillati > Actinomycetota > Actinomycetes > Mycobacteriales > Nocardiaceae > Nocardia > Nocardia sp. GP40. Next base: position 158,688 of record NZ_JBNPVW010000009.1, on the reverse strand, counting down.
CTGGCACGGCATCGCGCTGCGCAACGATATGGACGGCGTCCCCGACCTCACCGGACCCGCGATCGCTCCCGGTGGCCGCTTCGACTACGAATTCACCGTGCCGGACGCGGGCACCTACTGGTTCCACTCCCACGTCGGCGTCCAGCTCGATCGCGGGCTCTACGCGCCGCTGATCGTCGAGGATCCCGCGGACGGCTCCGACTACGACCTGGAAGCCGTTGTGGTACTGGATGATTGGCTCGACGGCATTAACGGCCGCGATCCCGACCGGGAGCTGAGCGCGCTGCGAGCCAAAGGCATGGCAGGAATGGACATGTCCGGCGGATCGATGGGCGGCATGAGGATGGGCACCGGCGCGATGTCGATGCCCGCCGATCCGAACGCCCCGCTCGGCTCCGACGCCGGGGACGTCAAGGACTACCCGTACTACCTGATCAACGGCCGGATCGGCGCCGATCCACAGACCATCGCCGCGCGTGCGGGCCAGCGCATCCGGCTACGAATCATCAACGCGGGCGCCGATACCGCCTTCCGCGTCGCGGTCGGCGGCCATCGGATGCGCGTCACCCACACCGACGGCTTCCCGGTCGTGCCCGTCGACACCAACAGCGTGCTGATCGGCATGGGCGAACGTTACGACGCGATAGTGGAACTCGGCGACGGCGTCTTCCCCCTCGTCGCCGCCGCCGAGGGCAAGTCCGGGCAGGGCTTCGCGCTCATCCGCACCGGCGGCGGCACACCGCCCCCGGCCGATGTGCGACCGCACGAGCTCGCCGCCGCCCCGCTGACCGCGGACCGGCTCACCGCCGCGGATTCGGTCCGGCTCCCCGAGCGCAAGCCCGCCGAAACCCTCGACCTGACACTGGGTTCGGACAAGACGAAGTACATCTGGACGATCAACGGCAAGACCTACGACCACCGCGTCCCGGTGGATGTGACCGCGGGACAACGCATCCGGCTGCGCTTCGTGAACTCCTCGATGATGTTCCATCCGATGCACCTGCACGGCCACACCTTTGCGCTGGCGCTACCGGGCGGCACCGGACCGCGCAAGGACACCGCCGTCGTCGGGCCCATGCGGACCGTTGTCGCGGACCTCGACACCGTCAATCCCGGGCAGTGGATGCTGCACTGCCACAACGCATATCACGGCGAGGCCGGCATGATGACGGTGCTGTCGTACGTGAGCTGACTACCGCGCGGCCGCGGCGGCCACGGCCGCGCCGGTGAGCTCCACCGAGCGGATGCGCTCGGAGATCTCGACGGCGTGGTGGGCCAGGATCAGCTCGTCCGCGCCGATCGCGCCGGCGAACTCGGTCAGATACTCACGCACGTCCTCGCCGAGACCGACGGCCGTGTACTTGGTCATGGAGGCCAGGTGCGCCCCCTGGGGCGAGACCAGGAACGCGTCGATCTCCTCGTCGCTGAACTCGACATCGGCGGCGCCGCGCCGGATGAAGGCCCGGGCCCGGTTGCGATAGGCGTCCGCGCGCTGCCGCGCGGCCGCCTCGTACGTGTCGGCGGCGAAGACGTTGACCGCGGCCATCACATACGGCTCGTCCAGCTGCTCCGAGGGCCGGAAGCTCTCGCGGTACGCCTCGATCGCCCGGTGCAACAGCTCCGGCGCGAAATGGGAGGCGAACGCATACGGCAGGCCGAGTTGGGCGGCCAGCTGGGCACCGAACAGCGAGGACCCCAGGATGTACAGCGGCACAACGCCTTCCGCCCGCGGAACCGCCCGCACGCCCGGGATCCGTGAGTCCCCCGACAGATATCCCTGCAGCTCGAGCACGTCCTGCGGGAACGAGTCCGCGGAGGCGTGGTCACGTCGCAGCGCCAGCATGGTCTTCTGGTCGCTGCCCGGCGCCCGGCCCAGGCCCAGGTCGATCCGGCCGGGGAACAGCGTCTCGAGGGTGCCGAACTGCTCGGCGATCACCAGCGGTGAATGGTTGGGCAGCATGATCCCGCCCGAACCGAGCCGGATGCTGTCGGTGTGCGCGGCGACATACCCGATGAGCACACTGGTCGCACTGGAGGCGATCGTGCCCATGTTGTGGTGCTCGGCGTACCAGACCCGCCGATACCCGCTGCGCTCGGCCGCCCGGGCCAGATCGACACTGTTGGCGAAGCTGTCACGCGCCGTCTGACCCGGTGCGATCGAGGCGAGATCGAGGATGGACAGGGCCAGGGGCATGCGAGGCTACCTTTCGGGATCGGGTCTGCTCCTGAGTGGAACATCCCGGCACGGCTCGCGCATTCCGTCCGTGACGGTGCCGCCCGCCACGGGCTCGGCGCGGCCGGGTCCGCTATCGGCCCAGCGCGGCCAGCACGCTGCGCGCCTGCTGGTCGGCGCCGAGCTGATTGGGATGGAAAGGCACCGCCGGCCCGAGCGGACTGACCGAGAACGGGATCAGCCCCTCGACCCAGCGGACGCCCGGCAGCTGGCAGGCATCGTGGCCGACGCTGTCGCGGTAGGTGTTCACGAACTGCACGCCCGTGTCGGCCGCGACCCCGGCCAGCATCGCGTCCAGCTCGATCAGTTTGCGGCCGAGCCAGGCGGCATCGACGGGCGAGATCGGAATGACCGGAAAGCAGCCGCCGGTGACGCCGATGCCCTCGAGGTAGTCCACCAGCAGGATCCGCGCGTGCGGAGATCGCGCCCGGATGCCCGCGATCGTCGCACCCACCCTGGGCGCTGCCGCGGCGATCCGGGCCGACATCCGGTCGACCCCGCCGGGTACCCACTGGGCCTGGCACGGTGAGACCGCCGGATTTGGTGTCAGGCAGTCCTGTACGGCGGCGGCCAATCCCGCGTCGTTGCCGCCGATCGCGAGCGTCACCAGATCGGTTGCGGGAGTCAGCCGATCGAACTGCGGAGGGTTTGCTCCACCGAGCGGGGCGTCCTGTATGCCGGTCATGTCGCGGGTTTCCGCGCCGCCACAGGTGGCGTCCCGGAAGGTCGCCACCCGCAGCGCGGCCGCCACCTGTTTGGCATAGTCGTGGGCGCTCTGCACGCAGCCGCGCGGGACGTACTCGCCGCTCACCTGGCTCAGCGTCGCATCGGCGGCCCACGAATCGCCCAGGGCGACATATTCATCGACCGGCGACGCGGCCGCCGCCGGACCTCCGGACCATCCGGCCACCATCGCCACACACGCGATCACCAGCATCGACGCTCTACGCACTGCCCCTCCTGCACCCGCCGGGGCGAGCACGGCTGCTCACCCGGCAGCGAGGAACTTAACACCGGTCACGGTGCCGGTACAGCCCACCGTTCCAGGGGCTTCGCGCCGACCGTCACTGCGGCACTCGGTTATTCGCGCACCCATTCCCAGTCGTTGGGGTGGCCGTCGACCGCCGGGTCGTACAGCACGACGAACCGGAACTGCCGCGGCGCCGACAGCGGGAAGGGACCCACGCTGAGCTCCTCGGAGGTGTAGCGATCACTACTCATCGTGCGCACCCAGGTCGGCGGGCCGCCACGCTGGGCGAGCCATTTCTGGTAGACCGCGCGCGAGGGTTTGGCGGCCATGATCACCGACATCAGCGGCAGCGCATCGAGTTGTTCGGTAGTCGAGACGAACCGCAGATCTCCGTCCGTATCGATCGTTCGCTCACCCATAACTGCGATCCTCTCACCCGGGCGCCCGCGAGGAGGGCGGACCGAGTGCGGTTCTCAGCCACGGCCGTGACTGCGCTCGTAGGCCTCTCGTACGGACGCGGCGCGATCGCGGCGGGTCGCATCGGCCAGCGCCGGGTCCAGGCCCTGCCGGGCCAGGCGATAGCGGCGGTAGACGTAGGTCAGCGCGATCGAGAAGAACGCCAGCGGCAGGAAGATCAGCGCCGCCATCGCCGCACCCATCCACAATGGACCCGGCACCAGCAGGAACAGGCTCAGCACCACCAGCAGCGGCACCAGGATCCGCAACAGGTAGCGCCGGGCGGCACCCCGCCCGGTCAGATCCTCGAGCACCCACTGGTTCATCGACGACGGCAGCGCCGCGCCGTAGATATAGCGCAGCCGCTGCAGCGGGCTCGGTGTCTCCGCGCTCATCGTCTCTCCTTCGAGCACCGTTGTTCGTGCACTAACTATTAACACAATAATGCCAGCTTTCGGGCATCGGATACAGTGGATACGTCGCTGGCGAACTGTGAGCTTGGTTGCACGACACTGACCGCGCTCCTACGATTAGCGCGCGAACTGTTCGCACACTGCACGACTCCGGAGAGGCGGCCCATGACATCCGACATCGACGATCCGCTGCGCCTGGACCGGCAGGTCTGCTTCGCGCTGGCGCTGGCGAACCGTGCGGTGCTGAGTGTCTATCGTCCGCTGCTCGAGCCGATGGGCCTGACCCACCCGCAGTATCTGGTGATGCTGGCGCTGTGGGCCGAGGCGCCGCTCTCGGTCAAGGACATCGGCGAACTGGTGCAGCTCGATTCGCCGACCCTGTCGCCACTGCTCAAGCGGCTCGAATCCGCCGGCTACATCACCCGCCGCCGCGACGCGCGCAACGAGCGCGCGCTCGTCATCGATCTCACCGCCGCCGGCCGGGCCCTGCGCGCGCGGGCCGAGCAGATTCCTCCGGCGGTCGTCGAACGACTCGGGGTCACCCTCGAGGATCTCGAGCAGCTGCACACCGTGCTGGGCCGGGTGAACACCGCCGCCCGGCGCGCCGCCGCGCGCTGATCTCGAAAACGCCTTCCCTGCAGCCGTTCCGGCTACCTATCATGGATGTATCGCCCGGGGCGTTTCAAGGGGTACATCATGGCGAAAATGACCATCGACGAATTGCTCGATGTTTTCAAAGGTATGACACTGCTGGAACTTTCGGAGTTCGTGAGCGCGTTCGAGAAGGAATTTGGCGTCACCGCCGCAGCTCCCGTCGCCCTCGTGCAAGGGCCCCAGACCGCTGTCCCCTTGGACGCACCGGAGGAACCGACCGAGTTCGATGTGATCCTGGAATCCTTCGGGGACAAGAAGATTCAGGTGATCAAGGCGGTCCGGGAGGTCGTCACCGGACTGGGCCTGAAGGAGGCGAAGGACCTCGTCGAGTCCGCGCCCACCCCGATCCTGGAGCGTCTGGACCGCGATGCCGCCGACGCCGCCAAGATCCGGCTCGAGGCCGCGGGAGCCAGGGTCGCCCTGCGCGCCTAGCGCACCGGCCGAATCCGCGCGTACAAACTCGCCCGGCAACCGGCGAGCATCGAGGCGGGCAACGAATGTACCCCCGAACCCGTTGATATAAACCGGCTCTCGAGTTGCGGCCCGGCGGCACATGTGAGATTTTCCTCACGGGCTCTCGTGGACTCCACATCGAACGGTCACGGGTTTCGCAAGGAGTAGCAGTTGCGCCTACCTCTACGACGGGATACGCCCGGGCACGATACGGATCCGCAGTCCGGATCGGGCCCCGCCGCACCGAGCAGGATGGGCATGGTGCTGCGGCCGCGCACGATCGGCGGTCAGCTCACCCGGATCCTGGCCGTCGCCCTGATCCTCACGATCGCCCTGCTGACGATCACCACCCTCAACGAGATCGCGAACTTCCGCGAGTCCGAGGACACCAGGCAGGCCGTATCGCTCGCCCAGCACGTGCAGGACCTGACCGACCAGGTGCAGCGGGAATCCGGCCTCAGCAACGGCCTGCTCGGCGGTGACGATCAGCTGAAGCAGCAGTTGCTCACCCAGCGCCACGCCGTCGATGCGACGCTCGCCGCCGTCCACGCGGCCACGGACTCGAATGTGCCCGGCGCCGACCAGGTGCGTGCCGCGCTCGGCCGCCTGAATCAGCTCGCGGACACTCGGACCCAAATCGACACGCACCGGATGAGCAGGCCGGTCGCGTCCCAGTTCTACACCGACGCGGTCGATGCGCTCGATCGCCCGACCCTCGGCCTGGACCTGGCCCGGGACCAGCAGATCCAGCGCGGACTGCAGGCGTTCTACTCGCTGGGCGCGGCCAAGTCGCAGTTCGACGCCGAGCGCGGATTCCTCAACGGCGTCTTCACCGTCGGCCGCTTCTCCGGCGGCGAGTACGGCCAGTTCACGGAGATCCGTGCCACCAAACAGGCTGCACTGCAAGCATTCTCGAGCTACTCGACACCCGCCTTGCAGGGCGATCTGGACGCGGTGATGCAGGGCGGGGACGAGGCTGCGGTGGAGCAGGCCGAGAGCGTCGCCCTCGCATCGGGCGACGGGCTCCTGGTCCGCCCGGTGGACCCGGCGACCTGGTGGATGCGCATCAGCAAGGTCATCGACGAACAGCGTGCCGTGCAGCAGTCGGTGGGCGGCGAGGTGCAGGCCCGCGCCGACGAGCTGCGTGCCTCGGCCCTGACCAAGCTGACGGCGTTCCTGGTCGCCGCACTGCTCGCGATCGTCGCCATGGTCGTGCTGGTGGTGCTGTCCCAGCGTGCGATCGTCCGGCCGCTGGCGAAGCTGGCCGGCGAGGCCGACGACGTGGCGTCGCGACGCCTGCCCGAGGCCATCGACGCCTGGTCGCGGGCCGAGGAGGACCACCAGCCCGACGCACCGGGACCGGTCCGCATCCCGGACGGGACCAGCACCGAGATCGCCGCCGTCGCGGGCGCATTGGACCGCGTCCAGAGCACCGCCTTCGAACTCGCCTCGCAGCAGGCGCTGCTGCGGCGCAACACCACCGAGTCGATGTCCAACCTGGCCCGGCGCAATCAGAACCTGGTGCGCCGCCAGCTCGGGCTGCTCAGCCAGCTCGAGCGCCAGGAACTCGACCCGAAGGGCCTCTCCAACCTGTTCCAGCTCGACCATCTGGCGACCCGTATGCGCCGCAACGCCGAGAGCCTGCTCATCCTCGTCGGTGAGGGCAGCCCGCGCCGGTTGTCGAATCCGCTGCCGCTGACCACCGTCATCCGCGCGGGCATGTCGGAGGTGGACGACTACCGGCGGGTGGTGCTGCGCCGGGTCGACGACGTACTCGTCAGCGGTGCGGTGGCCAGCGAGCTCGCGCACATACTCGCCGAGCTGATCGAGAACGGGATCGCCTTCTCCCCGCCCGACATGGACGTCGAGGTCTACGGCCGCCTGGTGGCGCACGGATACGTCCTGGCCGTGGTCGATCACGGCGTCGGCATGCCCGAAGCACAACTGGCCCAGGCGAATGCGAAGCTGCGCGGCGAACAGGACTTCATCGTCGCGCCGACCCGCTACCTCGGGCACTACGTGGTCGGCCGGCTCGCCCGGCGGCTCGGCATCGAGGTGGAGCTGACCTCCTCGCCGGACGGCGGCGTCGTCGCGCGGCTGAGGTTGCCCCAGAATCTGCTCGCCGCCGGAAACGGTCAGCAGCCCGCCCTCGTGCAGGCCAAGGTCGCCAACGACGGGCTGGTGCCGTATTCGGCCACCGATTGGGTGTCCAACGGCGCCACCGCGGAATCCTCGTCCGGCCCGGCGAGCGAGCCTGTCGCTCAGGGGAATCCGAGATGAGAGACCTCGATCCCCCGCTACCCCACTCGACGCCGCCGCACGACTCCCCGGACGAGCACGACGACGAGGGCGAGGAGGAATTCCTGCGCGCCTTCGTCGTCACCGGGGGGCGTACCACGCCTGTCATCGACGGGCTGCGCATCGAGACGCTGGTGCACGCGCCCCGCTCGGCGCTGTCCGCCCCGTTGCAGCTCGAACAGCTCGCCGTCGTGCGGCTGTGCCAGCGCCGATGTTCCATCGCGGAAATCGGTGCCGCGCTGCGTGTTCCGGTCGGTGTCGCCAAGGTGATCGTGAGCGACCTCGCCGCCGCCGGCTTCGTCACCGTACACAAATCCCCCGACCTGTCCATTTCCGCGATCGAGAGGATCAGGGATCTTGTCCGCGCACTGTGACGCGAAGACCTCCGACGGCCCGGCCGGCCCCCGACGACCGTGGCGGCGGATGCTGTGCCTCGGCGTCGTCGCGGTGGCCTTGGCCGCCTGCGCGCCGCTGCAGTATCCGGCGCGAACCGCAACGCACGCGGACGATTTCGGCGCCCAGGTGGGCGCGCAGTCGGTGCGCGCCGGTGGCGACCTGGTGATGGGGCTGTCGAACGAGCCCGACCGGCTCGACCCGACCACCTCCAGCTCGCTCTACACCCGCTACGTCATGAACTCGATCTGCGAGAAGCTCTACGACAACGACGCCGCGGGAAATCTGGTGCCGCAGTTGGCAACCGCGCTGCCCAGCTTCTCACCCGACGGGCTGACCGTCACCATTCCGGTGCGCACCGGCACCCGCTTCGCCGACGGCACGCCGTTCGACGCCGACGCGGTCCGGACCAGCCTGCTGCGGCACCTGACCCTGAAGACCTCGCAGCGCAAGAGCGAGATGGGGCCCATCGCATCGATCGATACCGACGGCGCGGCAACGGTTGTCGTGCACTTCACCGAGCCGTTCTCGCCGTTCGCCGCCGCCCTGGCCGACCGGGCCGGGATGATCATGTCACCGGCCGCCCTGGACAAGGAGGGCACGCACTTCGCGGATCATCCGGTGTGCGTGGGGGCGTTCAAGTTCGTCAAGCGGGTGCCGCAAACCGAGATCGTCGTCGCACGGGACCCGCTGTACTACGACGCCCAGGACGTGCACCTGGACACCATCACCTACCGGATCATGCCCGACGCCAATATTCGCGCGGCCAACCTGCGTTCGGGCGACATCCAGGTCGCCGACACGATCTCGCCGCAGGACGTCGATGCGCTGGCCAAGGATCCGTCGCTGCACCTGCTGCAGACGCGCGGGCTGAACTTCCGGGGACTGTACGTCAATATCGCCAACGTGCACGGCGTCGGCAAGCCCACCGAACAGATCGACACCCCGCTCGCGAAGGATCCTCGTGTGCGCGAGGCACTGTCGCTGAGCATCGATCGAAACACCCTGGTGAATACGGTATTCGACAACTGGTTCGAGCCCGCGTGCTCACCGATCGTGCCGCAGACCGCGTTCGCCACGCTCGCCGGAATCGCCTGCCCCACCTATGATCCCCAGCGCTCGCGGCAATTGCTCGCCGCCGCCGGAGTGAAGATCCCGTACCGGATCACCCTGCAGGTGACGGACACTCAGGACCAGCTCCGCTACGCGCAGGCGTTGCAGGCCAATGTCGCCGCGGGCGGCTTCCAGCTGGCCATCGAGCCGACCGAATACTCCACCCTGCTGAACGTGCAGAAGCGCGGCACCTTCCAGGCTCTGCTGATCGGCTGGTCCGGACGGATCGACCCGGACGCGAACATCACGCTGTTCAACCGGACCGGGGCGAGTTCCAACTACACGGGTTACAGCTCCCCCGCGGTCGACGATCTGCTGGCGCGGGCCTCGCAGAGCACCGACACCGCCACCCGCGCCGACCTCTACGGGCAGGCGGTGCAAGCGTTGCAGCAGGACAACCCGTACGTCTACACCTACCGCGAGCGCCTGCTGACGGTGCAGTCCAGGCAGGTGACGGGCATCCAGGTGTTCCCGGACGGCGTCGTGCGGCTGGGCCGGGCCGCCTTCCGCACGAACCGGAGGGCCTGAGTGCCCATGCGTGACAGACTCTTCCGGACGTTCGTGCTGGGACTGATCGCCTGTGCCCTGGCATCCTGCGCACCCGTGCCGCCCGTGGCCGCGCCCGTCGTGCACATCGACGACTACGGCACGCCGGTGAGCTCGCAGACCGTGCGCCAGGGCGGCGAGTTGGTGATGGGCCTGTCCAACGATCCGGACCGGCTCGACCCGACCACCTCCAGCTCGCTCTACACCCGCTATGTCATGAGCACGATCTGCGAAAAGCTCTACGACAACGACTCTTCGGGCAATCTGGTGCCGCAGCTGGCGACGGACCTGCCGCGCTTCTCCCCCGACGGACTGACGGTCACCATCCCGGTGCGCACGGGCATCCGCTTCGCGGACGGCACGCCGTTCGACGCGGCCGCGGTCGTGACCAGCCTGGAGCGGCACCTCACGATGGCGGGGTCGCAGCGCACCGGGGAGATGGGCCCGATCACCGGCATCACCGCTGACGGCGGCTCCCAGGTGGTTATCCGGTTCGGCACGCCGTTCGCGCCGATCACCGCGGCCCTCGCCGACCGGGCCGGGATGATCATGTCGCCGACCGCACTCGCCAAGGAGGGCAAGGACTTCGGCGATCATCCCGTGTGCGTCGGCCCGTTCGCGTTCGTCGACCGGGCGGCGGGCTCGTCGATCACGGTCGCGCACGATCCGCTGTACTACGACGCGAAGAACGTGCACCTGGACCGGATCGTCTACCGCATCATGACCCAGGCCGGCGAGCGCGCGGCCGCACTGCGATCGGGCACCATCCAGGTCGCCGACACCATGTCGCCGCAGGACGTCGACGCGCTGGCGGCGGACCCGTCGCTGCACCTGCTGCGGTCGGGTTCGTTCGGTTTCCAGGGGTTCTACATCAATATCGGCGATGTGCACGGCGCCGGAACGCCCGTCGAGCAGATCAATACCCCGCTGGCCCGCGATGCCCGTGTCCGCCTTGCACTGTCGCTGAGTGTCGATCGGCAGGCGCTGGTGGACAAGGTTTTCAAGGGCTGGTACGAGCCGGCCTGCACGCCGATCGCGCCGCGCACCTCCTACGCGACCCAGGCGGCGACGGCGTGCCCGCTGTTCGATCCGGAACGATCGAAACTCCTCCTGGCCCAGGCCGGTGTGCAGATCCCCTATCCGATCACCATGCAGGTGATGAACGTTCAGGATCAGTTGCAGTACGCCCAGGCGTTACGGGCCAGCCTCGCCCAGGGCGGCTTCGATCTGCGGATCGTGCCCACCTCGTACTCGGCGCTGCTGGACGCGCAGAAGCGCGGCACCTACGAGACGCTGCTGCTGGGCTGGTCGGGCCGGCTCGACCCGGACGGCAACATCTCCCGGTTCCTGATGACCGGATCGACCGGCAACTACAGCGGATTCAGCTCGCCGGATCTCGACGACGTGCTGGCCTGGGCCGCGCACACCACGAGCGTGGCGCGCCGCGGGGCGCTGTACGAGCAGGCCGTTCGCCTCGTCGCGCGCGAAAACCCCTACATCTACACGTATCGTCTGCGGAATCTGACCGTGCACTCGGTCCGCGTCACCGGCATCGAGGTGTACGCCGACGGCACCGTCCGGCTCGGCAAGGCCGCGTTCGTCTCGGATGGGAAGAGCTGAACACCATTGCTGCGGTATGTATTTCATCGTCTCTGGCAGTCCGCACTGACCCTCGTGCTGGTCTCGATCGTGGTCTTCCTCGCGGTGCGCGCGCTGCCCGGCGACCCCGCCACCGTCATGGCCGGGGAGCAGGCGGATCCGGCGGCGATCGCCGCGGTGCGGGCTCAGCTGGGCCTGGACAAGTCGTTGCCGGTGCAGTACCTCGACTTCGTCGGACACGCGCTCACCGGTGACCTCGGCCGGTCCATCCGCACGGGAATCCCGGTGCGCGACATGATCGGCACGACCCTGCCGGTCACGCTGCAGCTGGCGGTGTACGCGCTGCTCGTCGCGGTGCTGATCGGAATCGCCGGGGGCGTGGTCGCCGCGGTGTACCGGGGCCGCTGGCCGGAGTGGCTCGCGGGCAGCTTCTCGCTGGTCGGATTGTCGGTGCCGACGTTCTGGCTGGGAATCCTTGCGGTGCTGTACCTCTCGGTGAGACTGCATCTGTTCCCCGCCTCGGGGTACGTATCCCCGCTCGCGCATCCGCTGCGCGGGGTCTACTTCCTGACCCTGCCCGCGGTGATCCTGGGCGTCACGCACGCGGCGGTGATCCAGCGGCAGACGCGCTCGGCCATGGTGGAGACGCTGACCACGGACTTCGTGCGCACCGCGCGGGCGAAGGGGCTCGGTCGCGGCGCCGTGATCGTCCGGTACGGCCTGCGCAACAGCCTGATCGTGGTGACCACCGTCGTCGGCATGCAGCTCGGTTTCCTCATCGCGGGCGTGGTGGTCACCGAGCGCATCTTCAGCCTGCCAGGCCTGGGGAAGCTGACCCTGGATTCGGTGTTCAGCCGCGACTATCCGGTGATCCAGGCGGTCGTGCTGGTGATCGCCGCGTCCTACATCCTGATAAATCTGCTGGTCGACGTGCTCTACACGATGATCGATCCGCGGGTGCGCGTGTCCGGGAGGGCGCAATGAGCACTGCACCGAACGCACAGCGCGAGGACGCGGGGGGCACGTCCGGCACGGCGGCCGAGGAGGTTTCCGACGCGCAGGGGGGCAGCGAGACTGTCACCGAAGTCACTGTTGCAGTGCCCATTTCATCCGGCGGGCGAGGTAGCGCGCTGCGCCATGTGCGCGGAAATCCGCTGGGTATGGTCGGTGCGGCACTGCTGCTGATCGTCATCGTCGCCGGTGTTTTCGCGCCGCTGCTCGCGCCCTACCCGCCCGCCGACGTGCACTTCACGATCCCCTTCCAGAAGCCGGGCACCGTCGGATATGCCCTGGGCACCGACGATCTGGGGCGCGACATCCTCTCGCGCCTGCTCTACGGCACCCGGGCCTCGCTCGAGGTGGGCGCGCTGTCGGTGCTGTGCGCGGTGGTCATCGGCGTTCCGCTGGGTCTGCTGGCCGGCTACTGGCGGTGGCTGGACGCGGTGCTGTCGCGGCTGGTCGATGTGCTGCTGGCCTTTCCGTTCGTGATGATCGCGGTGGGGCTGACCGTGATCTACGGCGCGGGCCTGACCCAGGCCGCGATCGCGCTGGGCATCGCGCAGGTGCCGTTGATGATGCGGGTCGTGCGCGCGGAAACATTGCGGCTGCGGGAAACCGATTTCGTCCTCGCCGCCCGCACCATGCACGTCGGTCCGCTGCGCATCCTCGGGGAACACATCCTGTCCAACGCGCTCGGGCCGATCATCGTGCAGGCCACCGTGATCATGCCGACGGCGGTGCTGGGCGAGGCGCTGCTGTCGTTCCTGGGACTGGGCATCAAACCGCCCGCGCCCAGCCTGGGCATCATGCTGTCCGATGCACAGCAGTACCTGATGCGCACGCCGTGGCCGGGCGTGTTCCCTGGCGTCGCGCTGCTACTGATCTGCTTGGGATTCAACCTCTTCGGCGATGCGCTGCGCGATGCGATCGACCCGAAGACGAGCCGCTGAGGGGCACGATGAGCGACAAGTCCGAGCCGCTGCTGGAGATCCGCGATCTTCGGGTGTCCTACGGCGGCGCGACGACGGTGGATGTCGCGGAGCTCACTGTTGCTCCGGGCGAGCGGGTCGCGGTGGTCGGCGCGTCCGGGGCCGGGAAATCGACTCTCGCGCATGCGATCATCGGACTGCTGCCCGGTGCGGCGCGGGTGACCGGCGGCAGCATCCGGTGGCGCGGTGAGGATCTCGCGCGGGCCGACGAGAAGCGGCTGCGCCGCCTGCGCGGCCGGGAGATCGGGTTGGTGCCGCAGGACCCGATGTCCAACCTGAACCCGGTGTCGCGGGTGGGCCGCCAGGTATCGGAAACCCTGGTGGCGCACCGCATGTACGGGGGCCGGGCCGCGGACCGGCGGGCGATCGAACTGCTCGGTGAGGCCGGTCTGCCCGAACCCGAGCGGCGCGCGCGGCAGTATCCCCACGAGTTGTCCGGCGGCATGCGCCAGCGCGTGCTGCTCGCGATCGGCCTGGCCTGCCGGCCCGGGCTGCTCATCGCCGACGAGCCCACCTCCGCACTGGATGTGACCGTGCAGCGGCAGATCCTCGATCATCTGGAAAGGCTCACCGGGGAACTGGATACCGCACTGCTGCTGGTGACCCACGACCTCGGGCTGGCGGCCGAGCGGGCGGACCGGGTGGTGGTCATGTCCGAGGGCAGGATCGTCGAGTCCGGTCCGGCGCGCGAGGTGCTGACCGATCCGCAACAGGAGTACACGCGCCGTCTGGTGTCCGCCGCTCCGGCACTCGTCGCGTCGCAGGCCAAGGCTCCCGAATCGCATTCCACACCAGTGGTTTCCGAGACCGATGCCACCGAAGCCGAACCCACCGCGGAACTTCCGATCCTGGAGGTCTCGCATCTCAGCAAGGAGTACCGGATCCGGGGCCGCGGCGGGCTGCTGCGTGCGGTCGACGACGTCTCGTTCACGATCGCCCGCGGCCGCACCACCGCGATCGTCGGGGAATCGGGTTCGGGGAAGACCACGACGGCGCGAATCGTGCTGGGCCTGGTAGCCGCGACGTCCGGCACTGTCCGCCTCGATGGCGCCGAGACGGGCGGGCTGCGCGGGGCGCAGTTGCGGGCGGCGCGACGCGCCATGCAGCCGGTATTCCAGGACCCGTACTCGTCGCTGGACCCCATGTGGACCGTCGAGCGCCTGATCGCGGAACCGTTGCGCGCCTTCGGCGCGGGCGACCGGACAGCGCGCCGCGGACGGGTGAACGAGCTCCTCGATCAGGTCGGCCTCGCGGCCACACTGGCGCAGCGCTACCCGAACGAACTGTCCGGCGGTCAGCGCCAGCGCGTGGCCATCGCCCGCGCCCTGGCCGTGAATCCCCGCCTCGTGGTCTGCGACGAGGCCGTCTCCGCCCTGGATGTCCTGGTCCAGAAGCAGATCCTGACACTGCTGTCCGATCTGCAGGACCGCCTCGGCGTCAGCTACCTGTTCATCTCCCACGACCTGTCCGTCGTGCGCGCCCTGGCCCACGACGTCGTGGTGATGCGCGGCGGCCGCGTGGTCGAACAGGGACCGGCCGGGAAAATCCTCAGCACGCCTGCCGATTCCTACACTCGCCAGCTCCTGGACTCCATTCCGGGCGCTGGCATCCTCACCGGCGCTTGAACCACCCGGAGCCGAATCACCCTGCCCCGCCGGTGAGTACGTCGAAGGCGTGGCGGCGGTGCACGGCGAAGAGTTCGGCCGCCACCGCGGCATCCCGCGCGCACAGGGCCTCGGCGAGCTCGCGATGCTCCGCGGGCATGTGCGCGAGGTAGGCGTCCTGGCCGCCCCCGATCCGGGTGAGCAGGAACAGATGAACCTGGGATCGGATCGCCTGCCACGCCTGGGCCAGGCGCCCGTGCCGGGCCGCCGCGTAGACCGCGTCGTGAAAAGCGATATCGCGGCGGACCATGGTGTGCTCGTCGGTCACCCCCGCCATGCGCTCGGCCGCGCACACGACCGCCGCGAGATCATCGTCGGCGGCGTTCGCGCAGACCTGGTGCACCGCAAGCTGTTCCAGGGCGCCACGCAGGCTGTGCAGTTCAGCGATGTCCACAGGGGTCAGGGCGGTCACGGTGGCGCCGCGGTGCCATTCGCTGCGGACCAGGCCCTCGTGTTCCAAGCGCAGCAGCGCCTCTCGGACCGGACCGCGGCTCACGCCCAGAGCGGCCGACAGATCGACCTCCCGCAGCTGCGCGCCGGGTGCATACCCGCCGTCGAAGATCGCGTCCCGGAGTCGATCGACCACCTCGTCGGCCAGGCCCCGGCGACGCGCCGGAGCAACCGCGCCCCGCGACTCCGCTGTTCCCGGGCTCATGCCGCTCCTTCCCTCATCTTGTCCTAATGTTAACATTAGGACATCTCGGATGGAGCACAGCAAGGAAGGCACGACAATGACCGTTCTCGACTCCCCGATCCCCCGTTTCCACCTGGCCA
Source organism: Nocardia sp. GP40 (assembly GCF_050434125.1). Taxonomy (NCBI): domain Bacteria; kingdom Bacillati; phylum Actinomycetota; class Actinomycetes; order Mycobacteriales; family Nocardiaceae; genus Nocardia; species Nocardia sp. GP40. The sequence goes on along the minus strand of NZ_JBNPVW010000009.1, from coordinate 143,134 downwards.
TGCCGGTCGACGACCTGGATGCCGCGCGCCACTTCTACGGTGAGGTGCTCGGATTGACACAGGGGCGCAGCGCGCAGACGTGGGTGGACTGGAATCTGCACGGCCATCAGTTCGTCACCCACCTCGCGCCCGCCCGGCTGGAGCGGATCGAGAATCCGGTCGACGGGCACGACGTCCCGGTGCCCCATTTCGGGCTCATCCTGACAATCCCGGAGTTTCACGATCTCGCCGCCCGGATGCGCGGCGCGGGTGTGCGATTCGTGATCGAGCCCTATGTGCGGTTCGAGGGGCAGGCCGGGGAGCAGTGGACCATGTTCCTGCTCGATCCGGCGGGAAATGCGCTGGAGTTCAAGGCTTTCGCGGACGATTCCCAGGTTTTCGCATCCTGATCGCTACCACCGAAGGAGACATTTCATGCGTGTTGTCATCGCGGGCGGGCACGGCAAGATCGCGCTCATCCTGGAACACCTCCTGGCCGCACGGGGTGATTCCGCGGCCGGGCTCATCCGCAATCCCGCCCAGGCGGAGGATCTGACGGCCGTCGGCGCGCAAGCGCTGGTGATCGACCTGGAGTCGGCGTCCGCCGAGGCGGTCGCGGAGCAGCTGCGGGGCGCCGACGCGGTGGTGTTCGCGGCGGGCGCCGGACCGGGCAGCGGCGCGGCTCGCAAGGAGACCGTCGACCGCGACGCGGCAATTCTGCTCGCCGATGCGGCCCGGGCCGCGGGGGTGCGCCGCTACGTGATGATCTCCGCCATGGGTGCGGCCAATCCGCCGTCCCCCGAACAGACCGGTCAGGACCCGGTCTTCGCCGCGTACCTGCGCGCCAAGGCCGCCGCGGACGATGCGGTGCGCGCCCGCCCCGACCTGGACTGGACGATCGTGCGCCCGGGCGTGCTCACCGACGATCCCGGCAACGGCTCGGTCCGCATCGCCGAGTCGACCGGTCGCGGCGCGATCCCCCGCGCCGATGTCGCGGCCGCGCTCCTCGCGGTGCTCGACGCACCCGCAACAATCGGGCAGACCTTCGAGCTCATTTCCGGCAACACCCCCATCCCGGCGGCGGTTGCGGCCCTGGGCTGATCGTCCGCGTCACCGAATGGGTGACCCGAACCCGTGATTCGCGCCCTACCGTGAATTGATGCTCTGGTCGCCTCTGCCCGAAATGTCGGCCGATTCCACGACGGTGCTCACCGCGCTGGCCCTGGAACTCGACGCCGATCTACCCGCCGTCGCCGCCCACATCATCCGATCGATCACCGGCCAGGAGGACTCCTACGCGCAGCACGGAGTCGTGCCGGCACAAGACCTTCGGGAGACGGTGACGGCCAACGTCGGCGGCATGCTGGCCGCGCTGGCCGGTACCCACGTCGCCGCGGACGGCGGCCTGTCGATACCACATTCGACCGGCCGGCGGCGCGCGCATCAGGCCGTGCCGCTCATCGAGCAGTGCGAACGGCACCTGTGCCGGTACGCCCGGGAGGCCGGCTTCGAGCTCGCGGCGGTGTTCCGGGAGTCCGGCGACGGTGGCGCCTTGCGGGCTCCCGGTCCCCCTCCGTACCCTGCCGGCCCGGCTGATAGCGCTGGACGCCCTGGCCTGGCCGCTACCGGGTCCGCCGGAATAGCCTGCACAACAGGGCAATTCGCGACCTTACCCCAGCGTGCCGAGCAGCGCGTCGAGCGCCCCGGTCTCGGTCGCCGAGTCGGGATGGCTGGAACGAATCGCCTTCAGGACGCTGTCGATCCGGCCGTCCACGACGGTCCAGCCGGACTGATCGAGCGACTGGAGAGCGTCCTGGTCCTTGTCCCAGGCCGTTTCCAGGTCCTTGATGCGGGCCTTCGCCTCGGTCTGCTTCCCGCTCTGCACCAGGACCAGCGTGTCCCGGGTGATGGTCCGGAAGTTCGCGACCTCGGCGGGCGGGAAGTGCGCGATCGCCTGCCCCGGGGTCTGTGGGGCGGATGCCGGGGCGGCTTCCTCGTCGGTGGACGGGGTGGCATGCGGTTGTCCCGCCGCCCAGCCCAGCAGGACTGCGACGAGGATCGCGACAATCGCGTAGTACCCCAGCATGATTCGCTCCCTCCTCCGCTTCGCTCCGTCGGGCGCGGTGCGCACTGTGCCCATGGGTCGCTCGCCAGCTCGCTCCCTCCTCCGCTTCGCTCCGTCGGGCGCGGTGCGCACTGTGCCCATGGGTCGCTCGCCAGCTCGCTCCTGACCGGGATTCGCGGGCACGGGCGTGGGCCGATCGGCGATCACATCCCCACGCGTGCGGGTGAGATACCCGACCGTCGCCAGGATCGCCACCAGGAAGATCACACTGGTGAGCGCGGTACCCAGGCCGAGGCCGTGGTCGGCGGTGGGCGAGGCCAGCCAGTCGCCGAGGTTCGCGCCCAGCGGCCGGGTCAGGATGTAGGCGAGCCAGAACGAGAGCACCGCGTTGGCACCCAAGCGCCACCCGAGGACGATGGCGACGATCAGTCCGGCGGGCAGCAGCACCGAGGTGCCCGGGCCCCAGCCGGTCGCGGCGAGCGTCCAGTCGCCCACGGCGGTACCGAGGGCGAAGGTGACCAGCACCGCCAGCCAGTAGAACAGCTCGCGCGGCAGCGTGACGATGCTGTGGATCGAGAGCGTCCGCTCCCGGGCGAACCAGATCCCGAAGACGACCGCGAGCACCACCGCGAACACCGACGTGCTCAGCGCGAGCGGAACATTCAGCTGATCGGTGAGGATGTCGGTGTACAGCGTGCCGGTGACGCTGAGGACCACGACGCTGAGCCAATAGGCCAACGGCACATACCGATCCAGCCGCAGTTGCCAGCCCAGCACCGCGGCGAGCACGACCGTGAAGATCAGCGCCGTCGGCACCAGCCCGACACCGAGCGAGTTGTTGATCCAGTCGGCGAAGCTCTCGCCCACCGTGGTGCACAGGATCTTGATGATCCAGAACCACACCGTGACCTCGGGCACCTTGCTCAGCATGTGCCGGGTCGTGCGTACCTGCGATTTCGTCGTGTCCGTCACAGCGCGTGACGATAGTATCCGCGGGCTGTGAGCACGCTGAGAACGAGGTCAGCCGGGGCGCCCGTCCGGTGGACGCGGGGCCACCCCCGGCGGTCCCAGGGCCTGCGAGGCCTCCCGCGCCGCGGCGATCAGCAGCGGCGCACAGGCCCGGACCTTGACCCGGTCGAGGTCGAAGGTCAGCGCCGAAACGCTGATGCCTCCGATCGGGCGGCCGTGCGGATCCAGGACCGCGACGCCCAGGCAGCGGGTGTGCTCCTCGTTCTCCTCGTCGTCGACCGAGTATCCACGGCGAGCCACGTTGTCCAAGTGGGCGATCAGCAGATCGGGGTCGGTGATCGTGCGGGCGGTCATGGCGGGCAACGGCATCCGCGTCAGCAGCTCGCGCAGCTCCGCGCGGGGTAGACAGGCCAGGATGGCCTTGCCGATCGCGGTGCAGTGCAACGGAATCGACAACCCGACGCGCGAGCGCATGGCGTAGGCGCGATCGCCCTCGAGCTTGTCGACGTACACGGCCTCTTCGCCGGACAGCAGGGCGAAGTGCACCGTATGCCCGGTGGACGAGCACAGCCCCTGCAGGATCGGGCGCACGATGTGGGTGACGCCCGCGGTCTGCCCCGCCAGCGACAACAGCCGCACGCCCGGCAGATAGCGATGCTCGGAATCGACTCGTACCCAGCCCAATCCGGACAGCTCCCGCAGGATCCGGTGCACGGTCGAGGTGGGAAGCCCGGTGCTGCGGCTGATCTCGCTCACGCCTCCGCTCACGCCTCCGCTTCGCTCCGACGCGAGCGAGAGCTCGGCTGTGTATATCGGTCGCTCGCTGCGCTCCCTCACGCCTCCGCTTCGCTCCGGCGCGAGCCAGGGCTCGGCTGTGCCTATCAGTCGCTCGCTCACCCCGTGGCAGCTCAGCAGCGCCTCGAGCACCATGACCACCTTGGCCACCGCGCTCGGCGCCGGGGATTTCGCCGCCTCGTTCACCGCGCCAGCCACCCTCCGTCCACCACCAGCACATGTCCGTGCACATAGGCCGCCGCCGGGGAGCACAGGAACACCACGGCCCCGGCCAGGTCGTCCGGCTCGCCCCAGCGGCCCGCCGGAATGCGGTCCACGATCGCCCGGTTCCGAATCGGATCCTCGTGCAGCGGAAGGGTATTCGCGGTCGCGATGTAGCCCGGCGCAATCGCGTTGACCCCGACCCCGCGCCCGGCCCACTCGGTGGCCAGCGCCTTGGTCAGGCCCGCGATCGCATGCTTGCCCGCGGTGTAGGAGGCGACGTTGATGCCGCCCTGGAACGACAGCAGCGAGGCGATGTTCACGATCCGCCCCGCGCCGCGTTCGAGCATCGGCGCCCCGAGGCACCGCGCGAGCAGGAATGCCGCGTCCAGATCCACCGCGAGCACCCGCTGCCACTCGGCCAGCGAAATACCCTGCGCGGGACCGCGTCCGATGATTCCGGCGTTGTTGATCAGCAGGTCGATGCGGTGGACGGCGGCGAGTTCGGTCGCGGTGGCCTCCACCGCCGCGAGATCGGCGAGGTCCACTCCGACGGTATCGGCCTCCCGCCCCAACGCGCGGACCTCCGCGGCGACGGGTTCGAGCCCTGCCTCTTCACGCCCCCAGAGCACAACGTCGGCACCCGCATCGGCCAGCGCCAACGCCGCCGCCCGCCCGATGCCGGTCCGGGCACCGGTCACCAGCGCCCGCAGACCGTCCAGCCGGAACAACTCACTCACGTCTCCCCCTCCCCGACAGCGTTCGCGAGCCACTCGACGCCCCAGCCGAAGGTGACATTCGCATCGACCGCGTCGTGAAACTCATGAGAGGGCCTCGGTGGCAACCATATCCATATCGGTGTAGGCGAGATTCTCTCCTGCCGTGGACCATACAAAGCGGTATGGGGCGGTGCCGGCGCCGGTGTGGATCGACCATGGCGGGCTGATCACCGCCTGCCGGTCGGCGACAATCATGCTGCGGGTGCGCGCGGGCTGCCCGCACAGGTGCACCACCCGCTCGCCCGCGTCGAGGCCGAAGTACAGGTAGATCTCGGTCCGCCGGTCGTGGGTGTGACACGGCATCGTGTTCCAGACGCTGCCCGGCTCCAGCGTCGTGATGCCCAGCGCCAGCTCGCAGGACTGAACGCCCTTGTCGTGCACGTATTTCCGCAGGGTGCGCGCGCTGGCCTTGTCCGCCTCGCCGATGCTCACCGTTTCGGCCTCGGAGCGGGGTATCAGCGTGGTGGGATAGGACCTGTGCGCCGGGGCCGAGACGATATAGAACACCGCATCGCCGGATACCGCCACGGCTTTCGTGCCCTGCCCGACGTAGACGATGTCCTCGGCCCGCACCGCATGCTCGGTGCCGTCCGCCCGCACCGAACCCTGCCCCTCGAGGCAGACGATGCCGAGTTCGCGGCGATCGCACAGGTTTTCGGCGCGCACCTCGTCCGGGGCGGTCAGCTCGAGGGTGCCGCCGGCAGGCACGGCGCCGCCGATCAGCAAGCGATCCTGTTGCGAGAACGCGAAACGCAGCTCTCCCGCGGCGAACAGGTCGGTGACGAGGAAGCGCCCGCGCAGCTCTTCCGGCGACAGCGTCGCCATCTCGTCCGGACTCGTGGCGTATCGAACGTCTGTCATATCTGTTGCCTATCAATCGGAGTGGGCATACCGATCTGTTCCCGGCATCGACGCGACGGCACCGTCACCTCGATTCACATCCTCGACCGGCAGCTTTTCCCGCTGGACGGAAAACGCTTTCCTTCACACAGGATGCCGGTGGAGTATGCCGTACGAGGCAAGACAGCGGCAAGATGTGACCGAGCGCACGAGCAGGAGTGATTCGAATGCGAATCAGCGCAGCAGTCGGCTCGATGGTCGCGGGGGTGGCGCTGGCTGTGGCCACCGCCTGCGCACCGGGCGTCCAGCAGTCCAGCAGCACCCCGACCGGGCCGGTCACGGTGGATTTCAGCTCCTTCAAGGGCAAACACATGACCTACCTGTACTTCACCGACGGGCCCGACCTCGACGCCACCAAGGCCGCCATCACCCGCTTCGAGCAGGCCACCGGTGCCACCGTGGATCTGCAGACGGTGCCGTTCGCCCAGCTGAACACCGCGCTGCAGGCGCGCATCGCCTCGCACACCGAGCCGGAGGTGGCACGGGTCCAGGACTGGCATCCTTACGCGGGCGAATTACTGGATTTCACCAACTATTTCGGCAAGTCGTATCCCAATGAGTTCACCGCGGGCGCGGTGGGCACCGCGGAGGACGCGGCCGGTCACATGTACGCGGTGCCCAGCGATCAGACCATCAACGGCCCCTTCGTCAACGCCGACGCCTTCGCCAAGGCCGGTGTGCCCCTGCCCGATGCGTCCGCCAAGTGGACGTGGCAGCAGTTCGTCGACGACGCCACCAAGGTGGCGCAGGCCAACCACATGCCCAACGCGCTCACCATGGACGTCTCGGGCAACCGGCTCAGCACGGTCCTGAGCGAATACGGCACCAATCTCATCGGACCGGACGGTCAGGTGGGCCTGAACCAGGCGAAAACCGAACAGGCCCTGGGCATGTTCAACGGTCTGCTGCAAAGCGACAAGATCTCCAAGGACTTCTGGCTCGGCGCGGGGACCAACTACAAGGGCGGCAACGACCCCTTCCTGGCCCAGCAGGCGCCGGTGTACCTGTCCGGGCCCTGGCAGGTCGGCGCGTTCACCAAGTCCGCGCCGTTCTCCTGGCGGGCGGTTCCGGATCCGTGCGCGACCGAATGCGGCGGCTTCCCGGGAATGAAGATGATGGTCGCCTTCTCGCACAGCAAGGAGCCGACCCTCGGCGCGGCGTTCGTGCAGTGGATGAACCGCACGGAGAACCAGCGCCAGACCGATATCGATTCGTACTGGCTGCCCACCCGCAAGGATCTGGTCGCCTCGGGCATCCCCTATCCCTCGCATGCCGCGGACATGAATATCTTCATCTCCCAAATCAATTCGACCCCCGCGCCCGATTTCACCGCGGTCGCCAGCCCCGCCTACACCGGCGCGGCCAACGCCCTGGTCAAGGAGTTCGACAAGGCCGTCGCGGGCCAGGAGGGGGTGCCGGACTGCGTGCGCAATCTGCGCGATCAGGTCACGCAGATCATCAAGGCGAGCAAATGAGCGATCGGCCGCTCACCCGGAGACCGAGGCGCCGGATTCGCTTCCGGCGCAGCCTCGTTCCGTACCTGTTCGTGCTGCCGAACATGGCGATCTTCGGCCTGTTCACGATCTGGCCGGCGCTGAACGGATTCAATCTCAGCCTCTACGACAGCAACAACGGGCTGACCTTTCACCCGGTCGGAACCGGCAACTACCGAAGGATCCTCAGCAGCAACGAATTCTGGGCGGTGGCACGGCAGACCGCGGAATTCGTCGCCGGATTCGTGGTGGTGAGCGCAGTGGCCTCGACCGCGCTGGCGCTCATGCTCAACCGCCAGCGCCGGGGCCGGGGCGCGCTCAGTGCGGCGTACTTCCTGCCCTTCGTCGTGTCGCCGGTGGTCGTCGGCCTGATCTGGAACGCCGCGCTGGACCGCCGGACCGGGCTGGTCAACGAGGTGATCGGCGCGGTGGGCCTGGGACATCCCGCCTGGCTCGTGACTCCGCGCCTGGCGCTGATCTCGGTGATCCTGGTCGGGGTCTGGATTCATCTGGGGTTCTACACCATGATCACGCTGTCCGGCCTGCAGGCGATCGACGCGCAGATCTACGAGGCCGCCACCATCGACGGCGCGGGGGTATGGAATACGGTGTGGCACATCACCTTACCGCTGTTGCGGCCCACCACGACGGTGGTGATCACGCTGGCGACGATAGCCGGATTCCAGGCGTTCGACTTCATCTTCACGCTTACCGGCGGCGGGCCGGTCGGTGCGACGACGCTCCTGGTGCAGTACATCTACACCAACGGGTTCACCTCGCCGATCAGTTACGGCGTGGCCAGCGCGGCGGCGGTGATCCTGTTCCTGGTCGTCTTCGCCGTCACCTTCCTGAACTACGTCGTCGGCCGGCGCCGGGAGGCGGTGTGAACACCTGGACCTCCACCGGCGGGCGCCCGCCCTCGACGGCCACGGTCGTGCGCGCTACCGTGCTGATCGTGGGTGCGATCGTCGTGGTGGCCCCGCTGATCTGGGCCGGGCTGTCCTCGTTGAAGACACCGGCCGAACTCGCCGCGCAACCACCCACGCTGTACCCGCACCACCTGGATTTCGACAACTACCGGACCGGGTTGGCGGCCTTCGACTTTCCGCGCTACCTGCTCAACAGCGTGATCGTCACGGCCGCGGCGACGGCCCTGACGCTGCTGATCAACTCGATGGCGGCGTATGCCCTGGCCAAGTACAACTTCCGGGGCCGGAACCTGCTGTTTCTGATCACGCTGTCCACCATCATGATTCCGCTGCAGGTGATCCTGCTGCCGGTCTACCAGGTGGTCTCGTCGCTCGGGATGGCCAATTCGCCACTGGGCCTGATCATTCCGCCCGCGGCCACCCCCACGGGGGTGTTCCTGCTGCGGCAGTACATGCTGTCGCTGCCGGACGAGACGCTCGAGGCCGCCCGGATCGACGGCGCCGGGGAATTCGTGATCTTCTGGCGCATCGTGCTGCCGCTGTGCCGCCCGGCGCTGGCCGTGCTGGCGATCTTCTCGGTCATCTGGCGCTGGAACGACTTCCTGTGGCCGCTGATCGTGGCCCAGGACGAATCGAAACAGACGCTGCCGGTGGCGATCGCGCGCTTCGCCGGGCAGCAGGCGATACCGTTCAACCAGATTCTCGCGGTATCGGTGGTGTCCATCGTGCCGGTGATCGTGATCTTCCTTATTCTGCAGAGACAGATCATTTCCGGGCTGGTGCAAGGAGCCGTCAAGTGAACAGCCCCTTGCTGCCGCACAACCCCATCGGCGAGCGCACCGTGCACACCCTCGATGCGCGCGGCTACATCCGCGACTGGCTCACCGCACCGGCCTGGTCGACGCCCTGTGAGGATCTGGACATGGTGCTCGAGGCCGACGGTAGCCCGTGGGGTGAGCACGGCCGGTGGGTGCTGACCAACGGCCCCGATGTCGGCCCACTCAAGGGCCGCCTCTATCAGATTCGCCCGCTCGACCTGGGCCAGCAGCTGCCGGAAATCCGGGAGGGCGAGGACTTTTCGTGGTACGTGGAGCGTGCCCGTCGCACATCGCGGTGGGAGCGCCGCCACGTCGGCGCCGACGGACTGCTGGACTGGAGCGAGTTCTGTTTCACCCCGCAGTACCGTCAGGCGATCGCCGCTACCGTGCTCGAGGTCGATCAGGCCGAGTACCGCATCCTCGAGGTCGGCTATACCGGACCGGCGGCGCTGTTCGTTGACGGTGAACTGCTCTGGCAGAGTGAGGATTTCACCTACATGGAGCCGCATCGCGATCGGGTGCGGGTCCGGCTGCGTTCGGGCACGACAGCGATCCATCTGGTCACCTGGCAGGTTGCCTTCCGGGAATGCCGTCACGTGGCGAGCCTGCGGGTGCAGGGCCTGCCGGTCCGGGTTGTCATCCCCTCTCCCGAGGCCGACGAATATCGTTCGGCCGCAGCGGAATCCCTGCTCGAGGCGGTCGGCACCGGCCCGTGGGCGAGCATCGACGGCACCGTCCGCCTGACCGGGCCGGTCGGCGCGCGGTACGAGGTGGCCACGGCCGACGGCGCCGTGCGGGAGGTGGTGCTCACCGACGGGTCCGCGATCGTGGCGCTCGACGACCGAGCGGCGTCGCTCGTCGAGCAGGCAACGCCCGGTCTCGACGGCACGGCTCCCGATCAAAGCTTCAGCGCGGCAGTCGATTCGTATGCCAGGACGATCGGCGTGGCGGCGCCGGGATTCGACAACAGCGCGGTATCCGATAGCACCGCAGCCGATCTCGACGATCCGGCGTCCGCGACCACCGCGGCCGACGCGACCGCCTCCATGCTCTCGACCGGCGAAACGACACTGACCGTACGCATCCCGGATCCGGCCGCGCCGGTGACGCGGCAGCTGCGTGCGGCCCGGGTCCCGGAGAGCTACCGCGCCGGACCCGAGGGCGATCCCCAGCGGTGGCGCGCGGAGCTGGTGCGGCATGTCGCGGCCGGAGTCCCCGGAGTGGCCAGAGCACTGGCCCGGCATGTCCTGGACCCGCATACCAAACTGTCCGATGACGATCTCGCCCCGCCGCTGTGGATGATCGATTCCCGCTCCGACTGTGCCGATTTCGAGGCCGTCGGCCTGATCCACCTGTGGAAGCGCCTCGACGAGGAGGCCTGGACCCCGGACCAGCGCGACCGGGTGCGCCGCTCGCTACTCGGGTTCAAGTACTGGATCGACCAGCCCGGCCTGGACGCCATGTGCTACTTCACCGAAAATCACCAGTTCGTCTGGCACACCGCCGAAACCCTGGCGGGCGAGCTGTTTCCCGACGAGATGTTCACCAATACCGGCCGAATGGGAAGCGACCACGCCGAGCACGGCCGGCAGCTGGCCGTGGAGTGGATGCGCCGCAAGATGTCCGGCGGATTCAGCGAGTTCGACTCCAATGCCTACCTCGCGATCGACTCGCTGGCGCTGGTCTCGTGGGTCGAGTTCGCCGCCGACGACCGACTGCGCCGGTTGGCGGAGGCCCTGCTGGACAAGGCGCTGCTCACCCTGGCGTGCAATTCCTGGCACGGGATTCACGGTGCGGCGCACGGACGTTCGTATGTGCCCACGCTGCGCTCGTCGCGATTCGAGGAGACCGCGCCGATCATGTGGACGCTGTGGGGCGCGGGGGCGCTGAACGCGGCGGTCCTGCCCGCCACGGCGCTGGCCACCGCCCGGCGCTATCACCTGCCCGAACTGATCCGGGCCATCGCCACCGCGCAGCCGCAGGAGTGGGACGGCCGCCAGGTGTACCGCGGCGACTATCGGCAGTACCACGACCTGCTCTCCCGGCCCTACGGCTCGGACCTGCGGGTCTGGCGGACCCCCGACGCGATGCTGTCCAGCGTGCAGGACTATCGCTCCGGGCTGCCCGGCCTGCAGGAACATATCTGGGGCGCCACGCTCGGGCCGGAGGTGCAGGTGTTCGCCACCCATCCGGCGGCCGCGAGCACCTCCTCCTCGGCGCGCCCCAATGCCTGGGCGGGACAACGCATTCTGCCGCGAGCGCACCAGCACCGCGATACCGTGCTGGCGCTGCATCGCATTCCGGGCGACGACCCGTTCGGCTCGACCCACCTGTGGTTCCCCACCCCGCACCTGGACGAGTGGACCGTGCACGGCCCCTGGCTGGCCGGCCGCCTCGGCGCCGGTTACGTGGCGGTCGCGGCGGCTGGTGGTTTCCGGCCGCACACCACCGGCGACGAGGCCTACCAGAGCTGGCTGCCGCGCGGTGACGGCCTCGGCTACGTCGCCACGGTGGGGCGGGCGGCCGTGTCCGGATGCTTCGCCGATTACGTTGCCGCCCTGGGCGATCCGGAGTTCGGCGACGGGTTCGTCCGCTGGCGAGCCGGGGACGGCCGGGAGCTGGCGCTGCACTGGCCGGGGGCCTTCACGGTGAATGGCTCGGCCGCAACGGATTTCGTCGCGGACCCGCCGCACCTGGACAACCCCGCCGTGCACGTCGGGTTCGGGGACGATCGGCTCGAGGCCGTGTGGGACGGCCATCGCCTCGTGCTGGACCTGGCCGAGGGGCGGCGCATCGAACCCGCCAGCGCGGTTCTCCCCGTCCGACGGCCCCGGCGATGAACACCGCGGGCAGGCCCGGCCGGTGCGCGGGAGGCCGCGATGTCGTCCGATGATCTGACCTCGGCCCGCGACGCCGCGCCGCCCCTGCCCCCGCTCCCGGACCTGACCCGGGATCGCCTTGTCGAACTCGGCGAACGGGTGGTGCGGGCCACGTGGAAATCCGGTCTGCCGTCGTGGTTCTGGGGTGAGGGCGTGTGCCTGCTCGGCATGATCCGCCTCGCGCAGGCCTGCGGTCTGCCGGTCCCCGGCGAGGTGGTGGCCTGGCTCCGGGAGCAGAGCCGGGCAGGGATCAGCATTACCCACGTCAATAATCTGGCCCCCGGTATCGCGGCGCTGCTGGCCGCCACCGAATATCCCGAGTTCGCGGAGCCCGCCGAGCGGCTGGGCCGATGGCTACGCGAATCACCGTATGCGACAAGGGATCCCAGCGGTGCACTGGAGCACTGGCCGGGGGGCGTATGGGCGGACACCACATTCATGGCCGGGGTCTTTCTCGGGCATCTCGGGGAATACCGCCACGACGCGGCGCCGCTGGACGAATTCGGCGATCAGCTCATCGCTCATGCGGCGATCCTGCAGGACCCGTCCACCGGCCTGTTCGCGCACGGTTCACACCGGGGCGAGACGATCCCGTGCCACTGGGGACGCGCCAATGCGTGGTGCGCGCTGAGCGCGGTGGAGTATCTCGAACTCGCCGCGCGCGCGGACCCGCCCGTCGATCCCGGCCGGGCGCGGCGCATCACCGAATCGCTGCTGCGGCAGCTCTCGACGCTGGCCGCACTGCAGCCCGAGCACGGAGTGTGGAGCGTGCTGGTCGACGATCAGGCCGAGAACGCGGGGATCCTCGAGACCTCCGCCGCGGCCGGGCTCGGCGCGGCGATGCTGCGGGCGGCCGCGGTGGTCCCCGACTGTCCCCCCGAGATCGTCGCGGCGGGCAGGCGCGCGGTGTGCGGAGCGCTGGCCTATGTCGGCGACGACGGGCTGCTGACCCGGGTCAGTGCGGGCACCGTGCTGCAACTGGTTCCCTTCGGCTACAGCGTGATTCGCGACGATCGCCCGCAGCCGTGGGGTCAGGGCCTGGCCCTGCATGCCATAGCCGCGGCCATTCGGTGGCTGGATTCAGCGGGTGCGCAGGTCGTTTCCGCGGACCGGGAGCAGTAGCAGCAGCCCGGCGCCCAGCACCAGGAGCAGGCCCAGGATTCCGGCGCGTTCGGCATGCAGAGCCCAGACGAAGAAGCCGAAAAGCGCTGGGGCCAGGAAGGACACCGCCCGGCCGGTGGTCGCGTACAGGCCGAAGAGCTGGCCCTCGCGGCCGGGCGGGGCCACCCGGGCCAGGAACGAGCGGGCCGAGGCCTGGGCGGGACCGACGAAGACCGTCAGGGCCAGGCCGAATATCCAGAACATGATCGGGCCCGAGACGACCAGCAGGACCAGGCCACAGGCGAGCATGCCCGTCAGGGAGGTCACGATGACGATCTTCGGGCCGAGGCGGTCGTCGAACCGCCCGGCGACCACCGCCCCCAGGGCCGCAACCACATTCGCGGCGATCCCGAACAGCAGCACATCAGCGTCGGCGATGCCGTACACCCGGACCGCCAGGATCGCCCCGAAGGTGAATACGCCGGCCAGGCCGTCGCGGAAGACGGCGCTGGCCACCAGGAAGCCCACGGTGCGCCGATCCGCCCGCCACAGCTCGCGAATGTCGCTCCAGAGCACCCGATACGAGCGCAGGAAACCGACCGCGGCCCCGGAATCTGCTGCGGTGCCCGGTAATTCGGGCACGAACAAGAACAGCGGCACCGCGAAGACCGCGAACCACGCCGCCGCCAGCACCGCGACCAACCGGATGTTCTCGCCGTCGCCGGTCGGGATGCCCAGGAACCCCCTGGTGTCCCCCGTCCCGGAGATGAAACCGAAGTAGCAGATGAGCAGCAGGAAGATGCCGCCGAAATATCCCATGGACCAACCGAATCCGGAGATCCGCCCGACGGTCGCGGGAGTCGAGACCTGCCGCAGCATCGAGTTGTACGGCACGTGCGCGAGCTCGGCGAAGGTCGCCCCGGCCGCCAGCAACAGCAGCCCCAGCCACAGATAGTGGTAGTCCGCGCGCACGAAGTACATGCCCGCCATCAGCAGAACCGTGATCGTGGTCAGGATTCCCAGGGAGAGTTTGCGTTTCGCATTCGCGTCGAACCACTGCCCGCTCACCGGCGCGGTCACGGCGATCACCAGTCCGGCCGCCGCCAGCGCCCACCCCAGCCACGCGCTCGCCGAAATCCCGCCGGGCAGATTCTTGCCCACCTTGCCGGTGAGGTAGACCGAGAATACGAAGGTCACAATCACCGCGTTGAACGCGGAGACGGCCCAATCCCAGAATCCCCACGCCAGCACCGCTGCCCGGCCCGTGGCCCGGCCGACGCCCGCCTGTCCCGAAACCTCGGTCATGCCGCGGAGACTACCCAGGCGGGAGTCCCGATGTGCGTCATCGCTCGTATTACGCCGGTCAGCTCGCGGTCCGGGCGGGACTCTCGAGCTCGAGGAGCCCGGACAGCGCCCCCGGCAACGGATCCCGGTGCAGCACGCCCAGGCGCTGCGTGGCGCGGGTCAGCGCGACGTAGAGCTCCGCCGCGCCGCGCGGGCCGTCGGCGAGAATCCGGTCCGGGTCCACGATCAGAACAGCGTCGTATTCCAGGCCCTTCGTCTCCGACGCGGGCACCGCTCCCGGCACATCCGGCGGCCCGATCACTACGCTCGTGCCCTCGCGGCGGTCCTCGTCTCGCACGAATTCCGCTACCGCGGTGGCCAATTCGTCCTCGTCGACCCCACGGGACCACGGTCGCACACCGCACGCGCGGACCGAGTCCGGTGCCTGCACCTCCGGTGCGAACTCCGCGAGCACTGCGGCGGCAACGGCCATGATCTCGGCCGGAGTGCGATAGTTCACCGTCAGCGACCGGTAGACCCAGCGGCCCGGCACGTACGGCTCGAGCATCGCGCCCCACGAGATCGCCCCGGCGGCCGACCGGCGCTGCGCCAGATCGCCCACGACCGTGAAGGATTTGCCCGGGCAGCGCCGCATCAACACCCGCCAGTCCATCGCGGACAGCTCCTGCGCCTCGTCGACCACGATGTGCCGGTAGGTCCACTCGCGGTCCGCGGCGGCGCGTTCGGCTAGTTCCCGGGTGTCGTGCTCGACGAAACGGCCGGCCAGATCCTCGGCGACGATGATGTCCTGGGCGATCAAGCCGATGTCGTCGTTCAGGTCCTCGCGCTCGATGAGCGTGTCGAACACACCCGCGGCATACTCGGCCTCGGCCCGGCGCTCGCGCTCCACGGCCTGCTCGGCGGCCCGTTCGGCCACCGTGTCGCGGCCGAGCAGATCGACCAGTTCGTCGAGCAGCGGCACGTCCGACACCGTCCATGCCTCGCCATCGGCGCGCCACAGCACCCCGTCGGCGCCCGCCGCGCGCAGCCGGTCCCGCGACGAATACAGCTGTGACAGTAGCTGTTCGGGCGTCAGGATCGGCCAGAGCTCATCGAGGACCGCGGTGAATTGTTCGTTGTCGGCGAGCTCGGCGACCAGATCGGCCCGCATGTCCTCCCACGCCTGCTTGTCCTCGCGGTGCAGCCAGCCCTTGCCGATCCGGGCGATCGCGCGCTCGGTGAGCACCCATTCGATGATCTCCCGGAACACCACGCGGGCCTCGTTGTGTGGCCGTCCGCTCTCGCGCGCCTCCTGCACCGCCCACTCCGCGGTCTCGGCATCGATCCGCACCGCCACGTCCGTGAGCTCGATCACGAGCGGCGTCGCCGGAATCCGCTGCCGGGCGGCGATCGCCGCCGCGAGTACGTCGAGGATCTTCAGCGAGCCCTTCAGGCGCACGGCCTCCGGGCCGTCCTCGGCCGTGACGGTCAGGCCCGGCACCAGGCCGCCGGTCGTGGTGAACACCACGTTCGTCTCGCCCAGCGACGGCAGCACGCGCCCGATGTGCCGCAGGAAGGCCGGATTGGGGCCGACCACCAGCACGCCGTGGCGTTCCATCTGCTCGCGCTGGGTGTAGAGCAGGTAGGCGACGCGGTGCAGCGCCACCACGGTCTTGCCGGTGCCGGGGCCGCCCTCGATCACCAGCACGCCGGGATGGTCGAGCCGGATGATCTCGTCCTGTTCGGCCTGGATCGTCGCCACGATGTCGCGCATGCCCTCGCCGCGCGGCGCGTTCACCGCGGCGAGCAGGGCCGCATCGCCGCGCTCGCCGGCGCCGGGACGGCCGAACACCTCGTCGGTGAAATCGACCACGGTGCGGCCGCGGGTGTGGAACTGACGCCGCCGCCGCATGTTCTCCGGCGTCGCCGCGGTCGCGGTATAGAACGGCCGCGACGCCGGCGCGCGCCAGTCCAGCAGTACCGGCTCGTAGTCGTTCTGCTCATCGAGCAGGCCGATCCTGCCGATATACGCATGCTCACCGGCCACGGTGTCCAACCGGCCGAAGCACAGCCCGTTGTCGGCCACGTCCAGCCGTTTCGCCTCCCTGGCAAGCGCACGCACCTCGAAATCCCGTTCCATGGGCGTTCCACCGGTACCGCCCAGCGCCGCGCGGTACCGCCCCCGCACCCGCGCCCGCTCGGCGTCCAGGCGCGCGTAAAGCCCGGCCACGTAGCCGCGCTCGTCCCGCAATTCGTCGTCATACCCCAGATCCGACACACGCCCTCGCTTTCCCTGCACAGTTCCCGCGATCGACGGACCGCACCGTCGTTTCTCAACATCCATTTCCGCTGGTTCCGGCCTCGGCCAGCGAGTATGCGGCATCACCCCGCCCTTGCCGCAAGCCCCCGGGTGCGCTATATAATGAATACGGGAAGGGGAGCGGTATCTGTTTGAATTCATTCCCGTTCTCTCGACTAGCGCCGTCGCCTTTCGTGTGTTCCGTATATCCCGATCGAGTTCCGGCGCACGGCTGCACCACACATTGCGTTCGGCGGGTTCGGTTGGCAGCATGGGTGAGGAAATGCTGCCGGATCCAGAAATTCCTCACGAGGGCCTCTCCGTCCGCGACGCTCGGTGCGCGGTTGCCGGAGTCCGGCCGGGCGGGACGCGGCACGAGTGGGCGGGGATAGGTTGTGCCGCACCGTAATCGGGTGCTTCCCGGCGGAGAGATAGTCGCCGACGTGCATCGCGGGAGCTGGATGGGAAATCGCGGCGGCCCGATCTCCGGCACCCCGGGGCGCAGGCAGTGGGCGAGCACGCACTGGATCTACTGCAGGCTGGCCTTCAAGGGGCGTACGCGCGTATTCCGCGAGCCCGGACGCAAATACACCGAGCTGTTCTTCTTCGACGAGGCCGTGGCCCTGGCCGCCGGCCATCGTCCGTGCGGCGAATGCCAGCATCGGCGGCTGCGCGAGTACAAGGCGGCCATGTTCGATACGGCCGCGTCCGTGGACACGCTCGACTCGATACTGCACCGGGAGCGCCTGGCACCGGGGTATGCCGAAATCGGTTGCCTCCCAGCCGGAACGTTTGTTACCTACGACGGTCGCCCCGTATTGCTCTGGGCCGGAACGGCCTACGCGTGGACCCCGGACCGGGGATATTCCGAGTCACCGCCGCCCGCCCCCTCGACCCGGGTGCGCGTACTCACTCCACAACTCACCCGGCGGGCTCTGGCGGCCGGTTTCGCGGTACGCCCACGGCTCGAATACGAAGGAGCAGACCATGACTGAGCAGATCGCCACCCCCGGCACCATGGACGACCTGGATCACGGTGCGGCACTGAACGATCTCGTGGCCAATCTCGGGCTCTCGACCGAAGCCGCCGGGGGCAGTGTGAGTTTCGCCGGTCACGATCCGATCGTGGCGGCCCGGCACCGGCTCGGGGCGTGCATCGGCATTCCGATCATGGCCGCCGCCGTCGGCGCGGTCGCGCTGCACCGCCGCCGCGGTGGTCCGGATCAGGATCTGCACCTGGACCTGCGCCAGGCCGTGCACGGCATCACGCCGCACGCGTTCTGGCATCCCACCCTTGCCGGCGAGCTGCCGCCGTTCCCGCTCGTCGCCGACAATCCCTTCCTGCTCGCGCCCTACCGCACCGCCGACGGACGGACCGTCATGGCCTCGGGCGTCTATCCGCATCTGGCCGCGAAGTGGTGTCGATACCTCGATGTCCCACCGGATTACGCGAAGGTCGCCGCGGCGTTCGCCGCCCGTGACGCGTTCGAGCTGGAGGAGTCCGCGAATGCCGCGGGGCTGCCGCTGTGCGTCGCCCGCACCCCGCAGGAGTGGCTGGCTCACCCGCAGGGTGCGCTGCTGGCCGGGCAGCCGGTAGTCGGACTGCGCCGGATCGGCGATGCGCCCATCCACGACTTCGGCTCCGCTACAAGGCCTTTGGATGAGATCCGGGTGCTGTCGTTCACGCACGCCATCGCCGGGCCCACCGTCGGGCGCACCCTGGCCGAGTACGGCGCCGACGTGCTGTGCGCCACCCGGCCCAACGACTACGAGCACGACTTCATCTACGCCGAGGCGAATGTCGGCTCCCGCAGCACCTACCTCGATCTGAACACCGACGTCGGTCGCGAGCGCGCCGATCGACTGCTGGCCGATGCCCACGTCGTCGTCGACAACCATCGCGGCGACAAACTCGAGCGGCTCGGGCTCGACCCCGGCCGGCTCGCCGCCCGCCATCCGGGCATCATCGTCGTCTCGGTGACCTGCTACGGCTCCGAGGGCCCCTGGCGCACCCGCGGCGGCTTCGACATGAACGGCTCTGCCGCCTCGGGCCTGATGACCCTCGAGGGCACACCCGAGGCCCCGAAGCTCCCCGTCACCGGCATGATCAACGACTTCATCACCGGCTACATGGGCGCCGTCGGCGCACTCGCCGCACTGAACAAGCGCGCCACCGAGGGCGGGTCCTGGCACGTCACGGTCAACCTGACGCGCACCGCGATGTGGTACCAGACGCTGGGCCTGGTCGACCCCGCCGCCGCGGGCGCCGACGAGTCGCACTCCCTCCGGGACCCCACACCCTACGATGCCCCCAGCCCCCTCGGCGACGTCCACATGCTCGCCCCGCCCGTCCGGTTCTCGCACTTCACCCCGTCCTGGCCGGACCCACCGCTGGTGCCCCGCGGATCCAGCAGCCCGGCGTGGCGCACCCGCTGACACCGAAGCGGCGGGCGGGGAGCCCATGCCCGCCGGCCGCTCGTCGCATCGTTCGTCGCCGCGGCGCTGAAGGCACATGCGCCGTAGCCAATGTCGAGGGCTGCCCGAGTGCGCCCACCGGGTGTAGCTTTTTGTCACTAATGACGTGATCAACGTCACCAGCGACAAGGCGTGATGCTATGAGTGACTACGACGCGATCGTTGTCGGAGCCGGACACAACGGATTGACCGCGGCCGCCATCCTGCAGCGCGGCGGCCTGCGGACGGTGTGCCTGGAGGCGAACCATTACGCCGGAGGGATGGCCGCCTCGCTCGAGCTCGTCGACGGCTTCCACTTCGAGATCGCCGGTTCGGTGCAGTTTCCCACGCCCGGCGTCATCCGGGAGGACCTCGGCCTCGACACGTTGCCCACGATCGAACCCGAAGTGATGTCGACCAATGTCACCGACAGCGGCCCGCCGCTGATCTTCTACCGAGATCCGGTGCGGCTCATGGCTCATCTCGGCGAGGCGCACGGCAACGAGGCCGTTATGGGCATGGCCGCGATGTTCCTCTGGGCGCAGGCCCCGGCCCGGGCGCTGGGCCGCTTCGATGTCCGGCAGCCGCCCAAGACCTACGACGAGATGTATGCCTGCGCGACCAATGAGCAAGAGCGCCAGGCGATTACCGACATGCTGTTCGGATCCGTCACCGACGTCGTCGACCGGCACCTGCCCGATCGGGACAAGCACGCGTCCCTGCGCGCCATGCTGGCCTACCTGGCGGTGAACACGACCTATCGCGGTCCGGCGACGCCGGGCAGCGCCGCGGGCCTGGCCTACGGTCTGGCCTCGCCACCCGACGGCATGCCGATGATGACGAAGTTCGCCGGTGGGGTCGGGGCCCTTCCCGTTCATCTGCGGCGGATGTTCACCGAGCACGGCGGCGAACTGCGCCTGCACGCCAGGGTGCGCGCGATTACGACCGCCAACGGCCGGATCTCCGGGGTCCAACTCGAGGACGGCTCAACGATTTCCGCGCCGATCGTCGTGTCCAACCTCTCCCCCGACGTCACCCTGACCGAGCTGGTGGACCCGAGCGCGCTGCCCGCCGATCTCGTCGCAAGGGTCTCCCGCGTGGACCATCGCGGCGCCTATCTTCAGATGCATTTCGCCCTCGACGGCCGCCCGGAATTCGCTGCGCCGTACGAGCTTCTGAACGCTCCCGGGATGCAGGAATCCATCGCATTGTTCAGCACCACGGAGCAATTGCAGCAGCAGTGGGAGGAGTGCCGTCACGGGCAGGTGCCCCGGGAACCGTCCATCGCCCTGCAGATACCCAGCGACGTCGACGACAGCCTGGCCCCGCCCGGCAAGCATGCGGCCAGCGCCTTCGCGCTCTGGTTTCCGGTGGAGGCCCGGCACGGGAACTACAACTCGCTCCGAGCCGAGATGGCCCGCCGGGTGATCGCGAAAATAACCCGCTATGCACCCAATTTCGAGAAACTGATCATCCGGAACACCACCTTCGCGCCGATGAATATGCAGCGGATGTTCGGCGCCCCCGGCGGCGACTTCTGCCAGGGTCTGCTGCATCCCGACCAGATCGGGATCAACCGGCCCGGCCCGCGGGGATTCACCGACCTTCCCATCCCGCTCGAGGGGCTCTATCTGTGCGGCGCGGGCTGCCACGGCGGCCCCGGCATCAGCTTCATTCCCGGATACAACGCGGGGTACCAGGCCCTGGCAGACGCCGGACGCCAGCGCTGATCCACTCCCGACGGGGCCCCTCTTGCACGATCGCCACTCCACTACCCTGTGATACAGTCTAGTGGTAGTCGGTACCACCGAATAGTGGACCGAGGATCGAAGGAGGTCTGCCACGGACAACTTGACCGAGATGCTGAAGGGCACGCTCGAGGGCTGCGTTCTCCAGATCATCGACACCGAAGAGACATACGGTTATGCCATCACGCGACGGCTGAACGAACTCGGTTTCGCGGACGTCATCGAGGGGACCGTCTACACCATTCTGCTGCGGCTGGAGAAGAACGGGCTGGTCGATGTCGAGAAACGACCGTCCGAGGTCGGCCCGCCGCGCAAGTTCTACACACTCAACGACGCCGGACGTGAAGAGCTCGCGACGTTCTGGGCGAAATGGCTGTATGTATCGTCCCGCATCAACGAGCTGAAGGACAGTAGGAAATGAACTTCTGGGAGACAATCACAGGCAGCGACCTCACCCGGGAATACAAGGCCTTCGACGCGCGGGCCGCGGCACTTCCGGACGAATATCGAGCCGCCTGGGAGGAAATCAAGGGCCATCTCTCGCCCTACACGGATTTCACCGGTCGCAACCTGATGCCGATCCTCGACGGCGTCCTGGGACTGCTGGAGGAAACCGCGTCGGACGGCCAGAGCGTCCAGGATGCACTGGGCGGCGATATCCAGGGCTTCTGTGCCGCGATCGCCGGCGAGGAGGGCGCCAAGAGCTATCGCGACAAGTGGCGCGATCAGCTGAACAAGAACGTTGCGAAGAAACTGAGCAGGCTGGGAGAATAACGTGGGCATTCGCGAGATCATCGAAGGCAAGCGGGAATGGCGCGCGCACGTGGCGCGGGTCAAGGCGCTCCCGCCGGATTACCGGATCGTCTACGACGAGATTCAGAAGTATTTCTTCAAGATCGGCCCGGTCGGGCTCACCGACGGGGATCTGCTCTCGGGACTCGTCGATTTCTTCGAAGAGGGAGTCGCGTCCGGCAAGGGCGTCATGGAACTCATCGGCGACGACGTCGCGGCCTTCTGCGACGACCTGGTCAAGGACGAGCGCACCTATGCCGACATCTATCAGGAATCGGTCGGCAAGGAGGCCGGCAAGCACCTGTCCTGAAAGTCATTCCGGCGCATCGCCTTCCCACCACGGCCGCCTCTCGACCCTGACCGCTTTGGCGGCCTCCATGACCGCACAGGCCTTCTGCACCATATCGAAGACGTGCGGATGATCGGATTTCAGCCTGGCAGCAAGGATGCGCTCCACCCCGAGCAGCCGGAGATCGCCGCGCCAGCGTTTGTGATACCACAGGTGCGTGATCCCGGTGGGCTGATTGATGATGTGCAGATTGTTCCACACGCCGTAACGTGGGTCGTTGGTGATGAATTCACCGGCGAGCGGCGAATGGACGGCGTTGATGATCGGCGTCGCAGTGAGCGCGTGCTCACGGGCGATCACCGGGAGTAGGCGTTGCTCGGCGAACAACAGCTCTCGCGCCAGGCCGACCTCGTAATGGGACCGCCCCGGATTGCCCACGATGAACCGCGTCGCCTCCTCGACGTAGGCCTCGCGCACCCGGGCGGCGTCGGCCCCGAAATAGAGCACGCTGGAATTGGCGGCGTTGAGCCGCCAGTTTCGCCGCGGGTCGAGGGTGTAAGCATCCGGCGTCCGCAACTCGTGCGGCGGCGGGTACCACACCGTGGGCCAAGTCGATTCCCAGTGCGTGAACACCACGCCCTGGGTATCGAATTCCCTTGCCAGGCTGCGCCATACGATCAAATCGCAGTCGATCGACGCGAACGGAATCCGGGCGGCGCCGAGGGCGAGAATGCGCGCCAGGCTGAAGTATGCCTTCGGGTCGACATCCAGCGACCGCATCGAGGCGAACAACGCGGTGTCGACCTTGTCCCACAGGCCGAGCAGCCCGATCCATTCCAGGTATTGGGCATACGGATCGTCGCAGTACAACGTCGCCGGTCCGTTGTGCCGGCGCCATTCCGCTACCGACGCACACAGTGCGAGCAGTTCCAGCCGGGACAGCTCGGGCCGTTCGGTGCCGCGCGGCGCCGACCACAGGGCGAATATGCCCTCCACCCCGCCACGCTCCATCTGCTGCACGTGTGCCAAAGTAGCGCGAATCGGAAGCGGGCGGCGGGCGTGGGCCGCCCGGTCAGCGCCGCGCGTCGATGCGTTCCCACCCGCGGCGTGCGACACCATCGACATGGCCGGGATCGGCGAGAATCCGAGCCGCTACCTTCCGACATTTGTGGATTGGCGCACTATCGGCTATCGGCGTGAACCGGTTTCGGGCCGCTCCGATTGCCGACCGAAGCATCTACCGCCGAGCCGATCCGGCTGCGACCATGATGCGGTGTCTTCCGAACATCCGCAGGACGGCGCCGCCCTGCGAGCCAGCGACCTCGACCGATCGATGGCGGGTACCGCGCTCGACAATGCCTATGCCGACGGCGAACTCGACAATGCGGAGTATCACTCCCGCCTCGAGGCCGCTACCCGAGCCAAGACGCGCGGGGATCTACACGCCCTGCTCGGTGATCTGCAGGTCCCGCATCCACTCACGGAGCTGCCCGCGGAACCGGCCCCGGCCCCGGCGCGGCGCGGAAGCTGGGGACCGATCGTTCTCGCAGTCGCTATCGCGATCGCGATCATCGTCGTCGTCATCGTGATAGTGGCGCTCCCGACCGGCCGGACCAGATCGAGCAGACCGGCGAGCATGCCGTACGGACCCGCGACCGCGACCGCGTCGAGCAACGCGCGCCCGGACTACACACCGGAGGATGCCGCGCTGCTGCAGCATCTGCCCGCCGGATACGACCAAACGAACTGCTACCACCAGAATCCGGAACCGAGCGAGGTGGCCGCGCTGCACTGCGACCCGCACGCGGGCCGCCTGGAGGCGGCCTTCTTTCTCTACCCCGACGCCGCGACACTACAGCAGAGCTACGACAACGACCGGCAGTCCTCGGCGCACACGGCCTGTGCCGACGGCGCACCGGACAACGCCTACTCGGCGGGGCGATACGAATGCATCCTGTCCAACGGCGCCGGGGTCGTGCCGACGATCGAATTCACCTCGAATCCCCAGAACGTTCTCGGGGTCTACTTCGCCGCCGGCCCGAATGACGCGGCGGGCCTGATGAATTGGTGGAAGCAGCACAATCGGCTGCGCTGATCCGCCGCCACGCGGATCGGCGACGCCGGGCTCGGCGTCGCGGGAAAACGTTCCGCACCAGCCGATTCGGAAACGGGGCGGAACTTGTCGGTGGCATCGCATACCTTGGGCGCATCGTGATCGACCGGGAGGGAGAACGATGAGCTCGAATCCGAGTGCCACGCCGGATGGACCGGCCTGGGAAGGCGCCTCCATAGTGCGGGTGTTGCCCGCCATCGCGCCGCGCAAGCTGAACAAGGTGCCGTTCGTGGAGCTGGCCGACGGGCGCCTACAGGGGGTGGTCTCGAGCGGCTCCGATATCTCGCGCGTGTACGTCGCGTCGGTGGCCGCGGGCACGCACGGGCTGAGCTGCAGCACCAACAACAATCGCCCGTGCGGCGGGTTGAATCAGGGGTGGGCCTGCAAGCACATCGATGCCCTCATCGATGAGGCGGTGCTGCAATACGGGCAGGACCGGGTGGCCCGCTTCCTGCGGGTCGAGGTCCCCGATGGCGGCTCGATTACCGCCTGTCTCAACGGAACTCGCGATCCGGCCCCCGCTGCCGCGGTGTTCAGCCGGTTCCTGCGGCATCTGACCTATCTCGAACTGCCGGGCGGCGCCACGCCGATCCCGGAGTTGCACTGGTTTCCGGCGGGGGTGGGTCGCTGATGCAGGCGGTACAACTGGCCGCGCTGGCGGATCTGCCCACCGGCACCGCGGCGGCCCTGGAGGTGGTGGGCGGCTTCGATACCGCCCTGGTGAACGGATTCGCCCGGGTATCCGAACCGCAGGGCGCGGCGCTGGCCGCGCTGGCCGGGGCCGTCGCGGGCTCGCCGCTGGCCGAGGCGGCGGCGCGGGCGGTGTCGAAGGTGAGCACGGGCGCGATCGGCACGGAGGACCTGGCGGCCCTGGCCGCCGCTCGGGCCGCCCTGCTGGGCGCGGTGCACGACGCGCTGACCGAACAGGCCGATACGGCGTTGGGCCGCAGTCGATTCGAGTGGACCAGCACACCGGATGCCGCCGCCCCGAACCCGCTCGCCGCGGGCCCGCGCGGCTGGCTGGGCGAACTGGCCATCGCCGGATGGCGCGGCGTGGACCACGACCTGGTTGCGGCCGCGGATCGCACCGTGGAATCGCTGCTCGCCGAGCCCGCGTTGCGGCGGTTGGCGATGCTGCTGGACGGTTTCACCGCCGAACTGGGCGCCTGCGCACCGATCGCCACCATGGATCAGGTGCCCGCCCGACGCTGGGCCGATCTGTGGGCCCGAGCCCTGCTGCTGTCCTGGCGCGGCGCGGAATCTACTGCGAGCGAGCTGGTTTCGGGTCGCCTGCTGCCGTTGGGCGTGGAGCTGCACGAGCACGGGACCGCGGTGCAGGCACAGCTGCACGGCGTGGTCGAGACCGCGGGCGTGCCGACCCGCCGGGTGCGGGTGTCCGTGGCGGCGGCGAAGGTGGACACCATTGTGGGACCGGCGATCTGGCAGCTGCTGGGTGCGCATCGGCAACTGCTCACCGCCCTGGCCGAGCACCGCATGCTGGAGCTGACCGGCATGCCGCTGACGGCCACCGGAGACCTGCTGTGGGACGACGATCGGGCCAAGGCCGGGGAGGCCGCCGATCCATTCGTCACCGCCACGGTACAGCTGCCGCAGGCCCATGCCCCGGCCGTCACACCGCTGGATCGCGATCCAGTGCACATCGCCGAGCCGGTTCTGCTCGAGGAGTACCGATTCCGCGACGGTGCACTGGAGCTGGGTGACCAGCGAATTCGCGTGGACATGGCCGCGCTGCCGACGGCGGGTCCGATTACTCCGGCGGGCGTGAGCGCCTCCAGCACCATGATCGGCCTGCTGCGCTGGGACGGCGCCTGGTCGGTACGACCGCTGGCGGTGCGGCGCAAGGTCAAGAGCGCGCTCACCGCCTTCCACAACGGCGATTGGGCATTGGGCCCGACCGACCCGAAAGTTGCCAAGGCACAGGCCAAGTCGGGCGATGCCGTGGCGGTGTTGCGCGAGCGCGCGGGAAAGCTGTTGCGCCAATGACGAATCACGAGACGCGACGTCAGATCCTGTACTGGCGTCTGCTTGCCGGTGTCTTCAACCCGGATCAGCAACCGACGCTGGAACAGGCGAGCGCGAGCATTACCGGCGATCTGGGCCTGCCGCTGGCCCTCCTCGATCCCGGTATCTCCATCGACAATGTGGTGCAACGCTATCCGGAGATGAAGGCGGAGTTCGAGCGCCTCGACTTCTCCGAGGACACCGACGACGAGGCCGAACCCGCCGCGGCGCCGGCCATCGGCGCGGCCGATGTCCGCACTGCCGCACTGGTTTCCAAGCTGTTGCTGAACGTGTTCGCCACCGGCTCCGGCACGGTCAGCGCCACCCAGCTGGCGGGCTGGCAGTCCGATGCCGGTTGGCTGCGCCGCTGCCTGGGCGAGGAGCAGGCCGGCGCGGTACACGGGGTGCTCACCGGCCTGGAAGGCGAACTGGTGTCCCGCATGCGGCTGCGCGAGGTGCTGGCCGATCCGCACCTGGCGGCCCAGCTCACCCCGAGCATGTCGCTCATCGAACAGCTGTTGCGGGACAAGCACAATCTGTCGGGCGTGGCCCTGGCCAATGCCAAACGGCTCATCCGCCGCTACATCGACGAGGTCGCCGAGGTGCTCCGCACCCAGGTGCAGCAGACCAGCGCCGGCACCGTCGATCGCTCGGTCCCACCCAAGCGCATCCTGCGCAACCTGGATGTGGACCGGACGATCTGGAAGAACCTGCCCAACTGGAATCCTCAGGACGGACGCCTCTATGTCGACCGGCTCTACTACCGCCGGACCGCCAAGCGCACCGTCCCTGCCCGCATGATCGTGGTGGTGGACCAGTCCGGCTCCATGGTCGACTCCATGGTGAACTGCACGATCCTGGCATCGATCTTCGCGGGACTGCCCAAGGTGGATGTGCATCTCATCGCCTACGACACCCGCGCCCTGGATCTCACCCCCTGGGTGCACGACCCGTTCGAGGTGCTCCTTCGCACCAATCTCGGCGGCGGCAACGACGGCCCGGTCGCCATGGCCATGGCCCAGCCCAAGATCACCGACCCGAAAAATACCGTGCTGGTGTGGATCTCGGACTTCTACGAGTTCGACCGCTCCCAACCGCTTTTCGAGTCCATGGAGGCGGTGCACCGCTCCGGAGTGAAGCTCATCCCGGTCGGCTCGGTGAACAGCTCCGGCCACCAGAGCGTCAACCCGTGGTTCCGCGAACGGTTCAAAAACCTTGGCACCCCGGTGATTTCCGGACGCATCCAGAAGCTCGTACACGAACTCAAAAACTTCCTCGATTAGGAGACCTGCCACCATGAACGACGTCTTGCGCGCCCCCGCCGAGGTCAAATACGCCGAGGAACTGGACTGGCTGGAGTCCATCGACGACGGCCCCAAGCCGTTCGCCTGGCGGCTGAGCCCGAAGATGGTGCGGCTGTTCATACTCGGCTCCGAACGCGCGGACGGCCTGGACCGCGAGGTGGAGCAGAAGTGGTTCGGTGACCGCAGCTTCGTCGAGCGCAGCATCGTCACTCTGGCCTCGGACCGCGGCCTGCTGCTCATCGGCGATCCGGGCACCGGCAAGAGCTGGCTGGCCGAGCTCTTGTCCGCGGCCATCAGCCGCAATTCCACGCTGGTGGTGCAGGGCACCGCTGGCACCACCGAGGATCACATCAAATACTCGTGGAACATCTCCATGGTCATCGCCAAGGGCCAGTCCCGGGAGTCGATGATCCCCTCCCCGATCATGACCGCCATGGAACAGGGCGTGATCGGCCGCTTCGAGGAACTCACCCGCTCCACCAGCGACGTACAGGACGCGCTGATCTCCATCCTCTCGGAGAAGTACGTTTCCATTCCCGAGCTCGACGACGACAATGTGGTGTTCGCCCAGCCGGGATTCTCCATCATCGCCACCGCCAACAGCCGCGACCGGGGCGTGAACGACCTGTCCTCCGCGCTCAAGCGACGCTTCAACTTCGTGCGGATCCCGGTGGTGTCCAACAAGAAGAGCGAGGCGGAGATCGTGCGATTCCGCACCGCGGAACTGCTGCGCCGCCATTCCATCGAGCTGGAGCTGCCGCCCACGCTGCTGGACATCCTGCTGGAGAGCTTCGCCGACCTGCGCGCCGCCGCGTCGGCCGCCACCAGCGACGACGACAAGCTGGAATCGGCGCTGTCCACCGCCGAGCAGATAGGCGTGCTCGAGGACGCCATCCTGCACAGCCAGTTCTTCGGCGAGCGGGAATTGCGCGCCGAGACCCTCGCCGGCTCGCTCGTCGGCTCCCTGGCCCGGCGCACCCCGGAGGATCTGGCCATTCTGAACAAGTACCTGCACGGCGTGGTCGAGCCGCGCACCAAGGCCGAGAAGGGTGATTCCGCCTGGGGCGAATTCCTGGAGGGCGGCCGGGCCGCGATCGCGAGGCTCTCGTGACCGTCTCGCAGGCCCGGCCCGCGCCGAATACCTTTGCTGCCCTGCGGGATCAGCTCACGGACGCGGCCGTCGCGTTCGCCGGGGCGCCCGGCGACATCCTGGCGGGCATGGTCGACGATGTCGATCGGGCGTTGTCGCAGCGGCTGGAGATCTTCCCGGTCTGCCACCACTCCCCCGCCTCCGGTCTGGCCATGGTGCGGCGGCTGCGCGACAAGCAGCCGAGCGTCATCTACCTGGAGCTCTGTGAGGACATGCGGCCGCTGCTCGACGAGCTGCGCAACTGCCGGCTGCCGATCGCGCTGCAGGCCTTCGCCACCGACACCGAGGGCTTCCCGGCGGAATGGGCGCCGCTGTCGGTGGTCGCCCCGATCACCGAATCGTCGGCCGAATACCAGGCCATCGCCTACGCGCTGGACACGCCGGGCGTCGAGCTGGTGCTGGTGGACCGGTCCACCGATCATGTCTTCCAGTGGGCGCCCCGGCCGGAGCCCGTGGAACCGTCCGCCGAGGGCGAGCAGCCAGCGGACGGGGACCTGCACGGCGGCGCGATCGGCGTCGAAATCGGTGATCTGCGACCGCATTTCGCAGATCTCGAAGAACACCTGCTGCACCACGGCAAGGTCCGGCACTGGTCGGAATGGTGGGACCAATACGTCGAGCAGCCGCTGGTGGACGCCGACTACGACACCTACCGCCAGGTCATGGTGATGATCGGTAGCCTGTTCCGGCGGCTGCGGCGCGGCAGTACCACCGAGGACGAGGACCGCGAGCGGTACATGTGGACCCGCATGCGGGAACACCTGGCCGCCAACGACATCGACCCCGCCCAGGCACTGTACGTGTGCGGCGCGGCCCACGCGGCCAGCCCGGTCGAACAGTTCGGGCTTGCGTCGAGCGCAACGTTCGAGATCTCGCCGCGCTCGGCAACGGTGTGGCACTACGGGCTGATTCCCTCCAGCCATTCCGCCATCGAGGCGCAGTTCGGGCTGGCCGGCGGTGCGGTGTCGATCGCGGCGGCCACCTGGGCGAAGGGCCTGCGGCGCAGCCGATTGCAGTCGTTCCAGCTGGAAGGCCAGCAGAAGCCGACTAAGCGCGTCAAGAAACCGTTGCTTCCCGCCACGCCGGAAGCCGAAGTGACGGACCGACTTTCGGGATTCCTGTCGCGCCCGGCGGTGCTGGATCCGCTCGACGAGGCCGAACTCCTGGAGTGGTCGGTGGATATCGTCCGACTGGCCCGGCGCAACGGGTACCTGGCCAGTACGGCCGACGCCATCGCCATCTTCGAGACCTCGATCCTGCTGGCTGGCTTGCGCAATCGCGCCCGCCCGACACCGTACGATTTCCAGGACGCGGCCGTCACCTGCATCGAGAAGGACACGGTGCCGGGCCGGCGCGATGTGCAGCGGCTGTGCGAAATCCTGCTCGGCGGCGACCGCATCGGCCAGGTCGGCTACGCGGCGCTGCCGCCGCTGGCGCGCGATGTGCTCGACCGGCTGGCGCCGCTCGGGCTGGATCTGTCCAAACGGACGCTGCACCGCGCCCTGCTGGACCTGAAGACGAATCCGGACCTGCGGCCGTGCTCGGATCTGCTGTGGCTGCTGCGCAGGCTGCTCCCACACGACGCGCTGCGACCCATCATGGGCTCACGGGGACTGGGCGAGACCTCGATCCAGGAAAGCTGGGACATCGGGCTCGGGAAATACCAGCGCTCGCTGGTCGAGCTCGGCTACGAGGGCGTGTCGGTGGAACAGGTGCTGGAGCAGCGCCTGCGGGCCGCGGTCGCCGCACCCGGCGCGACCGCGGCGGCGGCGCTGGCCACGGTCGAGGATGCGCTCGTTTATCTGGGATCGGCCCGGCTCGCCGACGAGCTGGGCCATCGCGCGGTCGAACTCCTCGCCGCCGAACGAACGGTGGACGACGCGCCCGTCGTGCTGCGTCACATCCGGGTGCTGCTCAACTACTTCCGCTCCACCGAAAGCGGCCTGCCGACGTGGTGCGAGCGGTTCGTGACGGCCGGGTACGCGCACTACTGCACCCTGCTGCCCACCGCGTTCGCCGCCGAGGAGACCGGACCGGCGCAGGTCGCGGCCATGCTCGGCTTCCTGTTCGGGATGGAGAACCTTGCGCTGTCGCTGGGCTGCGATCACACCCAGCTGGAGTTGGCTGTGCTGCAATCACATCCGGAGGCGCCGGCCAAGGTGGCCCTGCTGTGGGCGGCACGATTCCAGCTCGGCCTGCTCACCATGCCCGACCTGCGCGAGCGATGCGACGACATGCTCGCCAACCCGCTGGTGCTGCCGACGGTTCCGCACTACGTGAGCGGTTTCGTCCAGGCCATCGACCCCGCCCCGGCATTGAAACCCTTTGTGGTGGAGCTGTTGTCGAAGGCCTTCGGCACGCTACCGGACGCGGTACTGCTGCCCTGGCTGCCCAAGCTCATCACCACCCTCAAAGATCAAACGGCCCACCTGATCCCCGGCCTGGTCCGCGAAGCGGCCCGCACCTTCCCTGCCGCCCTGCCCGCCATCGACACCTTCGTCCCACCCTGGTCGGCCGAATCCGCCACCCCCGCAGCACCGGTCGTCGTGACACCGCGCGGCCCGGCCACCGAGCTCCTGGCCGCCCACCCCGCCGCCTGCGACGCCCTCGCCGGACTGCTCGGCATCCAGGACGGCTGGCAGGAACCAGAACCGACAGGAAACCGCGAGGCAACCGACCTGCTCGCTCGATACCCCGCCACCGCGGTCGCGCTGGCGGCCCAGCTCGAAGGATCAACCGGGCGGGGCTGAGGGCAGCCGGACCGGTTGGTTCTCCAGCACACGTTCCAGCCGAGAGACGGCTGTTGCGTGGGCGGTTCGAGGGACGGGAGACCGTATCCGCTGCTAGGGTTCATTTTCCGGGTGTCGAACGGTTGCCATAGTCCGCCGATCAGCTTGGAGGTTCCTCGGTGCGCCGTCTGGTCGTATTGCTGGTCACCGCGCTGGCTGCACTGGGCATGGGCGCCCTCGCCACGCCGGTCGATGCCGCCCCACACGTCCCGGGCCGCAACGCGGCGCGCGGCCTGCTCTATCCGGGAAGCAGCTTCTATCCGCGGCTGATTCGCCTGGGACACAGCGGCAACGCCAACGGCACGATCGTCGCCAGCGTCAACACCCTGCAGCAGACCGGCGTCATCCTGGCCAGCACCGACGGCGGCAAGACCTTCCAGCAGCGCGCCACCATCGTCGACCCGGTCACCACCGACGTCACCGCCCGCCGCCTGTGCTGCTCCAGCCTGATGGAACTGCCGCTGGCGGTCGGCACCCTGCCGGAGGGCACGCTGTTGTGGGCCGACACCACGTATTTCGACATCCTGAACGTGGTCCGGCATGTCGAGCAGCGGCTCTGGGCCAGCACCGACCACGGCTTCCACTGGCAATACGTCTCCAGCATCGAATCCGCCGACACCTTCTTCAGCCTCGCCGACTGGGGCCCGCGTCTGCCCGCGGCCTGGGAACCGAGCCTGTCGGTGGCGGGCGACGGCGAACTGGTCGCCTACTACTCCGATGAAACCGACAGCCTCGCGCACAGCCAGAAACTCGTCCAGGTCCGCTCACCCGATGCCATGCACTGGGTGGACAAGGCAGACACCGTGGTCAGCGACGTCCCCGACGTGCGCCCCGGCATGGCCAACGCCATCCAACTGCCCGACGGCTCGTACTTCATGACCTACGAGATCTGTAACACCGACATGGTCCACCCCTGCCTCATCTATTTCCGCCGCTCCGCCGACGGCTGGAACTACGGCGACCCCCGCTTCCTCGGAACCATGGTCCGCACCGCGGCCGGAAACGGCTACACCCAGCACACCCCCTACCCCGTCTGGAGCCCCACCCCCGCCCCGCACGGCACCATCCTCCTCTCGGGCCAAATGCAGTCCAACATCGCCGGACAACAAACCCCCTACTCGGGCCACGACATACTCGCCAACAACAACCTCGGCAACGGCCTCTGGTACGAAATCCCCGCGCCCATCCCCATCGCCGACATCGTCGACGCCCCCTGCAAAAACTACAGCTCGCCCCTACTCCCGTCCGCCGACGGAACCTCGGTCCTGGAAGCCGCCACCGATCTGGACCAGGGCGTCTGTCGCTCGTATTACGCGACGGGGCCGCTACACCGGTAGTCCGGCCTCGCCGTACGCGACCTGGGCCGCCTCCGCGGCGACATCGAAGAGTCCCGCGGGCAGATCGAGTCCATCTTCGCCGGCCCGGAGAAGGATGCCGGTGATGGTGACATAGTCCTGGGCGGGAGTAACGAAGACCGGTTCAAATCCGGTCCGCACCATCCACTTCTCCGATGCCACACCGGAAATGATCGCCACACTGAAACATGAAAGCGACCGGATGTCCCGCCGCATGGCGGCGAATGCCTCCTCCGAATCCCACTGCGTGACAACGAAGTACCGGTTGTCCCCGACGACCGGGCGCAGGAGCTGGAACCCGAGGAAGCCCGGCGAGTTCTCCACCGCGTGGGCACGATGGGCGAATCGCTTTTCCAGTTCGGGTCCCGCGCCCTCGGGAACCTCGATCGCATTTCCGCTGGGGGCCTTGGGTCGCGCTCGAGACAGCGGCGGGGCCGGGTCGGCACGGTGCAAGGCGGCAACGCTCCGTTCCCCGCGGTGGCAATAGCCACAGTCTCCCGTGCGCGGAACAGGTGATAGGAAAGCGCTGCGGTTCTGCACAGCATGACGTCCGTGTGCACGCACAGCCGGGACGAACACACTCGTTGCCAGCACCGGAGAGGAGTCCCTGTGATGTACCCCGACAGTTCAGAGCCGGTAGTCGGAGGCAGCACTCCCGGGGCCGTCGATTCGCCGGCCGGCATTTCTATGCCTTTTCCGGTCGATATCAGTCCCGACCTGGAGAGTGCTCGGCGATCCCACAACGAGTGGATGGTCCGGCACCGACTGCTCTGCACCGACGACACGAGGGCATTGGCACAGTATCGCAACACCGACCTGCCTCGGTTGGCGGCGCTGGTGTGGCCTTATGCGCGCGGCGCCGATCTGGAGCTCGGATGCGACGTGGTCGGCTGGACCCTGGTGTTCGACGACTGGTTCGACTCCGGTCTCGAGTTGCAGTCCGTCAACGCGGTAATCGACAGGCTGATCGACGTGCTCACAGGGCCGGAGCGGCCAGTCGAACGATCGGCCCCTCCGTTGGTGCACGCCTTCAGCGATATCTGGTCGCGGTGTAGCGCGGACATGCCGGCATCCTGGCGACGCCGCGCGGCGCACAACTGGGAGTTTTATCTATGCGCCAACATGCACGAAGCGACCGAACGCGGGCTGGGCCGGATACCGCCGCTCGACCACTTCCTGTGCCTTCGCCGGGGCACGGTCTGCCTGGAGAACTATCTCGACCTGTGTGAACGACTCGGCGGGTTTCACATGACTCCCAAGGCATTTCACATACCTCAGCTACGACAGTTGCGTCGCTTGGCCGCGCTGATCCCGGCGCTCACCAATGATGTGGTCACGCTGCCCAAAGAGGAAAACGCCGGCGAGGTCAACAACCTGGTGCTGGTGCTGGAACGACAACATAGCTGCGATCGCGACGAGGCGCTCGACGCTGCCCGGAAGTTCATCGAGGAAAAGGTCGCTCAATTCATCGCACTGACGGCGGACATACCAACCCTGGCCGATCGATACCGCCTTCCAGCGCAGGAACAGCACCACATCAACCGCTATGTGGACGCGCAGCGTCTGTGGATGGGAGGTTTCGAGGAATGGTCACGCCGGCCGGACGGCGGTTGCCCCTGGCCGGACATGCCATCGCATTCGCAAGGGATCCGCTGGGCTTCCTGCAATCCGTCCGCAGCGAAGGCGATATCGTGCGGCTTCAGCTGGGCTCCAAGCAGTTCTACGTGCTCAACTCGCCGACAGTGATACGCAAGGCATTGGTCGAGGATGCGGCGAAATACGGTAAGGGCCTGTTGCTTCAGCGGGTACGCCCGCTGCTCGGCAACGGGCTGGTCAACTCCGAAGGTTCCTTCCACGCGCGGCAGCGTCGGCTGATGCAGCCCGCGTTCAATCGCAAACACATCGCGCACTACATCGAGTCCATGAACCACCTCGCAGCATCGCTGTCGGCTCGTTGGCGCGACGGTGAGACCATCACACTGACCGACGACCTACACAGGCTGAGTTCCGACGTGATCGCCACGACCATGTTCCCGGATATGTCGAGCCGATCGATCGTCGAGGAGTTGCAACGTTCTCTGGCTATCGTGTTGCGCGGGGTGATCATCAGGACATTGGTTCCCTACCAGTTCTGGGAATTCTTGCCGACGCCCGGCAATCTGAACTACCAGCGCGCGATCCGCCGGCTACGGAGCGCGACCGGCGAGCTCATCACGGCAGCGCGAGCCGGGGATGTCGAACCGGACGGACTGCTGGCGCTCTTGGTGGCCGCGCGGGATGCCGAAACCGGCGCCGCGATGACCGACACACAGTTGCTGGACGAGGTCACTACTTTGTTCGCGGCCGGTACGGAGACCGCGTCGGTCACACTCTCGTGGCTGTTCTACGAACTTGCGGGCCACAGCGACATCGAGGCGCGCTTGCACGCTGAACTGGATGAGCACCTCTCCTCGGATCGCATCGATGCCGACACCATCCCTCGGCTCGATTACTGTCGTCGCGTGATCGAGGAGACGCTGCGGTTACACACGCCGACCTGGTTTCTGAGCAGACGTGCTCTCGACACGGTACAGCTGGACGGCTGGGTGATACCGGCTGGTGCTGAAATCATCTACAGTCCGACGACGATGCATCGTGACCCGAAACTGTTCGACGACCCGATGCGATTCGATCCGGACCGATGGCTGCCCGAACGCCGCCCCGGCATCGCTGATGGTGCGTTCATTCCGTTTAATCTCGGCATTCGCAAATGCATAGGCGACCACTATGCGATGACCGAGATGATCGTGACGGCGGCCACGATCGCGCGTCGGTGGCGACTGTACAGAATGCCGGGACAGACTGCCCGCGAACACATTTCCACGACTGTTCATCCCGGAGACCTCCGAATGCGGACAGCATTCCGGCAGTCGAGCACGACCGCGGCGCCGGCTTACAGCTCATAATCGGAATCAATCTGTCCTGGAGTTTCGTGCAACGTGTTCAGGCCGTAATCCCTACGACACGCGGATGGCTCAGCACCGCCATGGGTGTGCCTCGAGTGCCGCCCTCGTGCCTGTCATCGCGCGATCAGCGTGCCGGCTCTGCGCCGGTACCGCGACCACCGGCTGTGAGTTGCTGCTGCCGCACGTATGCTTCGATGCCGTCGAGGATCCTCGCGAGGCCGAATTCGAAACCGTCGAGCGGTGGCTCGTCGGTGAGGTATGCCGGGTCTCGGAGCACCTCGGCGACCGCGTTCAGGTTGCGGGCGCGCAGCTGCTGGTCCAAGAATGCGCTGATCGTGTGGATCGCCCGCTGTTGATCGGGATTCGCGCGCCGCAGCGCAGCCGGGGCCGGGGTGTTGCGATGCAGGTTGGCCCCGTACCGTGCGTGGCTGTCGAGGAGGTACGCGCAGTTCAGCATCTGCTGTGCGGCCATGCCGGTCGGCTTCAGGACGGTGATGAGGGCATCCAGCCAGGCCGCGTTGTGTGGTGTCAGCGGGATGGTCGTCGGTGCGTCCAGCAGCCATGGGCGTGACAGGAAGCGCTGGAACAGCTGACGCGACCACAGCGCAGCCCCGTTTCGCCAGTCGCCGTCCGGCAGCGCGGGCGGGTCACCCCAGGCACGGTCGGCCACGAGCGTGATCAGCTCATCTCTCGAACTGACGTAACGGTACAGCGCGTTGGCGGTGACGCCGACACGACCGGCCACCCTCGGAAGCGAAGCGGCGGCAAGGCCCTCGTCGTCGGCCAGTTGCATCGCGGCCGTCACGATCTCCTCGACCGTGTGCGCCGGCTTGGGGCCGCGCCGTCCTCCGGTGTCGAGGACACCCCACGCTGCGGCCAGGCCTGATGGTAGCGCCTCGGGGGCGGTGTCGGCGGACTCGACCTGCGATGCGGCATCGCCGTCCGCGGCCACACCTCGGGAGCTCTTGGGTGGGGTCATAGCCGGAATCCTTCCAGAGGCGGGCACGAAACAGTAGACGGCATGCACAGTTACCATTATTGTGTATGCCATGAACACTTCATGGCATACACAGATTGGTTTTCCGGATTCTGCTCGTCGCTGGGTCGGGGTTGCCGCGGTCCTCGGCGCTGTCTTCGCGATGGCCGAGCTCCCGCTCTACTTCGTCGTACCGTCGTGCAACCCTCCGAGGTGCAGCGTCGACACCGGCAGCCTCATGCCGACCGGGCTGATCCTCACCCGCACGCTGTTCAACTTTCTGTCGCTCACGCTGTTCCTGGTCTTCATGACCGGCGTCCGGCCGCTGATCGCGCGGGCGGACGCTCGCTACGAGTGGTTCGGTGCGCTCGCCGGCACCGCCGGTGTGGCCTGGACGATCATCGACATGGTCGCCAAGGGCCTCGAGGGTGGCACCGCGATCAGGACCGCCGCCCGGATCGACCCGACCCGGACCGTTCCCACCTACCTTCTCTACGGCAGCATCAGCCACCTGATGCTGCTGGTCTTCGGTCTTGCCTTCGGGTACGCGGTCCTGCGCAGTCGCGCACTTCCGCGATGGATCGGCTGGTCCTCGTTCGCCATCGCGGCCCTGCATCTGGCGGGTGTGCCATCGATGTTCTTCGGCTACAACTCGTCGCAGTTCTACGCCTCCAACGGTTGGGGCGCGGTCGCGATGTTCAACGGCTATGCGGCCGTCTGGCTCGCGATCGTCGGTGTCACCATCCTTCTGAAGAAGACGCCCTAGTCAGAGGTGCCCGATGGCGGGCAGCGGGATCAGCCGCTCGGCCGGCAACTGGCGAAGCGGCGCCACCGGTCCAGACTTCACGGTGACGTCAGGTTTCGGCCTCGGCCACCTCGCCGCGCTGTGCGAGCCGCAGCGCAGCCCTCGACTGTCCCGGCGCTGCGCCACCAGCTGACCTCCGACACCGGATCCAACCGCTTCGCAGTCACTCTGGATCTCGGCCAGCCGGGTTGTTCACTTGCTCAACAAGATTCATTTCCGCATGAGGTCGGTCTCGGTGCGCCCCCGCGCTGCCAGGAATTCCCTTGCGGCCGTGCGATTGTGGGATGAAGCGCTGGCGCTGAGCCGAGCGCAGCCACTCGCTCGGACTGCTACGCGGCATCGTGGGCGCGGACCGGATCGCCGCGGAGATACCCGCCCGCCGGATCGCCGAGGCCTGCGGACATCTCCCCCTGGCGGTACGAATCATGGTTACCCGCTTAGCCGCTCGCCCCGGCTGGTCGATGGCCGCGGTCGCACAGCGCCTCGCCGATGAGCGCCGCAGGCTCAGCGAGCTGAGCCTCGGTGAGGTGCCCGCCATCGACGAGATCGGTGTTCCGCTCGGCGCGCGCCGCACTATGACGCCCGCTGTACGATTACCCAGGTGGGCGAAGTGGTGCGCTCGGGGCCGCAACCCCTCGGCCATAGGGTCGAAGCACGATCGGCCGGAAAGTCTGGAACAGCGGGATGATTGATCTGCAGCCCGATGCGGAATTTGCCGGGTACACGATCGAACGCCGTCTCGGCGCGGGCGGCTGGGGGACGGTATATCTGGCCAAGGATCCGCGACCGTCTCGATTCGTCGCCCTGAAGCTGTTGACCCACAACGCCGGTGGCGACGAGGCACGTCAGCGATTCATCCGCGAGGGCGATCTGGCTTCGCGCCTGGAACACCCCAACATCGTCACGATCCACGACCGCGGTGTCGAGGACGGCATCATGTGGATCTCCATGCAGTACGTCCCGGGTACCGACGCCTCCGCGCTCACCGTTCCGCTGGTTGCCGAGCGGGCGTTGTGGATCGGCGCCGGAATCGCCGCCGCCCTCGACTACGCGCACCGTGAGGGGATCCTGCACCGGGACGTCAAGCCATCCAATATTCTGCTCGGGCTCGAGGACGGCCGTCCCGAGCAGGTGGCACTCACCGATTTCGGTGTCGCCCGGCTGTATCAGGACAGCGCACACCTCACCGCCACCGGAGCCGTCATCGGCACCGGGGCCTTCATCTCGCCCGAACAGGTGTCCGGTGCGCCGATCGGCCATCGTTCGGATCAGTACTCGTTGGCCTGCACCCTGTTCCAATTGTTCACCGGCCATGGGGTATTCGCGATCAAGGACGCCATTGCCCTGATGGCCGCGCATGTGCAGCAACCACCCCGGACGATCAGTGACGTCCGTGCGGATCTGGGTGTGCTCGACCCGGTCTTCGCCAGGGCGCTCTCCAAACAGCCGGACGACCGATTCGACAGCTGTACGGAATTCGTCACGGCGATCGAGCGGGCACTGGATGCGGGCGCGGCCGCCGGCGTCCCGGAGACGAGCCCGCAGCCGGTATTCCCGCCGACTCCCCCGCCGCAGGACCAGGTGACGCAGGTGGGCGGCCCCACCAACACGCCCACCATGCCCTCCGCCGCGGTCGGCCGGGCACCCGG
The DNA here is from genome assembly GCF_050434125.1 of Nocardia sp. GP40. Taxonomy (NCBI): domain Bacteria; kingdom Bacillati; phylum Actinomycetota; class Actinomycetes; order Mycobacteriales; family Nocardiaceae; genus Nocardia; species Nocardia sp. GP40. Next base: position 104,252 of record NZ_JBNPVW010000009.1, on the reverse strand, counting down.
TGAATCGGAAACCGTGAGAGATCAGGCGGACAGATCGGGGCTCAGGTAGGTGTTGCAACGGCCACCACACCAGTTCATCCGCCCTGCGCCCTGTAGTCGTGGGACCGCGTGTGCACCTCGGTTCACCGTGGCATCGAGGCCACTGATCGGTGGCGACCCGCTGTCGATCGGCCTGCGGTATGGTCGATTCGATGGTCGGCGCATGCGTCGAGGTGGGATGCGGAGAAGGGCCCGGGAGAGTACCGATGCTCGAGCTCGACGCCGGTGAGTCGTTCGCCGGCTACGTCATCGACCGCAAGCTGGGCGTGGGCGGTTGGGGCATCGTCTATTTGGCGCAGGACCCCCGGTTGCCCAGGGCCGTCGCGCTGAAACTGCTCGATCCGACCAAGGCCGATCCCGAGGCTCGGCAGCGGTTCGAGCACGAGGGCGATTTCACCGCCCAGCTGGACCATCCGAATATCGTGACCATCTTCGATCGCGGCGTGACCAACGATATCCATTGGATCGCCATGCAATTCGTGCACGGCACCGATGCCGGCGCGATCACCGACGTCACACCCGATCGGGTGCTGCGGATCGGGGAGCAGATCGCGGACGCCCTGGACTACGCGCATCGGGCCGGGGTGCTGCATCGCGATGTGAAGCCCTCGAATTTCCTCATCGCCGCCCCCACGTCCGGCCGTCCGGAACGAGCCCTGCTGACGGACTTCGGCATAGCCCGCCTGCGCGATGTGACCACCGGTCTGACCAGAACCGGCTCGATGACCGGGACGGTCGCCTATATCTCGCCGGAACAGGTCTCCGGCGGGCCCATCGACCACCGGTCCGACCAGTACTCCCTGGCCTGCAGCCTGTTCGTCTTACTGACCGGACAGCCGCCGTTCCGGGTGACCGGTCCGATCGCCCTGGCCTATGCGCACGTTCATACCCCGCCACAGTTGCCGGGCGAACTGATGCCGGGCCTGGCCGCGCTGGATCCGGTCTTCCGGAAGGCTCTGGCCAAGGAACCGGAAGACCGCTACGGGAGCTGCAGCGAATTCATCGCCGAGGTGAAGCGGGCACTACCGGCCAGCGAGTTCACCACCGTGTCGTCGCCGGTGGAAAACCAAAGACCCCAGCACAATTCATCGAGCAGCCGGTTTGCGGCGCGCAGGGTGCTGCCGGTGGCAGGCGCCGCGGTGGTGATTCTCGCGGTGGTCCTGTACCTGATCCTGGGGACCGACCTGTTCGGCTCGTCGCGCAAAACCGATGCGTCCGTATCGGTCTCGCCCGGCACCGCATCGGCGTGGGATGCCCGGCACTCCCCCGCCGCCGCGGCCTTCCCCGAACTCATCGGCGGTGTGAACGCCAACACCGGATGGCACGGGGCGACCTGCGCGCCGAATGATCCCGGCTCCACGGAGGATCCCGCCGATCACGACTACGCCCGCATCTCCTGTCACGTCCCGATGGGCGAGGATCCGCTGAACATCGACGTCATGGACCGCACCGGATCGGTACACGCCAACCTCGGTCTCGACGCCCTGGTCTCGAAACTCTTCAACGAATGCGATCCGCGCCCCCAGAACCTGGCCCATCCCAGGCAGGCGCAGCGCCCCGAGATAGTCACCTGCGCCGGAACCGATTACAACCGCGACACCACCCACCCCCCGGTGTGGACGTTCTTCCCCGATCCCGCCTACACCCGGTTCGTGATCGTGATGACCTGGAAAAACCACACCATCAATCAGATTCTCGAACAGTGGCAGCAGCTCCCGCTGGGCAGATAGCACCGTACCGCGGTTCGCCTCCGACCAGCGCCAACAGCGCCAGCGGTAGCAGTGCCACGATCGCCAGCGACACCGTCTGCGCCACCGCGTCGAGCATCGGGAATCCGTTGAGGTGTATCGCGTGAAAAATGAAGTGCGGCACCGTGAAGAACTCGAATCCGATGAGGACCGGCCGCAGCAGCGCGGGATGCATCGACAGCGCGCACGCCACGTAGAGCGCCGCGAAACCGAGATTCAGTCCACCGTAGTCCCGGATCAGATGCTCGTTGTACGGCGGCACCATCGACACCCAGCTGTGCCCGGGCAGCGGGAAGTCGTCAAAGAAGTTGCGCGGGAAGAACTCCGACCAGATCCCCAGCCCGATCTGGAAACCCGCGAGTAGTGCCAGGCCTCCGCGCAACGCGGTCACACGTGAAATCATCGACGGACACCCTTGCGCGGCAACGCCTTCGCCGACATGAACTGTTCGGCGAGGAACTGATCGTAGGTGCGCCCTCCGACCGCACGCTCGGGCACCGTCAGGTAGCCCGCGCGCATGGCGGCGGCGGCCTTACCCGGCACCGGTAGCGGCACGACGGGCCGGTGCTTGCCTGCCGCGGTCAGGTAGGCGCGCATCAACTCCTCGGCCGAACGCACCTGCGGCCCACCGATATCCGGTACCCGTCGCGCGGGAGCGGCAACGGCGAGGTCGACCAGCCGCCCGGCCACCTCGGCCACATCGATCGGCTGGAACGGCGTCTTCGCCGGGACCATCGCCAGCGGTCCCCGGCTGAGCTTGCGCACCAGTTCGAGGACGAACTCGTGGAATTGGGTGGCCCGCAGAATCGTGAACGGCACGCCGGACTCGGCGATGAGCCGTTCGCAGTCCAGCTTCGCCCGGTAGTAGGCGTTCGGCACGCGATCGATGCCGACGATCGAAATGTAGACCAGATGCGCCGGGCCGCGGGAGCGCGCGGCGTCCACCAGATTCCGCGTGCCGATCACGGTCGCCTGCGGCTTCCCCGGATCGTGCGCGCAGTGCACGACGGCGTCCGCTCCGTCCAGCGCGGCGTCGATCCCCGCACCGGAGAGCAGATCGCCCACCGCCCACTCGCGCGCCGGGTCGTTCGACGAACGGCTCCGGCGGCTCAGCAGCCGCACCTCGTGCCCGGCCGCGACGGCATGATCCGCAACGGTGGCCCCCAGCGTGCCCGATGCCCCGGTGATCAACAGAACAGCCATCGGTTATCGGCCTCCTTGTCTCGAATTTCCCTGTGGCACAGGCCCAACGACATTCGCCCGACGAATGCCCCGCAACGAAATCTACTGGCGAACCTGACCACAATCATGGGCCAATGGGCGACATAAATCTTGGGCCGGTTGCGGCTCGCAGCGCGCTCACCCATGACCGTCGCACGCTAACCTGACCACAAGCATGGTCTAATCGGCCCATGGAATCTTGGACAGGTTCTGCATCGGATCTACTACTGTCCTGGGATCGCGCACTGGGAGTGCGGCGCGGTATCGAGCATGCGCTGCGCCATGCTGTCCAGTGTGGAACGTTGCGGCCGGGCACCGCGCTTCCCTCCTCCCGAGTGCTCGCGGCCGACCTGGGAGTCGCGCGCAATACCGTCGCCGAGGTCTACGCGCAGCTGGTCGCCGAGGGCTACCTCGAGGCGCGAGCCGGCGCACGCACCTGGGTCCGCGCCCTGCCCCCGCGCGCCGCCGACCCCGGCGACCTCGACTACGACCCCACCACCAACCACGACCTCACCCCGGGGCGCGCCGACATCGGGCTGTTCCCGCGACGGGAGTGGAGCCGGGCCACGGCCGCCGCATTGTCCACGGTCCCGGACGCCGCGCTGTCCTATGGCGACCCGCGCGGTGCGGTCGGACTGCGGCGCGCGCTCGCGTCGTATCTCGGCCGCGCCCGCGGTGTCGTCGCCGACCCCGCCGACATCCTCGTGTGCACCGGCACCACGCAGGCGATCAGCCTTCTCGCGCAACTACTTTCGACCGGCGACTCGGTGGCCATCGAAGATCCGACGCTGCCGTCGAATCGACTGACGTTCGAGCGGGCCGGATACCACATCCACCATCTCCCGGTGGACGCCGAGGGAGCCGACACGACCCGGCTCCGCGATACCGACGCGATGGCCTTGCTCACCCCGGCCCATCAGTTCCCCCTCGGAGTGGCGCTGTCGGCGGAGCGCCGGCTCGCGGCCGTTCGCTGGGCCGAACGCACCGGCGGGACCATCGTCGAGGACGACTACGACGGCGATCTACGGTTCGACCAGGAACCCATCGGCGCTCTACAGGGCCTGGCCCCCGAACATGTCGTCTACATCGGCACGGCCAGCAAGATTCTCGCTCCTGGACTGCGGCTGGCGTGGATGGTCGTCCCGCGCCGGCTCCGGCACCGGCTCACCGAGGTGAAGTCGTTCGCCGACAGGCAATCCGGCGTCATCGACCAACTATCCCTGGCCCACCTCATCGATACCGGCGCCCTGGACCGCCACCGCCGCAAGGCGCGCAACCACTATCGAGCGCGCCGCGCCCAACTCCTGGAGACGCTCGACTCCCTCGACACTCCCGTCAGCGGGATCGCGGCGGGTCTGCACGCCGTCATCGACCTGGGCACCCTGGCCAGGGAGCGCGCGGCACTCGACGCCGCCCAGCACAACGGGCTGATCATCTACCCGCTCGGCATCTTCGCCCACGAATCCCGCGTGCGCCCCGCACTCGTCGCCGGGTACGGCACCCCGCCCCAGCACGCCTACCGCCACACCCTGGAGCTCCTGCGAAAGTCACTTCTCGCTTAGGGCTTGAGTCTCCACCAGGGGGAGACTCCACGCTATGGGTATGGACGACGAGAACCTCCTCACCATCGGAGCGCTGGCCGAGCGAACCGGCTTGCCGGTCAAGACGATCCGCTTCTATGCCGACAAGGGGATCGTTCCGCCGACCTGTCACAGCCCGAGCGGCTACCGACTGTACGACATCGACGCCCTGGCCCGCCTGGAACTGGTCCGCACCCTGCGTGCGCTGGACATCGATCTGGCCACCGTCCGCCGCATCCTGGCCCGCGAGAGTTCGCTGGCCGAGGTTGCCGCGGCGCACGCGGCGGCGCTCGATGCCCAGATCCGGGTGCTGCGCCTGCGGCGGGCGGTGTTGCGGGCGGTGGCCGAGCGGGAATCGAAACCACAGGAGATGGATCTGATGCACAAACTGGTGAACCTGTCGCAGTCCGAACGGGACCGCTACATCCACGACTTCATCGACAACACGTACGGCGGTGTCGACGCCAACCCCGCCCTCGTGGAACTGCTGCGCACGACCATGCCGGAACTTCCGGACGATCCTACGCCCGAGCAGGTCCAAGCCTGGATGGAACTCGTGGAGCTGGTGCAGGACAACGACTTCCGCACCGCGGTGCGACGGATGGCCGAATACCAGGCGAAGGAGCGCGCCGCCGGCGACACCACGGGCCTGCATCACGACCTGACCGAAGCCGTGTGTGCGGAGGTCGGCGAGGCGCTGACGGAGGGCACCGCACCGGACTCGAAGGCTGGATCCACCATCGTCGACTCGCTGACCGCGCATTATGCCGAGACCTTCGACAAAGCCGACAACACCGAGCTGAGGAGTTGGATCCTCGAGCGGCTCGAGGTCGCCAACGACTCCCGGGTGGCGCGGTACTGGCGGCTGGTCGCCACCATCAACGGCGGGCCTCCGCTGGAGGACCTCGGCCCGGTGTTCACCTGGTTCGGCGAGGCCCTGCGCGCCAATCTCGAGAAGTAGCATCTGCACACCTACTACCAATCGAACGAGAGTGAACGTTGGCAACCATTGAGCCGGAGCAAGATCCATCTTCGGTGCCGCGTATCGCGAAGAGGAAGAACCGGCTCCGGGTCCGGCAGATCGGCGCATCGGGTGCTGTGAGCATGCTGCTGCTCGCAGCCTTCGCGTACACCAACAACACCAACGCGCTCGCCGACCACACCGCAGACAAGCCGTTCATTCTGGCCAATGGTGGGATACAGCAACACTTTTCGCCTGTCGGACTGACCAATCAGACCTGCATCGCGAGCCGAATACTGCCCCCGGTGCATCGATACCTCGAGAACACGATCGAATCGATGGCGGCCGCGTTCCGGCTCGGCGCCGGGACAGTCGAGTTCGATGTCCAGCCCACCAGGGACAAACACCTGGTCGTCTTCCACGACCCGGCCGACGGAACGCTGCTCGCGCACATCCTCGCAGGGTTGCCCGACGCCCGTCGATCCGTGCTCACCGTCGAGGGCGGCGACAGGTCTATCGATGCAGTGCGCCAACAACTTCCACACCTGCGCGTCATGTCGAAGTCCATCATCGAGCGCTGCGCGGCGTGGTACGCGGGTGTCGGATGGACCGGGCACGTCCCCGCCTCCTGCAAGCACATCGAACTCCTCCTGCCGGACCGGCTCGCGCGCTGGGAGTGGGGCTGGCCCGGGGTATTTCTCGACCGTATGAGGAACAACGACACGACCGTGGTGGTCGAAAAGGGCGACGGCAGTGAGGAATTCTCGAGCGGATTCGATTCGCCGCAGGACCTACAGCGTTTACCGGCCGGCTACTCCGGCGGCGTATGGACGAACCGCATCGATCAGATCGCGCCGGTGTTCGCGCAACGTTGACCAGGGGGACGGTGCTGAAGGCAGGCCCGGACGAAGCCGCCGACGACTGGGTTGTTGTCATCGGCAGGAGCCCAGGCGACCCCGACTCGGCTGGGGCTGACGCCCGTGACGGGTCGGTAGGCGACCCCGGGACGTTGGTAGAAGCGGGCGGTGGCTTCCGGGGTGAGGCTGACTCCATAGCCGTTGGCGATGGCCGTCAGCCACTCATCCGGATTGCGAGCGACCGCGCCGATGCGGACCTCGTGGCCGTCTCGTTCGTCCGTGGCCAGCCAATAGTCGCGCCACCAGCCCGACTCCGGCGGGGTAGCGACGAACGGCTCGTCCCACAGTTGTCGAAACGGTATCTCGGTGAGTTCGGCGAGCGGGTGGGAGCTGGGTAAGCCCACCCAGCGCGGCTCGGTGACTATGACCTCGATCCGCAGCCGGTCTTGTCCGGGAAACGGCAGTCGCAGCAGCGCGACGTCGACCGCCCCGTCGGCCAGTCCCGCGGTGGGATCGGACCAGTCCGTCTGACGCATCTCCACCCGCCAGCCGGGATGACGCTGGGCGAACGTTCCCACGATCGGCTGCGTGCTTTCGTTCGCGGCGCTGGCCACGAACCCGACCCGCAGCACATGAGCGGCCCGGCTCGACGCGCTGCGGGTCTCGCGCAACGCCACGTCCCATGCCTCCAGCGCTGCCGGCGCCCGCTGCGCCAGTTTGTGCCCGGCTTCGGTGAGCGCCATACCGGCCCTGGAGGGGGTGAACAACTCGACTCCGAGTTGGGTCTCCAACTGCTTGATCTGCTTGGTCAACGCAGGCTGGGACACGAACAGCCGCCCCGCCGCCCTGGTGAGATTGCTTTCTTCAGCGACAGCGACGAAGTAGCGCAGCAACCGGGTGTCGATATCCATGCCGTCAGGTTATGGATACAGGTATTGGACGGTCACAACCGGCACGGACCAGCATGGGGCCATGAGCGACACGACCGCGAAGATCGACAGCATCAACAAGTTCTTCGCCGCCTACGCGACCTACGACATCGCGGCCATGCGAACCGTGATGACCGATGACATCGAATGGACCATCCCCGGTCACCACCCCCTGTCGGGAGCCAAGCGAGGCGTGGAGGAGGTTGCGGCCTTCCTCACTCAACTGGGCAAGGCCGGCTTCCAGGCCGACCCGCTGTTCCTGGAAGCCAACGACGAATACGTGGTCGACATCCACCGCGGCTGGACCTCCGAAGGCGTCGGCAAGGTCGACACCCTCTGGGCGCTGGTGTGGCACTTCAACGCCGAAGGCAAGGTCGACCGAGTGGTCAACCTTTCCGCCGATCAGCACCAGATGGACACCTACGTCTGGAACAACTACGCACTCGCCCCGCTGCCCGACCGGCTGGCCTGAGCTCTTCTCCGCCAGCGGCGAATCATCAACCCCCACAAGGGATCAGCGAAGGAAAGTCATGACAAGTACCACTGCGGAACTGGGCCGGACAACGCGATCGGCAGGGCCAGGGGTGTGGCTCGGGGTCGGCTCGATCGTGCTCAGCTCGATCTCCGCCATGACACCGGTCTTCGGCGTCGCCGCCCTGGCCACTCCGATCGAGCGCGACCTGCACATTTCGTCCACCGGTTTCGGCCTGATGCTCAGCGGGTTCTTCGCCGTCAGCGCGCTCGGCGCGCCATTGGCCCGCCGCCTGGCCGGCCGGATCCGGGTGCCGCTGATGCTGGCCGGGATCAACGGCGCGGCGCTGACCGCGCTGCTGCTGGGGGCGCTGCTGCCGGGCATCGGCGCCCTGGTTGCCGCGCTGCTGCTGGCCGGTGCCGCCAATGCATTGACCCAGCCGGCCGCCGGCCGGTATATCGCCGCCAGGGTGCCGTCCCACCGGCTGTCCATGGCGGCCGGCATGCTCAGCGCGGCGCTCGGCGCGGCACCGCTGCTGCCCGGCGTACTCGCCGCGTTGGTCGCCCAGCCGCTCGGCTGGCACGCCGCCCTCGGCGTGGCCGCGCTGCTTCCCCTGGTGTCGCTGCTGACAACGCCACTGGCCAGACTGAACCAGGACCGGACCACGACGAGCTCACCCGGTACGCCGCAGACCGCGCCGGTCGCTCCGTCAGCGCGGACGAATGCGATTCTGCTGCTGTGGACCATTGCCGCCGGTTTGGCCACGATCGGTTCGAACATTGCCGCGTCCTACTTCGTGCAGCTCGGCACGCAGTCCGGTCTGTCCACTGCCACGGCGGGCTTGATGCAGTCGATGGCCGCCGTTGTCGCGGTCGTCGTCCGCCTGCTGGTCGGCGTTCTCGCCGACCGCGCACCGCGCCGAAACCCGGCAATCGTCGCCGCGATGATGTTCAGTGGCGCGATCGGCTTGGCTCTGATCTCGATGGCGACCATCGGCACGTTCACGATCGGTGCCCTGCTCGCCGTCGCGGGTGGCTGGGGCTGGACCGGGCTGCTGCTGGCCGCGATCATGCGGCTGCTGCCGGGCCAGGGCGCAAAAGCCGGAGCGACCGTGCAGATCGGCCTGTTCGGTGGTGCGGCGGTCGCGCCGTTCGCCTTCGGCGCCGCATCAGCCGCGTTCGGAATGGCCACCACGGTCCAACTCGCCGCCATCCTGGTGGTCATCGCGACCGGCGCGATGATCGTCGGAGCGCGGCTGCAACGCAACGCATGAATGGCGACGACGTCCGACATCGGCCCGAGCCCGGCGCTTCCGGACTCGGGCCGATCGCGGTCGTGGTCGATCCCCGTTTTACCAGGGCAGCGGGTGGCCGTCGCGGAAGAAGCCCCCGGTCGGCCCGGTATCGGGGAGAGTGGCCGCCCACACCACGCTCGCGGCGCCCTCGGTGACCGGACGCCCGCCGGGGCCGCCCATGTCCGTGGCAACCCATCCCGGGCACACCGCATTGACCAGGATCCGATCACCGCGCAACTCGCTGGCGAGCATGCGGGTCAGCGCATTGAGTGCCGCCTTCGAGGCGGTGTAGGCGGGGGTACCGCCGCCCATACTGGTCAGCGAGGCGGCCTCGCTCGATACGTTGACGATGCGGGCATGAGATCCCATGCGCAGCAGGGGAAGAAAGTGCTGCACCACCGACCACGGACCGTAGAGGTTGGTTTCGGCCGCGTCGCGCACGACGGCCAGATCGGCGGTGGCCGCCCGCTGCCAGGTGTCGTAGCTGATCGCGGCATTGTTGACCAGCACATCCAGCCGACCGTGGTCACGCTCGACCGCACGCGCCGCAGCGGCGACGCTCTCGTCGTCGGTAACATCGAGCTGCAGCGGAATCGCCCCGACGGCTTTCGCGGCCGCTCGCGCGGAATCGGCTGTGCGGGCGGTCAACAGCACCACATGCCCGCGTGCGGCGAGCTGCCGGCACACCTCGCGTCCGATACCGCGACTGCCGCCGGTGACCAGGGAAATTGTCGTCATCTGTACCAGCCTGGCAGGGCCCGCTGATATTCACCTGGCAAGTACCGACAGGGACCTGGACTTGGCCAATCATCCATGACCCCAACGGAATCCGTCGCGGCCTCCGTCCTTCGAAGGCTGCGGCAGGTCAGGCGGTGTGGGCGGGCACGCGGAAGAAGCTCGGTTCGACGTCTGCCGACGTTGCGCTCACGGATGTGAACGGCTCCGCGGAGCTCCGCAGCTCGATGAGATGCCGCGCGTGCACATCGAGGTCGTGGTCCTCGGCGGAGACGGGCTGCCAGGCGCGGACGGGCCGGGCCTTGCCATCGTCGTCGAGGGCCACGACCACGGCCAGGCCGTGTGCGGCGAGTGCGGGTTCGTCCGTCTGGTTGTCGGCCGAGGTCACGTGCACGCTGATGTGCATGCTGCGCGGTCCGGTGTGTATGAGACGAGCGGTGATCTCGACGACGTCGCCGATCGCGATGGGCCGGTAGAAACGGATGCCACCGAAGTACGAAGCGAGCACGTGTTGTTCGGCCCACCCCGCGCCGCACACGTACGCGGCCTCGTCGATCCAGTGCATCGTGCGACCGCCGTGTACCCGCCCGCCCCAGTTGATATCCGACGGTGCGGCCAGGAAGCGCAGCGTCGCGCTGGGTGCGGTGCCCGCGCTGGTGTAGGACTGCCCGGCCATCGCGTCCTCGATGTGTTTGCGTACCGAAATCCGTGCTCGCGCTTGCCGACTGCGTTGTTGCTCGAGAATTGTCGATGGAACCCATTGGGGCACTTCGACGGTTCGCCGATCATCGTCCACGGCGACGAAGATCGTCAGGCACTGGGCGGATTGCACCGGCCTCACCCGGGTGGGATCGGTCGAGTACACCGTGACCAGAATGTGCATGCTGGTGCGTCCCGTATGTACGAGATTCGCGTGCAATTCGACCAGTTCACCGACAGCGATCGGCCTGTCGAGGTGGATGTTTCCGACGTAGGCCGTGACGCAGTAGCGGCCGCTCCACTGGGCTGCGGCGGCGTAGGCCACCTTGTCGATCCACTCCAGGAGTTTGCCGCCGTCGACCGACCCCACGATGCCCGCGTCGGCGGGCTGGACCAGAAAACGATGAATAGCGCAGGACACTGTCGAATCCGTTCGGGCAGAAGTTTGCGCATGTGCGCTGACCCGACGCCATTGTCGGATAGCACGATAAAGGCAGGATGGTGTTACGGGCGAGTAGTTCGCTCGCACTCACGGCGTGCCCATATCGAGCGGGTGTACTCGGCGGGGGTTCGGCCGTAGGCGGTCTTGAAGACTCGGATGAAGTGGCTGCTGTCCGAGAACTGCCAGTGCGCGGCGATTTCCGAGATGCTCGGCCGGTCGGGCGATGCGGTGAGGGCGCGTCTGGCTTCTTCCAGACGGCGGCGGCGGATGTAGGCGGTCACCGGCTCTCCCGCCGAAGCGAACGCGCGCTGCAGGGTGCGGATCGAGACATTGAGTTCGCGGGCCAGCGTTGTCGTGGAGAGGCCGGGATCGGCGAGCCAGCGGTCCGCGAGGTCCCTCGCCGCCTGGGCGAGCGCGGGAGCGAGCTGGGGTTCCGCGTCGTCGAACCCGCCCAGGGCGACACCCTTGATCAGCTCGAGCAGGGCGCCGTTGGCGGCGTGTGTGCCGGCCGGACCGAGATCCGGCATCGTGGTGCGGACCATGTCCGCGTAGGCCACCAGCAGGCGGATCTCGGTCGAGTCCGCCGGTCCGGTGACCATCCGGTCCCGGAGCATCGGTTCGAGCGGGGTGGGTGGCATGACGGTGATGATCTTCGCCGTCGTGTGCGGCGCCGTTTCGAAATGCGTCGGCTTCCGGACATGCTGGAGCAGAAACTGCCCGGCAGGCACGGTGTGCTCGCCGCGATCGGACCGGCCGTCCAGCGTCCAGGCGCCGCGCGACACCAGGTGCAGCTGGACCTGCCCCTCGACGTCCTCGACCGGACGCGTCGTGCGGATCGTCGATGCGCCGTGGATGTCCACCATCGTCAGCTCACGCATCCGGACCGCATGAGCCTTGATCCGGAAGTCACCGACCGTGTCCGGGGTGAAGGTGGGAAGTGTTCGTCCCCCGGGAAACCGTGCCTCCCATCTGTGCCGGTGCGAGTCGAAGGGACGCGGCGGGGCGTCCGGCGGTGTGGAGTCCATGACGAACTCCTCTTGCGGCGCACTCGGATCCGATTCGCGGTACCCGGTCGAGGGACGATCAAGGCTGAAATCTGTCACTGCGGTTATAACCTATCGTCACTGAAAATCGGTCCAGCACCGGACAACCCGAGGCCGCTCGCGCTGTTGCCCACTGCCACAACCCGATCGGCTTCGGCGCAAATGTCCTGTCCGTGTGGCGCTGTGGTTCAAGCGCATACGTACTCACCTACGTACCGTAGGACAGTAGCCGAACGAGCGGTGTCGTACGCTGCCGGACGGGCGAGAATGACTGTGAAGCAAGAGAATTCCGGTCGCGCGAGGGCTTCCGGGCGAGGCGCGAGGTAGGTTTTCATGACGACAGTCGAGGTCCGGCACGTGATGGCCGCCGACCCGGAGACCGTGTACGAACTGATCGCCGACGTGACCCGGATGGGCGAGTGGAGTCCGGAGTCGGCGGGCGGCGAGTGGCTCACCGGCGAACCCGGCGCCGTGGGATCGACGTTCCGGGGCGACAATCGGCGTCCGTGGATCAAGTGGAGCACGATCTGCACGGTGACGGCGGCCGACCCCGCAAAGCGCTTCGCCTTCGCCGTCCACGCCGCCGGCCGGCCGGTGTCGGCCTGGGAATTCGAGATCACCGCGCAACCGGGTGGGTGCGAGGTCATCGAGCGATTCGCCGACCGGCGCGACCTGTTCTACAAGATTACCTCGGTGGTCACCACCGGCTTCGGGCGCCGCTCGGTGCGCAACCGGCAGACGATGGAGCAGACGCTGGCCGCGCTGGCGCGCTTCGTCCGGCGCTGACTCCCCTCCCAGCGCCAGCGCAGACTACTCCTTCCGGAAATCCATGGTGTCCATCTTGGTTGCGGCATCGCGCATGCCCTTGCAGCGTCATCTGGTCACTCGCGTACACCTCGCGCGCAACCGCAGATCGAGGTATCACATGGAAGCTTAGGAAGTTCGGCAGCGCCACTAGGTGAATCAGGGCGGCATCTCGATGGAACATTTGCGTCAAAAAGTCGTCAGTTGCGAGCGCTCCCGACGACCAGGTCGGTATCACCGTTGGCCGCTGCCCGGGCGAACTCGGTTGGGGTGCAACCGTATCGGCCCTTGAAGGCACGGACGAAATGGCTGCTGTCGGCAAACTGCCAGTGGGCGGCCAGCTCCGTGTTGCTCGGACGCCCTGTGGCACTGAGGAGTTCGAGCCGGGCCTGCTCCAGCCTGCGGCGGCGAATGTATCCCGCGACGCTGTCCTCTGCCGCGGCGAATGCCCGTTGGAGCGTGCGCAGGGAGACACTGAGCTCGCCGGCCAGCATCGACGGCGACAGCTCCGGGTCGGCGAGCAGGCGGTCCGCGAGGTCCTTCGCCGCCTGCGCCAGCGCGGGGCCGAACGTGGGCTCGGTGCTGTCCGCCTGCTGCCGCAGCACCCCGGCCAGGAGCTCGAGCAGAGAGTTGCGGGCCGCCAGTGCACCGGCCGGCGTGAGATCCGGGGCGGCCTGCTCCACCAAATGCATGTGGCCCAGGAGCAACCGCATCTCGGCCGTGGAGGCCGGTCCGGTGATCAGCTTGTCCTGGACCAGACGGTCCAGCGGCGATGCGGGCACGATCAGGACCGACGCCGCGGTATGCCGCGCGTCCTCGAACGTCGGCGGGCCGTTGCGCTGCAGCATGAAATTCCCTGCGGGAACGCGATAGTCGCCCTCGTCCGGCCGGGCGAACCGCCAGGAGTTCTGCTTGATCACATGCATCAGCATCACCTGGCCGTCGCCGTCGCCGGACGGACTGGCATGCGTGCCGGTGGCCGACTCACTGCGGACATCAGCGATCACGATGTCGTGTGCGGTGACGGCGCGGACATCGAGCCGGAAGTCACCACCACCGCCGCCGCCCGGGGTGAACAGGCGCGGCGGCTGCTTGCGGCCCAGCTGCGCTTCCCACCCGCGCCAGAAGCTGCCGAAGCCTTCTGCCGCCCGGCCGGGCGCGGGTGCCGCCTTCCCGACGAACGTCGGGCCGGGTCCGGACTTCTCCGGCTCCGTCATGACCTTCCCCCTTCCTCCATGACACTGATCTTCCATCGAAATGCCATCGCCTTCGAGTCATAGGAAGGCGGCAGGCCGACCGGTGATCAGTGTCGTGATAAAAGGGCTACCGCTCCGCTGCAGGGGGCGTGCCGTCGATGCTGTAAATGAGCTGTGGCCGTTGACGATTAAGTTCCGGGCGTACCCGGGTTACCCGGACCGGCCCCCGGCGTTCCCGGGTTGCCCGGACCGCTCTGCCCCGTGTTCGGGTCACCGGCGTTGTCCGCATGGACGATCGGAATGAGCGATATCGCCTGGGCGGTGGCCAGTGCACGGCCATCCCGGCGAACCCCGCGGCACACAGGTTCCGGCGAACAGTAGACCAATTCATGGAAACTCCCTATCTCGCATGATGATTGCCGGTCCTCGGCTGCCAACGCCACAACCGACCGATCGGACTCGCGTCGAGCCTAGGAACAACCGCACCACGGGCGCGTGAACCACAGCGCCATCCGGATAGAACACTCGCGCCACGAGTCGGGGGCCGCGCGCCGACAGTCACGCCGGCCACATCGCGTGCCGTCGGCTTCATCGCGAGCGATGTGGTCTAGTTTCGCGACGGTGTGAGTGCGATCCTGCCGAATACCTCGCCTGCTTCCATTTTCCGGTGGGCCAAAACCGCCTGTTCCAAGTGAAGTGTTTCGTGCACAACGACTTTCAGCTCGCCACGACTGGCGGCAGTGAACAGTTCGGCGGTCGCGGCCCGTCGCTCGAGTGGGGGCACGGTGTCGGCGCTGAAGGTGGCGAACGACATCGACTTCCGGAACGCCGCGACCATCTCCATGCCGAAGTCCGTTGGCGGCATGCCTGCCATCGCGCCGACAGCCACCATGCGACCGTTCGGCTCGAGCCTGGCGAAGAATGAAGGCAGATCCGCACCGGCGACGATGTCGAGGATGACGTCGTAGCTCGCAGGAGCATCCGGCGCACCCCGGCCGAGCCGGTCCAGCACATGCGTCGCGCCCAGCTCGCGCAGGCGATCGCCACGTTCGGCCGAGGATGTCGTGACCGCCACCGCACCGGCACCGCCACGGGCTGCGATCTGGACCGCCATGACCCCGATGCCGCCGGCCGCGCCACGCACCAGCACCGACTCACCGCGAGCGAAGTGGGCATGGCGCAGGGCAAAGTGGGCCACCATTGCCGAGCTGCCGAGCGTCACTGCGTCGACGGCCGACAGGTCCGCCGGGAGAGGGACGAGCGTCTCGGCCGGTGCGACGGCCTGTTCGGCATAGCCGCCGCTCTCACCGGTGAGCGCCCACACGCGCCGGCCGACCCAGGTGGTGTCGACGCCCTCCCCGACCTCGGTCACGGTCCCCGCGACCTCGCTGCCGAGGATGCGACCGGGTGTGGCGCCGTACGCGGCCAGCGCGCCGCTTCGGATAAGAGCGTCGATACCGCCGACGCCGATCGCCTCGGTCGTGATCGACACCTGCCCGGCGGCCGGATTCGGGTCGGATAGGTCGGCCACCGCGAGCACCTCGGGACCTCCGAACGCCTGGACCATCACTGCTTTCACCGGTTTCTCCATATTCACCTCGATCGGAACCAACCATCGGAACCTAACGGACGCCCCCGTCCGTTTAGCTAAAGTGAGAGCGGTGACTGCTCATTTGCCTCACGCACTGCGTTCGGACGCGCGTGACAATCGCGAACGCATCCTCGAGGCGGCTCGCACGGTATTCGTCAGTGCGGGCCTGGACGTGCCGATGCGGGAGATCGCCCGGCGTGCCGGGGTCGGGCCCGCGACCCTCTACCGCCATTTCCCGACCAAGGAGATGCTGGTCGCGGAGGCGTTCACCGATCAGATGCTGGCCTGTCGGTCCCTCGTGGACGACGGGCTCGCCGACCCCGATCCCTGGCGCGGCTTCTGCCTCACGATCGAGAAGCTCTGCGAGCTGCAAGCGCGCGACCACGGCTTCACCGCGGCCTTCATGTCCACCTACCCCAACGCGCTGGATTTCGCCGCCATCCGCACATCCTCGCTGACCGCCGCCGCCGAACTGATCCGCCGCGCCAAGGACACCGGGCACCTGCGCCCTGATCTAATGCTCGACGACCTCATCCTCATGATCATGGCCAACAACGGCATCCACGCGACCACGCCGGCAGCACGCCTCGCGGCCTCCCGGCGCTTCGCCGCCCTCATGATCCAAGCGTTCCATGCCTCCCCCGGGGCCGCGCCGCTGCCACCCCTACCCCGTTTGATGCCCACAGTGTCGGCGCGCCGACCCAAATCGAACCGGCCAAATGCTCGGTGACCGGGGGATGGGCCGAACGCTCCGCCACCCGAACACCCTGACGGCCGATGGATAAGAAATTCAAATCGGGCCGGTAGGCGTTCGGAGCTGAGTTACGCTTTGGGCGGTCGTGATCGTCCTCGATTGATGTGTCGGGACACACCGCCACGTGACCCCGTTGCCATTCGGGAAGACCACGAAGGACTGCCCGGCGGTTGACGGGTAATTGTTTCCTCAGCGGCCGGGTACTGGCGTAGCCCGATCGAGAGGACCCGGACATGAGCGATCTTTCTCGTCGTGACCTGCTCAGATCGTCGGCGGCCGTCGGTGTCGGAGCAGTCGTTGTTTCGGGCCTTACAGCCGCAGACACTCCGGATATTGCCGAAGCGAACGCGCCGGGATGCCCGCCCGCGACGCTGACCGGTCACATCGTCCGCCCCGGTGACGTGTCGTACACGGACGCGCGACTCGGCTGGGACCAGCTCTTTTCGCATTATCCGCTGGTCATCGTCTTCGCGCAGGAAACCCGGGACGTGGTGAACGCTCTCACGTGGGCGCGGCAGCACGACGTCGCGTTGCGGGTGCGCAGCGGCCGCCACGCCCTCGAGGGCTGGTCGAACGTGGACAACGGCATCGTGATCGACGTCAGCGAGCTGAAGTCGGTCAAGATCGACCCCGGCGCTGGTAACGCAACGATCGGCGCCGGGCTGAACCAGCTGGAGGCGGTGACGACGCTCGCGAAGCAGAACCTCGCGGTCACAACCGGAAGCGAGGGCAGCGTCAGTGTGTGCGGTGCGACGCTCGGTGGTGGCCTCGGGCCTCTCAACCGCTGGCTCGGCATGGCCTGCGACAGTCTGATGGCGGTCGAGGTCGTCGTCCCGTCGGGTCACGACTGCGCCGAGGTGATCAACGTTGACGCGCAGCACCACTCGGACCTGCTCTGGGCGCTTCGCGGCGCGGGAAACGGCAACTTCGGGATCGTCACGCAACTCACCTACAAGGTGCATCCGCTCACACGGCTGGCCAACGTGCAGGCGACGTGGAGTGGACTCGGGGACCTGTCCGGGGTCTTCGAGGCATGGCAGCGTACGGTGCCGTCTGCCGACAGCCGTCTGGGATCCGAGTTCGAGATCCACAAGTCCGAGATGCAGCTGTCCGCGTGGCTTGTGGAGGGGGCAGAGGCGCAGGCCAGGCAGATGCTGGCTCCGATCCTGTCGGTCGGCACGCCCGACGTCACGGTGCAGGTCGGTAACTGGGGCGATATCTTTGCCGGATCCCAGGTCCCGCTCGCGCAGGAGCCCGCGAACTGGAAGTTCTTCTCGCAGTTCGTCAAAGAGCGGTTTCCGAAGGAGGCGATCGACGTGATCGGTTCCTTCATGCGAAACGCTCCCTCGCAGGAGAGCAACTACTTCGTCGATGCCTTCGGTGGGGCGATCGGCAGGGAGCCGCGCGGCGGCACGGCGTTCGTGCATCGCGACGCGCTTTTCTACGGCGAGATCGGCGCGGCCTGGGGGACTCGTTCACCACAACCGGGCGTCAGCGACCCGCTGACCTCGCAGGCCCAGGGCTGGATCGCCGAGTTCAGTCAGGCGCTGCGGCCGTATGTGGACGGCGCCTACGTCAACGTGCCGAACGTCGGAATGCAAGAGTGGGAGACCGCCTATTGGGGCAGACCGCACTTCGAGCGCCTGCGCAGGATCAAGGCGAAGTACGACCCCCACAACGTCTTCCGGTACGAGCAGAGCATCCCGCCCGCATCACACTGATCGACAGTCGGTCTCGAGCGTTGAACCATCAATCACCAACCAGTGGCTGCATGCCGGCGGGGACGGTCCACGCGATGGTCGTCTCGGATTCGTCGGTGACGGCGCTCAGCGTGCCGCCCAACCGCGCAATGAGAGCAGAGAGCCGGTCGAGGTTTTCAGCCTGGTCGGCGTCAGCGTGATCGCTGCGGATCGCAACCTGTAGACACAGTGCGTCGTCTGTGGCGACCAACCGAACGGTCAGGTCGGCAGGGTTCACGACGGGAACCATCGGGCCCAGTGCCGTGTGCAGGAACTCGACCACGGCGAGTCGCAGTCCAGGCTCGATGGCGGATCCGTCGACCGCGCCCCTGAATTCCAGCGCGGGCACGGTGTCGGTGCCGTCGAAGATGTTTTCGACGACCCTGATCACCGTGGCCGACAAGCCACGCTCGGCATGGGCGCCGGGATTGTCGGTATGGCTCAAATCGAAGATAACCTTACGCAATTCGCTGATAATTTCGTCGGTCTCGGCAATCAGTGGCTTCAACGTCGATCTCACACGGGGATGCCGGTTCGCTGCCGAAGTGAGCAAGAGCCCGAGCCCGAACACTCGGTTGATCGTGCGGTCGTGCAGATCGGCGGCCATCCGTGCTTGCTCGTCGTGCCGGGTCAGCGCATTCTCGGCTGCCAGCCGGTCATCAATGCTCGCGAGGATGCTGGCGCGCATGTGGTTGACGGCGTCGGCGATGGTGGCGATCTCGACCGGCCCGTTCCGCTCGATCTCGACGGCGTAGTTCCCTTCCGATACTGCCCGTACTTGTCTGAGCAGACGGGTGACGGGCCTGTTCAACAGTCGCGGCAGCACCGTAAGGGCCGTCACCACGATCAGCAGCAGGAGCCCGACCGAGATGAAGGTCGCGACCCTGGCGACATGCTGCGCAGCGGACACCCGTTGAAGTTGACGTGCGGCCATTTCGTCTGTTCGAGACTGAAGCTGGGCAGCTTTGTTGCGAAGCGCATCGAACAGGCCTTTGCCGAGGAGGCCCAATGATTCGATTTGCTCGCCAGGCACCGGGCCGGCCATTCGAGCGGCGATTTCCGGTTGGGCCGCCGTCGTTTCCCAGGCATTCGCGGCTGCCGATACAGCGTCGAGCGCGGTCATGGCTTGCGCGTCGCCGGCGAGAACTTGCTGTAACCGAGTCTGCGCCTGTGCGGCCTGGGCGCGCCCCTCGGTATAGGGCTCGAGAAACACCGGGTCACCGGTCAGCAGGAACCCACGCTGGCCCGTCTCCTGATCCACATAGGCTCGCAGCAACGCCGAGGCGGACCGTTGCGCCACGAAAACTCGGTTATTCAAATCATTCACCGACCGCCCGACTACCACCCTGCTCACTACGGCCGACGCGGCCGACACCCCGAAGAGCAGCGCGATCGCGACAATGATCGCCGAAAATACGCGTCGTATCGACATCCGAGCCAACAAGACCCATCACCGCCGATCGCAGCAGAAACCAACCGGCACCCGCAACACACCGAGTTCGATCGTGTCTCCTCGATTCTCCAATGAGCCGGATCGCCAAGCAACACAGACTGCCTCGGGTGCATGTTGGGAGCGTCAGGCAGGGCAGAACGCCTCCTGCGACCGCGGCGCAATGCGCGTACGCTTATGTGCCTACCTGCCAGTAAGGTGTGCCATCGGTTCGCCGGGAGGTGGAGATGCTTAGCGCCACCGAGCAGTTCAGCAAGGAACGCGCCCCGTGCGGGAGACTGAGGGGCGGGGCTCGCCACCGCGAAGACGACGAAGCGGGCCTGGTTATCGACGATCTGCGTTACGACTGTGGCTGCCGCCGGATTCGGCACGAATTCCACGACGGCAGCGTTCGGATCAGAATCATCCGCCATGACGGCAAGGTCCTGATGGACGAGCACAGCGCCGATTTCGAGGTCTGACAGACGACGCCCGGGTGGTGCCACATGACCGTTTTTCACGACGTCGTGATCGTTGGTGGGGGCGGCGCGGGTCTGCGCGCGGCCATCGCCATCGCGGAACACAACCCGCAGCTGAGTATCGCCATCGTGTCCAAGGTCTATCCGATGCGCAGCCATACCGTCTCCGCCGAGGGTGGCGCCGCGGGAGTCGCCGGTCCCGGCGACAGCTTGGAAGACCATGCGTACGACACGGTCTCCGGCAGCGATTGGCTCTGCGACCAAGACGCTGTCGAAACCTTCGTGGAGGAAGCACCCCGGGAGTTGCTCCAGCTGGAGCATTGGGGCTGCCCATGGAGCCGCCGGCCGGACGGGCACATCGCGGTACGGGCATTCGGCGGCATGACGAACAACCGCACCTGGTTCGCAGCCGACAAAACCGGTTTTCACTTGCTGCACACCCTGTTCCAGACCGCACTGTCCTATCAGGGCATCGTCCGATACGACGAGTGGTTCGCCACAACATTGCTCGTCGACGACGGCAAGGTGTGCGGTGTCGTGGCCATAGAACTGGCCACCGGACGCGTCGAAACGATTCTCGCCAGCGCTGTCATCGTGTGTACCGGTGGCTGCGGCCGCGTGTACCCGTTCACCACCAACGCCAATATCAAGACCGGCGACGGTATGGCGTTGGCCTATCGGGCGGGCGCGCCGCTCAAGGACATGGAGTTCGTCCAATACCACCCGACCGGCCTTCCGTTCACCGGCATCTTGATCACCGAGGCAACGCGCGCGGAGGGCGGCTGGCTGCTCAACAAGGACGGCTACCGCTACCTGCAGGATTACGACCTCGGGACGCCATCACCGCAGCCGGTGATGCGAAGCATGGAACTCGGGCCACGCGACCGACTGTCGCAGGCCTTCGTCCATGAACTGGCCAAGGGCCGGACCATCGACACACCGTACGGACACGTCGTCCACCTCGACATACGCCACCTCGGTGCGGATCTCGTCGACACCAAGCTGCCGTTCGTGCGCGAGCTGTGCTTGAAGTACCAGAACATCGACCCGGTCCGGGAGCTGATCCCGGTACGCCCCGTCGTCCACTACATGATGGGCGGCGTTCATACCGACATCCATGGCGCGACACCCCTGGAGGGGCTGTACGCCGCCGGAGAGGTCGCCTGTGTCAGCATCAACGGCGCCAACCGGCTCGGGTCGAACTCCCTTCCCGAGTGCCTGGTCTTCGGTGCGCGAGCCGGTCGTGCCGCCGCCGAGTACGCGAGCTCGGCTACGGCCGGCCCGACGCCGGCAGCCGCAGCGCTCGGCCGTGCCGAACAGGACCGGCTGGAACGGGACCTCACGCGCCACGCCGAGGGCTCCGAACGCATCGCGGACATCCGCACCGAGATGCAGCAGACGATGGAGACCAGTGCCGGGATCTACCGGGATGGCGACTCCCTTGCCGAGGCGGCCGATACGTTGCGCCGGCTTCGCGATCGGTTCGGCAACGCCCGCCTCGATGACCGCAGCCGGGCGTTCAACACCGAACTGGTTGCGGCGCTGGAACTGTCGTGCATGCTCGACGTGGCGGAATGCATCATCGCCTGCGCGCTGGCGCGAGAGGAATCCCGGGGCGCGCACCAGCGGACCGATTTCCCCACCAGGAACGACGAGCGATTCCTGGCCCATTCGGTGATTCATCGGCAGCCGGACGGCTCGGGCCGCGTTTCGCACCTCCCGGTGACGATTACTCGCTGGCCACCCGGCGAACGCGTATACGGGAGGTGATGGCAATGGAAGACCGGATAACCATGCAGGTCGCGCGCTACCGACCGGACCGAGAGGCCGCACCGGTACTGCAGTCGTACGAGGTTCCGCTGCGCAAGGAATGGACAGTGCTCGACGGCCTCAACCACATCAAGGACTACCTCGACGGAACGGTGTCGTACCGGTGGTCCTGCCGGATGGGCATCTGCGGTAGCTGCGGCATGACCGTCAATGGCGACCCACAACTGAGCTGCGCCACCTTCCTGACCGACTACGCGCCGGGGCCGGTGCGGGTCGAACCGTTGCGCAACTTCCCGGTGATTCGGGATCTCGTCATCGAGATCAGCGACTTCATGCACAAGCTGACCGAGGTCAAGCCATGGCTGATCAGGGAGGAACACCGCCCACTCGAAGACGGCGAGTACCTCCAAACACCATCCGAAATGGACGACTACCAGAAGTACAGCATGTGCATCAACTGCATGCTCTGCTACTCGGCCTGCCCCGTCTACGCGCTCGAGCCCGAGTTCCTGGGTCCGGCGGCGATCGCGCTGGCCCAACGCTACAACCTCGACTCGCGCGATGAGGGAGCCGCCGATCGGCGGGACGTTCTCGCGTCCGCCGACGGTGTATGGTCCTGCACCTTTGTCGGCGAGTGCACCACCGCCTGCCCCAAGGGGGTCGACCCGGCCGGCGCGATCCAACGCTACAAGCTGACCGCGGCCACGCAAGCGCTCCGAGACTTCCTCATGCCCTGGCGGGCACGATGACCACGACACCCCGGTTGTACCGAAAGCCGGTCTCCACGTTCTGGTGGGTGCGACGCCGCTCGTACCTGATCTTCGTCCTGCGCGAACTCAGCAGCGTGTTCGTCGCCTGGTTCGTGGTGTACCTCCTGCTTCTGGTCCACGCGGTCAGCTCCGGAAGCGAAGAGTACCAACGGTTTCTGAGCTGGAGCGCCGGCTCGTGGGTGCTCGCGCTGAACACGATCGCCCTGCTGTTCGTGCTCATGCACACGGTCACCTGGTTCAACCTCACGCCCAAGGCGATCGTGGTGCGCGTGCGGGGCCGGCGCGTCGCACCGGTCGTCATCGTCGGGCTGAACTACCTGCTGTGGGGTCTGCTTACGGCGATCGTGGCGTGGGTGGTGCTGCGATGACGAACCGGAAATCCCCGGAACCGTTGGTGTGGCTGCTGTTCAGCGTCGGCGGCATGGCCGCTGCGCTGCTCGTACCGGTGGTGCTGTTCCTGTTCGGCCTCGCCTTCCCGCTGGGCTGGCTTTCGGCGCCGGACCACGCATACCTGCTCTCGGTGTTGCGCAATCCTGTCACCCGGCTGGTCCTTTTCGCACTCTGTGTGCTGGCTCTGTTCCATTGGGCACACCGCTTCCGTTACACGCTCTACGACGGCTTGCGGCTGAGGCGTTTCAGCGTGCTGATCAGCCTGGCCTGCTACGGCGGCGCCGTGATCGGTTCGGGAGCCGCCGCTTACTTCCTGCTGCGCGTCTGACCGGAATGATGGTGACCTGGTTGGGGTGTCCAGGCGGCCGAAGGGCGGTTGTGGAGCTGTCCCATCCGATCTCGGACAGTGTGGATATGGTCGGCAATACCGGGACGTATATCGACGCGCCTTTTCTTTTCCACGCCGATGGCGCCGACATCGCCGAGTTGCCGCTGGAACGGCTGTTCAACGTGGCGATCGTGATGATCCGCGCGGTGGGGACCCGTGTGGTGGGGCCGGACGTGCTCGGCGATCCCGCGCGGTTGTGGGGCAAGGCGGTGCTCGTGCACACCGGATGGTCGGCCCGGTGGGGTGGGCCGGCGTACCGGAGCCCTGACCATCCGTTCCTGGTTGGCGAGGTCGCGGATGCATTGGTCGCCGCCAATGTAGCGCTGGTCGGAATCGATTCGCTCGACATCGACGACACGACACTGCCGACACGACCGTGCCACCACACACTGCTCGGCGCGGGAATTCCGATTATCGAGCAGATGACGAACCTGGACGCGGTTCCCGACATCGGTGCCAGGCTGGTCGCACTGCCAGCGCCAGTGCGTGGGACGGGGTCATTTCCGTTGCGAGCTGTCGCCTGGACCGATCACAGCTGAAAGCCGCTCCCCCTGTGGCCGACCACTTCGGCATTGCCTCCTACCTGCTTCCGCGAGGTCGTGACCAGCAGAAACAGGTAGCCGAGTACGCAGGTCTCGGCCCTGGATACCGCGCACACTTGTGTCTACCGAGATTGCTGAGCCGAAAGACTACCGGTGGAGATACGACAGCTGCGGTTCTTCGTGACCGTGGCCGAGGAATTGCATTTCGGACGCGCCGCCGCCCGCGAGCACATTGTGCAGTCTGCGCTGAGCCAGCAGATTCAGCGATTGGAACGCGAGCTCGGGGTCGCACTGCTCGAACGCACCACCCACTACGTGCGGCTCACGCCAGCCGGGGACGTCATGCTGTCGGAGACCCGCCGCATCCTCCATAACCTCGACCGCGCCGTCGCCGCAACCCGCGCTGCGACCGTAGCCGCCGAACTCCGGGTCGCGGTCGGCGACGCCAGCTTCGACACGATGCCGCTGATTCTCGACGCGGTGCGCGATCACCTTCCGGCACTCATCGAGATCCATCACGTGGAAGCCGGTGTGCCCGAACAGTATCGGCTACTCGCCGAGGGCCGGCTGGACATCGGCATCGGTCGCGCTGCGCACGCCCCGAACGGCATCGCCTCGCAGATCGTACGGCTGGACCCGATGGGTGTGCTCGTCGGAGACGGGCACCGGCTGGGCGACCGGGATGCGGTGGCGGTCGCCGATCTGGCCGACACGGCACTGCTGTTCGCGGACGAGACACGCGCGCCGGAATACAACCAGTTCGTCCGGGACCTGTGCCTGCTGGCGGGATTCATCCCCACCGTATTTCCGGGCACCGTCCAGAGCATGATGTGCGCACGCATCCTGCTGCGGGAGCGCCGGTGCGCACTGTGCGTACCCCGGTCCTGCACACCGATTCCCGGGCTGCGGTGGCTGCCACTGATCGAGCCTGCCGCGTGCTATCCGTGGTCGCTGTTGTGGCGTGCCTCCGACGATTCCGAAGCGTTGCATTGGGTTCTGTGCTGCGCGAAGTCGGTATCGACCAAGTGCGGGTGGATGTCCCCGCCGACGACGCCGCCTGAGGCGGGCGTCGCTCCCGGCATCCCCGCCGTTTCCCTGCGGTGATCGCAAACGGTGAAAACCTCAGCTCGATTTGATCGTTTCCGCAGGTCCGGTGTCCGGGTGTAGTGGAAGGCATCCGATTCCACTGGAGGAAACGCAGTTACTTCTTCACAGGCGGCCCGGGCAACGGCGTCGCACCGGCTTTCACGAGACTCGTCACAGAAAAGGCAGAAGCACATGTCTGAACACCGCACACCCGGCAAACGCGGCCGGCTACCCGCACTGGCGCCCGCCGACCGGTTTCCGCTGAAATATCTGCACGACTACACCCGGTCCGGCCAACCGTTGCCCGCACCCGAATACCCGGTCGATGTCAGCCAAGGCATCACCGACTGGGGCATGCTCGGCAACGGACCCGACCCGACCTGTAACAGTCACCCGAGCGGGGTCGGCGACTGTACCTTCGCCGGCCGCCAGCACTACCGGATGGCCAAGGCCGCCCGCGGCCAGGAAAGCGAAAGCTGGGAAAGCTCAAACGATCTCGTCGCGGAATACCTGAAATACGATCATGGGGTGGACAAGGGCGCCAACATCGCCCAGCTGCTGCTGGCTTGGTATCGGGCCGGCAAGATCAGCGCTTTCGCCCCTGTCGACCACACCGACCCGGCCGCCGTCGACGCCGCTATGGCCGCCTTCGCCGGCACCTACTGCGGGGTCTCCCTCACCGACGATGCCGACCAACTGTTCAGCCGACACCGGCCGTGGACCGTCGCCAACGGTGAACAGCCCGACCCGAGCGAAGGCCACTGCATCCTCAAGGTGGCCGCCGACGGCAACAACACCGACACCTGGGTCACCTGGGGCGCGCAGCAGCAGTCCACCACCGCCTGGACGGCGGCCTGCCTGGACGAGGCATGGGTCGTGATCACCCAGGAGGACACCAACACGCAGCTCATCGACATCGCCGCACTCCGCGCAGATATCAACGCCCTCAACGGAACCGGAGGCTGATACCGAGCCGGGCGGACCTACCCTCGGGAGAACACCATGCCCAAACTTTCCGAACTCAGCGCGACCACGATCGGCGCCACGGTTCTCGTGACCTCGTCGGTCCTCGTCGCGGCTGTTGCCCCACTATGGGACTACTTCTTCAAAAGGAGGGACTGCCCGCTCGCGGGCGGCGCCGGAGTGATAGCCGCGGCGACCTTCTTCGGGGTCTGGCTCATGCAACGCAAGCGAGCACAGGGGCGGGCGAGCCGGAACTCGATGCGTGATGCCATCGCCGCCGGATTCGTCGTGACCTATCTGATTCTCGTTGCCTGGACGGCCTTCTCGAGTCTCGTCGGTAGTCGAGGCGATCACGCCCTGGATCCGCTGACCGCGAACTTCACCGTGCTCACAGGCGTCGTCGTCGGCGGGTACTTCACCGCGGACGCCGCCAAGCAAATCGCCCAGATCAAGGCTGGGGCCGGCGACACACCAACCGACGACAAGGCCGAAGTCCATACCGCCGAACACGTACGCAGCGCCTGATCGACGGCGGGACCGGCACCTGCACAGCGCGCCGATGCGCCGCCGGGGCTTGTCTTCCGGGGCCGAATATTCCTATGCGTTTGCTCCCAGCACGGTGGACGCGATCCCGGTGATCACCGGGACGGCGTCGAACAGGTCGCCGTCCGGGCCGGCCATCGTGTCGAACGTCTCGAAGCTGGTGAGGGCCAGCAGGATTCGCACCTGCCGATCGGCGCCTTCCTCCGTCCGGTTCCCGTCGGTGTCGGTGAAGGGAGTCGCCAATACCTCCAAACCTTCGCGGCGTCGCTCGTCGCGGGCGCTGATGACCGCGCGGACGTCGGCGTCGAGTGCGGCCAACGCGCGCAGCCGTCGCATGGCGGGACGGTCGGCCTGCCAGAACCGCGCGAAGCAGACGATGAATTCGGCGAGCCCCGCGAGTGGTTCGGGATTGGTGAACGCGTTGACCAGCTGGGACAGGCCGCCGACCATACCGAGATCATCGCAAACCGCTTCCAGCAGGCCCGTTTTCGACCCGAACTGGTAGTAGACCGTGGCACGTGCCACGTCCGCGCGCTTGGCTACCGCATCCACCGTGAATCCGGTGTAGCTGTCGGCCTCACCCAATACAGCCCTGGCGGCGTCGAGAACCTGCCGGCGACTCTGCTCGACCTGCGCGGTCCGTCGATCGAGGAGACCGCCGACCACTGGCGTCACGTAGTGGATTCCGACCTCACGGCGACGTTCCTGACCGTCTCGACGTTCCTACCGGACCTGATCGCCCGCCGCGGCTCCGTCGTCACCATGGCGTCATCGTCGGTCCGACAGGCCACCCCGGCCTCGGCCGCCTACGCGGCAGCCAAAGCGGGAGTGGTGTCGATGAGTCGTCACTTGGCCAAAGAGCTGGCACCCCAAGGGGTTCGCGTCAACTGCGTGTCGCCCGCCACGATCGAGCACGAGCGGATGCGGCGCTTCATGTGCGACGAACAACGGCAGCACCTGCTGCGCGGCTTCCCGATGGGACGACTGGGCACACCCGACGACGTCGCTTCCGCGGCGCTGTTCCTCGCCTCCGCCGCGTCATCGTGGATCACCGGCATCACGCTCGACATCGCGGGCGGCTCGGTCATGCCGTGAGTGCTTGCCTCTGATTCGAACATGCAGCTCGCCCAAAAACTTTCAACGAGAACGGTTGCGGATGACCATGAACGACCACAGACCAACCACGACAATCGGGAGCGCCACAGCTCGTAGCCGGGATCGGTATCGAGCGCAGGGAAGAGCACCCGCTGAACACCGGGCTGCGACTGCAGCCACTGCGCGACGGCGAGAGCTGAGCGTTCGTGGCGTTCCATGCGAACAGCCAGTGTGCGCAGCCCGCGCAGCGTGAGCCAGCAGGTATCCGGTGCGGCGTGGGTGCCGCTGCGGTCGCAGTATGTACGAACGTCGGCGAGGGCATCGAGAGTTCCGGTGACCAGCCCGAGCAGCAGATCGGAGTGGCCGTTGATGAACTGGCTAGCGCGCGACCTCGAAATGGTTGTGGCCGAAGCACCCGTGGAGAATCGGTCGAGGATTATAGCCGGGTTAACGCGGCAACTTCTGGACTTCGGCGAAACCGCGTAGAATTCGGGCAGGTCGGGACAGCATCTGGAGCCCAATCATGATCGAGAGAAAGAATTCACACACCAAGTTCGCGCGGTTGGCGGCTGCCGCGGGTATAGCCGCAGTTGCTGCGATTCCGGTCATCACAGCCGCGGCACCAGCACCCGCCGCGCAGGCATCGGCGCCCCCCTCTGCAACCCAGCCCGTCGACGGCCACGGCTGGGGTCACGGCGGTGGTTGGGGCCACGGCCACGGCGGCGGCTGGGGCCACGGCCACGGCGGCGGCTGGGGCCACGGCCACGGCGGCGGCTGGGGCGGCGGTGGGGGCTGGGGTCCCGGCTGGGGGAACTGGTGGAAGCCACCCGGTTGGGGTAGCTGGGGCAGCTTCTAGCGCCGATGACCGAGTCCGGACACGCACAGCGTGCCGGGCTCGGTGGCATCGAGTACCGGTCACGGAAAGTCGGGCTCGACCGACCGGGCTGGAGAGATCCGCAGTGCCATCGACTCCGGGCAGCGGCGGTGGCGGGCTGCCCGACGGGGGGAACTGGCGACGCCACTGCCTTCGCCACGACACCCACCCGAACCGATCCCAACCGTGGGAAACTGAAGACCGTAGATGGTTGTCAGCCGACGAATGAACAGGCCACGGCATCGGCGGTGGCTACACCGGAAAGCGCTTCGAACGAGGAGCTGACGGATGCGCATCGTGGTTGATCTGAACCGGTGTCAGGGGTACGCACAATGTGTTCCGCTGGCGCCGAAGGTGCTCACACTGCTGGGTGAGGAGGCATTGGCC
Organism: Nocardia sp. GP40; assembly: GCF_050434125.1. Taxonomy (NCBI): domain Bacteria; kingdom Bacillati; phylum Actinomycetota; class Actinomycetes; order Mycobacteriales; family Nocardiaceae; genus Nocardia; species Nocardia sp. GP40. The sequence continues at coordinate 75,432 of NZ_JBNPVW010000009.1, read as the reverse complement.
TACGACCCCAATCCTGACGACACCCAGCGCCAGCGGGTTTTGCGGGCGGCGGCGTCGTGCCCGGTGCAGGCGATCCTGATCGAGAGCTACACCCCCGAGGGGGCGGAGCAGGCGACGTGAGCACCGCATCGCTGGTCGCGGACGTCGTTGCGACGTTTCGGGCCGAGGGTCGCATCGTGATCGTGGGGGCGTCGCTGGCCGGGTTACGCGCCGCGGAGACATTGCGGGACAAGGGTTTCCGCGGGCCCTTGACCCTCATCGGTGATGAGCCGCACGAACCCTACGACCGCCCGCCGTTGTCCAAGCAGGTCCTCGGGGGATCGGTTCGCGCCGATCACACCAAGCTGCCCCGTATGCGGGCCATCGACGCGGACTGGCGGCTCGGTGTGGCCGCGACCGGCTTGGACCGGGTGAACCGCCGGGTCTTGCTGGCCACCGGGGACACGGTGCCCTACGATCGGCTGCTCATCGCCACCGGCGTCCGGGCGCGACCATGGTTCGATCCGGCTGAGGGCGCCCTGCAAGGGGTGTTCACACTGCGCACCTGCGATGACGCGGCCCGGCTGCAGGCGGCGCTGCACGCGGGCCCGAAGCGGGTTCTCGTCGTCGGCGCGGGGTTCGTCGGCTCGGAGATGGCCTCGGTGTGCTGCCAACTGGGCCTGCCGGTGACCGTCACCGAGCGGGGAAGCGGGCCGCTGGTTGGGCCGCTGGGCGGGGTGATCGGCGATATCGCCGCACGCATGCAGCGCAGCGCCGGGGTCGACCTGCGCACCGGCGTGTCGGTGGAAGCGCTCGACGGCGACGACGGCGGGCATGTGCGCCGGGCCCGACTATCGGATGGGACCACGCTGGATGTCGATGTGGTGGTCGCGTCGCTGGGGTCCATCCGCAACGTCGAGTGGTTGCAGGGCGCCGGGCTGGCCGCCGGTTTCTGGGGAGTCGGTTGTGATGCGGGCTGTCGCGCGTTCGACATCAACGCGGTGGTGACCGACAACATCTTCGTGGCCGGGGATATCGCGCGTCAGCCACACGTGCTGTACGAATACCAGTTCATCTCGATGGAGCATTGGGACAACGCCGTGTACGGGGCGCAGGTCGCCGCGAACAACATGATCAGCCTGGAAACCGACCGGCGACCCCATCTGCCGCTGCCGTCGTTCTGGTCGGCGCAATTCGGGGTGAACATCAAAGGTGTCGGGGTGTGCTCGTTCGGCGATCAGATCGCGTTCACCCAGGGGTCTCCCGGCGACTATCGCTTTGCCGCCGCCTACGGCCGCCGTGGTCGCATCGTCGGTGCCGTGACGTTCAACCACGGCAAGTGGCTGCCGTACTACGCGGCGATGATCGAGCGCTCTGCGCCTTTCCCGCCACCACCGCCGGGCTACGACCAGGCCGCCGACCCGACCCCCGTGCCGGCCCGCTTCCCCGACCCGCGAGAGCCGACCGGGCTTCCCGACGTGGTGCTGACCGGCCACGACCCCACCTCACGGGGTGCCGAGTTCCACTGACCAAGGGAGCCAGCATGACTGCAGCGACCGCCTGGGCAGAGGCAATGAAATACGAGCACCGCGCCGACCCGTACCCGTTCTTCGACCAACTGCGCCGGACCCCGGTCGCGCGAGTGGCCGAGGACCTGTACGTGGTGACCGGCTACCGGGAATTGCTGGCGCTGGCACACGACCCGCGGATCAGCTCCGACATCAGCCGCAGTCCGTTGGGCGCCACACTGACAGCAGACGCCGACCCCGAACCCGGCGCCGAGGACATGCTGACCTACGGTCGCCGGCCGAGCATCATCGTGTCCGATCCCCCTGCACACGATCGGGCGCGCCGACAGGTGATGCGCCACTTCGGTCCACCGCACTCACCCGATGTCATCCCCGGCGCGGAGCCCGACATCGTGCGTGTGTGCAACAGGCTGCTCGACGACCTCGCAGCCGCCGGCGAGACCCGGCTGGACGTGGTCGACGACTATGCGTACCCGGTGCCGGTGACGGTGATCTGCAAGATCCTCGGGGTTCCGCTCGCAGACGAGCCCCGGTTCCATGCCTGGATCTACGACATGTTGACCGGCATCGATCTTGGCCCGGATGCGGCCACCGAGCAGGGCAGGACCCGCACCGAGCAAGCCCGCGCAAGCCGTGCGGCGCTCCTGCGATATCTGGCCGACCTGATCGAAGCGCTGCACCGCGAGCCCGGCCAGGGATTGTTGTCGACATTGATTCGCGACGACGGCCCCGATGGCCCGATGCCTCCCGAGCAGGCGTTGTCCAATGCGATGCTGCTGCTTGTCGCCGGTCACGACTCGACGGTCAACACAATTGCCAACAGTGTGATGACGCTGCTACGCAATCCCGGGTGCTACGACCAGGTGCGCCGCCGACCGGAGCTGCTCCCCCGCGCAATCGAAGAGGTCCAGCGACTACAAGCGGCGGTGCAGTTCTTCCCCAGCCGCAGCGCCACCGCCGATATCGAGATCGCCGGCACAATCATTCCGAAAGGCGCGGCGGTGCATTTGGTCTACGCCGCCGCCAACCGCGACCCGAACAGGTTCGCCCACCCGAACCACTTCGACATCCACCGCCCCGACAACGAGCATTTCGGCTGGGGCAGCGGCATCCACACCTGCCTCGGCGGTCCGCTCGCACGACTGGAAGTCAACCTGACACTCGAAATCTTCCTTCGCCGCGTCGCGACACCCCGCCTGGTCGTCGATCCGCCACCCTATCGGCGAAGCCAAATCTTCCGCGGCCCTAGACATTTGCTGATCGACTTCGACCACATCACCGACTGAGCAGGCTGCAGGACAGTGAGCGGGTGGCTGCGCGCAGCGCGACTCCCGCACACTACCGCGAATCCAGCTGTCGCCGGGACAGCTCGAGCGCATCGAGGCGACGAACCCGAATCCGCACCATGCCCCGAAATAGTCCGGTGCTCAAAGGAATCCAAGGCCTCGTAGGTTCGCTCAGCTCAGATGTGTGTCGAAGAAGGCGAATATGCGCTGCCAGGCGTCCTCGGTGGCCTTCGCGTTGTACCCCAGGCCGGTGACACGCAGAACGGCGCTGCGGCGTCGAAACCCTTGGGGGCCACCAGCAATACGAAACCACCGCCGAGACAGAAACCCACCACGGCAACCTTGCTCGTGCAGTCGCCGTCGGCGACGAGGTGGTCACGGGCAGCGAGAATGTCACGGGTGGCGCGACCTCCACCGGTGCTGATGACCTCCCGCATCACGGCCGGCACACAGCGGGCGCCGCCGCGCGCGTACAGATTCGGGGCGACGGCCAGATAACCGTTGGCGGCCAGGCGACGGCAGGTGTCGCGGACATCCTCGCTCAATCCGATGCCGTCGTGCAGGACCACGACTCCAGGCCACGGGCCGGAGCCCTCGGGGGTCTCCAGCATCGCGTCGATCGGCCCGTCGGGTGCGGTCAGTGGGATCATGGTCATCGTCGAGCCCCTCCCTGATCATCGAGGATCGAACTACGACCGCATCCTAGTCGGCGGGGTTAGATTGGTCCTGTGGCGAGAAGCAAGCCTGCTCGCGTGGTCGGCAACCTGCCGTTCGCGGTCACCAGCTTGGTCGGACGAGCACGGGATATCCGCAACGTCCGCAAGCTTCTCACGAGTGCGCGCCTGGTCACGCTGACCGGTGTGGGCGGGGTCGGAAAAACCCGGCTGGCCACCGAGGTCGCGGCCGCGGCCGGCCAGTCGTTTCCAGACGGGGTGTGGCTGGTTGATCTGGCCCGCGTCGGCGACGCGGATCTGATAGCACGGGCGGTGATGACCAGCCTGGAAATCGTGGACATGTCGAACCGGAGCGCCGAGCAGCAGCTCGTCGACCATCTCGCTCCCCTGCGGGCGCTACTCGTGCTGGACAACTGCGAACACCTGGTCGAAAGGTCCGGTGAGCTGTGCGAGCACCTCCTGAAAGCATGTGCCGGCCTGCGGATTCTGGCCACCAGCCGGGAAGCGCTCGGGATCGTGTGCGAGCACGTGTATCCAGTACTGCCGCTGTCGATTCCGGACTCGGGCACGGCGGTCACACCGGCGGCACTTGCCACTTTCGAAGCGCCGGCACTGCTGGTGGAACGGGCCCGGGCAGTGCGTCCGGAACTCACTGTGACCGACGAGGATATGGACACGGTTACGCGAATCTGCCGCCGGCTCGACGGCATCCCGCTCGCCATCGAACTGGCCGCGTCCCGGCTACGGTCGCTGACAATGCCGGCGCTGTTGGAACGACTCGACGACCGGTTCACCCTGCTGGACATCGACGTGCGGGCCGCGGTGCCGCGGCAGCGGACGCTGCGGGCGCTGATCGACTGGAGCTACGAGCTGCTGCGACCGGCGAAGCGGCTGCTGTGGGCGCGCCTGTCGGTGTTCGCCGGAGATTTCACCCTGGACGCCGCGGAGGGCGTGTGCGCCGGCCCCGACCTGCCGCGCGAGGAGATCATGGACCTGATCGACCGCTTGATCATGCAGTCGATCCTCGTGCTCACGCCGACCGACGGCCCACCGCGGTACCGGATGCTGGAAACGATCCGAGAGTACGGATGGCACCAGCTGAGCGAACTGGGTGAGACCGACGCCCTGCGCAAGCGACATTGCGACTACTACCTCGCGCTCGCCGAGCGGACCGCCGAGGCATGGAACGGGCCAGGCCAGGCGGCCGGTCTGGCCGAGCTGCGCGCAGAGCACGACAACCTCCGGGCGGCACTGGACTGGGCGACCAACGAGCCGACCGCCACACACGAGGCCCTGACACTGGTCACATCGCTGCGCTACCACTGGTGTACCGATAAATACCTCGGCGACGGGCGACGATGGATCGAGCGAGCGTTGCGCAACTCCGACGAGGGCGACCCAGAACGGATCCCAGCGCTGTGGGTCGCGGCATGGGTGATGCTGCTACAAGGCGACCATGACCAGGCCGACCGGGCACTGGACGAGTGCACCGCCCGCGCCGCTGCTGTGGGCGATCACCGTGCCATTGCCTGGGTGGAGGTTCTGCGCGGCACCTCGATGCGCTTTCACGGCCTGCCCGCAGCGGCCGTCGCCATCTGCGAGCGCCTCCTCGCCGATAACCCCGACGATGACGACCTGGCCCGGATGACCCTGTTCCGGCTCGCCATCGCGCAAGTACACGTCCGCGACGACAGAGCACCGGAGACCGCCCGGCAGGCGATCGCCCTGGCCGACAAGTGCGGCGAGCAATGGAGTAAATCGTTGGCCCTGTGGGCCCTCGGCATGCACCATCACGTGCAGGGCGAGTACGACCAGGCAATCGCGACGACCCGTGCCGGTCTGGAGATCCAGACCGAGCTCAACGACCGCGTGGCCACGGCACTCATGATCGAACTGCTGGCCTGGAGCACCGCCGCCCGGGGCGAGTACCAGCGAGCGGCAGGGCTGCTCGGAGCAGTCGCATCGGAGTGGCGGCGAATCAATACAACGGTCACGGCGTTCGGTCCCTACCGAGAGCTGCACGACACTTGCGAACGAACCGTCACCGCGGCCTTGCCCGAGGCGGTGCTGCGCTCGAAGCGCGCACGCGGCGAGAGCCTCGACCACGACCAGGCGATCGCCTGCGCCCTCGAGCGTGACGAGTGTGCCGCCGTCGAACCCTCGAAGCAGGATGGCGTCGTATTGACCGCACGCGAGCAGCAGGTGGCCGAACTGGTCGCACAGGGCCTGAGCAACCGGCAGATCGCACAGCAGCTGGTGGTCTCGCCGCGCACCGTCGACCACCACGTCGGCAAGATCCTGGGCAAACTCGGCGTCTCGTCGCGGACGCAGATCGCCACCCGGACAGCACAGTCGCAGCGAGTACGGTAGCCCGCCGGGCCACAGCCATCGCCGAGACCTGTGCCGACAATGTCGTATGGCACGAACCGGACCGAATTATGCACGGGCGCACGGCATCTAATCCGGTCCGATCGCGTCGCAGATCCGGGTAACGAGGTCGTTCAGCCGCTGCTGATGCGAACCCTCCCAATAGATCCAGCTGCACTCCCGGCACTGCCTGAAGGTGTCGTAGTAGTCCCGGGTGAGTGGTTCCAGTCTGTCGACGACGTCCTGTTTGGCCACGTCGGCCAAGACCCCGCCGCAGCGCAAGCAGCGACTGAACGGCAGCAACCGATCGGCCAGATCGAGGCGGCGGATCACCTCGACGATCTGCTCGAAGGGCCGGTCCGAACGCACGAGCACCCCGTGAGTTACGGTGCGGCGCTTGAGAAGTCCGTGGTCGCGGGTGAGTATGATCCGGCGCTCGGCCGCGGCGGCCGCAGCCAGCGCGGTGTCGTCGGCATCGGCCGGGACGCGAGCATCGAGTCCCATCAACCTCATCAGCCGCCCGAGCCCGCCGAGATTGACGTCCACAACGAACCGCGGATCGCGCAGCGGACGGGCACGCACCCGCGTCAGCGGCCCGATATCCAATGTCTCGAACACCGGGTAGGCGGCGAGCCGGTCACCCGGCCGCGGGCGATGACCGAAGTCGACCGATTCACCGTTCACCAGCAGGAGGTCGACCTCGGTGTGCGGGATGCCCGCGGCCTCGACGATGTCCTTCACGGTCTGATGCGGACGGATCGGCCGCAGCTGCGCCGCATACCGCGCAGCCACCGGCACGAAGTCGTTCAGCTCGGCATACACCCGCAGTTCGACACTCGAGGTCACAGCTCCACCTCGCTAGCGCTCGGCTCCGCCTAGCGAATTCAGGCCGCGGAAGCTCCCGAGGCGGACGCGAGCAGCCCCAGCTGCTGTAGATCGGTCACGTATTTGTCGATCAACGGTTCGGTCAGGTGTGGCACATCCTTTGCGCTGTCGATCGCGACGGATTGCACTGCGGCGCGGAACTTTTCCGCAGGCATGGGGGCTTTCGGCATCGGTGCCGCGGGGCGGGCATAGGCACTCAGCAGCGGTAGCACGGAGTTCTTCCGCTGGTCCTCGGGCAATGCCTGCAGCGCCGCTTCGAACCGGATCAGCCACTCGCTGTAGTTCTCGATCCGGTCGATCTTGTTGCCTGCCGCGGTGAGCCAGTCGACGAACGTGTCCAGGGAAATACCGTCGTCGTAGGTGTTGAGCACGTTGTAGGTGCGGTATTCGCCGGTGATAATCCCACCCAGGGTGGCGATCGCCGCGGCGGTGAAGTCGGCTGGCAGCCCGTCGTAATGGGCGCGCTGCGGGTTGCCGGCCGCGTCGAGCTGATAGAAGGACCGCGGCGCGATGTGGGTCGTCACCAGGCTCAGGACCAGGCGAGTGAACATATCGGTCACGTTGACCTGGCCCGAGTACCGCGAGTGCGCCAAGATCATGTCGGAACGGAATACCGCTACCGGCAACCCACACAGATCGTGTGCCTCGCGCAGCAGCACCTCACCGGCCCACTTGCTGGTTGCGTAGCCGCTGGCGTACGACGCGTCCAGGGAACGGGACGGACTGGCCGCGCGCACGTCCACGTCTTCGCCGACGAAGCTGCCGTCGGGCAGTGCGGTCACCGCCACCGTCGAAATGTAATCGATCGGCTTGAGCCGCTTGGTGATTCCCAATTTGATGATTTCTGCGGTGCCCACCACGTTCGGACCGAACAGCTGGCTGTACGGCAGCACGTGGTTGACCATCGCAGCCACATGCACGATCAGGTCGACCGACTCGGCCAGGCGGTTCCAGGTGGGGGTGTCGACGCCGAGGTGCGCGGCTCCCACGTCACCGACGAGGACCTCGAGGTGCTTGTCGGCCAAATCGCGGAAGTGCTGGGACAACTCGGCGTCACCGCTGTCGATCGCGGCCTCGATGCGCTGGCGCGCCGCGATCGGGTCGGCGCCGCGAGCCAGGCAGATCAGTCTTCCCCCGATCGGCGCCAGCCGCTCGAGCCAGTCCAGGCACAAGAAGCGGCCGAGATACCCGTTGGCGCCGGTGAGCAGGACAGTGGTCACCGTGCCGGTCGGCGCCTCGAGCGCGGGCGCGGCCTCCAACGTCTGCACGTCGATGAACTTGTCCAATGTCAGATCGGCTACGCGGGCGACGGTCGCGTCGCGGCCGTGCACCGAGGCGAACGTGGGCCGCGTCGAGGCCGAAGTACGTTCGCCGTCAATGTAATCCGCGATGGTGTCCAGTGTTGCGGTGGGGCCGATGATCGTCTGCACCGGCACGTCGATGTGATAGATCTGCTCCAGCAGCGAGCCGTAGGAAAATGCCGAGAGCGAATCACCGCCGAGCTCAACGAATTTGGCGTCGGCTGGCAGACCCGTCCCAGCGGCCTCCGAGCCGAGCGTTACCACAGCGGCGCGTCGAACGGTGTCGATCGTCGGGAGCTCCCGGGCAACCGCGCGTAGCTGATCGATCTGGTTCTCCTGCCCCGCTGCGATATCGGCGTACATCGCGTCCAGCCGTTCGCCGTAACGGACCTTGAGCGCCGGGCGCAACAACTTGCCGATTCCCGACAGCAGGCCGTTGGCACGGGTGAACGGCTCGGACGCCACCAGGAAGTCTCGCGGGATCTCATAGCCGGGAAGATCGTTCTCGGCCGCGATCTGATGCAACGACTCCGCGATCAGCGCACGGGCGTCGCCGTCGCCGATCCTGTCGTGGTTCGGTACGACCACGGCCAGGAGGAACGCCTGCTCGCTGCTGCCGTAGACGAATATCTGCCGGATGTACGGGCTGGCAGCGAAATCCGCCTCGAGTTTGGACACCGCGACGAACTCGCCCTGCGAAAGCTTGATGACGTTATTGCTGCGGTCGAGGTACACCAGCTGATCGGGCGCGATCTCCGCCATGATGTCGCCGGTCTTGTAGAAACCGTCCTCGTCGAATATCTCGGCGGTCAGCTCGGGATGCTTGTAATAGCCGGGAATCAGGCTGGTCGACTTCATGTAGAGCTCCCCACGCGGATGCGGCTCGTCGGTGGTGAAGTAGCCGAGCTCCGGAACGTCGACGAGCTTGTAATCGGTCACCGGCGGACGCAGAATCTTTCCGCTGCGCATGATTCCGCCGCCGTTCTCCGTCGACCCGTAGCCATCGCTGACGGGACAGTCGAGCAGCGACTCCATGAAAGCATGCATCTGCTTCGACAGCGGCGCGCTGCCGCACATCGCCGACACCACTCGGCCACCGAGAAAATCTTGGCGCAGTTCGGATTTCACAGCGTCGTCCAGTTCGTCGGGACTTTGCCCGTCGGCCGGCGGCTGATCCAGCTCCTGGCGGTATCGCCGAAAGATCATGTCGCACACCCGCGGAACGAGGTTCAATGCCGTAGGACGAACCAACCCGATGTCCTCGAACAACGTGGACATGTCGCTCTCGGCGGCAAAGTATCCGATGCCGCCGGCGGACAGCGTGCTGATCAGCCACGCCAGCCCATAGACGTGACTCAGCGGCATGTACTGCAGGTGAATCGCCGGGACCTCGATACCGATGTCGAGCGACGGACTGTGCGGCCGTAGCCAGAGTCTCGCCACCAGATCGGTGGTGTACATGGCGCCCTTGGGCGTGCCGGTGCTGCCCGACGTGTAGATCAGCGTGGCCAGCGGATCCTCGCCGGCCGCGGGAACGAACGGCGGCGCCATCGGCAGCCCGCGCCCGACAGCCAGCTCCTGCAGCAGCGGCACCACATCCAGCGTGCGGCCTGCGGCGACCAGCCGCACCGTCGCCGCCTCGAAACGCTCGCGTTGCTCATCGTCGTCACCGAGGTAGTCGAAGACCACCAGCCGCTGGACTGTGGGAGCACCGAGCACGACATCGACTGCAACGTCGAGGGATTCGATGCTGGTAGCGAAGATCCGCGGCTGCGTCTCGGCGACGATCGGCGCCAGCTGGGCGGCAGTCGAGCTGGTCTGCAACGGCACGAACACGGCGCCCAGGCGGATACACGCCAGATCGATCACCGCGTAACCAACGCTGGTGAAACCCAGCACGGCGACGAAGTCACCGGCACGAAAGCCGCTCGACTGCCACGAGTTGGCCAACGCGATGACGCGGTCGTGCAGCTGGCCGTAGGTGATCGTGTCGAAGCCCGACAGCAGCGTCGTCGTGCGACGTCCGGTGGCCTCGTCCCGCGTCACCTCCCGCGCTCGCTGCCCCAAGGCCGGTCGGCGGGCGTAGCCGTCCAGGTACTCCTCCACCACTTCCCACAGCCGCAGGCCCGGCCTGTGCGCGGCGTCGGTTACCTCCGGCAGTGGTGCTGCGGCCCGAAATTGTGGGTCGGTCGCGTACAGATGGTCGACCCGGTGGATCAATCGCTGGTCTCGCTCCGTTTCTTCCATGGTTCCTTACCTCTTCCGTCGAGGGTGTCCGTGGCCGCCGGTCCGAGGCTTCGAGTCACCGCGTTCAGGCTCGGTCAGGGTTCGAGGTGACGGCGCCGGGGCCGTGGGTGACCGTCGCTCGCATGTTTCCTCCATTCGTTACGGTCCCAGCACCAGTCTCGTCGATTTCCGGCGCTCCGATAGCGTGGCCGTAGCTATGCCGAAGACGAGGCCAGGACGGGTTCGGCTCACATCTAGTCAAGCCCCCGCTGCACCGGTCCCTCGATCCGTTCGAGCCACGGCGGACCACGTGCGCTGCTAGGTTCGTTCCCGGGTGCCCAATCGGTTGTCAGGTCGGGTGGGCGAACTCCCGACCACGGCGCAACGGGCACGGTAACTGATTGCAGCAGAACATGATTCAGCCTGCGGACAACACCGGATATCAGTACTGCGGTCACCGAGATCTTGAAGCTTGAACTGGGGGGTTCCGATGGTCGATATCGGTCGCGAGCTGCGTAGCCGGTGGATGGAGCAGCAGCTCGAGTGTTTTACCGGCTGTCGAGAGCTGCGATCCGCTCGCATCGTCCAGCCGTGCACGGCCCGCTGGCGGTCCCGGGTACGGCGAACAGCAGGCAACTGCTGGTCGCGGTCGCGAGGAGCTTGCCCGCTCGGCCGGTGATGGCCGCTTCGGCCAGGGCGACCCGGCTTCCCAGGTGCCGGACGGTTCCGGTGCGCAGCACCGGTCCGGTGTCCACGCGGATCGGCGCCAGGAACCCGACCGACAGGTCGATGCCAACCCGATCGGCTCGGTGCTTGTTGTCGCAGGTTCGTGCCCCCCGGCGGGGCACTATAAGGATGGGACCGGCGCTGAACAGCGTTTTTCCTGGGGGACGTTGACGATTGAAGCGGGATTCGGCTACCAGAAGTCGGATTAATCCGATTTATCCGTTTTGGGAACGGGTCGCCGGGCGCCAGTACCGCCACATCATCCTGGTCATGCTCGCCCACGCTTTCCTCGCCGTCAGCGACCCAAAAGCCCACGCGGGGCAGGGCCGGGTCACAGTCGCCGACATCCGCCGTCTCCTGGCGCTGATCATGCACCCCCCTTACCCAGACCCTGGCCGCCATGGTGAAATCCGCTCTGGTGCATGCCATGTCAAATCGACTCCGGATCCTTGCCGGTACTGGGTCAATTGGCTAAGGTGGAATACGTTTGCCGAGAAGATCATTGGCACATTAGATCGGCCACTCCCGGGGAGGTTCCTGACGTCATCGTGGCCTGTGGGCCACACCCGAGGCTGAGCGGTCTATCCGACTCGACTTCACCGGGGGATTCGCAACGGCAAGGACTCGATGATGGTATCGGAAATCAATGAATACCAAGGCGCGTCACCGGATGCGGTCCGCCATCACTATGACATCGGAACCGAGTTCTATCGGCTGTGGCTCGACAGCAGCCTGACCTACTCGTGCGCATTATGGTCCGAGGGCGACGATCTCGACCACGCACAGCAGCGCAAGCTCGAGTACCTGATCGAGCGGGCCGACATCGCCGGCGCGGAGCGCGTGCTCGACATCGGGTGCGGCTGGGGCAGCCTGATGCGGCGGGTAGCCGACCGGAACCGGCAGGCCCGCATCACCGGCCTCACTCTGAGCCGAGACCAATACGACTACGTCCGAACGCATTCCACAGATCGGATCGATGTCCAGCTCGAACACTGGAACACACATCGTCCGGACCGTGCTTATGACGTCATATTCTGCGTCGGCGCACTCGAACACTTCGTGAAATTCGGACTGTCTCGGCGCGACCGCACCGCGGCCTATCAAGAGTTCTTCACTCACTGCTCTCGCATGGTCCGCCCGGGCGGCGGGCTGATCATCCAGACGATCGGCAAGGGCAACCGGCCGCTCGACCACAACGCGCTCAATGATGTGCAGTTCCTAGCGAACGAGATATTTCCGGAGTCGGATCCACCGCGACTGTCCGAACTCGCCCACGCCGCGGAGAAACTTTTCGAAATCGGTTCGGTGGTCAACGATCGTCACGACTACTCGACCACCTGCGCGGAGTGGCTCCGCAGGCTCCGGTCACACCGCACGGACGCGGAACGGCTCGTCGGCGCCCGCATCACCGAGGCATACGAACGCTATCTGGAGGCGTCCATCCGGCAGTTCGACCGGGAACACCTTGTGCTCTACCGAATCTCGCTTCGCAAGGTGGCTGATCCGCCACCCGAGGCGTGACCGCCCTCTACCCGGCGAGGAGTCAGTCATGAACCCGGGACGCACGCCCCGCGTGAACGATGTCATCACCGAACTCGACGACCTGCGAGTCGACCTTGCTGGACGCCACCGGGCCACGGCCAGCGCGGGAGCGACGATCGACCCCGCAGTGGTCGATGCCGATATGCGCGCCCTCGACCGCGACGGGTACGTCATTTTACCGGACCTGATCACACCCGAGGAATGCGAACGCATACGCGCCGCGAGCACGGCTCTGCTTGGCCCACCCGGCCGAAATACGTTCGAGGGCAAACAAACCCAGCGGGTGTACAGCCTGCTCGAGAAGACCCGCGTGTACGACCGGCTGCTCGACCATCCGCGCGTGCTGGCCCTGCTCGACCGGCTGTTCCTGCCGAACTACCTGCTCTCCCAGCTGCAGGTGATCAACATCCTCCCCGGTGAGCAGGCCCAGCTCCTGCACCACGACGACGGCTTCTATCCGATACCCAGGCCCCGCCCGCCGCTGAGCGCCGCGACGATGTGGGCCATAGACCCGTTCACGGATCGCAACGGCAGCACGGTGATTCTGCCCGGCAGCCACCGATGGGATTCACGTCAGCCGACCGAATCCGACGCCCGGGTCGGCACGCGGATGCCCGCGGGCTCATGCGTGTTTTATCTCGGAACCCTCTGGCACGGCGGCGGCGCGAACCAGACCACCGCTCCTCGGCTCGCCGTGACCGCACAGTATTGCGAGCCGTGGCTGCGCCCTCAGGAGGCGTACACGCTGTCGACCAGCAGAGATACCGCACGAACGGTGTCCGAGGACATCCGCCGCATGCTCGGCTACAGCATCCACCCGCCGTTCATGGGGGCCGTCGACGGCATGCACCCGAAGCGACTTCTCGAAACCCCCGATCCGGCAATCCCACAGACGGGTGCTTAGCCGAATTATGCTTCTCTACCAACCTTCCCGATGAGCCGATCCCGTCGCTCCCGCCGACCGGCCAGACCGATTTCCGCTACCTACCGTCGGCCATGGCGTTAGCGCGGATGGGTTCGCCCACCCCGGGCGCTCCCGGGTTGTCTCCCATCAAAATCGGCCGATACCAACATCTTCCGCGTCAGGGTGGTGTCAAATTGCCACTGATCGACGGTGTTGTAGATGATCGATGTAATCAGTCAGGAGTGCCCGCGTGCCACGTGAAATCGATTCGGCTGTCTTCCCGCATCTGGATGCGGACCTGGACCGCGTCCGTGACGTTCTCGGCCCCGTGCAGTTGCGGGGCAGGCCGGAGCTGACCGCGCTCACCGACGAAGGGCCCGACAGCTCTCGCCGCCTGGTGCGTCCCACTTTGACGTTGCTGTCGTACTACCTGCTCACCGATCTCGCGGTCCCGGCCGACGACCGGGTGGTGCGCGCCGCCGCAGGTGTGGAGTTGATGCATCTGGGCTCGCTGTATCACGACGACGTCGTCGATCACGCGTACGAGCGTCGAGGCCGTGCCAGTGCCAACGTGGTGTGGGGTTCGCACATGGCGGTATTGGGTGGGGATTCGGTGACGTTCTCGGGCATGCGCATGCTGGCCGAGCTCGGCGGGCGTGAAGTTCTCGCGGGGGCGATCGCGGGCGAGCGAATGTGCGCGGGCATGGTGACCGAGGCCGCCGACCTTCATGTGGCCTCCCGCAGCGAGCAGTCCTACCTGGACACGATCGACGGCAAAACGGCGGCGCTGCTGTCGCTGGCATGCCGGGTGGGCGCAATGCAGGCCGGCTGCTCCGAGGATCAGGAAGAGGCGTTGGCCGAGTTCGGCCGCCACTTCGGGCTGGCCTACCAGCTGTATGACGACATCCTCGACGTGACCTCGACCGCAGAGGAAATGGGCAAGCCCGTCAACGCGGACCTGCCCGAGGGCATCTACACCCTTCCCGTGATCCGCGCCGCTTCCCGCGACCAAAACCTTGCCAACCTGCTGCGCAGAGCAATGACGGGTGAGCAAGCCGCACGTGCCCGCGAGCTCGTCATCGCCTCCGGCGCCGTGGACGAAGCACAAGCGGTCGCCGAGGAATTCATCGACCAGGCCGGCGGTCACCTCGCCGCCCTGTCCGTTGACCCGCGCGCCCGCCACGCAATGACCGCCTACGCCCGGTCCATCCTCGACCGGCGAACTCCTGGTCCCGCGGTCCCCGCGCAGGCGGCGCAGGACCCCGGAGCTCGCAGTGATGGGCTCCCGCCGGGGATCTCGCAATGGCTGAGGAGCTGGCTGATGGACACCGGCCTTGCCCTCACTCCGACCGAGGCCGACTATCACCGGTGGACAGGAGCGATCCGGAGCCCGGCACAAATCTTGGCCCCAACAGCGGACGCGGCCCGGGAACAGACCGCCTACGCCACGGCCGTGCTGGCCCTTGTGTGGGACGACCTGTTCGAGGATCCGCAGCTGAGGGACCCGGCAGCCGTGACCGCGCTGCGGCGTGGCATGGTGGCGATGCTGCGTCAGGACCCGGAGAAACCGTGGCGGCCCGGCGCGATCCCGACGGCGTGGGCGAGTTTGTGGCCGCGACTGCGCGAGGGCCGCAGCACCCGCTGGCAGGAGCAGTTCCTCGACGGCCTCGAGCAGTGGTGCGAAGCCTGCGAACGCGAAGCGCACCATCGCATCAACGGCTACATCCCGCCCACGGCCGACTACCTGCCGCTGCGGATGTCGACCAGTGGGATCGAAACCGGTCTCGCCGTCATGGAGATGTACCAGGACCGGGAACTGCCGCCGAAGCTGCGCAACCACCCCGTGATCCGCCGTCTCGAGGAACTCGGCTTCTGGGTGACGTTCCTGGAGAACGACGTGGTGGGGTTGGATGAGGACGAGGCAGACCACGTCCCCTACAACCTGGTGCGGGCGATCCGTCACGAGACCGGGTGCACCCGCAGCGAAGCCGTCGAGCAGGTGCAGCGCCAGGTGGCCGAGCATCGCGCCCAGCTCGAGGCGCTGACCCGCTACGTCCCCGCGCTCTTCCGCGTGCTTCCCGGCCTGTCGGGCCGGGGGAAGGACTACGCGGAAATGTACATGAACCTGGCGAACGTGGGGCTGTGGGGGCGTGAGAGTGACCGGTACGAGCAAACCTCCCCTTCCGCAGCGCCGGACTTGGAACGCTTGCGGCGTGAGATCTACTACCCGGCCGACGACCTGACTCCTACCGCGCCGTAAGCCCCCGCAGGCGGCAAAGCAGGATGTGTCCCGCCCGATCCACCGCGGTGGTCACGCGGGACACACCCTCAGTGCTTCGCCGGTGGCGCTTGGGCGTCGGTGAAGTCGTAGGGGTCGAGCTCGAGGCCAAGTTTGTGCCAGTGCAAGGTGAGGCCGAAGGTAAGTTATTCGCCGGTCAGGGGTCGGTAGTGGTGGGCGAAGCCGACGCGGCTGTAGAGCTGGGGGTAGCGGGAGAAGGTTTCTCGATGCCGGGCATGCCGATGAACAGCAGTCCGTGTTCGCTTGAACAGCAGTCCGTGTTCGCTTCTCTCCCAGATGCTCCTCGACGGCGGTCCCGCGGGATCCACCGGTGGATCCCGCAGGACACGCCCTCAGTGCTTCGCTGGCTGTCCGGACCTCGTCGGCCCGGGGATGCGGATCCACGTCGTGGGTCGAAGAGATGAGCGGGTGCGCAGATGGAAAGCGACCAGTCCGGCGAGGGCGCTCGCGGTGAACCAGGCCAGTTGCACGGCGAAGCCCGCCAATGGCGTGGTGTCGGAGAAACCGGCCTCGGTCGAAGCCTGCATTGCCCCGTAGGAGGGCAGCCAGCGCACGAGATCGCTGTCTGCCCCGACGCTGGCGATGGGGTTCTGCACGGCCATGTCGACGCAGCTGATCATCGCGATGGCGAACATGCCCTCCACCTCGCGGCGCAGCAGCGCACCGAGGGCAACACCCAGCGCCCCGTAGGTCATCGCCGCGCCGAAAAGCGCCGCAGCGAGCAGGACAGGCTGGCGAGGCGACCAGTAACAGCAGATGATCGCGGTGGCGTACGCGCACACCACCGCAGAGGCCAACACCAAGCAGGCGATCTTCGCCATACCCAGCGCGACCCGGGGATACCCGGCCATCGACAGTCGCCGGTCGAATGCTCCACTGCTGAAAGTCGCCGCGAACATCATGAACCCGACGATCAGTGAGACCCCCATCAGGGCGGCGCTGATCTGAGCGAGCTGATTGCCGTTGGCGCGCAAAACAAGACCGGTGTCTCGAAGCCGAAACGGTACCTCGATGTCGGTGATAGCCACGCGCGCCAGGGTGATCAGTATGGGGATGAACGCGGCCACCAACAGCATGGCGAACCGGTTGCGGGCGTGCTCGATGAGGCCGTAGCGGGTGGCGATCAGGAACAGGCGAACACCGTTGCTCATGCTGCCGTCTCCTGTCTGTCTTGGAGGACCCCGTCGTGCAACCGCCACACCTGATCCAGCTTGTCGGTGTCGTGGGCCAAATGCGAGACGACCAGCACCGACCGGCCGGTGTCACGGAACTCCGTGACCAGATCCCAGAAACGCAGATACGTCTCCCAGTCGAAACCCTGGTACGGCTCGTCCAGCAGCAGCACCTGCGGGTCGTGCATCACCGCCAACGTCAGGTTGAGCTTCTGCCGGGTGCCGCCGCTCAGCGTCGCGACCCGCTCACCGATGTACTCGGAGAACCGCAGGATCTCCATGGTCTCCTCGGCCCGACGCAGATTCGGAACGGCATACGCCGCGGCGAAGAAGTCCAGGTGCTGGCGAACCGTGAACGCGTCGTTCAGGATCACCTCCTGCGGGCAGTAACCGAACCGCCCACGATGCCGGATCGTTCCCCGATCCGGTCGCAGCCCTCCCGAGAGGACCTTCAACAGCGTCGACTTCCCCACCCCATTCTCACCGACGATGCCCACCAATGTCCCTGCAGGCAACATGATGTCGATGCCACGCAGCACCGACCGCCTGCCGTAGGAGTGGTGGACGTTCTCCACTTCCATCATCGCCCCTTGTCTGCCGCCGATGCAGTGGCCCGGCATCGGGTTTGCATGCTACCAAGTAGCGACGAAAACCCGTGCTGGAAAGGCCAATTCGCGGCACGATGCGCTCCGCACGTGTGACCGACAACCTCGCGATCGCGGGCTACGGAGACCCCCGGCCCTGAACCGGCTCGCCGGTCCGGACCGGCGAGGTCCAAGAGGCCGGCGGAGCAGTGAAAATGCTTCGGCTGCGTGGGTTTACGGCCCGGCAGGAGCCGGGTCGGCTGCCGGGTAGAGGTAGACCTCGCGGCGCAGGCGTTCCAAGTCCGGCGCTGCGGTCGCCCAGGTCTGCGTGTACCGATCGGCATTCCGCGCCGCGAATGCCGCATCCCTTGCGGTCTCGTAGAGCGACATGTACTCCTTCCTTCGGCCGGATAGACCGGGAAGTACGCGCAGGAGAGCGGGGAGGTAGCGGATCACCGCGTCGACCCGTACGCGTTTCTCGGTCACCTGGCGCTGCACCTGCTCGACGGCTTCACGACGGGTGCACCCGGTTTCATGTCTGATCGCCCTGATCAGGTTGTAGGGGAGATGGTCGGCTTCGTCCTGGTCCAGTGACACCAAATCGTTCTCCGCCAAGCCCACCCACCAGATAAGTTCCTCGAGACGGTGGATCACAGGGTGGTTCCGCAGTGTCGACGGTACTTCCCAGTCCTGGTGCACCTCCAACAAGGCGGCAGCGATGTCGAACCCACCGGTCGAGTTCCGCAGCGGTAGCCAGTCGGCCGTGGCGGGGATGTAGCGGTTGATGCGGTGGTGTGCTTCGCGTTCGTAGGATTCGAACAACGCCTCGACGGTTCCCAGGAACCGCTGCTGCCACTCGATGGTGCGGCCCTCGCGCACCCGTGGCCACGCACTCGCCCACGCCGTCGCGATCGCGCCGGACCGCGGCGGTGCCTGCGGATCCTGGCGCAGTACAGCCACCAGACCATTCTTCAGCGCGGTGACAGCTTCCGGGTCGTCCAGCTGTGGATCATCGAACAGGTCGTCGAGCACGGCGACGAGCGCGGACATGCCGGCGAAGGCCTGTTCATGGTCCGCATCCGCCGGGGCCACGAAGTGTTGTGCCGACAACCGGAATACTCCTGCCCACCGATGGTTGTGGTCGAACTCGGCCGAGGAGACGATCAGGCCGGTATCGGTCATCCAGCTCCTCAGCCATGACATGGCCTGCGGCGAGATCGAATCCTTCTTGTCGGCCTGGGGTGGCTGTGGCGAGGGCTCGGAAACGGCGGGGCGGAAAGTTCGCCGATCGAGTACCGACCGGGCATAACCGATCATCGCGTGACGAACGCGAGGGTCGACGGGCAGACCAGCAAGCTGATCCTGGGCCTGGTCGATGAATTCGTCGGCGACGGCCTGTGCCTCGTCCACGGCGCCCGAGGCGATGACGAGTTCACGGGCACGGCCAACTTGCTCCCGCGTCATTCGCCGGCCCAGCAGGCGGGCAAGATTGTGGTCGCGGGCGGCCGCACGGATCACGGGCAAGGTGTAGATGCCCTCGAACAGATCCGTGTTGACCGGCTTGCCCATTTCTTCGGCGGTCGAGGTCACATCGAGGATGTCGTCCCACAACTGGTAGGCCAGCCCGAAGTATCGACCGAACTCGGCCAACGCCTGTTCCTGCTCATCGGAACAGCCGGTCTGCATCGCGCCGCCCCGGCACGCCAACGACAGCAACACCGCCGTCTTGCCGCCGATCGAGTCCAGGTAGGCCTGCTCGGTGCGAGATGCCACATACTGATCGGCGGCCTCGAGCACCATTCCCGCGCACATCTGCTCACTCGCGATCACCGCCGCGGAAACTTCGCGATGGCCGAGTTCGACCAGCATTCGCGTGGCCGAGGACGTCACGCAGTCCCCCGCCAGCACGGCCATGTGCGAACCCCACACCGCATTGGTACTGGCGCGACCGCGACGCTGGTCCGCGTGATCGATGACGTCGTCGTGATACAGCGACCCCAGATGCAGCAGCTCCACCGCGGCAGCGGCGCGTACCGCCCGCTCGTCGGCCGGGGTCGCGGGATCGGTGAGCAGATAGTACGACAGCAACGTCAACGTCGGGCGCACCATGCGGCGAGACGTGTCCGGTCCCTCGTCGGTCAGTGCGGTCAGCTCAGGCCTGCCTGGAAACTGTATGGGCCCGAGAACATCACGGACACGGGCCAGGTCCGCATCCAGGTGCGGGAAGACAGCGGAATCTATTTCACGGGACACGCACACGCTCCTCACTGGTGGCATCGGCCATCTACACCGTTGATGCATTGGAAATTTGACACCACAACGCGCGAAAAATCCTGGTATCAACCGATTTTGACGTCTGTCGCCGGCCGAGACCTCGAGCAGGCCTCATCTGGGTACGGACATCTGCCGGGGTGGCCTCGGTCAGATTCCATGTGGCGACAGCCTTGTAGATGGGCAGGTTGAAGATGGCGGTCCAGATGAAGAAGCCCAGCAGAAACACTCCGCCGCCGGTCACCGCACAGACCTTGGCGGTGGTATCGGGCGCGTGCAGGAACGCCATCCAGACGCCGCTGATGACGGGATGATGGTGAGCGTGGACAGCACCCGATTGGTGCCCGCGTGCTGTAGGAAGTCCTGGAAGTTGCGGGCCGCGTCGAGTTCGGGCTGCTGATTCCACAGACCGCGCATAACGGTCAGCAAGGTGGTCATGAGGCCGACCAGCATGGCCGCGGAGAGGATCGCCAGAAAGGCAAGGGTCCGATACATTTTCGTGTTCCTATCGGTAACCGTACGCACGCCAGTTGGCGAGGACGCGTTCTTGAATGTCTGTGGGCCAGCCGTTTTCGACGCTGCCCTTCACCGGGCGCGTGCCATCCGGGTAGAGGTCGGCGAGCAGACGTTTCGGTGTCATGGCTGGACTCGCAATAGATTGGTGGTGAGCGAATTCAGTTCCACCGCGCCGTTCGCGCCGACCACGACCGTGCCGCCGATATTGGCCAGCCGCCCGCCGATCACGCAGTTGGGTTCGAAGGCGAAGGTCATGCCCTCGGCCAGCGGCAGATCGGTGCCGATGGTGGGCACCTCGGCCAGCAGGCCGTACTCGGCGGCCTCGGGCAGTTTCCGCATACCCTGACCGAAACCGCACACGGTGCCATAGGGATTCATGCCGTGGACCAGCGGATGAATGTTCCAGCCGCCCGCCGCGTCCAGCGGAGCCTTCATGGCGTCCACCACCTGACCGAAAGTATTGCCGGGCCGCAACATCGCCAGTCCGGCGTCGTAGGAAGCGCGGGCCACCTGCGCCGCGGTCTCGATATCCGGATGCACCTCACCGACCGCGATGGCCACCTGATGCTGGGTTTCGCGCATGCCGAACTGACAGAACACCTCCGCCAGAATTACGTCACCGTCCTCGATGATGCGCGGGGCCTGCGGGCGGTAGGACCAGACCGGCGGACCCCAGCAGGCGAACCCGGGTCCGGACTGGATGAGCATGCCCGGCGCGACCGTGCCCAGCCGAAAGGATTCGGCCATGCCGGCGGCATACACGTCGGCCTCGGTGACCCCCGGCGCAGCGGCCTCCACGCTGCCACTCACCACCCGGGTACAGACGGCGTTCGGCGCACGGGCCGTAGGGCTGGACGACGCAGCCACCGCCCTGCTGCTGATCGCGGCCACCGAAGAGACCGGCCGGCTCGAAATCGTACTGGCCGCCGCAGCCGCCTATCACGCGGGACCCGCCGAGCTGACGCGCGTGGAGGACTCGGGATTGCTTGTGCGCCATGATGATCGGATCACCTTTCGGCATCCGCTGGCCCGCGCGGCGGTGTTGGGCGCCGCTCCGGCACACCGTCGGATGGAGGCACACCGCGCGCTCGCCACGGCGCTGGCCCTGTGCGGCACCATCGAAGCCGATGATCGAGCGGCGTGGCATCGCGCCGCGGCTGCCACCGGACCCGATGACGACATCGCCGCAGCACTGGAAGCCGCCGCCAGCCGGGCCTCCGATCGAGGGGACCATGCGCTCGCGGCCGCGGCGATGGAGCGTGCGGGCGCGATGACCGTCGATCCGGTCGGCGGCACACGCCGCCTGACCTGCGCCGCCAAGGCGGCGGCAGCAGCCGGCGATCTGCGGCGGACCGCTGCTCTGGTCCGTCGAGCGGCCCGCGGGCCGCTCGACGAGAGGGACGCACCACACCTGGATCACCTGCGTGCCATCGTCGAATCGGAATTCGGTTCCCGGCGCCATGCCGCCCGCATGCTGATCGACACGGCCGACCGGGCGCCGGCCGACCTGGCGGGAACGATGCTCGTCGACGCGATCCGCAATGGCGTACTGGTCGGCGATCCCGAGCTCACCGAGCGGGCCGCGACGATGCTGCAACGGCGCCGCGGCCGGACCCCGATCAGCGAGGGCATGATCGGCATGGCCCGCATGCTGGGTGGACCGGGTGAGCCCGCGCAAGGGCTGCGGCCAGTCGGCGACTTCGGGTGCACGGGTGAGGAAATCCTCATCGACGAGGGTGAGCCCGGCGCCCCAGGTCTCCGGTTCGCGGGGGTCGTCGAAACCCGCCGCAGCGGTGATGCCGAGCGCCTTGATGGTGGGGTGATATTTCATCGCCCACGCCGCGAACCGCGTATAGCCGTTCAAGGCAATCTCGCCGGTACCGAAATGGCCTGTGAGAACGCGGGTCAGGACATGGAACGCGGTGCCGGGCAGGAAGGGTATCAGCCCCTCGGCGACGATCATGGCCGGACGGTCACGCGGTATCCCCGCCAGCCAACCGGCGGCGGTGATGTCCGCACCGACGAGATGGGAAGGCTCCGACAGGAATTCCGGACGCAGGGCGATCACGTCCGGGAAGTCGACGTCATACCAATCGATTCCGGACGCCGGCTGACAGCGATGCATCCGGGGATCGAGCCCACAGCCCAGATCCAGCACCACCGCATCGGGATGCGCGGCAGTGAACATCCGGACGGCATCGTCCAATTTCCGGCTGCGAAGGGCCGTTTCGTAGGTCAGGCTGTCCTTGATCTTCAAAGTGGCGAAGTCGTAGTCGATCCGATCCGCGATTTCCGCGGAGCGGGTGTCGCCCCATAGGGATGGGCAGCCTGCTGTCGAGAGCCTTGGCCCACAGCGTGATCAGCAAGGTTTCCTCGAGCTGATTCAGACTCAACCGGGTACGCGGCGGAGTCACGCGATGCTCCGGAAGGTCGCGAGCACATTGAGCCGGTGCAGATTCCGGCACAGCACGAGGAGCCCCTGGGCGGCGAACCCCGCGGGCACCGCGTAATCGCTCAGCGCGGCAGTAAGACTCGGTGTCAGCGTCTCGGCCCACGGGTCGGTGACTTGTGCCTGAGTCTGCTCCAGCGTCAGTCCCGAGGCGACAGCCGAGGCGACTTCGTCGTGGAGCTGCTCCAGATATCCGATCAACCAGTCGACCGCCTCGACCGCATCGCCCATCGGCCCATGCCCCGGCACTACGATCGCCATGTCCGGCAACGTTTCCCGCATTCTCCGCAGGGATGCGAGATAGGGCTCGGGCCCGCCCTGCAGCAGCATCGGCGCAATGCCCGCATGACAGACGTAGTTGCCGGTCCACGCGGTGCGGGTATCCGGGACGTACACAACGGTGTCGCCCGGACCGTTACCCGGCCCGAACTGCCACAGCTGCACGATGCGGCCACCCAGATCGACCTCGGCGAAATCATCGAACACCACATCCGGTGTGCGCCAACGGGTTACCGCATCGAATTCCGCTTCGGCCCCGTACATGTTCCCGCTGCGCTGCCGCTTCTCGTTGCCGAGATCGGACATGTTCTCCTTGTTCAGCCGTGACGAGATCACCACCACTTCGCCCGGAAAGGCGGCATTGCCGAAGGTGTGATCGCCGTGGTAGGTCGTGTTCACCAGATACCGCACCGGCCGATCGGTCAACTCGGCCGCGTGCGCCTGAATGCGCTCCGAAATGCTCGGAGTGATACCGGCATCCACGACCAGTGCCGCGTCCTCCCCCGCGATGACGCCGTTGTTGTCCTTCGGCGGCAATGTCGCCATCAGCGCGAAGACCCCGTCGTCGAATCGATGTGCACGGTGTTCGAGACCCACCGGTGAGAGGTTCGGTCCCTGATATCCCTCGGGTCGCTCGCCGAGCTCCCGGTCCGGTACAGCATGGGCGTTCATGTCATTGCCTTTCGTCGAGCACGGTGTGCCCACCCGACGCTAGGAAACGACGGCACCGACGGAATCCGTCGAACGACTGGTGTCGACGGCGTCGCTGCTGGCCCCGGTTACCTGATTGTTCACGCACCGCCCCGAATGTCTTGCGCCGTCTAGTTGATTCAGTTAGAACTGAAACAACTAGACGGAACTGGAAAGGATGGTGCTGATGGCACAGGCGGATCCGGAGCAGGTGCTCGAGTGGGTCGAAAAGGTCGCGATGTTCTGCGCTGTCGAGTACGGAGTGCCACC
Source organism: Nocardia sp. GP40 (assembly GCF_050434125.1). Taxonomy (NCBI): domain Bacteria; kingdom Bacillati; phylum Actinomycetota; class Actinomycetes; order Mycobacteriales; family Nocardiaceae; genus Nocardia; species Nocardia sp. GP40. Next base: position 51,483 of record NZ_JBNPVW010000009.1, on the reverse strand, counting down.
CATCGCGGGACGCATTCTCGGATGGCTGATGATCTGCGATCCCGCCGAGCAATCCGCCGATGAGATCGCCACGGCGATCGCAGCCAGCCGCGCGTCGCTGGCCACCAATATGCGGGTCCTGACCGACGCCGGTTTCATCCGGCGGCGAACCAAACCCGGTGAGCGCACCAACTACTACCGCATGGACGACCGCGCCTGGGAAACCGTCGTGCAGCGGCGCATTGCCAGCCTCGCCGAATTCCGTGGCATTACGGCCGAAGGCATCGGGCTGGCCGGCGGTGCGGGCACCCCCGCACGACGGCTACAGGCCGCACACGACGTCTACGACTGGATGACCGAGCGGCTCACAGCGGAACCGCTTCCCGACACGAAGGAACAACACGAATGACCAAGCAACACGACACCGGTCGGCACGCGATCATCGCGGGCGGTGGCATCGGCGGACTCGCCGCGGCCATCGGCCTGCGCCGCGTCGGATGGTCGGTGACCGTGCTGGAGCGAGCGGGCGAATCGCGGGAGGTCGGCGCGGGCTGGTCCTTCGCGCCGAATGCCTTGAAGGCCATCGACGCCCTGGGCGTCGGCGAGGAATTCCGCGCCATCTCCCAGCCCTCCGAGGCGGCAGTCAACCTGCTCACCCCGGCCGGGAAATACCTGATGAAGTTCGAAAAAGGCCGTGACACAGCACTGTTGGCGAACCATCGAGGCGATCTGCAGCAACTGCTGCAGTCTCACCTCCCTGCCGACAGCGTGCACACCGGGGCGGAGGTCACCGGGGTCGAGCAGACCGATACGGCCGTCACGGTGACCTACCGGACCGGCGACGACATTCAACATCTGACCGCCGACGTCCTGATCGGCGCGGACGGAATCCACAGTGCGGTGCGGACTTCCGTCTGGCCGCACACCACGGACCCGGTCTTCCAGCGCATCCTCGTCTGGCGCGGGGTGACCGCGCCCGGTTCGGTCTGGCCGGTGGACGGCTTCCAGACCTGGGGACGCGGCGTACGCTTCGCCGCGCATCCGATCTCCGAGGAGCGCGTGTTCTGGTTCGTCGCCATCCGCCAGCCCGAACCGCACGTGCACTACGACGATGACATGGCCGAAGTCGTCGAGCGCGTGGGTACCTGGCACGACCCGATTCCGAAGCTCGTCGCGGCGACGCCGCCGCAGTCGCTGCTGCGCAACGATGTCTCCGACCTCGACCCACTGCGCGCATATGCCAAGGGCCGCGTGGTTCTCCTCGGCGACGCCGCGCACGCCATGACGCCGTTCCTCGCCCAGGGCGCCTGCCAATCCCTCGAGGACGCGACCGTCCTGGCCGCCGAACTCGCCGACGCCTCCGACATCCCCGCCGCCCTAGCCCGTTACGACAGCCTCCGCCGCCCCAGCATTGACGACAGCAGCCCAGCACTATCGCGTCGGCACGCGATAGTGCCGGCGGTGGCCGCTGCAAGAGTCAACCGAAGCCGGGGCAGTCCCCGCTTGTACTGTCCGGATCAGTTAGGGTCGGCGCTGGTGCCAGACTGCAGACTGGCCCGTCGGTTCGATTGGGAGTTGGCAGTGAGCTCGTTGTTCGCGGTATTCCTGCCGCTCGCGCTGGCGTTGGTGATGTTCGGTCTCGGTTTGGCGTTGACCACGGCCGATTTCGTTCGGGTGCTGCGTTATCCGAAGGCAACGGTAGTGGCGCTGGTGTGCCAGATGGTCGTGCTACCGGCCGTGTGCCTGGGCTTGGTCTACCTGTTCCGGCTCGACGGTGCGGTGGCGGCGGGTATGTTACTGGTCGCGGCGTCACCGGGCGGGCCCTCGGCGAATCTGTTCAGCCATGTCGCAGGCGGCAATGTGGCGCTGAACATCACTCTGACGGCAGTGAATTCGGTGCTGGCGGTATTCACCCTGCCGCTGTGGGTGGGCCTGTCATATGCGCTGTTCCTCGACGGTGACGCCGGAATCGGCTTGCGCCCAGATAAATTCGCGCAGGTATTCGCGATCCTGCTGGTGCCGGTGGCGCTGGGCATGGGGGTGCACCACCGCTTCCCGGGCTGGTCGCAGCGGATGCGCGGCAGCGTGAAGGTGGCATCCATCGTGGTGCTGGTGCTGGTGGTCCTGGCGGCCGTGACCCGGGACTTCCACACCCTCACCTCCCATATCGGCGCGCTGTCGGCGGTATGCCTGACGTTGGCGATCATCGGCCTGGTGGTCGGCTACTACGTGTCCCGACTGTTCCGAATCGAGACCGACCAGGCGATCGCGGCCGCCATGGAGATCGGAATCCACAACGGCGCGTTGGCTATTGCCGTGGCCACTTCGGTGCTGCACAGTACGGCGCTGGCGGTGCCCGGGGCGGTGTACGGGGTCCTGATGAATGTGCCTGCCGCGGCCGCGGCGTATTTGTTCGCCCGGCGTAGTCGGTCTGCGCCGGTGCCCACTGCCGTTTGAGGGCAGAGACTTGCCCCGGATCGCCGACGTCACTCTACCCATATCAATTCGAGTTCAGGCGGCAGCGTTCTGTACATATCCTGGCACTGACTGAGATCGACGCGTGTCATGTACCGTTGACGAGCGGCTCGATCAAAAAGGCATGCTGTTCGCCGTCAGCAACGCCACGACCGCCTGGTCACGCACATTCGCGTGCACCGGACCGTAGATCAGCAGTCGGGACTCCAGGAAAGCGAGTCGATGTACTCTCTGGCACGAATAGCGCGCACGGGCATCGTAATGTTGTGCCTCGCAATAGGTCTGGTCGCAGGGCAGACCGGGACGGCGATGGCCGACAAGGGAGACCGGGATCCGGTACTGGTGATCGGCGGCATCGCTGCCGATCGAGCGCGGCTGGAAACTCTGCGGGTTTGGCTGGGCGATCACGGATACTCGGCCTTTTCGATGGTGTTGTCCGGAAATCCCACTGGGACAGCGCCGATCTCGGAGTCGGCGCGGGCGCTGGCCGATAAGGTCGCCCACATCCGGCAGCAGACCGGGGCGCGGCGAGTGGATCTGGTCGGTCACTCCATGGGCGGTCTGGCGCAACGTGACTACGTGAAGTTCCTGGGCGGGATGGATTCGGTCGGAACCTACATCGACTACGGCACGCCCGAAAAAGGTGACGATCTCGGATCGGTGTGCTCCAGGGTGTCGCCGGGTTGTCGGGATCTGGTGCCGGGCTCGGAATTCCTGACTCGACTCAACGCAGCCCCCATGGTGCCGGCAGGTTTGACCGCCTACCACTTCTTCTCCGAAAGCGCAGGGGCGGAAAAGAATCCGCTGGATGGAGCGACCAATGCGAGCATCCAGTCGTTCTGTCCCGGTCGCACGGTCGACCATGGTCAGGAGCCGATCGACGGCGCACTACAACAGTTGATCGACTCAGCCCTGCGTGGCGCGCCACTGGCGACGAACTGTCCGTAAGCAAGGAGACTGTGCCGCTTCCGACACCCTGTCGGCCACGGAACCGAGGATGGCCACCCCGGTGGCCATCACCGGTCATGCCAGATCTTCGCGCCGAAGGCTAGAACGCCTGCGCCGCTTACTGTCTGGCCATCGTCCGCGCAACCACCTGACACTGTCGCAGAGGCATCGGTCTCGTCGATGGCGTGGGATCCTGGCAGGGCCCTCAGTTCATCTGCACCGAGCGGATGGAGTTGCCCATGACTATGCGGTCGATCGTGGTGGTGACACTGCCGGGGTCGCTCGCGGCGCCGACTGTGACCAGCAGGGGCACATAGTGGTCGGCTGTCGGGTGGGCGACCGCGGCGCCGGGCGCCTTGCGCCGGTAGTCGGTGAGGGCATCGACATCGCCGCGCCCGAGTGCGTCGACGGCCCACTCATCGAAGGCTTTGGTGTAGGCGGCAAGTTCCGGGCGGCGGAAGACCTCGAAGCTGTGGGTCATGAAGCCCGAGCCGATGACGAGAATGCCTTCGTCGCGCAGGGATCGCAGATGTGCCCCGAACTCGAGTAACGCCGCGGGATCGAGGCTGGGCATCGACAGCTGGACGACCGGAACGTCGGCTGCGGGATACATGGCCATGAGGGGGATGAACGCGCCATGGTCGAGACCTCGGTCCGGGTGCTGATGCACCGTGGTCGCCGGGCTGAGCGTGGACTCGAGCCGACGGGCGAGGTCGGTCGAATCCGGGGTCGCGTAGGGCAGGGTCTTGTAGCGGGGGTGGAATCCGCTGAAGTCGTAGTAGAGCGGGATGCCCGCCGCCGTGCCCGAGATCGCGGCCGGTGCGTCCTCCCAGTGCGCTGAGATGATCACTATGGCTTTCGGTTTGGGCATGGACTGCGCCCACACGAACAGGTCGTCGAGCCACTGCGGGTCGTCGAGAGTGAAGGGCGCTCCGTGGCTGATGAACAGGCTCGGCAGCGCCCCATCAGCAGGGACCCAGAGCCGCTGTTCGTGGCTCTGAGGCAGGACCCGCGCGAGGTGATCGTCGTAGGCCCCGGCCGGGATGCGAGCGGTGGGCAGCGTGGTCATGGTGTGTGGTTCCTTACCGGACGGGGCGGGGGCGGCCCGGGTGGCCTGATCCTCAGGTCACCCGGGACTCGTTGCGGGAGTTCACCTGTGGCCGACGGCTGGACCCGGAGCGGCGAGTCGTCGCAGACGGCGGTGCTCAGCCGAAGATCGGGGTCTCGGTGGTGTAGAGGAAGCGAGTCTGGGAGCGGTCGATGAACTTCTCCTCGTCCGCGGCGATGGTCGTGGTGTAGGTGTCGGAGGTGAACCAGCGGGCGGCGTCGCCGATGTCGTCGACCCATACCTCGGCGACACCGTCGTAGACGGCCGTGTTGACGCCGGGGATCTCGTCGTTGGTGGGCAAAAGCTGTACGTAGCGCCGGACTGGGACCTCTCCGCCGGGCACGCTCGCGATCAGCGGCGTGTGCTTCTGCGTCCAGTAATCCACGAACTCTTCGTGGGTGAGGTCTGCCCGCCGGGTCAGAAAGATGCTGAGCTTGATCACTAGGACTCCTCGAGATCGAATTTGACTTGCCTGGGCAACTCATAAGGTAGACCGATTCACTTGCCCAGGCAACTGATACTTGTTGCCTGGGCAAGTAGTGTGGGCCGCATGGACGAACCGACGCCGTGGCTCGACGCCGAGCAGCAGGAACTCTGGCAGGACCTTCTCACCGTCGCGATCGCGCTGCCTGCGGCCCTGGACCGTCAGTTGCAGCGTGACGCGGGCATCTCGAACTTCGAGTACAGCGTGCTTGCCCGGTTGTCGATGGCGGATCAGGCCACCATGCGGCTCAGTGAGCTGGCCCGGGGCTGTGACAGCACTCTCCCGCGACTGTCGAAGCTGATGGACCGCTTCGAGGCACGGAAGTGGATCGTTCGTCGAATCGACCCGAGCGACGGCCGCTACACCCTGGCCACACTGACCGGCGATGGCCGGCAGAAGGTGGTCGACAGCGCGCCGGGACATGTCGCGCACGTGCGCCGACTCGTGTTCGACCCGCTGACCACCGTGCAGCGCCGACACCTCGGCACGGCACTTTCCAGCATCGCTGAGACCGTGCGGCGGGAGACCGCCGGTGGTCCCACCGGGTAAGTGCGCTCACCGCACGCACACCGCGCGGCCTCTGCTTCACGACGCGCGACGTGATTGGCTGCGGCTCACAACGCCTCCTGGAAACCGCTGGCCTCACAGCCCGCGGCACATCCTGTAATCGGCAGTGCGCGCTCCAGCACGGAAATGGTTCGGATAACGACCCGAACGCAACAAAACCGCAGGCCGTTGACCTGCGGTTTTGCCAATCTGTGGTCCTAACGCTAATCAACCCGAACCACCCCACAGCCGAAGGGCCGACGCTCCGGATCAAGCCGGTAGGCGCACGCACGGTGACACCGAAGGGTTGGCCTTCGTCCGTCTCCAGACCGCGTCTTGCTGGGCGCGCGCCAGGACCGCGATGGCTTGGGCCAGCTCGCTGTCAGTGGGAAGCCTGCGGTGCAGGTGGGCATCGACGCGCAGGATGTTGGCCAAGGTCACCGCGTCGGCATGGTCGGACTTGGCACGAGCTACCGAGTGGCGTTCGCGATAGCGGGCCACCGCCATCGGGTTGATCGCGAACACCGGCCGCCCGCAGGCGCGCAAGGCCGCGACTATGAGCCCGCGAGGGGTTTCGATCGCAACCGGGATCGGGTCGTCGTCGATGTCGCCGGCGTCGGCGAGCAGCTGGGTCAGCTCGGCGAAGCCGGTGGGGTTGTCACCGATTCGCTTCTTGGACAACAGCTTCCCGTCATGGTCGACGATCGCGATGTCGTGGTGTCCTTAGGCCCAGTCGATTCCGCAGTATCGGTTCAATCCATTCCTCCGTCAGGTGTTTTCCGCTGGTCGAACCCGGGCGAGAACGCGCAGCGCCCTACTTACGAGCCTCTATTTGGGCTTGCCTGGCGATGAGCTGTTCGCGATCCCAGCTCACCCGCACGGCGCCGGTCTATTCCAGAGCTCTGTCGGCTCGCGAACAGTGGGGCGTCTGCTCATGCGGGCGGGCTCGAACCACGAACAATCCCAATCGCAGACAACGGCCGCTGAAACTGTCGCCTTCGTCCCGGTCTGCACTGAGGGCTCGAATCCCAGAAGGTGCGAACAGATCCCGGCGGCAGTACCTCACCCGATCCAGTTACGGCGCCCGCTGCCTTTATGGAGGACTCCACGGCCCAAGGGAGCCAAGAAGGGGTCACCGCAGCCGGTTGGGGCGAGAGCGATCGATCCGACGGGACCAGCATCACGCCTACAGCAAGACCTCAACGGGCCCAGGCAAGGTCAGATATCCACCCGCTGGATCGATCGCTCAGGGATAAGTAGGGGAGCCATTACAGAGCGCTCGGGCGATTACGGTGGGCTCGATGGAATGTGCAGGGGTTCATGGGCGAAGGCCGAATAGGGCAGTGTGGCTCCGGGCTTCGGCGGATCGGACATGTCGGCGGGGTCGGGTATAAGACCTGTTCGGTCAGTGAGTTGCTGGACGAAGGACATCGGGTGGGCGACAAGCGCTGGGTAGCGATCTAGCGGCGGTACCTGGTCATCGGGACGGCCGGATCAATACGGGAGGACATGCTGGCCCTGGCGGCGCTCATCGCCCCGGATCTTCCCGTGATCGCGGACAGGATCCGGACGACGGACGACGATCCGCGAGGCGCGAATCGGGAAACGATGACACTCCGCCCCCGACCCGCAGGCACTACAGGCGATGGTGACCGAATTCGGCCGGCGCTACCCGCATATCCTGGAAATCGCAACGGCCGCGACCGGCGACGTCTCCGGCGTCGGCCAGGGCTGCGACGAGCAATTTGAGTTCGAATTCGCCCTCGATCTGCTGCTCGACGGCGCCGACAGGCTACACCGGCACGGTTGGAATTCACGCGGGACACAAGCAACCACTGGACCCCACGGAGGGTGGAGATGACGAACCTGACCCCACGGGTCGCAGCCTGGCAGCGATCGGGCACGTTCGAGCAGGTCGGAGGCCACAAGATCTTCCTACGCGAGCGCGCGGGAGCCGCGGATCTACCGCCGCTGCTGTTCCTGCACGGATATCCGTCGAGTTCCTACGACTGGCGAGACGCCTTCGACCTGATCGACGGGCATCCACTGGTTGTGTTCGATTTCCTCGGCTACGGACTGTCGGACAAACCGCGGGATGAGCAGTACTCGCTCCGAATACAGGCCGACATTGCCGAGGATTTGGCGCAACGGTTCGCGGGCAAGCCGGTCGTCATGGTGTCCCACGATATGGGCAGCTCGGTCGCGACCGAGATCATCGCACGCGACATCGACGGCACATTGTCGTTCACACTGAAGTCGGCGCTGCTGTTCAACGCGAGCCTGGTCCGGGAGCGGGCCAGCCTGCTGCGGGGACAGAAACTCCTGCTGAGCCGGTTCGGGCCGCTTGTCACGCGGCTAACCACCGAGTCGTCCTACCGCCGTTCGTTCAGGGGCATCTTCTCCCGGGCGCACCCGCTCGGCGCCGAGGAAGCGGCAGACCAGTGGTCGCTGCTGGCCTGCAACGATGGTCACCGCATGCTGGACAAGCTGATCTACTACAACCACGAACGCGTTACTCCACCGACCTCCGACCGCTGGCACAACGCATTACGCACCTGGCCCGGCCGGCTGGAGCTGGGTTGGGCCGAGCTGGACCCCATCTGCACCGAGGCCGTGCTCCAGGCGGTACTGCGCCTTCGCCCGCACGCCGTGGTGACCCGCCTGCCGGATTTGGGCCATTACCCCCAGATCGAGGACCCCGAGCGCGTCTACGACGTCATCCGGCGACACGCGTCGCAAGGGTGATCGACACGGGTCGATTGGCGCGCGACCCCGACAGGCGGCGATGCGGAGAAGCTCTCCCCGAAGCCCGCGCCGCCGCCATCGTGATCGGCGTGGTTGATGAACTCCACTGCGAATCCCATGCGGCCCATGCCGGCGCCACCCGAGTCGGCTCTCGCCCGGATGGTGAGATCCGCTGTCCGGCAGGGTGGCATCGAGGTCGGCAGCGAGCCGTCGACATCGATGAAGCGTCGTGTGTGATGCTGTCTGCCAGCAACTTTCGATTCGCCGGGGCGCTTCGTTGGCGCTGATCCGCAGCAGATCGGTCAATGCGCAACCGAGTCCGGCAAACCGACTTCGGCGAATTCGAAACCACCGGCGGCGGCATCTGGCGGATCGGCCCGGTGGCGCCCCCGCCGATCGCGGTGGTGTCGGACAACGGCCCCTGCTTCCGCGGAGAGGTATTCAAGACCGCATTCGCTGGGCCCGACCCGCTACTGCGACACGTCCGCACCCGGGTCCGGTCGCCGCACCAGGCGATCGACGACCGAGCGCCCAGCGCAGCCTTCATCGGCGGCCTCGTCCTCGAGAATTTCGCCGTGCGGACACCCACCCCGACCGTGCTGGCAGCGCAAGCACGGAAACCGTTGTAGCCCACCACGGACACACGCAAATCGGTGGTGCGGGCCGCACGTGCAGGGATACGGTCACCCAGTGCCTGATGCGATCTTCGCCGACTCTCGTCTGGCGTTGATCTATGACCAGTTCGAGGGCGCTCGCAAGGATCTGCTCGCCTATATCGATCTCGCCGACGAGCTCGACGCCGAGACGGTCCTCGATATCGGTTGCGGGACCGGCACTCTCGCTGTGCTGCTGGCGCGCGCGGGTCGCACGGTGGTGGCCATCGATCCAGCCGAGGCATCCCTCGAGGTCGCGAAGGCGAAAGACGCGCCACCGGGTATCACCTGGCTGCACGGCGATGCCACGGACGTACCGGCGACAGGTGCCGACCTGGCCGTCATGAGCGGGAATGTAGCGCAGGTGTTCGTGACCGACCACGAGTGGTCCAATGCCTTGAACGCCATCGGTCGAGCTCTGCGACCAGGCGGCCACCTCGTTTTCGAGACCAGACGCCCCGAGCGGCGTGCCTGGGAGGACTGGGCCCGCACGGGTCCTGTGGTCCGTGATGTCCTCGGCGTCGGACGCGTGGAGCAGCGTCTCGATGGCACTGCCGTACGGCTCCCGCTTGTCTCGTTCCGGCACACTTATACCTTCGCCCCGGACCGCGCCGTGATCGTGTCGGAGTCGACGCTGCGGTTCCGCCACCGGGCGGAAATCGAGGCAGACCTGCTCGCTCACGGGTACCGGGTCCGAGACGTTCGAGACGCGCCCGACCGTCCCGGACGAGAGTTCGTGTTCATCGCCGATAAGACGTCTTAGACCAGCTCCGAGGACACCACAGTCGGCATTACGGCTCATTCAGTCCGTGGCCATGACAGAGTCACCGCTGGCGGCCGGTGGTAGGTCGCCGCTGGCGGCCAGGTAAAAGTCCCCAATCCCTTGTTCACCCCGCGGTGTCAGTCCCCACGGCCGGATCATCGCCGGACTCGTCAGACGCCGCGACCGGCTCGAACCGCATGCTCATCGGCATGAGCGCTCAACCAGCCACGAGCCCATCCAGAAGCTTGTGCACGACATGCCTCGGCTATGCGCGCTGAAGCACGGAACGGTTCGGATAACTACACATATGCAACAAAGTCACAGGCCGCTGACCTGCGACTTTGCCATCCTGTGGGCCTAACGCTTCACAACCCGAACACCCTGACGGTGGTGGGGCCTGAGATCCGGATCAAGCCTGTGGGCATTCGCCACATGGCGTCGGGTGGTGATCGATGATGCCTGATGGTAATGGCCACATCCGTGGCCGTTCCCGGTTGCCATGGTCAAGATCTGAGGCTGAGACCGGAGGCGGCGAGCCGAGCAATGAACGCGTGTTTCCGGGAATGCCGGTTGTGTAGCGCGACCACCCGCTGGCCGAATGCCTGTTGCCGGCCGGAACGCTCGGCCACGGCGTGGAGGTCGGTCAGGATGGCGACGGCGGCGTCGTATTCGCGCGGCTTCACGGTCGCGATCAACGTCTCCACTCGTTCCCACGCGGTTTCCTCGTCCTGGTCCAACTCGTCGAGACGCCGCTCGCGCCGCCTTGCTTGCTCGGCCGAATGGCGAGCGCGTTCGGCCTCACGGGCGGCTTCCTCGCGGTTTTCCCGCTCTGCCCGGTGCCGCGCCGCGCCATCGAGGAGGTCGGCCACCGTCCGGGCGTCGGGCTCCGCGCGCTGATCGACCCGGGGGCCTCGGAACCGTCGCAGCAATTCCATACCCACAACCGCCGCATCGCCTGCGACCACTCGTGCCAGCAGCTGATTCTTCTCGGCGGCCGGAAGATCGGCGATCCACGCTGCAAGGGCCTGCGGATCATCGGCCGCCGGCCGCAGCGGCGGACTCGCCGTGGCGGCCACCGTCAGCAGGTCGTCGTCGAGCCGAAGGAAGTCGGCAAGGGCGCGTTGAGCAGCGGTGAGCTCGCCCAATCCCGGCGGCACCGCTGGTTCGGGTTCGTCGTCGTGGTCGCGGTCGAACGCCCACTCCTCGCGCTCCCAGCTCCCGTAACCGGCCAGCCACGCCAGATACAGTGGGCGCAGATCACCGGCGGCCAACTCTGCCCGCACACCCAGGATCGCCGGAAGCCACGACTCGGGGTCGCGATCCCACTCGGCCTCATCGTCCTCACTGGCCATATCCACAACCAAGTGCTCACCGGACGTCCAGGCGGCCATATGCTCGTCGAGGCAGTACTGCTCGACCATGTCGAGATCCAGCACCCGCTTCGGTAGCCGCAGCATTACCCGCCGAGAACCCCAGTTCGCCAGATACAGATGTGCGTCGTAATACTGCTCCACCATCCGGTCTGGCACTCCGCGGAAGTTGCCCCAGTGGTACTCGTTGACAAACGTAGTGCTGGTGACCCGGGCCCGCGTCGACAACGCCCGCACCTGCGCCTGCGCCCGCTCATCCAACGGCCGGTCGACGGCCACGAACTCGTAGTACTGGTACTCGCTCACCGCCACCTCGACAGCGCAGATTCTGCCCACATCATGATTGTCATTGCGCCACAGTAATTCCCCGATCTAGCTGGGGCTCTGCGGGCTCGGAAACAAGAGACCGGCATCGGGGAGGCAGACTGGTAGCCCGTGGAGCGCTACCCCGGCGAATTGGATGCCTTGCGGGCGGAGAACACCCGGCTGCGCCGGCTGTTGGATTTGACCGAGCAGCAGGCGAGAGCTGCCGATCCGGATCAGACAGCGACGATGTCGCGGGTCGATATGCGGTCGACGCCGCAACAGAAGGTCCAGTTCTATCTGGATCTGTTCCGATGCCGCCCGGACGTGTATGCGGTGCGATGGGAAAACCAGCAGGATGGTCGGTCCGGCTGGGTTCCGGCGATCCGGGGCCGGTGGCGCAAAGGCATGTCTCCAACGGAGGCACCGTACCTGCCGCTGACTAGTGACATGGTGGATCGACACCTGCGGGGAGAGCGCCACATCGGGCTGTACCCGCTCGCCGATGACGACACCTGCTGGTGGGTCGCTGCGGACTTCGACAAGGACACCGCGATGCTCGACGCCCTTTCCTATCTGAAAGCCGCTCGCGCCAAAGACATCCCCGCAGCTCTGGAGGTATCCCAGTCCGGTCGCGGTGCGCACGTGTGGATCTTCTTCGCCCAGGCAGTTCCGGCGACCGCGGCGCGACGCATCGCTACCGGCCTCCTTACCGAGGCAATCCAATTGCGCGGAAGCATGAACCTGTCCAGCTACGATCGGCTGTTCCCGTCGCAGGACACCCACACCGGCCGCGGCGTCGGCAATCTGATCGCCGCGCCGCTGAACGGTGCACGCAGACAGCACGGCACCACCCTGTTCCTTGACCCGGCTACGCTCGAACCCTTCGATGATCAATGGGCCTACCTGTCGAGCATTCCCCGCTTGTCACCGAAACAGGTCACCGTCTTGGCGGCCGCCCTACCGGAACCGAAGACCGGGCACGATGTGCGGCGGCTGCAGCTGCCGGACTCCTCGCGCATCGTGCCCCGCCCGGCCCCGATCGTGCGTGCAGAGTTCGGCGCCCGGCTCCGGCTCACCAGCGCCGATCTCGGTCCGGCGATGATCTCAGCGGTCAAACACGCCGCCGCGATTCCCAACCCCGAGTTCTATACTCGGCAACGGGCCCGCCGAAGCACCTGGGACACACCGCGTTTCCTGCGCAGCTACGACGAGACCGTTGAGGGAGATCTGATCCTGCCACGCGGACTGCTGCCGCTGCTCACTCGGCTCATCGAATCCGCTGGCAGCACATTACATCTCGACGACAACCGCACCAACGGCACCGAACAGTCCTACACCACCACCATGACACTACGGCCGGAGCAGGATGCGGCGGTCCGCGACGTCACCTGCGAGGACACCTGCGTCCTCGTCGCCCCGCCGGGAACCGGGAAGACCGTCATCGCCTGCGCCGCAATCGCCGCCCGGGCAACCAGCACCCTCGTGCTGGTCGACCGCAAAGCCCTCGCCGACCAATGGCGCGCCCGTATCGCCGACCACCTCGCCATTCGCTGCGGCCAGATCGGCGGCGGCCGATCGAAAACCACCGGCATCATCGACATCGCGCTCCTGCCGACTCGCGCCCGGCGCGCGAACGTCGCCGAACTCACCACTGGCTACGGGTTCGTCGTCGTCGACGAATGCCATCACATCGCTGCGACGGCCTTCACTGATGTACTCAACCAAATCCCGGCCCGCTACTGGCTCGGACTCACCGCCACCCCATACCGTCGCGACCAACTCGACGACCTCATCTACCACCAACTCGGATCCCGCACCCACACCGTCGAAACCACCGCCCCCGGACAACTGCCCAGCAACGGCGAAACACCCGCACCACACCCAGTCCTGCACATCCACCCCACTACGTTCACCTATACTGGCAATGCCGACCCCACCGATCCAGGAGGAATGGCCGACATCTACCGGGCCCTCCGTACCGACGAAGATCGCCTGCGACAGATCGTCACCGACGTGCTCGCCGCCCACCACGCCGACGCCAACATCCTGGTCCTCACCACCTGGATCGACCACCTTCACGCCCTCGTCGAGCGACTGACCACAGCCGGCTGCAACGACATCGTCATCCTCCGTGGCGGCATGAAAGCCCGTGACCGGCAAGCCATCACCGAAACCATCGCAGCCCGCACGAACGCGGGGACCCCGCTCCTGCTCGCCGGCACCGGCTCGTTCATCGGTGAAGGCTTCGATTGCCCCGCCCTCGACACCCTGTTCCTCGCCGCCCCCATCACCTTCAAAGGCCGCCTCGTTCAATACGTCGGCCGCATCACCCGACCCCGCCCCGGAAAAGACACCGCCACCGTCCACGACTACCACGACCAGCACACTCCCGTTCTCGCCTCGACACTGCACAAACGCGCCCCCGGTTACGTCACCCTCGGGTTTCCCGATCCCCGCAAGACCCGAGCCCGACAACCTGCCGCACCAGCAAATGACCACGCCGGAGACGACGACAACGCCCGAGACAGCGCTGTTGCGCTCGAATAGAGTTGCTGCCATGGTTGCCCCCGAGACCACCAGCACGATGCGACAGACCGAGCAGGAGGCCTTGGCCAACGTCCGAGCCGTACTGGAACTGGCCGCTGCGGGCCAACTACGGTGCAGCGACAAGACATCGCGGCCCGCCGCGGCAACCGTCCGCTCTATCGCTGGTGCGCTGGCCGACGGCGACTTCTATCCCGACGAACCGATCTCCGCATTCGCCTGGCCACTACTGCTGCAAGCCGGCGGCCTCGCGACCACCTCCGCCAGCAAGCTGCAGCTCACTCCCAAAGGCCGCACCGCGCTGCGGAAATCACCCGCCGACGTCATCGCGCACTTGTGGCGGCGCTGGCCCGCGCATGCGGTTGTCGATGAGTTCTCCCGAATCGAGCACATCAAGGGGCAACGCTCAAAAAACGTCCTCACCGCCGCCAAGACTCGCCGCGCCACCGTAGCCAGCGCACTCGAACACTGCGTACCCGACGACTGGATCGGCATCGACGAACTCTTCCGCACCATGCAACGAAAAGGACTACACCCCACCATCACCCGCAGCGACCGAGCCCGATGGAAGCTATACCTCGTCGACCCCGAGTACGGCAGCATGGGATACTCCGGCTACGGCGATTGGCCGATCCTGGAGGGCCGCTACACCCTCGCCGTGCTGTTCGAATACGCCGCCACTCTCGGCCTGATCGACATCGACTACACCGAACCGGCCGGCGCCCGAACCGATTACCACCACCAGTGGGGCAGTGACGATCTGGAATTCCTCAGCCGCTACGACGGACTGAACGCGATACAACGGACTGCGCTGGGGCGCTACGCCATCGGCCTCGCCGACCAGTACACACCCGCCCCCAACAAGAGGACGCGGGAGCTGACAGTTCTGTCCAACCACGACGTCGTCATCGGCGGCGACATATCTGCCGCGGACCGCCTGTTGCTCAGCGCCCACGCTGAGCAAACCAGCGACCGCGTCTGGACGATCACCACCGACAGCCTGTTGACAGCGATCGACGCCGGCCGCCGGTTGGCCGACTTCATGGATTTCCTGCTTGCCTGCTCCACCAAGCCACTGCCGGACACGCTCCGGGTACTGATCGGCGATGCCGAGCAACGCGCCGGCCGACTCGCCGATCTCGGCAGCGTCCGCCTGATCGAATGCGCCGACCCGGCGACCGCGACACTGCTGGCCCGCGACCGCACGCTTCGCACCCTGTGCCAGCCCATCGGCGACCGCCACCTGGCCATCAGGCCCGACCGGCTGCCCGAGTTCCGCCGCAGACTCCGCGCACGTGGGCATATCCTGCCTACCCCGGGTACCGAATCATGAACGATCAACCAGCACCCGACACCACCACCCCTGTTCGACGTCGTCCCGCACCGACCCGGGCCGAGCTGCAGGAAATGATCGACGAAGCCACCGTCGACTGTTACAACGACAGCGAATACGTCACAGGCTTCTATACCATGATCGAAACCCACCTCGCGATGCCGTTCCAGACAACAGTCCTCGACGTTGCGGTCACGGTCACCGGTGTGGACCTGACCATCGACAACGGCATCGTGGCCGTCTGCCGCCGCGGAAAGTCCCGTCAGCGAATACTGATCCTGGATCTACCACTACCGGAACCATTCCCGGACGGAGCCGAATGGATCGAGGCCTACCGCCACTGGAACAGGTAGCACGACCCCCAAACCAGGTCGGAGTCGAAGCGGAAGATCGGCTTTGGAAACCCAGCCGTCATGAATAGTCCGGCTCGTTGTCCTTCCCATCTGCAGGGGCCCCGCCCGAGAACCGAATCCTCTGTCGACAGTGTTCGTGCAATGAGCACGAAACGAGGGAGCTGCAGGCTATTGACCTGCAGCTTTGTTCATGGTGGAGCTAAGGGGACTCGAACCCCTTGATTTCCCGCCCAAAAGGGCTCCTGAGCTGGGCTTGAGCGATTTTCGTTCGCTTCTCGCGAACTAGCCGCGACCTGCTGGTTTACCGACCAAGTGTTGATGCCATCAACGCCGATCAACCGCAGGAACGAGCCTCGAATGACCACCGCACCCCCTCCCCTTGCAACGCCTGCCGCCAACGAACTCGCCAGAGCCCGGGCCGATCTCGCGAAAGCCACCACGGCCGCCAAGCTCGCCGCCGCCAAGCGCGCACGACTCGCCGCGGTCGTGCGCGCCCTCGAGGCCGAGGCCGAAATCGAAAGCATGCGCATCCAGGCCCGCGGCGACCGAGAGCGCGCCGAGGCGGCCGAGGAACTCGCCCGGGGCGCCGAGGACGCCCTGTGTGACTCGCAGCGTTAGTTGGCCAGAGTTCCAGGGCGAGTTGGCCATCGAGGATGGGGACCAGCTCTCCTGATCAAGACCGACCAACGGCAACGAACCGCGCTCGAGGGAATCCGAGAGCCGGCAACCCGCGCCGACGAGAAGCGTCCGGTGAGAGACTCGATCTCGTGGATATTGAGGACGCTACTCAGACGCCCGAATCACACGTTTGGCGCATCGAGGCCCGCGAGTATGCCCGCCACGAAACGCGCCGGGGACGCCGGTTCGCCTACCCTGAACTCGATCCCCAGCACACTGCGCTGATCGTGATCGACATGGTGCCGTTCCACGTTGCCGACAGCGCCTACTGCCGCGGGATCGTGCCCAACATCAATCGGATGGCCGAAACACTGCGCACAGCAGGCGGAACCGTTGCCTGGGTCCTGCCCGGCACGGGCAAACCGACTGCGACAGCCATCGAATTCTTCGGCCCCCGAATTGCCGAAACCTACAGCAGTTCAGGCGGTTCCGGCCCGCTGCGCACCCGGCTATGGTCGGAGCTGGCCACCCACGACGATGACCTGTTCGTCGACAAATCCGCGTTCAGCGCCTCCTTCCCTGATCGATCCACGCTGCCACAGATACTCGAACAGCGACACATCGAAACGATCCTGATCACGGGAACCGTCACCAACGTATGCTGCGAATCCTCGGCGCGCGATGCCGCCACCCTCGGCTTCCGGGTGATCATGGTCGCCGACGCCAACGCCGCCCGCCGCGACCGGGACCACAACGCCACACTCCACACCATTTACAGATCATTCGGCGACGTGCGCCCAACATCGGACGTGCTCGGCATGATCGACACTGCCACGAGAATCTGACCGGTACTCTCCGCCGAACCAACAGATGGTTGGCCAACTATCGATGAGACTGGCCAGCTACCGCTGCGAGTCACACCCTGGAGCACGGGCAGGCGGCGCACCTGGTCGAGGAACGCGCACACGCCACGGAGGTCGAGCGGCTCAAATCGGCAGCGACGCAGAAGCGTTCAGCGCGCAACGGCCCGGCGTCGAATAGCAACACGGTGACGTCATTGCGACGCGACCCTGCCGCGACTGCGTCGCCACTCCCGGTAACCGTGCAGTCGTCTGCGGATTCGGGAGTCGCTAGACCGGTGTCGGTAACGGATTCCCGCGGTGCACTGGCACCGTGATGCCCTTAACCAGATGTAACGCTCAGCCGACGCGTGTCATGTATTCGCGTATTCGTGCTCAGCCCCTCGCCGAGCCAGAGGGCCACACGATGACGACAGGCAATCCTTTGTTCTGGGCTGAGGCGACAACGCTGCCGGTGCCGCCTCCTTCACCCGGTTGACCGTCCCACACGGCAATCAATCTGTCGCAGGTGCTGAGAACTGCCTCGTTCGCCGCCTCGTAAGCCTCGCGACCGGCATCATCGAAGTCCATGACGCGCACGGCTTCCGCGCGGCACAGCAACTGGTCGAACAGTTCGGCGTGATCCGCCTTCACCTTGCGCTCACGGTAATTTCGCGACGGCAGAACCACCTCGAGTCGGCCCCCGACATCCAGCACGGCCTTCGCGAACAGCGAATCCGAACCGCGGGCAATACAACTCACCCCGACCAGCTCGGACGGTTCCCCAGCGCCGCTCAGGTAACGCGTGATCTCGTCGCAGACAAGTGGCACCGTGCCCTCGGTGATATTCTCATATGACCGGTTACGCCGATCCGCACTCTCATCTCCCTCTACACAACGTTGACCAGCGGCTTCATGGCGTCCCGGAATTCCGCGACCGCAGCCACATTGGTCAGTTCCGCCGTTCGCTTGTATACCCGCTGTAGCTTCCTTTGCACCCGGTGCGAGCCGGTCTGCTCGACTACCTTCAGAGCCTCGTTACCCAGACGGCACGCCTCATCCAGCTCCCCCTCGATCAACCGTGCCTCGACAATCCCCAGCCGATCCAGCGCCGAGCTACGCAACCGCTTCGGCCGACGCAACGCGATCGCCTGATCGATGGACTGCGCCGCCTTGTCGGCGAATCCCGAGTCGTGGTGCGCCAGTTCGAGCAACCGACCACCGAGTGTGCCCGCAATCTCCGCTTCGTCGAAGTAGCCAATCCAATACGGGTCTTCGGACGGATCCGACTCACTGAAGGCGGCGTATGCCTTATCGGCTGCCCGGTGAAATGCTGACGGCCGCTGCAGTTTGGCGTACGCCCACCCGCGAGCGCCTGCGAAACCTGCCAACGATCCAACGCTTCGCCGTCACCGGTCTCGCCGCCGAGGACGCCGAAGCAATCGCGATCGTCGTCGACGGCCAGGAGCACCGCGAGCCCATCGGCGTCGACGGACTCGCATTCGCGTTCGCCCGCGCGCGCGGAGACTCCGAGCCGGAGGTCATCGTCCACACCCGCGACGGACGCGCCGTGACTGCGGTGCGTTGATGGCGCCGTAGACGCCGCGACGACGGATAGACACGAAAATAGCGCCGCGCCAGGGACTTAGGATCCTGGCGCGGCGCCATCTGGGGGATCGTTAATCGAACAGGATCTCGTCGGGGGGATCCCGCCACTTTGCTTGCTGGATAGGAGATCTCATGCGCCGGATTGCCGTCGCCCTCATCATTCCCGCCGCGCTGCAGCTCGCCGCGTGCGGATCGTCCGCGACGTCGGTTAGCACCTCGGCCACCGCGGCGCCATCGACGACCTCCGTCGACGCGCCTGCGGCCACCGCGTCAGCTCCGGCTGGCCTTTCATGCGCCGATATCGGCGGCGTCTTCGTCGTGCACGGCACCGATGGCCGCGGCGACTGCGAACCGGCCGATCAGCGCCCGCACTGCCACGTGGCGCCCCAGCTGCAGGACGACAACTACGTGCCCGTTTTCGTGCTCGATCCACCGTTTCCCCAAGGCACCGTCAGCGCGGCCGAGGTGCAGACGGCGCTGAGCGCCGCGAGCAACGCGGACTGCTGGAAGATGCCAGCCGGTCAGTAGCGCGGGCCCGTCCATTGCGGCAGCCTCGGTATCACCTTGATCAGGCGTAGCCAGGCAGGGACACCTTGGCTGGCATGCCCTGCCCGCACGGTGTCGGTCGCCGTAACCGTCTCGGCAGTCTGCACGGCCAGGGTCAGGCGTCGGTTGTCGATGCGGTGTCGTAGGCGGGAACACCAACGAGCACGGTCGCGGTGTCGTAGGTCTGTTCGTCCAGCGCGACCGTGGCCGTATCGGTCGCAGAGCTCGAGTCGGTGGCTTGCGTCGCTGCCGTCACTGTTGCCGAATCGGTCGCGGCCCCAATCCGCGATCTCGTGATGGCCGAGCTCAGCGCCTGACCTAATGGGGCCGGCCAACTGTTTGCCACTCAGGCGGTGGCGGTGTGAAAGACTGGCCACCCGATTTCGGTGCGCCAGGCCGTTTCGTCGCGGGTGTCTTGGGGGCCGACGAGGAAGTATTCGCGAATGGGCTCATCGACGGGGATCGCGTGTTGGGCGACGTGGGTGGCCAGGGCGCCGTAGGCCAGGTCGAAGTCGTGATACGAGCCGGCGTGCACAACGGTGACCAGTTCGGCGGCGGGCACCACGAGTTCGATGAGGCGTCCGGTGCGTCGGATGTCGCCGGCTAACGGGACGAAAACCGTCGCCCGTCCTCGTTCATTGGCAACTAGCTCGTCGGCGAAGATGCCCCCCGCCGTTCCGCGGATGCGCGCGCCTCGAGCGGTTACTGTGGCGTGCAGCTCCGCCAACGCTCCATGGACCCACGTCAGCGCATCACTGAAGTTGACGACCTCGCTGATCGCGACGGCGTCGGTCGCTTCGACTCTGCGGTAGCCGATCCGGCCTTCCAAGGCAGCAGGTCCGGGTTCGAGCAGTTCACGCAGCGACTCAACGGCGCGCTTGGTGTGCGCGAGTTGGGATTCCAGTCGCATGAGGTGCGCGTTGATCAGTTCGTTGCGGTGACGAATGTCGGTGGTGCTCATCATGGTGCGGATCTCGTCGAGCGGCATTTCTAGAGCGCGGAAGCGGCGAATGATCTGTGCTGCGGAGATCTGGTCGGTGCTGTAGCGGCGGTAGCCGGTGGCGCGATCGACGTCGACGGGCTCGAGCAGCCCGATCTGGTGGTAGTGACGCAGCATCTTCACGCTCAGCTGCGTCGCACGGGAGAAGTCCCCGATGGCCAACAGCGTGGGTGAACTCATGACTTCAGTGTGCACTCTCCCATCGAGGGAGACTTACGCCCTGGACGGGCCTTGACTCGCCCACGATGTGAGCGCGCACGGTGGGATCACCGGCTGCACCACGCACCGGCCACGAATCGGGAGACAAGAGTATGAAAGAGATCGACCTGACCGGGATTGTCGCCGAACATATCGACGCGATCAACGCCCGCGACCTCGATCGCGCGGTCGCCACGTTTGCCGAGGATGCCTACGTCAACGACAACCACCGCGAATTCGTCGGAATCGACGCCATCCGCCGCTGGGTGGCCAAGGAGATGGTCGGCGACAAAGTGACGATCGACGTTCGCGAGGTGCTCGATCATTACGGCGACACCGTAGTGCGCGGAACCTACGACGGTGCGTTCGACCGGACCAATTTGCCCGACGAGATTGTTCTGACGAACTACTTCAGCGTGCGCGACGGCAAGATCGCCAGCCTGGTGATCGTCTTCAACCAGCCCGCCGACTACTGACCTGGTACAGCGGCACCGCAGTTGTATCAATTGGCATTCCCTCATATTTGGAGAGGAGCAAATCATGGTTACGGTTCCCGCCGGATACGACGATCTGCTGGAACGCCCGCTGTACGGGCATCTGGCGACGACCCGGCCTGACGGTGCGGTGCAGGTGAGTCCGATGTGGTTCGACTGGGACGGCGAGTTGCTTCGGTTCGCGCACACCACCAAGCGGCAGAAATACCGCAATGTACAGATCAACCCGCGGGTGGCCATGTCGATCTCGGATCCCGACGATCCATACCGCTACCTGGAAGTGCGCGGCAACGTCGAGCGCATCGACCCTGATCGAGGGGCGAGCTTCTTCCTGCGTATCGCCGACCGCTACAAAGGCTCGGAGCCTCCCCCGGACGCCCCGCCCCCGGGGCAGGCTCCCGCCGACGCCCCGGACTGGGTGGTCATCGTGGTGCGCCCGACCGGGTTCAGCAAGCATTAGCCCAGCCAGCAGTGGCCCCGAGACCGGACCAGGTGTGCACGGTCGTACCGGTTGCCCGGGCCGTCGATCTCACCGTGCCGAGAAGCCACTTCGGCACCGAACCGAAAGGGTAGAGCATGCGATTCGTCACAGCGTCGCAACACGGGTCTCCTGACGTGTTGTTCGTCGAGGATCGGCCGGTTCCCCAGCCGGGGCCCGGCGAAGTGGTCGTCGAAGTGAAGGCCGCCGGCCTCAACCTCATGGACACCTACGTCCGTCGCGGCATGCCCGCGGCCCACTTCAACCATGAACCGCCGCTCAGTCTGGGGGTCGACGGAGCGGGTATCGTGACGGCGGCCGGTGACCAGGCCACCGCGAAGGTGGGCGACCGGGTCGCCTGGGTGGGTGTCCCGGGGAGCTACGCGGACATGGTGGCAGTACCGAACGATAGCCTCGTGCCGATTCCCGAAGGGGTGAGCTTCGAAGCTGCCGCGGGCGGGCTGATGCAGGGGATGACGGCACAGTACCTGACCCACGTGTCCGTCCCTGTCTGGCGGGATGCGGTGGTGCTCGTGCACTCCGCCGGCAGCGGCGTCGGCCGCATGCTCACCCAGTTGGCCGCCCACCGGGGTGGCCGGGTAATCGCCACGGTGTCACGGGCGCACAAGGCGGGCGCGGCCCGCGAGGCCGGTGCCTGGCAGGTGCTGGTGCGTGATGAGATCGAGGACCTGGGCTCGACGATCCGGGAACTGGTCGGCGGCAACGGTGTGGACGTGGCGTTCGACGGAACCGGAAAGGCGCTGTTCGATGTGAGCGTCTCGGTCCTACGCGTCGGCGGGATCTTCGTTACGTACGGCTACTCGGGCGGGCTGATTCCGCCCATCGACCTGCTGGACGTGCCGCACGGGGTGCACCTTGTGCGTGCCCGGCCCGATGGCCCGGAACTGACGGCCGCGCAGTGGCGTCGGCGCGCAGAACAGGTGATGGGGTGGATCGAGGACGGCACTCTGAACGTCCTGATCGACCGCACCTACCCTCTCGAAGACGCTGCCGCCGCCCACCGGGATCTCGAATCCCAGGAGACCGTCGGCAAGCTCCTGCTCCTCCCCTGACCGCCCTGTAACCATAAGTACATTATGCAACTATGCATGACGACCTGTTAGAATTCAGTAGAATTGCTGTCTACATCTAGCATATTGCATAACTCTATTATATAATTGTCTTATGGAGCGGGCACGTGGTTCAGAGATCCGAGAGGACATCGCCGAGGCCCTGGACGTGGGGGCGGCGCTGCTGACGCGGCATCTCGCCCGGGGCACCAGCCTGACGGCGCGTGCAGTATTGGCAACACTGGACGAGGAAGGTCCGACTCGGCTGACGGCACTGGCGTCGGCGACCGGCGCCAGTCAGCCGGCAACAACGCAACTGGTGGGGCGGTTGGAGCGGGACGGCTTGCTCGATCGCCTGGTCGACCCCGACGATGCCCGCGCCACCTTGGTGGCGATCACCGACGTGGGGCGGGCGCTGCGGTCGGAGTTGCGCCAGTCGCAGCACGAGCGTCTGGGCGAACTGCTGGACGTGCTGTCTGTTCACGATCAGGTGACCTTGAGCCTGGCCATGCGGGCGGCTTTGCCGCTGCTTCGGCAGCTGACCCGTCACGCCGCCGAAAATCCGCAGCCCCAGCAGGCTCCCGCGTCGCTGACCACGTGACCGAGTCCGACCCCGGTTCGTAACCCGGGTTCAGCCGGATCGGCTCGGACACCGCTTCATGGCAGACCGACAACGTCGTCGGTCTCCGAAATCGTTCGCTGACCGACAACGCCGCCGGCCTCCGAAATGCATTCCCAGCGGAAGGTTCATTCCACGAGGAGGTTTCGATGTCCACCGATACCGGTGCCGAGCGGCTCGCGCGCCGCATTCAAGACTTGTCCGCCACCGACGCGCAGTTCGCCGCTGCCCGCCCGGACGAGGCGATCACCGCAGCGATCCAGCAGCCGGGACTGCGGCTGCCGCAGCTTGTGCAGACCGTGATGGACGGCTACGCCGACCGGCCCGCACTCGGGCAGCGCGCGGTGCAGTTCGTTACGGACCCAGCCACCGGCCGCACCGCGGCCCAGTTGCTGGCCCGTTTCGAGACCATCACCTACGCCGAATTGTGGGACCGCGCCGGCGCGATCGCCGCCGCTTGGACGAACGAGTCGGTGCGGCCCGGGGACCGCGTGTGTGTCCTGGGTTTCGCCAGCATGGACTACGCGACCGTCGACCTGGCGCTGATGCGCCTGGGGGCAGTAGCAGTGCCGTTGCAGACCGGCGCCGGGGTCACCCAGTTGCGGTCCATTGTCGCCGAGGCCGAGCCGACCGTGATCGCCGCCAGCATCGACCAGCTGTCCACCGCCGTCGACCTGATACTGACCGGCGACGCTCCCGCTCGGCTGGTCGTGTTCGACTATCACGGCGAGGTCGACGACCACTCCGAGGCGATCGAAGCCGCCCGCGCCCGGTTGGCCGAAGCGGGCGGCCCGGCGGTCGCGGAAATCCTGGCCGATGTCGTCGCACGCGGCAAGCGACTTCCCGCTGTGCCGGCGTTCGTGTCCGGCGAGCCCGATCCGGTGCGGCTGCTGATCTACACCTCCGGCAGCACCGGCGCACCCAAGGGTGCGATGTATCCCGAGCGGCTGATCGCGAACTTGTGGCGCCGGTCGCGCGGACCGTCCTGGCCGAATGGCGCTGCGTCCATCACCCTCAACTTCGTGCCGATGAGCCATGCCATGGGCCGGCATATCGTGTATGGGTCGCTCGGCAGCGGCGGCACGGCCTATTTCGCGGCCAAGCCCGACATGTCGACGCTGTTCGAAGACCTGGCGCTGGTGCGCCCGACCGACGTGATGTTCGTGCCGCGCGTCTGGGAGATGCTCTTCGATGAGTACCACCGTCGATTGGACCGGCGGTCTGTCCACGGCACCGACCAGGAGACACTGAACGCGGAGGTCACGGCCGAATTGAGCCGAAATCTGTTCGGTGGGCGGGTCGTGTCGGCGATCACCGGCTCCGCCTCTCTGTCAGCCGAGGTCAGGGCATGGGCCGAACGGTCCCTCGACCTGCATGTACTGGAAATGTACGGCTCCACCGAGGACGGATTCGTGTTCGTCGACGGCCGGGTGCAACGTCCGCCGATGCTGGACTACAAGCTCGCCGACGTTCCTGAGCTGGGGTACCTCCGCACCGATCAGCCCCACCCGCGAGGCGAGCTGTTGGTCAAGTCCGAGGACATGTTCGCCGGCTACTACAAGCGGCCGGACGTCACCGCTGAGGTGTACGACGCAGACGGTTATTACCGCACCGGCGACATATTCGCCGAGATCGCACCGGGGATATTCCAGTTCACCGATCGGCGCAACAACGTGATCAAGTTGTCCCAGGGCGAGTTCGTCGCAGTCTCCAAGCTGGCGGCCGTATTCGAAACCAGCCCGCTGGTTCACCAGATCTACCTCTATGGCAACAGCGCCCGCCCCTACCTGCTGGCGGTGATCGTGCCCACCGGCCAGGCCCTCGCCGACCATGCCGGCGACGAGCTGAAACCACTGATCAGCGCATCGCTACAGGATGTAGCGAAAGCGGCCGGGCTGCGCTCCTACGAGATCCCGCGCGACTTCCTCATCGAACCGGCGCCGTTCAGCCAGGAAAACGGCCTGCTGACCGGCATCGGCAAAATAGCGCGCCCCATACTGAAGCAACGCTACGGCCAGCGGCTGGAACGGCTGTATGACGATCTGGCCCAGGGGCAGGACAACGAGCTGCGCCGGCTCCGCCGCGAGGGCGGCGACCAGCCGGTGCTGCAGACGATCAGACGGGCCGCGGCAGCGCTGCTCGGCACAGCGGACACCGAGCTGCGTCCCGATGCACAGTTCAGCGACCTGGGCGGAGACTCGTTGTCCGCGTTGACCTTTGCCAACCTGCTACACGAGATCTTCGGCATCGACGTGCCGGTGGGTGTCATCATCAGCTCGGCCGCCGACCTGCAGACCCTCGCCGACTACATCCAGGCGCAGCGACAGCCCGGCGCCGAACGGCCTGCCTTCGCCGGCGTGCACGGCCGCGCAGGCGACGGGGAGGTCACCGAGGTGGCCGCCCGCGACCTGACCCTGGACAAGTTCATCGACGCCGCGACACTGGCGGCTGCGCCGACGCTGCCGCGGCGCCGCGCACGCGTGCGCACCGTGCTGCTTACCGGTGCGACCGGGTTCCTGGGACGGTTCCTGGCCTTGGAGTGGCTGGAGCGGCTGGCCCCCGCCGGTGGCACACTGATCTGTCTGGTACGCGGCAAGGATGACACCGCCGCCCGGGCCCGGCTGGACCGGACCTTCGACAGCGGAGACCCGGTGCTACTGGCGCACTACCGCGAGCTGGCCGCCCAGCACCTGCAGGTGATCGCCGGCGACAAGAGCGAACTGCACCTCGGGCTGGATCAACAGACCTGGCAGCGGCTGGCCGATATCGTCGACCTGATCGTCGACCCGGCCGCCCTGGTCAACCACGTGCTGCCCTACATCCAGCTGTTCGGCCCCAACGTGGTAGGCACCGCCGAACTGATCCGGCTCGCGCTGACCACCAGGATCAAGCCGTACGGCTACGTGTCGACCCTCGGAGTCGGTGACCAGATCCCACCGTCGCAGTTCACCGAAACCGCCGACATCCGCACCATCAACCCGACCCGCAGACTCGACGACAGCTACGCCAACGGCTATAACACCAGCAAGTGGGCCAGCGAAGTGCTGCTGCGGGAGGCGAACGATCGGTGCGGGCTGCCAGTGGCCGTGTTCCGCTGCGACATGATCATGACCGACACCGAATACGTCGGTCAGCTCAACGTGCCCGACATCTTCACCCGGCTGATGCTGTCCCTGGTCGCCACCGGTATCGCGCCCTACTCGTTCTACGAACTCGACAAGGACGGCAACCGCCAGCGCGCCCACTACGACGGCCTGCCCGTCGACTTCATCGCCGAAGCGATCGCCGCCCTGGGCACCCAGCTGGAAACCGGAGTCGAGACATATCACGTGGCCAATCCGTACGACGACGGCATCGGGCTCGACCAATACGTCGACTGGCTCATCGCCGCCGGCCACCCCATCCAACGCATCCCCGACTACCACGACTGGCTGGACTGGTTCGAGACCGCCATGCGTGCCCTGCCGGACCGGCAGCGCCAGCATTCCGTGCTGCCACTATTGCGCTTTTACCAGCAACCCGCACCGCCGCTGCGGGGAGCCCCCGCACCGGCCGAACGGTTCCACACCGCGGTACAGGAGGCGAAAATCGGCCCGGACAAAGACATTCCACACATCACCACGCCGATAATCGTCAAATACATCACCAACCTGCAACAGCTCGGACTGCTGTAACAGCGCGGAGTTTTCCGGTTATTTCGCCAGCTTCGCGGCAGCATTCACAGCCCCGGCGAGCTCCGCATCCAAATGAGCACATAAGGAGCCACATGACAGTGAAGACTCCCCGGCCGACATCGCCGCGTATCACCCCGCTCCCCCCGAGAGGCCGCGACATCGAGGCCAAGTCGGAGATCGACAAGTTCGGCTCCAGCGGAACGGACAATACCTTCGATACGCTGTCCCGTCATCCGCGCTTGCTCAGCACCTGGATGCCGTTCTCGGCCTGGCTGGCGGTCGAGAGTGAGCTCCCGCCGCGCCTGCGTGAGCTGAGCATGATGCGCACCGGGTGGCATTGCCGATCCGAGTACGAGTTCGGGCAACACGCCGTGCTGGGGCGCAAGGTGGGCGTCACCGACGAGGAAATCGCCCGCGTGAAGGAGGGCCCCGACGCCGTGGGGTGGAGCGAGGAGGAAGCGGCGCTACTCCGCGCCGCCGACGAACTCCATGAAGATGCATGCATCAGTGACGAAACCTGGGCCGTGCTCTCCAAACACTTCACCGAGCGCCAACTCATCGAGGTACCGTTCCTCGCCGGCCAGTACCACCTCGTTGCCTACATACTCAACAGCCTCGGTATCGAACGCGAACCGGGTCTCCCCGGTTTCGACGCCTGACAGGCTTGCGGGCCGAGCCGGTGCCGTCGATCCAGAGGTCCTGCGCCAGCACCTCATAGGCTGCCACTCGCTATCTGCTGCACCCAGCCGGTCATGGCATCGAAATAGCCGGGCGCGAAGGCTCCGAGCGGCGCGCCCGGACCAGGTGTGCAGAGAGGTACGCTGAAGTTGCGACAGGTTTGTTGGCGGATAGCGCCGACTCTCGACTGTCTGGCCTGGCTAAATCAACTAGGGTGGGTACCAGCTCAGGCGGGGGTTGGAATGCAAGCAAGTACACCGTTTGCCAGTCGGGTGGTCACGGGACGGCATAATGGATGACACGTCAGTTGGTGGCAAGGACACCGCCTCAGCGGAGGTGTTCGGGCGCTATCGGCTGTTGTCGCTGCTGGGGCAGGGTGGCATGGGCCAGGTGTGGCGGGCGCATGATTCGCTGACCAACCGGGTGGTGGCGGTCAAGGTGTTGCCCGAGCGCTTCGCCGATGACGAGGAGCTGCGCGAGCGGTTCCGCCGGGAGTGCCGGGCGGTGGCGCAGTTGGCCGAGCCGCATGTGATCCCCATCCACGATTTCGGCGACATCGACGGTCGGCTGTATCTGAATATGCGTTTGATCGAGGGCACCGACCTGCGTGCGGTGATCAACCGAGAAGGGGCCTTGTCGCCCCGGCGGGCAGTGGCGATCGTCGCACAGGTGGCCGGCGCGCTGCAGGCGGCCCACGACGTCGGGCTGGTCCATCGCGATGTCAAACCCTCCAACATCCTGCTGGGGGCCGATGAGTTCGCCTACCTGATCGACTTCGGGATCGCCCACGCCACCGATGACCGTACGCTGACCTCGATCGGCGAGACCCTCGGCACCGTTGCCTACATGGCGCCGGAGGAGATCAGCGCAGAGGTCAAGGCCGATGCCCGAGCGGACGTGTACGCGTTGACGTGCGTGCTGTATGAGTGCCTGACCGGCCGGCCACCGTTTGCGAGCGCAGCGGGGGTGCAGGGTGTGATCGCCCATCACCTGAATACCCCGCCGCCGCGTCCCAGCACCATTACACCCGATCTACCGGCTGCGTTCGATGCGGTCATCGCCAAGGGAATGGCCAAAGACCCCGACGATCGTTACCAGACCGTGCACGAGCTGGCCGCGGCGGCCCGCGCCGCGGTGGGCGATTCCGCGGTCAGCACCACCGAGGGCGTGGCTGCGCGCCATGGGCGGCGAATCAGATTGTCGCCCAAGACCGCCGGACTGCTCGCCGCCGCGGTCGCGGTTATGGTGGTGGCCGCCATAGCGGTCGTCATCGGCGTCCGCCTCGGATCAGGCGGTGGCAACTCACCCACACCTATCACCTCGGGCTACTCGGCACAGACTCCGCTGCCGTTCACCGGCGTCAGCTCGCCCACCGATGTGGCTGTCGACGTGGCGGGCAATGTATACGTCACCGACATGGGTAACGATCGGGTGGTGAAATTGGCGGCTGGCGCATCGACGCCGACCCCGCTGCCGTATACCGGCCTGAGTAATCCCCAGGGTGTGGCGGTCGACACGGCGGGCAACATCTACGTCACCGACACGAGTAACAATCGGGTGGTGAAATTGGCGGCGGGCGCGCCGACGGCGACCCCGCTGCCGTTCACCGGGCTCAAGGATCCCCAGGGTGTGGCCGTCGACACGGCGGGAAACGTGTACGTCGGCGACCGGGGTAATGATCGGGTGGTGAAGTTGGCCGCGGGCGCGTCGGCGCCGACCACGCTGCCGTTCACGGGGCTCCAAGATCCCCTGGGGGTGGCGGTCGACACGGCGGGCAACGTATACGTGACCGAATTGAGTACCGAGCGGGTCGTGAGGTTGGCGGCGGGCGCGTCGGCGCCGACCACGCTGCCGTTCACCGGGCTCAAGGATCCCCAGGGTGTGGCCGTCGACACGGCGGGAGACTTGTACGTCGTGGACTGGGGTAATCAATGGGTGGTGAGGTTGGCGGCGGGCGCATCGACGCCGACCCCGCTGCCGTTCACCGGCCTGAAGAATCCCCAGGGTGTGGCCGTCGACACGGCGGGCAACATTTACATCACCGACCTGGGCCCCGATCCGGTGGTGAAACTCCCGGTCCGCTGAGCCCCGTTCCGCGTAATTCGGTGGTGATGCTCCCCCAGTTCTACGGAGTCGGATTGCTTGACTTCTTGGTCACGACGTCGCTGTTGCGGGAGTCGCCCGTTCCCGGGCTGAATCGTTGATGATCGACGTTCGCCACACGCCAACTGGTCGGCGGCTGAACCATCGCGATGTCCTGCTGCCGCCGCAACCAGCGGAACCCGCTCGATAAGCGGCAATACGGCGCATTGAGCATCGGTACGCACGGAGGGCTTGCCCCGACCCTACGTCAGGGTTGGCATGACGAACAACAGCAGCCGAGGCTGGCAGTAGGTGGGTCGTCGCTTCTCCGGGAAGTCCACCCAAGGGACGAGGCCATGCTCAGCGGTCGCGATGCCGAGGTCGATTCGGTTCCTACGCCGCGGTTTTCAACCGCCCGTGAGTAGCACCCTGTGCCCGGGCGTGCCCTGGCGGATAATGTCGCTCACTAGGAGTAGCGGTTGGATAGTTCTGCGCCGATTCGGGCCAGGTGGGTTTGGACGGACGGCGGTTCAACCACGTCGAGCATCGAGCCCCAGCCGGCCAGATGTCGAGCGATATCCAATGCCGTCGGCGCGCCGACGCGCACGGTGGCACGGCCGTCCTCGAGTTCCCGGTCGAGCGTGCAATGCCGCCCGAACTGGTCGCGCAGAACCGGCACGAACCGGGCTTCGACGAGCACCGTTGCCCAGGTGCGTGATCGTTGCTGCTCCACCTCTCCAACGACCTGGTCCCACGCTGCGGCGAGCGCGAAATCGTCGGGCCGCTCGGCTTGGTGTTGCGTCGCTTCAACGGAAGGACAACGACATGCTGCGAGGGCTCACCACCGTCAACCTGTTCGCCGACGACGTCACCGCGGCGGCAGCCTGGTACACCGCGTTTCTCGGCACCGAGCCGTATTTCGTACGCGAAATCGCCGGGACGCCCGCCTACGCCGAGTTCCGCATCGGCGACTACCAGCACGAATTGGGCATCGTCAACAGTCGATTCGCGGCCCATGGCCACTCGGAAAGCGCCGAGGGCGCCGTAATCTACTGGCACGTCGACGATGCCGCCGCCGCCGTCGATCGGCTCGTCGAATTGGGTGCGACCGTCCACGAGAAAGTGGTCGAGCGCGGCCCAGGCTTCGTCACCGCATCCGTCGTCGACCCGTTCGGCAACATCCTCGCCGTGATGTACAACCAGCACTACCTGGACGTTCTCGCCTCCTGGTCGCGGGCGTGAAATGAGCACATTTCTCGCAAGCACGACTGCCGACTGGCGTGCCTGGCTGGCCGCGAACGGCCGCTCCGAAAAGGAGATCTGGCTGGTTATCCAGCATAAAGACAGTCCAACCCCGAGCGTGCGGTACCACGAAGCCATCGAGCATGCGCTCTGTTACGGCTGGATCGACAGCCACGCCCGCAAGCACGACGCGGACAGCTCCCTGCTGCGGTTCAGTCCGCGCACCCCGCGCAGCACCGCCATGACCGAACGCGGCCTGATGACCGAACACGGCCAAGCCATGGTCGACTTGGCCAAGGCCGCAGGTACCTGGCAGCTGCCCCCCGACGCCGAGACCATCCCCGACGATCTGTTCGACCTGCTCGACCGAAATGCGGCCGCTCGCGAGAACTTCCACAACTTCCCACCGTCAGCCAAACGTCTCATCCTGGAATGGATCGCATCCGCCAAGAAACCCGAGACCCGCCACCGCCGTATCGATCGCACCGTAACCCTCGCCGCCGACAACATCCGCGCCAACCACCCCCGGACAGCACGGCCGACCTGACCCCGTTCCATCGATATTCGCTGCCGGCCTGCCGCTTTCAACTTCCGATAATCGACTACTTAAGACTTGATGCCAGGGCTTGATCCCGGCCAGGATCAGTCCCAGGTACCCGGTGGGAAGCTCCCTAATCGGCTGCCCGCCAGAGTTATCGGTGTGGCTCGCTAATGGCTTGCGTCCCATCGGGTTACCGTGCGGGCGTGGCTGGAAAGGGGTTTGCCCTGGCTCGAAGTAGCGGTGCCTTCCCGCACGGATACCTCCTCCGTCGATCTGGAAGGACACCGATGCCGGTCATCATCGGAATGGACCCGCACAAACGCTCGGCCACCATCGAGGTCATCGATGCCGAGGACAGGATTCTGGCCACTGGACGCTACGGCACCGACACCGCCGGATATTCTGAAATGCTAGCTGCGGCACAGGGTTTCCTGGATCGGGTGTGGGCGATCGAGGGCTGCAACAGCATCGGCCGCCATCTCGCGCACCACCTCGTGCACGACGGAGGAACCGTGATCGATGTGCCCGCGAAACTGTCGGCGCAGGTGCGAGTGTTCGCCACCGGCAACGGCCGCAAAACCGACCCGGTCGACGCGCATCCAGTGGCGTTGGCGGCCTTGCGGTCGCCGAATCTGCGTCGGGTGCAGGTGGACCCGGAGCTGGTGGCGTTGGGCTGCAGATTCCGCGGCGCGGATGCGGCTGCGGGTGGTCGGTGAGTTGATCGACGACCTGGAGGTCCTCGACGCCCGCGTCAAGGCCGCGGACAAGGAATTGCGGCAACTGGTCACCGCGGCGGGTTCCACACTGATGGAATTGCCCGGTATCGACCTCTCCTGCGCAGCCCGGCTGCTCGTCGAGGGTGCGCTCACTGTCGATCGTCGACACAAATGGCAGACGTTGGCTGACTCACCCCGGCCGTGCAGTGACAGCAAAGGCGATCGAAAGCATTCGACCGTTCTGATCGCTTCCTGCATTGCTCGCTCATCGGCTACCGCGCATCGTCAGCGTCGAGCGATCGGACTACGTCCACCCGCAGGACCTGCAGCCGGGTGTCGGCCTGGCTCCGCTCATTGCCCAGTTGGAGGGTGGGGTTTCGTTTGTATGAATCGGTCAGCCGATAGTTGCACAGTGACCCATGGTGAAATGGGTTTCGCCTGTACGAATCAGGCTGGCCGATTCTTCAGCGATGATCCGCACCGGACGACTCGCCGCGCCGGCCGTTCCCACCACAAACGGCGGCCGGCCGCGTGAGACACTCAGCGACCGTGGCTCTCTGCTCGGGCAGATTTCTTCGGCAGGCTTGCGTCCTCGCTGTTGGCGTCCTTCTCATCTTTACGATGACGGTCGATTTCTCGCCCGCCCCGGCATCGGCAGCCAACTGCACCACGGAGCCGACCCATGGCACCGTGACCCGATTTGTTGGGAACCGGATGTACGCCCTCAATGTACCGCCGGGTCTGAAAGGTCCGGCTCCGCTGATGATCAGTTTGCACGGTACGGGAGACACGGCGGCAGGCATGGAGGCGGAGACGGGTTGGAGCAGCTACGCCGCGGCTCACCACTTCATAGTCGCCTATCCACAGGGCATCGCCCTTGACCAAACCTGGCACTTCGAGCGGGGGTCCATCGATGTGGCGTTCTTGACCGGTCTGGTCCGCAACGTCGAATCGACCTGGTGTATCGACGCACGGCGGGTCTACGCCGAGGGCTGGTCGAACGGCGGCATCATGGCGCAGCGACTGGCATGCGACGCTGCCGACGTGTTCACCGCCGTCGCAGGGTGGGAAAGCAGCGACGCGATCGACCCGAACCCCGCGACGTTCAGCCTCGGGACACCGTGTCTACCCGGACGCCCGATTTCGGTCGGGATATTCCAGGGCCGGCTCGACCCGATCTCGAGCCCTATAGTCGGTGCGATCAACACCCAAAGCTGGATCAGCCGGGACAACTGCCCGAGGAAGGCGGTGACGTCCACGTCCACCATGTCCACCGATCTGTTTGGCGCCTTCACAACGCCCGGGCCCTGTGCGGATGCAACCGGGTTGGTGTGGCGTTTGGAATTCAATACTGCGCATGAGTGGCCGACCGGCCCCATCGGTGAGGACTTACGCGGTCGAATCTGGAGCTTCCTGTCCAGCTATTCGCTGCCGTAGGTCGGCTAGGTGACTGGTGTTTTTCATGCGGTGACGTATGCAATAAATTCGCAGGCCGTTGACCTGTGACTTTACTGGCGTCGAGTACACCACCATCCTCGCCAAACTACGGGAACGTGGCGTCCCCACCCGCGACACCCACGGACGGCCCCGTCCCGTAAGCATGTAGCTGGTCCACCGACAGCGCCTGTCGGGTCGTGACTACGGCCCCGGTACGCTCGGCCGCCGCGAACCCTCCACCACCACCAGCCACTTGCCGAGATCCGAAGCCGCGTCTTGTAACGCTGAGGCAATCGCCGCGTCTGCTGAGCGGATTATGTAAGAAGGTACCCGTTCGGCGCTTACCGCAGTTGATGTGGCTGGGGTGACGCCTATATCGCAGGGGTCGAGGTCGGCAACCGGAGTCGCGGGGACCCGCAACCGGCGATCGAGTTCCACTTGCTCTTTGAGACCTTCGATACGTGAACGCCCCGTCAAGAGTGCGACGCTGCCGACCGCGCCAACCACCGCGACGATGCACCCGGCCAGAGTGAGCCACTTCTGCCCGAGCGGCCCCGCCAACGCGGCGCCAGAAGCTCCGACCGCGAACACAGCCGCCCAAAGGCTTTGCAGGCGCGTCCATTTCCCCGCTGTCCACACTCGCCCAAGCCTACCGATGAGGTGAGTGCCCGTATACAAAATCATCGCTGACGTATAGGGGTATCCCCGGGAACGAGCGTCCGCCCTGCGTGTCGGTACCAGACCGAGCGAGAACTCCAGGTAAGCACAGGAGCGCTGCTCGCCGACTGCCCCAAAAGGTCCTGTATGTCGTTGTGCTCTCCTTGCTGCGAATAGCGAACTCCGCGTATTTCGCGAATCCGACACGCACACGCCGATCCTCCGGCCTGTGCGACTTCCCATGAGCGCGTTCGGACTCCAGGTGCAGCCGCAAGATGCCGGTTGCTCAAGCGGCCACCGAAGAACACCAGAACAACCGGCCCGCGATCGACATGAATATGAAAAAGCCGAGATATACCCAGATCGCGCCGTAACGGTCGGCCCAGCCCGGGATCCGATCCAGCGAAGCGAACGCCTCCACGAGCAACACAACACCAACAATCAAGGCCGCCACAGGTTTCTAGAACTCGTCCGTACCGGCCGCGGCAGGCGGGGCATCATTCTGCCGTGCATCGAGGGCTGTGTTCGTCGGGCTGCTCACGCCGTTCTCTTCTTCTCAGACAGGGGACTGCCAGGCCGTGTATCGGCCTGAAATCCACAGTGCGCATCGGAAATTCGACTAGTGAATCCGTAAGAAATCGGCCGATCGGAGATGGCCGCATAGGAACGTACAGTGCACAAGTGCCAACACCGCGCATTTCGCGAATCCGACACGCATACACCGACACTCCAGACCACACGACTTCCCATGCGCGCGTTCAGTCTCCAGGTACTGAGGCGAGATGCAGACTGCTCGAGTAGCCGTCGGTTCAGCGGCGGTGTACCGGCCGACGTCCACCCCGAGGGCCATCCGACCGTAACAGCGCCCCCTCCCCAGCCGACCGACGTGGCCAACGTCGTGATGCGAGCCGAGGATCGTCGTATGACAACTCCGAACAATGCTCCCACCCGATGGGGCGGACTCACGGTTCGTGGCGTCCGTCGCGATCCACGATCCACCCGATGTCGAGAAGCTCGCGAAGGTGCTCGTCGAACTCGCGCGAGAACAGATGACCGGCAAGCCACCTCGTCGTGACAACCGCACTGCGATCGCTGGCGGAAGTTCATCTTTGCCGCCGCACCGGCCCACGCCGAGGCGGGCGCGACAACTCGCCCAGGACCAGATCCAGATGCTGATACACGACTACATCGCTGGCGCCACGACTTACGAACTGAGCAGCCGGTTCGATGTCGACCGTCGTACCGTCAGTGCGATCTTGCATCGGCACAACGTTCCGATGCGCCGACGCGGCCTGTCTGTCGACGAGACCGAGGAGGCGATCCGCCTCTACCGTCTCGGGTGGTCCCTGGCGCGAGTCGGGAAGCACTTTGCCGTCGATCCGGCCACCGTGTTGAACCGCCTGCGCGAGCGTGGCGTCCGCACTCGCGACACACACGGGCGGGCTCGGTCCTGACATCAATCCATGAGGACCAGGTGAGACCACAGTCGTGACGAGCACAGCTCACAGCCGCGATAGTGAAGTGTGCCGTCGGACTCAATCAACACCGACGAACACGCACCCTGGGGCGCTTACTAGAACAATAAAACAGGCACTGACCAGGCGATATGCAATACCTTCTTGAACAGGGGTTTTTCCGCCTTTCGAGCACGAGGCCATATTCGATCACCGTAAACCGCAGGTAGAAGCCCTGGAAACCCTGCGGCGGAAGCTTCCCGACCCCACCACACCCGCTCCACTGTCCGCCGATCGACCCAAACCCGGCCGGGCCCGCCAACTCGGCGCCGACGAGGTTCAGGAACTCATCGCCGGATACAAGGCTGGGGAGACGGTGTACCAGCTGGGTGCCCAGTTCGGTATCGAGCGGCGGACCGTCAGCGAGATCCTCCACCGGCACCACGTGCCGATACGCCGCCGGGGCTTATCCCCCGAGCAGGTCGACGACGCCATTCACCTCTACAACCTCGGCTGGTCCCTCGCGCGAATCGGCCGACACCTGGGCGTCGAACACACCACCGTGCTGGCCGAACTCTCTGGACGCCGCACTACTGAGATCGGGATCCCAGCCGAGGGATCCGGGTTGCTTGTGGGTGTCTCGGGAGGCCGCCCCGTCAGCGCGGAGTGAACGCTGACGGAGGATTCGTTGGTTCAACAAAGAAGGCTTACCGTAACGCTCCTCGGAGGGGCCACCGTAGTGAGCGGGTGGGTTTGGCCGGCGAAGTATCGAGTCAGCCAGCGAAAAGCTCGCCTGGGTGCCGAACGGCTCGAGCTGGTTGGCAAATCCGGCCTACCGGGTCCGCGACGGTGAATCGTCACGTGGAGTTGGAGTCGTGACTCGAGCTGGAACATGGTGATGGCGCTGGACTTCGACCCCGGCACCCCGACTCACGCGGCACTGCACGAACTCACCGGTGCCGCCGCCCGGTTCGGGGAATAGTTTGCGGGATTCCGGCGCCGTTGGGTGGGTTCACCCGCCCGGTCGGCACACTCAGCTGGCCCCGGCGGTGCAGGACGAACACCAGCAGTGCCGTGGCCACCCACACCGGAATCTGGGTCAGCAGCCGGTCGACCGGATGGGCGGTGTCCACGGCGAGCCCGGTGGTGATGAGGACGGCGAAGGTGTTGTTCGAGCTGTGGGCGATCACTGCCGGCCAGGCCGAGCCGGATCGCAGGTCCAGCCAGCCCAGCACGATCGCCGCCAGCACACACGACACGATCATCTCCGCGATCCCGGCCACATCAGTGCTGCCGTAGTTGAAGCCGCGCAGCAGCAGCGGCGCGTGCCACACCGCCCACAGCACGCCGTCGATGAGCAGCGCCGGCCAGATGCCCAACGGCAGCAGTTTCGGGATCAGGTACCCGCGCCAGCCCCATTCCTCGCCGAAACACGGCAGCAGCCCGAACACGAACAGTGCCGCGGTCATCCCCACAGCGGACAGCAGCAATGAACCGGGCGCAGCGCCGCCTGCCAGCCCGAACTGATCGCGGGCGAGCTGCCGCAGCCCGGACAGCCCCGATACATCGAGGTAGGCGACGCCGGTGAGCAGCCCTAGCGGCAGCGCGACCAATGCCACTACGACGGGATAGCCGAATCCCAGTGCGCCGAACCCCCACAGTCGCCGCGCCGGCCGCGGCAACACCAGCCCGGTGGATCTCGCGATGCCCTGCGGCGGCCGCCAGATCCAGGCGGTGACCGCGGTGGCTATCGCCGGAACCAGCATCGTGCCGATGCTCACCAGCAGAAACCAGGGGCCCGACACCGAGACGCCCCCGATCCACAACGGCAAGGCCGTGAGCCAGGCGCCGCCGAAGGTCAGGACGAGAAAGAACGAGATCTCCGGCCACGGCACGGTCGTCCGCTGCTTCGCTGCTGTTGTCGTGTTCACCATGGGTATTCACGCTAGGTAGCCGAAACGTCGCTGCCGATCCCGTGCACTGCCCGGCCACAGGTAGTGCAGGCACTACTGTTTCACCGTCGGCCGCACCCGCGGGCGTACCACCTGGTATGCAGGAGAGAATGAGAACCACTGCGGCGTCAGCTCTTTCGCGCCAGCTGGCCGCCAGGTCCGGCGCCGGGGTGCAGGCCATCGGCGCGCTGGCCAGCGGGCTGGGCACCGCACTGTTCGCGCTGCTCACCGTGCTGGGGTGGCTGGGGGCCGGCGCGCTGCGGCTGGCCGGGGTGCGCGCGCTGGGACCGATGCGGCGGGTGACGCGCGCGGTCGCACGGTGTGAGCGGGATCGGCTGGAACGGCTCGGCCACGAGATCGGGCCGCTGTTGGAACCCGGGTCCCGGCGAGTGTTCGCCTGGCTGGTCTGCCATGCCACGCTGGGGTTGCTGCTCGGCCTGCTCGGTATCGTCCTGCCGCTCGTCGCGGTGCGTGAGCTCAGCTACCCCCTGTGGTGGCGGGTGGTCCCCGCCGGACAAACCGGAACCGCCTGGGGCACCCGGTTGAACACCTGGCCCGGGGTGCTCGCGGACGCAGGTCTCGGGCTGGGCTGGCTGCTGCTCCTGCTCGCCGCCGGCCCGCTGCTGGCGAGAATCCAGATGGGGCCGGCCTTGCGGCTGCTGACGCCACCGGCGGACGGCGATCTGTCGCAGCGGGTGGCCGAGTTGACCGCCACCCGCGCCGGCGCGCTGCAGGCGCATGCCGCCGAACTGCGCCGCATCGAACGCGCCTTGCACGACGGCACCCAGAACCGGCTGGCCGGGACGGTCGTGCTGCTCGGTGCCGCCCGGCGTGCGGTCGCCCGGGATCCGGAGAAGGCGGACGCGCTGCTCGAACGTGCCCAGCAGGCCGCCGAAGCGGCCCTCGCCGAGTTGCGAACCGTCGTACGCACGGTGTTGCCGCCCGTCGTCGCCGACCACGGCCTGGACGCGGCACTGGCCACGCTGGCTGCGAACTGCCCCATCGAATGCCGGCTTCAGGGCGAATCCGGTGGCCGGCTGGCCTTGTCGCTCGAGGCGACCGCCTACTTTGTGGTCTCGGAGGCGTTGACCAATGCGGTCCGGCACAGCCGGGCGCACCGGATCACCGTCGAGGTCGGGCGGGCCGGTGGCCGGCTCGGTGTGCGGGTCAGCGACGACGGGCACGGAGGCGCCGACGAGGCCGCCGGAACCGGGCTGGCCGGGATCCGGCAACGGGTGGCCGCGCACGACGGGACGTTGAAGGTGTCGAGCCCGCGCGGCGGGCCGACGACGGTGGAGGTGTGGGTGCCGTGCGTGTCGTGATCGCCGAGGACGATGCGCTGCTGCGGGAGGGGATCGCCGCGCTGCTGCGCGCCGAATCGATCGAGGTGGCCGCGACGGCGTCGACACCGGACGAGTTCCTGGCCGCGGTCGCCCGGGAGCGGCCCGACGTCGCGATCGTCGATATCCGGATGCCGCCCACCCACACCGATGAGGGCATCGTCGCCGCGGCCGCCGCCCGGGCCGGCCAGCCGGGTCTGGCGGTGCTGGTGCTCTCGGCGCACGTGGAGCAAGCCTTCGCCACCACCCTGTTCGGCGGTGGCGGAGCCGGAGTCGGCTATCTGCTCAAGGAACGCGTCGGCAGGGTGACCGACTTCCTCGACGCGCTGTACCGCGTCGCCGCCGGGGGCACCGCGCTGGATCCCGAGCTGGTGGCGCAGTTGTTCGCGCGCCAGCACGCGCATCGCGACATACAGCGCCTGAGCGCCCGGGAACGCGATGTGCTCGCCCTGATGGCGCAGGGTCTGGGCAACACCGCCATCGCTGCGCGGCTGGTGGTGACCGAAGGCGCTGTGCACAAACACATCCGCAGCATCTTCGCCAAACTGGGCCTGCATCCCGCCGACGACAGCGACCGCCGGGTGATGGCGGTACTGCGCTATTTCCAGAATGCGGGCACGATCACCCTGCCCCGCCCGGGCTCTCAACCGCTTGGCACCCGCCGCAGCGCGCTGCCCTGACCGGTGGGCGGATCAACCGGCGGTCTCGGGCCGGTCCGACAGGCCGAGGCGCAGGTAGGGTGGACTGCGGATTCAGCCGAGCCGCAACGAATCCGGTGGATTCGGATTAGGGAAGCGGTGTCGCGCAACATTATTCGACGCTTGCGGTCTTCGACCGGGCGAACACCGAATCCGCATCGCACGGCAACACCAGGAAGGACGCCGATGCCATTGGCAGCGTGCCGGCCGAACCACGCGGTGACGCCTTCGTCTTCGCCACCAAGCTAGCAGGCCGCGCCCGTCGCGGCCTACCTCGCAACACTGGAACCCGACCCGCTGGCACGAAAAGTGTCAGCCGATCGCAACGAAGCGAAGTCGGCGCGTCCACACGTGCGTCCGTCCAGCCCCTGCCATGATTCGAGCGACCTGATGGGCTTATCCGAAGGGACGACCGTGCGACTCGCCCGTATCCTCGCTCTGCCCGCCGGTGCGCTGCTGCTCGGTTCCGGCCTCACGCTCGCCGCCGCGTCCTCGGCCCGCGCGGAGGGCGTTGGACTCGACGCCGCCGCCTTCAGCTGTCCCCAGCCCAACGGCCTCTTCCCGTACCCGGGGGACACGACGAAGTATGTTCAGTGCTCAAACAACATCGCGACCGTTCAGTCGTGTCCGCCCGGCCTGGATTGGAACCCGAAGGGCCAGTACTGCGACTGGCCGGCCTCCGCGGGCGCGGTGGCTGACGAATACCAAGCTGGCCAAGGCTAGGCCCGGCATCGGTCTCAACCCCGCCACCAGGCCGAAATCATGCGAGCACAACCCCGGAATCGGCCCGGCAGGACCAAATTCGAGAATAGTCTCGTTAAGCGGTTTCGCTATCACCGGCCGGGATAGGGACGGCGCACTACCGCAGATAATTCGCGGAGTGGGCACCTTCAAACCACCGCATTCGCCCAGGTCGGCGCGGAGTTACCACAGATAGTGACGGACTGATCTGCGATAACTCCTTAGCGCCGGATTCCTCGCGAATGTTCTCACTCGGGTTCTGTTGGTTCGACGGGGTGCCGGAATTCCTTAGCGCCGGATCTCGGGCGGCTGTCCCTCAACCCCCGCCGCCGGCGCGCGACCGGTGACCGTCAGCACGTAGACCGGTCAGCCGACCGCGTCGGCCAGGGCCTGGGCCACGACGTGAACGTCGCGCTGGGTCATGGCCGGATGCAGTACGCCGAGGTGGAGTCGGAGGCTGAGCAAGATCGGTCAAGCGGGTTTCGGGGCCGCGTTGGCAGACTCGTCGTGTGGCCAAGACCGGACGAGATCGACTACGCGAACTGCTCGACGCGGTGCTGGACGAGAACAACACCACGCTCGGCGCGATGGCGGCTGATGCCTTTGTTTCGCCGTTCCATTTCACCCGGCAGTTCTCGCGCGGTACCGGCGAGCCGCCGGTGGCGCTGAAGCGGCGGGTGCTGCTGGAGCGGGCCGCGTGGGAGCTGTCGACGGGTAAATCGGTGACCGACGTCGCGTTCGCGGCCGGGTACGACTCGGTGGAGGGTTTCAGCCGCGCGTTCAGCGCCGCCTTCGGGCATCCGCCGAGCCTGACTCCCGCGGACGAGCGCCGACGGTGGTTGCCCACGAGCAATGGCATCCACTTTCACCCGCCCATGTCGCTGTGGGTGACGAGTGCGCCGAAAGAACAGGCCGTGCTGGATCCCACGACCCTGCTGATCCATCACGATATCGACGACACCCGCGAACTCCTCAGTGTGGCAGCGCAACTCGACGAATCGCAGTACCGGCGGGTGCGATTTCCGGGCCTGCTGGTGGAGTCGTTCCGGGGGCCCGAGGAATCCATTGCCACCGTGCTCGCCCACCTCATCGAGGCGAAGGAGGTGTGGCTGGCCGCGATCGACGGCGAGGACATCCCGACGACCGCCGACGACGCTCTCCCGGAATTGGTGAAACGCCATGAGCGCGTAGCGGTTCGGTGGCTGGATACCATCCGCGATCTCACCCGGCGTGGTGGGTGGGACGACACCCTGATCGATGCGCTGTGCGAGCCGCCGCAGAGCTTCGTCATCGGCAGCGTGATCGCCCACATCCTCAGCTACTCCACCCACCGCCGGTATCTCGTACGGCATTGGCTGCGAACCGAGTTATCCATCGCCGGAACCGAAATCGGAGACGGCGATCCCATCGAATGGCTACACCAGAGAGGATGACGTGACCTTCAAGACCGTCTACCACACCGCTACCAGCCTGGACGGCTTCCTAGCGACCCCCGACCACAACCTGGATTGGCTGCTGTCTCGGCAGGTCGACTGGGACGGCCCGCTGGGACTGAACGGGTTCGCGGCTGGTGCGGGCGCGATCGCCATGGGCTCGAGCACCTATCAATGGATCAATGAGAATTCCACCGAGCCCTGGCCTTACAACATGCCGACCTGGGTGTTCACCCATCGCGAGTTCCCGGCCTTCGACGACGGCCGCGACGTCCGATTGACCTCGAAGCCGGTGGAGGTCGTACACAAGGAGATGGCCGCGGCCGCCGACGGCAAAGACCTCTGGCTGATGGGCGGCGGCGAGCTGGTCGGCCAATTCGCCGATCAGGGCCTGCTGGACGAAATCATCGTCTCCATCGCCCCCGTCACGCTGGGCGCGGGCGCACCCCTGCTCCCCCGCCGTCTCGAACTGAAGACCACGGAAGTCGCCCATAACGGCGAATTCGCCTGCGTGCGTTACTCGGTCGTGCGCTGACGCCCCACCATCCCATTCATCGCGGTAAGGATTTCGAAATATGGCATACAAATTGTCGCGCAACGTGATTCGTGGCGTGGTTGCGATGAGTGCGGCCGTCATCGGCGGTGCCGACTCTGCTTCGGCGGCCGCGGTGAGCGTCGAGCCGACAGCGGTTCCGGGTGCGGCGTTCCCGATCGGATCGGGCAATACCGGGTCCAGCGTAACCGGGTCCGCCGGTGGCGGATCGATCATCTGCTGGCGGCTCCACCCCAGCCCCACCTGCCAGATCTGACAGTGCTCAAAACCCCGGACTCCGGCCGTGTGGATCATTCGTCCGGGCTGGGAGGCTGTCGATCAAAGTCGACATCGGCCGGCGGAGTTTCTACCCACCTGTCAACGGCCGGTTGGTGTGGCGCAGGCTCGGCGAGTGTTCGCCGACTGGATCGAGTCGAGAAAGCGGTCCCCGGTCACGCGGACAGTGATCGGCTCGGACGCCACGCCCGCTTCCTCGATCCGGCCTACCACAGGTAACAGGGCCGCTTCGCGCACCGCCGGACCGTGTCTCCGCAGGCCGGGTTTCATGATGCCACGGACAACAGCAACCGACCTCGTCGGGCAAGTGCTGTCAACCGCGTGATCTTGTGGCAGAGGAGTGCGTCGGCGGGGCGTATGACGATTGTCAGGCCCGGTCAGGCACCCGCCTAATTGTTGGCGCCTTGGATGGCGCGTTGGACCAGGCCGCGGATGCCGGGTAGCTGGATGGCGCGGAGCATGAGTTCGCCGGCCCAGACGTGAGCGCGTGACGGCGGGGCGAATCGGCTTATTCCTTTGCGGGCCAGTGCTTGTCGGTTGCGAACCTCGGGGCGCAGCGATGCCTCCCAGGCGTCGAGCGCTGTGGAAATGTCGTCGCTGTGTGCTGCTACGGAGGTGCCGAGTCGGTCGGCGCCGTCGAGGGCGAGGGCTGCTCCATAACCGGCGAATACGGTCACGCACCATGCCGCGTCGCCGAGCAGCACGACGCGGCCGTGGCTCCAGCGGTCCATGACGACTTGGCTGACCGAGTCGAAGTAGGCGGAGGCAGGGTCGGCCTCGAGTTGGCGGAGGGCATCGGCGACACCTCGGCCGAGATCTCCGAAGGCTCGAGTGAGCGCGAGTGCGGGGCCGAGAGCCAGTTCGGTGGTCGGATCGGGACTGCGGTAGGTGAAGAATGCCGAGGACCGACCCCGCCCCAGGTTCATCACCGCGGCCGTGCGCCGGGGTCCGAGGAATGTCGTGCCGACGCCTTCCGGTACCGCGGTGCTGATCGGGCTCGCTCGACAGCAGGCGGCTGACCACCCGGGTGCCGGCGGCGGTCCAGCTGCGATCGGTGGCCAGAGTTCACAGCGAGCCGCCGGTGTCCGGCCGGCCGGGTCTCGCCGCGGCGGGCGCGTCGACTCGATCAGAGCGAGGTTCTGGTCTTGGCCCAGGCCTATCTGGCGGGCGCGACGACGCGAGAGGTAGGGGACAGGTTCGGTGTCGATCGCCGTACCGTGACCGCGATCCTGCATCGGTGCAAGGTTCCGATGCGCCGGCGTGGGCTGTCTGTCGAGCAGGTTGACGAAGCGGTCGATCTCTACGGCATCGGCTGCCTCTGGCTCGGGTTGCCCGGTACTTCGCTGTCGATCCGGGCACTGTGCTGAGCCGGCTGTCGAACTGGAAATCCACTGCCCACACCCGATTCGGTGCGTCCGCGGTCACGGTGCCCGCGGTGGAGGCGCCCAGGCGTTTGCGGCGGCGCCGGTGCGGTACCCGCAGGCCTTCCTCGCGCCGGCGCGGCGTGAAGCACTGAGCACGCAGGAGGTCGAACGCGGCCAGGGCACTGGTCACACCCAGCGGGCCATCGAACGCGCCACCACCCGGCACCGAGTCGAGACGACTTCCAGTCACCACCGCGTCCGGGCCGGGCGCACCGAACCAGGCCCAGATATTGGTGTTGCGATCGACATGCACCTGGAGACCACGGGCCACCGCGGCGGCGCTGAACCACTCCCGCAGCTGACTCTCGGCCTCGGTGAAGACATGTCGGGACTAGCCGCCCCGGACCGGGTCGGCGCCGACCCGGTCGATCTCGGCGAGCAGATCATTGGCGCTGGTCATTTGTCCCATATCGGGATACGTACACCACGTTCGCGCGCCACGCTGTCCGCCTCCGTGTATCCGGCGTCGACGTGACGCAGCACACCCATACCAGGGTCATTCGTCAATACCCGTTCGATCTTCTGTGCCGCCAACTCG
Organism: Nocardia sp. GP40; assembly: GCF_050434125.1. Lineage (NCBI taxonomy): Bacteria > Bacillati > Actinomycetota > Actinomycetes > Mycobacteriales > Nocardiaceae > Nocardia > Nocardia sp. GP40. Next base: position 6,970 of record NZ_JBNPVW010000009.1, on the reverse strand, counting down.
GTGCCATCGGCCACACACACCTGACCGGCGTGGATGGAACGCCCGATACCGACGCCACCACCATGGTGGATCGATACCCAAGTCGCACCGGAAGCCGTGTTGACCAGGGCATTGAGCAGCGGCCAGTCGGCGATCGCGTCTGAACCGTCGGCCATGGCCTCGGTCTCGCGGTACGGGGAGGCCACCGAACCGCAGTCCAGATGGTCGCGGCCGATCACGATCGGCGCGGCGACCTCGCCGTTGGCGACCATCTCGTTGAACCGCAGACCGGCCCTGTGCCGTTCGCCGTAACCAAGCCAGCAGATCCGCGCCGGCAGGCCCTGGAATTCCACCCGCTCGCCGGCCATCTTGATCCAGCGGGTCAGCGGCTCATTGTCCGGGAACAATTCAACAATGGCACGGTCGGTTGCTGCGATATCGGCTGGATCGCCGGACAGCGCAGCCCAGCGGAACGGGCCTTTACCCTCACAGAACAACGGGCGAATATAAGCGGGAACAAAGCCAGGGAAATCGAAGGCACGCTTGTAGCCAGCCAATTGCGCCTCGCCGCGAATGGAGTTTCCGTAGTCGAATACCTCGGCACCGCGGTCCATGAAACCGACCATCGCCTCGACGTGCTGCGCCATGGATTCACGCGCCCGGCGCGTGAACATCTCGGGCTCGGCGGCGGCGTAGCCCTGCCACTGCTCCAACGACACCCCGACCGGTAGGTAGGACAGCGGATCGTGCGCGGAGGTCTGATCGGTGACCACGTCCACCGGCACCTCACGGAGCAGCAGTTCCGGCAGAACCTCCGCAGCATTGCCGACCAGCCCCACCGACAGCGGTCGGCGTTGTTCCTTCGCGGCGACCACACGTCGTAGGGCGTCGTCCAGATCGGTGGCGACCTCGTCGAGGTAGCGAGTCCCCACCCGGCGCTGCAGGCGGTGCGGATCGCAGTCGATGCACAGCGCCACGCCGTCGTTCATGGTGACCGCCAGCGGTTGCGCGCCGCCCATGCCACCCATACCCGCGGTGACCGTGAGAGTACCGGCCAGGGTGCCACCGAACCGCTTGTCCGCCACCGCGGCGAAGGTTTCGTAGGTGCCCTGCAGGATACCCTGGGTGCCGATGTAGATCCACGAACCGGCGGTCATCTGCCCGTACATGGTCAGACCGGCCGCCTCGAGCCGACGGAACTCGGGCCAGTTCGCCCAGTCTCCCACCAAGTTCGAGTTGGCGATCAGCACGCGCGGAGCCCATTCGTGGGTGCGCAGCACGCCGACCGGTTTGCCGGACTGCACCAGCAGCGTCTCGTCGGCCGCGAGGTCGTTGAGGGTGCGGATGATGGCGTCGAAGCTGGCCCAGTCCCGGGCTGCCTTACCGGTGCCGCCGTAGACGACCAGATCCTCCGGGCGCTCGGCCACATCGGGATGCAGATTGTTGCGCAGCATGCGCACCGCTGCCTCAGTCTGCCAGTTGCGGGCCGTCAGTGCGGCACCGGTGGCGGGACGGATGGTTCTACTCTTCACGAAGTGCCTCTCTGCGAGGAATCGAGAAAAACGAATCTCGTTGCTCGATAGACGATTCCGCACATCCATCGACCACCGCCGCAGCGGTCGAAGGATGCGAAACCGATAGATCGGGTCGCCCGGCGTCGGGTGACCCGATTCGGGTCGCACACCTATTTCAACGTCTTCGACGGCCCGGCGCGAGGCCCTGAATGGGGTTTGTGTCTGGAATACCAGACTATGTTGCTACCGTGATGCGCATGGGTGAGAGCAGCGACGTTCCGGGGCTCCGCCGCGGTCTGCAGGTGCTGGACCTGCTGGCTCGACGAGCCGGTCCGGTTCCGGCCGCCGTGATCGCCCGCGAGTTGGGACTTCCTCGGTCGACCGCGTATCACCTGCTCAACGAGCTTCAAATGGCCGGATACGTCGCCCATCTGCCCGCCGAGCACAAGTACGGCCTGGGTATCGCGGCCTTCGAGTTGGGCTCGGCCTACCTGCGGCACGATCCCCTCGAGCGGGTGGCCGCACCCCTGCTGAAGGCCCTGGTCGACACCGTCGGCTACACCGCCCACCTGGGCATCCTGCACGGCAATGAATCGCTCTATCTGCTGGAACAGCGTCCGGCCCGGCCGCAGACCCTGGTCACCGATGTCGGTGTGCGACTGCCGGCGCATCTGACCGCGACCGGCCGTGCGATGCTGACGTACCTGACTTACCCGCATGTGCGCGCGTTGTTTCCCGGTCCGCACGCGTTCCCGATGCGCACCGACCGCGGCCCACGCACTCTCACCGAGTTGCGTCGTCGGCTCAGTGCCGACCGTGAGCGCGGATGGAGCATCGAAGATGGTTGTGTCACAGCGGGTTTCGCAACTGTGGCGGCCCCGGCCTTCGACCACGGCGGGCGTCCGATCGCAGCGGTGGCGGTCACTCTGCGCCACCACTGCCCCAACGACTCGATCGAATGCGGTGACACCTGGCCAGATCTCGCCGACCAGGTGCGCCGGACCGCCGCGGCGCTGACAGCCACCCTCGGCGGGCGCCCGGAGAGCGGATAACCTGATCGACCGCTCATGTTGCGCCGATCACAAGCTATGTTGTAGCCTGCCGGAACCGTAGATAACTGCCCGATAACTTTTTCGGTGCATACTAGGCAATGTCCACGGGTGCATTTTCGCCGCAATGCACCCGGTCCGGACCCGTTTGCCATAGATATATTTGCATCAGCAGATATCGGCGGAAAATCCATAATTTTCTTTGTAGGAAGCTGCACGCCCATGATTTTCGTACGTACCACTCCAGCGGCCATACAGAAAGAGCCGCTTACCGGCTTCCATCTGCGCGTCACCGCAACTACTTTCGGAGCTAATTTCTCGGACGGTTACGCCCTCGGCACCATCGGCGCAGTTCTGCCGATCCTGACCGATCCGTGGCATCTGTCCGGCGTGTGGCAGGGCATGCTCGCCGCCTCCGCCCTCATCGGTCTGTTCTTCGGCAGCATCACCCTGGGACGTGTGGCCGACGCCATCGGACGCCAGCGGGTCTACCTGTACAACTTCATTCTGATCACCATCGCCTCGGCACTGCAGTTCTGGGCACACGGCCCGTGGGCGCTGTTTCTGCTGCGGGTGGTGATCGGCTTCGGTCTGGGTGCCGACTACGCGGTCGGGCCGACGCTGTTGTCGGAATTCGCGCCGCGTCGGCTGCGTGGCCTGATGCTGGGCGCGCTGACCGTGCTGTGGACTGTCGGCTATGTCTTGTCCAATATCCTGACCACCTATATTCCGCTGACCGAGACCTCCGGGCGCTGGCTGCTGGCAAGTGGCGCGCTGCCGGCCGCATTGGTGCTGGCGTTGCGGATCGGCATCCCCGAGTCACCGAGCTGGTTGGCCGCACGCGGACGCTTCGCCGAAGCCGCACAGATCCGCCGCCGTTTCCTGGGCCAGAGTTTCGCCACCGCCGAGACCGAGGCAGACGGTGAGGCCGTCGTCCATCAGCCCAAGCCCCGCTACCGTGAGTTGTTCGCTCCTGAACGTGCCAAGAGCACCTGGTTCGGCATTATCTTCTACAGCGCCCAGGTGCTGCCGTACTTCGCGATCTACACCTTCATGGCGCAGATCCTGGGCACCCTGCGCATCGACGATGCCAACGCGCAGAACAACGTGCTCAACCTCGCTCTGCTCGCCGGTGGAGTGATCGGGCTGTGGCCCGTGCAGCGGATGGGACGGCGGCCGTTCACCATCTGGACCTTCGCCATCCTGACGGTCAGCCTGGGAATCATGGCAGTGGCCGGCGGCGCTTCCGGCTGGGTCCTGATGGCGCCGTTCCTGATCTACACCTTTGTCATGGCCGCGGCATCCAATATCACCCAGGTCTATCCGCCCGAACTCTTCCCGACTGCGCTGCGCGGCGCCGGTGTGGGTCTGGTCAATGGCACCAGCCGGATCGCCGCGGCGGTGGGCACCTTCATCCTCCCGGTCAGTCTCGACCATCTCGGCATCAGCTGGACAATGGCCTGGATGGCGCTGGTACTGCTGGCCGGCACCGTGTTCAGCATCGCGTGGGCGCCGGAAACCCGCAACACTCTCACCGCCGAGGACTGGGCCCACTGATGACGGACGCAATCACTACCGATCTGCAGCGGTCTACGATCGCCCTGGACGGGCAGACCTTGACGATCGCGCAGGTCGCGAAGCTCGCCAGAGGCCAGGCGCGGGCGTGCGTCGACGATGCGGCCCGCGCGCGGATCGCTCCGGCCGCACTGCTGGGCCGTGCCATCGCCGGAACCCGCCCGGTCTACGGCTACACCACCGGTGTCGGCGCCAACCGCACCACCGCGGTGTCCGACGAGGCGGCGGCCGAATTCGGAATGCGATTACTACGCAGTCACAGCGGCGGCATCGGCGCGCTGGTGCCCGATGACCAAGTGCGCAGCATGCTCGCGGTCCGCGCGAACCAGTTGCTCGCCGGCGGATCTGCCATCGACCCGGCGGTCGCCGGGCACCTCGTCGACGCACTGAGCAGCGGGCACCTGCCGCGGGTGCACGCGCTGGGTCCGATCGGGACCGGTGATCTCACCGCGCTGGCCGAGCTGGGACTCACCCTGGCCGGAGAACTGCCCTGGTACGGGGGCAGTGGCCCGGCGCCGACACCGATCCAGCTGACCCGCTGGGACGCGCTGCCGTTGATCTCCAGTGGCGCGCTCACCATCGGCCAGACCTGCCTGGCCGCGCACGATCTCACCGTACTGTTGGAACGACTGCCGCTGCTGGCCGCGCTGACCCTGACCGCAGTCGGCGGCTCCACCGAACCGTATGCCGAGTACGTGCATGCCCGGCGACCGCATCCGGGTGCGCAACACCTGGCCGCCCGGATGCGCGAACTCCTGGCCGGCGCGGACTGGCAGCCGGCGCTGATCCAGGACCCGTACGGCCTGCGCTGTCTGCCGCAGATAGACGGTGCGACGCGCGAGGCCCTCGACGCACTGTCCGGAGTGCTGACCGTGGAACTGAATGCGGCGGTGGAGAATCCGCTGCTGGATATCGGCGCGCAGGATTACCACCACCACGGCGGCTTCCACTTCGCCCGGCTGGCCCTGGCATTGGACCAGCTCCGGCTGGGCCTGCTCGGCACCGCTGAACTGTCCACCAAACGCCTCGGCATCCTGGTCGAACCAGCGTTCACCGGCCTGCCGCCCTTCCTCGCACACAGCGCGGACGGCAGCAGCGGTGTGATGATCACCGAGTACACCGCCCAGGCCGCGGTCGCCGAAATCCGCGGCGCGGCACAGCCTGTCACTCTCGGCAGTGCGGTCATCTCGCGTGGTACGGAGGAACATGCCAGCTTCGCCTCCACCGGCGCCCGCCGGCTGACCGAATCGGTGGAACCGTTGCGCCTGGTCCTGGCCTGTGAACTGGTAGCCGCGGTCCGCGCCCTCAGAATGCGCGCAATCGTGGTGCCCCCGGGCGAATTGCGCGACTTCTACGACCGAGCCGCCGCCGTGCTGCATCCGAGCACTGATGACCGCAACCTCACTGAGGACGTCGAATCCGCGGCGGAACTGCTGTTGCCCCACTAGTGTCCTACGCCAGGAATTCGTTGAAGATATGAGGCGAGTCGTTCGAGGATGTCGTCGGCGGTCTTGGTCCAGGTGAACGGTTTCGGGTTGTCGTTCCAGTGTGCGATCCAGTCCCGGATGTCGCGTTCGAGGGCCTGGACCGATCGGTGGGTGCTGCGGCGAAGCTTCTTGTCGGTCAGCAGCCCGAACCAGCGTTCGGCGGGTAGCGGGGGCGTGTTGCCACGCCCCCGCCCCCTAAGAACCGGCCGTGCCCGCTTTCCAGGCAACCGGCTCAAGCAAGCCCTGAAGGCTCACAGGTCGGCAGAAGTGCGGTGCCCGCCACCACTTTTGGTGAGGTTGCGATGGCAATGAGCGTGAACGAGATGCGTTGCGGTCCGTTCGTCCGGTCGGTGAGCGCCCGTGACGGTGATCGCCTCTCGGCGGATCGCGGTGCGGGCGGCCGTGAGCCACTGCTGCCACTGATGCGGAGTTTGTGGTTCGCGGTCGGTGTGCAGCAGCAGCCCCCGGCAGAGTGGGCATCGGCCGTTCTGCGCGCGCAGGCGACGCAGGGTGTCCTTGCCCACCGGGGGTGTGCGGCGGCGACGCCGCTCGGTCCAGTAGTCGATCAGGGCTGGGTCGTCCGGAGACGCCGTGCCTGCGACCATCCGGTGCCGGACGATCGGTGTCCAAGCGAATTTCCGTAGATAGAAGCCACTATCGTGGCTGCCGAATACCCACGAATCCCGCCTGGCGGGGTTGAACATACCGAAGTAGCGGGCCTTGACCCAATACATCGGTTTGTTCGAGTGACGGAATCTGGCCCATTTGTAGACCAGTCGCCAGGTATGGGCGTCCAACGCTGCGAACGCCCGTTTGGAGACCCCGATCCGGTAGTAGGCCGCCCATCCGGTGATGATCGGATTGAGAGTGGCGGTCACTGCGTCGGCGTTGGAGCCGCGCAGCCGCTTCATCTCGGTGGACAGCCGTAACCGGATGCGCCGCAGCGCGGTGTTGCTCGGCTTGGTCAACAGCTTCCCGTTCGGGTAGCGGCGAATGTTGAATCCCAGAAAATCCACGCCCTGATCCAGGGTCGTGATGCGGGTCTTGTCCTCGTTGAAGACGAGCCCCCTGGGAGCCAGCCAATCCGCCAACTGCTGCTTGACCTGTTCGGCCTGCTCGCGTGAATAGCACAGTGCGAGAAGGTCATCAGCGTATCGGATGACCGCCGGACAACCTTTCACCGTTTTCCCGGCACGAGTGCCGGCGGTGTAGTAGGCGACCCCGGCGGCGGCCTCCATGTCGTGCAGAGCAACGTTGAGTAGCAACGGGCTGATTACGCCCCCAACGCAGTTGGCAATGTTCGCCCTCCGTGTCGGTGTTCTCGTTGGCGGGTGTGTCGGTGTGGGTGCGTTCGCGGATGGGGATG
>NZ_JBNPVW010000008.1:0-413503 GCF_050434125.1 Nocardia sp. GP40 | reverse complement strand
TTCCAGGGACACGCCACGAAACGCTCCGCCGTCACAGCTGTCCGGCGATGATATCCGCGGGCCAGCGCAGCACCCGCGATATACAACTCACCCGCTACACCGACCGGTACGGGTTGCAGCCGCTGATCCAACACCCATTCTGAGAAGCCGCGAATCGGGCCGCCGATCGTTACCAACTCACCCGCCACCAACGGAGTGCTGTGGTTCGTCATGATCGTGGCCTCGGTCGGACCGTAAGCATTGAAGAACTCACGACCGTCGCCCACCCAGCGTCGCACCAGCTCCGGCGGGCAAGCATCACCGGCAGAAACGACGACTCGCAGGTTGTCGAGCCCGTCCGGATCCACCGAAGTCAACGCTGCCGGCGTGATCACGGCGTGGGTCACCCGCTCGCGGCGCAGCAGCTCAGCCAGCTCCGCGCCGCCGTAGATGCCGGGCGCGACGATCACCATCGTGGCGCCGGAACCCACCGCAAGCAGCAACTCCCAGACCGAGGCATCGAAGCTCGGCGACGCGAAATACAGGGTCCGCGAAACCGCGGTCACCGCATAGCGTTCCCGCTGTTCGGAACCGAGCGCGGCTACCCCGGCATGCGTCACGGTCACGGCCTTCGGCACACCCGTGGAGCCCGAGGTGTAGATCAGGTAGGCCGGATGCTGCGGCCGGAGCGGGGTTGTGCGTTCAAGATCGGAGATCGGCTGGGCACCGAAGTCCTTGTCGAGGTTGTCGGGTGTCAGCCAGTCGATGGTGTCGGGGAGTTGTGCTCGCACGGATGGCACGGTCAGGCCGATGGCGGCTTTGGAATCGGTCGTCATGTGGGTGATGCGTTCGGTGGGGTAGGTCGGGTCGATCGGCAGGAAGGCGGCTCCCGATTTGGTGACTGCCCATATTGCGAGTACGGAGTCGGGGGAGCGTGGAATGCCGATCGCGACAATGTCTTCCGGGCCGATACCTCGCTGGATGAGTAGTCGGGCCAGTCGGTTCGAACGCTCGTCGAGTTCCCGGTAGCTCAGCTGTTGCCCGTCGGAGACGATTGCTGTGGCGTCGGGATTCTGTGCGGCTGCGTTGGTCAGTAGGTCGGCCAGGGTGGTTGGCGCTGCTGTGGGCGCGCCGGAGCGTGTCAGCAGATCGATTCGTTCGGCGGGTTCGAGTACCTGGATCGTGCCGACCGCGACGGTGGGATCGGTGGCAACCGACTCCAACACCCGGATCCACCGGTGCACGAGAGAATCGATGGTCGTCGTGTCGAACAGATCCGTGGCATAGGTGACCGACACCGTCATACCGTCGCTGTCACCGCTGTCCGACAACACGAATGCCAAGTCGAAGCGAGACATCTCGGTGGGCAGGTCGACCACCGACACCACCAGGCCGGGCAGTTCGAGCTCCACTCGTTGCAGATTCTGGAATGCCAGCAGCACCTGGAACAACGGGTGCCGGGACTGGGATCGCTGCACATCGAGTTGATCCACCAACTGCTCGAACGGAACATCGGCGTGTTCGAAGGCGTCCAGGTCGACCTGCCTGACCCGGCTGAGCAGGTCGGTGAACGATTCGTCGAGGTCGATGTCGGTCCGCAGCACCAGGGTGTTGACGAACATGCCGATCACGTCGTCGAGCGCGGCGGCACCGCGCCCGGCGATCGGTGTGCCGATCGGAACATCGGTGCTACCACTCAACCGGGCGAGCAGGACCGCCAGCGCACCGTGAATCACCATGAACAACGATGAACTCTGCTGCCGCGCAAACCTTTCCAACGCCTGAACCAACTCGGCATCCACCGTGTAGCTGGTAGTGGCACCTCGGTGAGACATCACCACCGGCCGCGGCCTGTCGAACGGCAGACAAAGCTCCTCGGGAAGGTCCGCGAGCGTGGCGCGCCAGAACGCGAGGTTCTCGCGGCGGTGCCGGACCCGCGCGCCGTGGCGGACGCTGCCGGGGTGGACCTGCCCGAGATCAGTGCCCGGTGCGGCGGCAGTGAACGCATCGAGGAACTCCACAAATCCGGTGCAATGTGCCGACAATTCGGGGCTGGTATAGAGGTTGGGATTGGCTAAGAAGTAGAGGATCGTCCGCGGCGGGTCTCCGGTCTGATACAGGTCGATCAGCAAATCCTCGACCGGCCCCGAGCTCAGGATATGGAATTCCCCGGTCACCGATCCGAGCTGGATCTTCTGGGGAAAATACATGACATTCACCAACGGTCCCGCGAAACGCCATTGCCCGCTTTGTCCGGTATATCCGGTGGCCGCGCGAATATCGGTGAGGCCGCACCGCTGATGCCGCAGGGTGCCTACCAGATCGGACTGCACCTGCCGCACCAGCGTCGCGACCGTGTCCTCCGGGCCGACCACGATCGGAAGCGGTGTGACGTTGACAAACATCCCCCCGGACCGCCGCAGCACGGCATTTGTGCGACCCGACATGGGGATATTGACCAGGACGTCGTCGCGGCCGGTCATCCGGGCCAGATAACATCCGAATGCGGCGATCACCACCGCGGCCGGACTCGCATCCAATGCTTGCGCACAGTGATCGATCCGCCCCACCGCCGCCGTTGACAGTTCGGCGGTTGCGGTCACACTGTCCGCGCGCGCAGGTGCGTGCCCAGCCGCCAGGCTGGACTCTTCCCCGACGCCAGCCAGTTTGCGCACCCAATATGCCTGGTCGTCGATGAACCGCTTCGACTCCCGATAGCTGCGGTCGGCCTCGTAAAGAGTACGCAGGTCGGCGGCCCGGTTCGGCTCTGCCGGCCGGTCCTGCACCGCCGCCGTGTACAGCGCCGCCATCCGGTTCACGATCATCATCGCGGCATAGCCGTCCAGCGCTACATGGTGGATCTTGCTGTACAACAGATAATGCCGATCCCCGACCTGCACAATCGCCGATGTGACCAACCGGTCCCGGTTCATATCCAACGGCGTGGTGCACTCGCGATGCATCCACTGCAAGCCTGCCGCGACCGGATCCCGTTCACCACGCATGTCGATGACCGGCCCCGCCGACTCCAGCGACGGGTCGTACAACTGGTACGGTTCGCCGTCGATCTCCAGCAGTCGCACATACCCCGACTGGAACTCCTGGCCAGCTTGAATCGTCGTCGCACGCAACAGATCGACGTCCAACTCCCCACGGAACTCGATATACAGTGCCTCGCATACCGGCACGTCCGGACTCAGTTGCTGCGCCAGCCACAGCCCTCGCTGCCCGGCACACAGCGGCACTGTCTGCATCGCTGACATGTCCGGCTCGGCATCTGTACTCAATCCCCGGTCGGGATGAGGTTGCTGTCGTTGAACGGTCATATCTACCCCTGCCCAAACCCCATTGAAGCACAGCGGTTCGTTTGCGTACACCCCGAGCCAATAATCGAACCCAAAGTTGAATGGGCAATGGGTTTTTAGACTTTCTATGGCTGTTGACGGCGTGCTATTCGCCCTTTGAGATACCGCAAGCCAGGCTTATGGTTTATCGATAGCCATCGTGCGGCCGGCCAACGCCGCGTACCGATGTGCGCTGTCGCATTACAGAGGATGGTGTCCATCAGCTCGATGGCAATCAGCGCGGACGGGCCGGTTGCTCCGGACGCGTGTCAACCGAGTCACGTCGGATCGACCGCAGCCACGACTGCCGGAGGTGGGGATCTGTGGTCCTGTGCTTGGTGCGAGCGAACCCGCCAGCCAGGCCCCTGCCTCCTCGATCCGGCGCCGTTGTGCTCAGCGCGCGGGCGAGGGGGCGCACGGCGGTGCTGGCGGGGCCGCGGGACTGCCCCGGCTCGGTTGACTCCCGATCTTAGGAGACTGGTCGGTCTTCTCTGTGAGAGCGTGCGTCACTGTGCATCGCACCGCCGACGAGGGCAAGCTCTCCCTATAAGTGTGTGCTGTGAAGGATCTGTGGTTCAACCGCATCGTCGGCTACAGCATCGACGAGCGGATGACCTCGTCGCTGGCGTGCTCGTCGCTGCGCAACGCGATTCGCCCTGCGCGACCCGGCCGGAACGATTGTGCATTCCGGCCGCGGCAGCCAGCCGGTTCCGGTCGCGGAATTCCTGTAAACTGTTGTCACGCAACAGGTTACGCGGCTCGATGGGCCGCGTCGAGGCGTGTGGCGACAACGCCGCGATGGAGTCCTGGTTTGCACTGCTGCAACGTAACGTGCTCGACCGGAAACGTTGGGCGACATCGTGAACCCCATCAGTCTGTACGCGCTGGTGCGTTCGCGAGCATGGGCGGTGAGGTGGGTCATCAGGGTGGGGGAGGCAGGTTGCCGGCGGTCGATTCCATCCTTCTCGCGGAGGTAGAGCAGGCATTGCGTGGTGTCGAGGTCGTGGGTGCGCATTTTCCCTGGTCACCTCCGTGTGTTCGAGTGCGCTCGAACACACGGCACGCAAACCCGGCAATCCTGCCGGGAATCTGTGCGCGAGAGGGGACTTGAACCCCCGGGTGCGGCAGATTTGCCTGAACCACATATTCGACGACATCTAATATAGGCAATTGCGATGTTCGGTTCAACGCAATCGGTGGAGTGTTTCTACCGTAATAGGCTGCAGCCGAGCGTCTTTCATCTCGACTGCACTGGTAGGTGGCTGTCATGTGTCGTGTCACGGCTTCGAGGGACTCTCTACATCATTTGCGTAGTGACATCATATTGGCGGTTCTTTGAAGAATCACGCGGTGACCACCCTCTACCCGGCTACGACACGCTCAGACATTGCTGGCGTCCGGTCGTACCCCATCCTGCTGGACTCAACCGGCTTGGTCACCGGTGTGAGCAGTAGATCGCTGATGGCTTGTGAGCCAGTCCGACGATCCAATTCTCGCCGCGTTCCGGATACGTTGCCGGGCAACTGGGAAACGCCTGGTCGTCATCGGCATTCGGTCAGCGATCTTGTCGGCCGGCGGAGCGGTTGTGTAGCCTCCCGGAGTGACCGCTGCCCATCCGCAACGATCTGCGGAATTCCCTGACATCGGCGTGTAGGGGCGGGGCGGGTGTGACGGGTTCAGAGTGCGGGCCGACTGCTCGGGCGTAATGCTTGGCTCTCGTTGCGGAGGTGCGCTGGTGGTTTCGGTGTCAAATAATGGAAGAGGCGAGTCGGAGGGGTCGTTCGAGACTACCGACAATGTGTTGCTGCCGGTGTCCGTGATGCGCCATGCTGTCGCCGCCGGGCTCGAACCGGACAGGCTCGCACGCGAATCGGGATTACCCAGCTGGACGATCACAGGCAACGAGGAGTATCGAGTTCACAGTGCACAGTATGTACGCACATGGGAAGTGGTGGAGCGCGGCCTCGATGACGAGAATGTGGCGGTACGGATAGCCGAGCGGTACGTGGTCGGCCAAGTCGGTTTGTACGACTACCTTTTCAAGACCGCGCCCAGCCTCGGCGCGGGCCTGGCACTATCCGGTCCGTTCGTGGGCGCGATCAGCACGAACTTCCGTTTCGAGCCGGGCCCGGAGACCGAGCGGGAGGTCAGTTTCGAAGTTTCGATGATCAACGGTGATGGCCGCGGCCGGGATCTCGCGATGCAGTGGGCGCTGGCGGCCATCTTCACACGCAGCCGGCTGGTTACCGAGGCCCCAGTGAATCCCGTGCGTGTTGCCTTCCGTCAGCGGGCCCCCCGAAACCATGACGGCCTGGTCGAAGTGTTCGGTACGAACGATATCGAATTCGATGCACCTGTGGACCGGATCGCCATCCTCAAGGCCGACCTGGAACTCCCGCTGTCTACCGCTGACGCGCAGCTTGCCGCGATCCTGCAACGCTACGCTGCCACGCAGCCCGTTCCTCCGCCTCGCGCCACGACCTGGTTGGATCATCTGGCTGCTGTCATATCGTCTGCCTTGGACGACGATTCGGCCACGGTCGACCGTGTGGCCGCCCGCATGTTCATGAGTCGTCGCTCACTGCAAAGAAGACTGGCTGAGAACGGTACGAGTTGGCGCACCGAACTCGACCGGGTACGGCGACACCGCTTCGAGGAGGCGGCAGCAGAGCGGCCGCTTACCCGGTTGGAGCAGGCTGGGCTGCTGGGGTATAAAGATCAGCGTTCCGCTCGGAGCGCTGTGCAGCGTTGGGCCAACTGACAGCAAGTCTCCGAAGTTGGCACGTTTTTGCCTTGTGGTAGGCACATTCGATCCTCCTTGTCACGGCGAGCATGCGGTGAAACTGGCGTATGAGTGCGGTTGCCCCGCATCTGGATCGGTGGTGAGTGAGGAACGCGTGGTACAGATAATGCTCCTGGGTGAAGTGGGGATTTCGACGACGGACGGGACTTCGCAGCGGGTAGGCGGTCCGCGTGTTCGGTTGTTGCTGGCCTTGCTCGCGCTGCAACCCAGCCGTCCTGTGCGCTGCGCTACGCTGATCAGCGCGATCTGGGATGGCAGCCCGCCGGCAGAGCCGACGAATGCCTTGCACACATTGGTGAAACGGTTGCGTGCCATGCTGCCGCCGAGTGTGTCGGTCGAGTCGAGCGCCGGAGGCTATCGATTACGGGCCGAGATCGACGACATCGACGTCCATCGGTTCGCCCATTTGGTCGATGAAGGTGTCAGCCAAGCGGCGGCCGGGGAATCTGGTCCTGCTGCGCGGACGCTCGATACCGCCCTCGGCCTTTGGCGGGGCGAAGCATTCGCCGATCTGGCAGATATTCCTGACCTGTGCTGGCACGCGGATCGATGGAATGAGCTGCGGCTCGATGCAGTCGAGGCGCGCGCTGACGCCTATCTTTCGCTGGGCCGCGGGTGCGAACTCGTCGCATCGCTCGCGCGGGAACTGCAAGATCGGCCGTTGCGGGAATCCATGGCGGCCAGATTGATTCAAGCCCTCGCGGCCAGCGGTCAACAGGCCCGTGCCCTCGAGGTGTTCGACACCACGCGGGATCTGCTGCGCACCGAACTTGGGGTGTCGCCGTCGCGGGAGCTGGCGCAGGCTCGGGCCCGAATCGCCAGCGGCGCACACGTTTCCGCTCCACGTTTGCCGGTGCGCATTACCAGCTTCATCGGGCGGGAACCAGATCTGGAAAGGCTCGGTCCGACGTTGGGCTCGATCCGACTGCTGACCTTGACCGGACCCGGCGGAGTCGGAAAGACCAGCCTCGCAGTCGAAGCCGCGAACCGCATGGCGTCACAGTGGTCTGGCGGATGCCGACTGGTCGACCTGGCCGCGGCCGGCCACTCGGAGGTCGCGGGTGAGGCCATCCTGGCCCAGCTCGGAAGCCTGAAATCGACTCGGAGCCGACTTGACCTGCCGGTGGGGACGCGCATCGGGCGTCGAGAGCTGCTGCTGATACTCGATAGCTGCGAGCATGTGCCCGACCTCGCCCCATTGGTCTCGGAGCTGCTCAAACGGTGCCCGAATCTTACGATTCTCGCGACCAGCCGGGAGCCGCTCGGTGTCGACGGGGAAACGCTATTTCCGGTTCAGCCGCTGGCATTGCCGACGCGCGGCTCGACCTCGGCCGCTGTCCTCGAATCGCCTGCGGTTCAACTATTTCTGGACCGCGCGCGAGCGGCGCGATCAGGTTTCGTGCCAACCGGCGCCAACTGTGAAACGGTCGGTGCCATCTGTCGCAGACTCGACGGCATCCCGCTGGCTTTGGAGCTGGCCGCCGCCCGTGTCCGCTCCTTGTCGCCCGAGCAGATCCTCGATCGGCTCTCCGACCGCTTCCGCCTCCTGGTCGGCAACCGGGCCGCCGTGGAACGGCATCGCTCGCTCCATGCCGCTATCATGTGGAGCTGGGAAGCGCTCAATACAGATGAATGTGCAGTGGCACAACAACTTTCGACTATGCCGGAGGGTGCGTCACTGGAGATCCTGGAGGAGATCTGTACCGGCGAGGTGATCGAGCCGTTGACCGCGCTCGTGAACAAGTCACTCGTGGAATTCGATGGTCGGCGCTACCGAATGTTCGAGACTATCAGGGCATTCGCCAGCGAAACCGTCGCTGCCGAGCATCACGTGGCGTAACGGCCACGGTGCATGCCGAGGAACGTTCAACCAGCACGCCTGCCTTCGCGCTCCCCAGGTGACCGCGCTGGCACTATGCTTCCGCGTCCATCGCCCAAGCTGCTGACCGTCTCGCGATCGGTGCGGTGGTAGTCGCCAGTGGATGTGCGACAACGTCGGTGAGCGGGCAGAAATCGTGACCACCCCTGCCGAGCAGCCGCCCGCTGTGGGCGACACCGCGCAGACGACTACGACCGTCCAAGTGGGCACCGGCACCGATCTCGGCAGTGCCTGCATCGCGCGATAGGAAGTCGTCCGATGCCCGGTAAGTGGTGACGCGGCAACGAGATCCGTGTTTGCCGTGCAACACATATCCAGACACATCAGCGAGAACCCATGAATCTCTGTCAGATCATCGTCCTGTACACCCAGCAGGCGTGACCGCGCGGTGGTCTGGCATTCGGCTGCCAGCGGACTGTCAGCGGGGCCGGGCACGCTGTCTGCCGACCCGGCATCCGTGCGAGAGGTCTCGGGTGAGCCACCGTGTCGGATCGTAGGAAAGATCTTGAAGGCGAGTAACCAATGACGTTCGAGGAAGTCCCGCCACGCGCGGGCCGGAAGGAATGGACCGCGCTGGCGGTACTGATCCTGCCGCTGCTACTGGTGTCGATGGATGTGTCGGTGCTCTATTTCGCGGTGCCTTTCATCGTCCGAGACCTGGATCCCAGTGCGACACAACAGCTGTGGATATTCGACATATACGGGTTCGTGCTGGCCGGGCTGCTGCTGACCATGGGCGCGATCGGTGACCGCATCGGCCGGCGGCGACTGCTGCTCGTCGGCGCGGTGGGGTTCAGTGCGGCCTCGTTCGCGGCGGCGTACGCGCCGAATGCGGAGGCGCTCATCGGGGCTCGCGCGGTGCTGGGTGTGGCGGGTGCGACACTCATGCCGTCCACGCTGGCGCTGATACGCAATATCTTCGCCCACGACGCCGACCGCACCAAGGCGATGGCGGTTTGGGCCGGTGTGATGAGTAGCGGTGTGGCTATCGGCCCGGTGCTCAGTGGCGCACTGCTGCAATACTTCTGGTGGGGGTCCGTGTTTCTGATCAACATCCCCGCGATGGCACTGCTATTGGTGCTGGCTCCGATGCTGCTACCGGAATATCGCGGCGTGCGCACCGGCCGGTTCGACGGCATCAGCGCGATCCTGTCGCTCGCGACGGTGATGCCGATCATCTATGGCATCAAAGAATGGGCCGCGAACGGATTCACGATGGCTCGCTTGGCTTCTCTGACCATCGGCCTCCTGATCGGTGCGTTGTTCGTCGTGCGTCAGCGAAGAGTTCCCGATTCGGTGCTCGACGCGAGCTTGTTCACCCACCGCGCCTTCACAGCGTCGGTGGTTGCTCAACTGCTCGGTATGTTCGCCCTCGTCGGCAATGCCGTTTTCGTCACGCAGTATCTGCAGTCGGTGCTCGGTATGAGCCCGTTTGTCTCCGCGGTGTGGAGCCTCGCCCCTGCCGTACTGGTAGGCGGCGCCGCCCCGCTGACTGCCGTGCTGGCCCCGAGAATGGGGGTCTGCCCGGTGGTGACGGCCGGATTCCTCATCGCCGCATCGGGTTTCGTGGTCATGGCACTGATCGGCGTGCACGCACTGGTCCCGGTCCTGATCGGCGCCGCCCTACTGGGGGCGGGATTGGTGATGGTGATGACCCTTGTCACCGATCTTGCCGTCGGTGCGGTGGCCACCGATCGCGCCGGAGCCGCATCCGCGGTGTTGGAGACCGGCGGCGAATTCGGCGGCGCGCTGGGCATCGCAGTTCTCGGCAGCATCGGCGCGGCCGTCTATGAAAGCCGCATCGACACGGCCATCTCCACGGATCTACCCGCGCAGACCGCCCACACCGTCCGTGAAACCCTCGGCGGTGCGGTCGGAGTCGCTGCCCACCTGCCCGCCGCCACCGGTGACCCGCTCCTCGCGGCCGCCCGCGCGGCCTTCACCGACGGCCTCAACATCATGGCTATCGCCGGTGCGGTGGTCATGACCCTCGCCGCCCTCGCGTGCGGCGTCCTGCTGCGGCCGAGCCGACTGGCCGAGTCGGCGGATTGTCCTACCAACCAGCGCTTTTCAGGAGCATCGAAATGAGTATCGTGTCCGGACCGATCTTCCAGGTGGCGTGGGTGGTCCACGACCTCGACTCGGCAGAGAAGGAGTTCGGCGAGTTCTACGGCGTTGAGAGGTGGGCGCGGGTGCCGGGCATCCATTTCGGCCCGGACTCGTGTCGCTACCGCGGCGAGCCCGCCGATTTCACCATCGATTCCTCGCTTGGGTACGCCGGCGGACAGCAGGTGGAACTGATCGTTCCGGTCTCGGGGGAGAGCCTGTATACCGAAGCGCTGGACCGGTCCGGCCCGGGCCTGCATCATATCGCCTGGGTTCCCGACGATTTCGACGCCGCACTGGCCGAGGTCCAGGCGGCCGGATCGCAGATCCTGCAGCATGGCACCTTCGCCGAGATCGGCATGGAGTCCGTCTATTTCTCCGGCGGCCCGCTAGGGTCGTATATCGAGCTCCTGCGGTTGTCGCCGCAGGTGCGCGCGATGTTCGACGACCTGGTTCCCGAGGGGTACCGGAATCCCTGGCAGCCGGTCTGATCCTTATGGGGGGCTGCAGCTCGTTGCCGCCCCCCATTCGCCCATCGCCAACCAGGAATAACCCGCCGCTTCGGCGCCGGACACCAGCAGCCAATATGCTGAACATCAGCGTTTAGTTCAGCTCAACGATTGGCATGCATGATCAACCGTCTCGAACTCGAGGCTTTCCTCATCCTCGCAGAGGAGCGACATTTCGGTCGAACAGCGCAGCGTCTGTACGTGACCACCGGCCGCATCAGCCAGACCATCCGCAACGTCGAACGCGATGTCGGCGCACCGCTTTTCGAGCGGACCAGCCGCAAGGTGCAGCTCACACCGCTCGGTTCGCAGCTGCGCCAACGGCTCCGTCCTGCATGGGATCAGATCGTGGCAGGTCTGGAGGAAGCACGTTCATATGCCCGCGGCTCCTGCGGGGTGCTCCGCGTCGGTTTCGTCAGTTCGGCGGCGGGCCAATTAGCCATCCAGGCGTCCGGCCTGTTCGAACAGCGGCTTCCCGGCTGGCATGCCGAGCCGAAAGAGGTGACTCCGACCGACTGTCTGAAGGTGCTGCGCGAGCGGGACATCGATGTCCTGATCGTGGCCCTGCCACACGATGAGCCCGATATGGTCACCGGCCCCACGCTGTTCCGCGAGAACCGGGTGTTGGCCGTGGCGCGTACCCATCCGTTCGCCGCGCGCCAGGCCGTCAGGCTGAGCGACATCGCCGAGATCGGCCTGCTGCGCATGACATCGACAGGGAATTTTCCGCACGGCTGGCGCGACGATCGTCTGGAGCAGGACGCCGGCGATCGCTTCGATACTGTTTCCGAGGCGCTCGGACTGATCGGAGCCGGCCGTGGCGCGTATATCTTCGGCGCACAGATGTTGCACTTCCACGCCCGTCCCGATGTCCGCTACATCCCAGTTCTCGACGCACCGCCGGTGGTCTGGGTACCGACCTGGCTGGCCGCCCGCGACGGTGACGCCATCCGAGGTTTCGTCGAGGCTTCGGTCGACACTCCGATCATCGATTACGGTTCCGGCCCGCTGCCTGATCGTTGAGCGCCGTTACACGCTCATGTCAAGTATCGTGCTTGTTCCGGTCCTGCGAACGGCCCAAGCTATGAGGGGGCAAACACCGCGCCCTCGGCAGGCACGGTCGCGGCGCCCCGGTGATCAGGTGAGCAAGCGGGGTTTCGATGCAGGTACGACTCTTGGGCACGGTGGGGCTCGTCCCCGACGACGGATCGTTCGTTCCGGTCGGTGGTCCGTTGGTCCGCAAGCTCCTCGCCCTGTTGGCGTGGGAACCCGGCAGGACAATCGGCTACGACCGGCTCGCGGACAGTATCTGGGGTGACCAACCGCCGGCCAATACCGCGAATGCGCTACAAACGCTGGTGAAGCGGCTACGACCGACACTGGCCCCGGAGTATCGGATCGAGGCCGTCGGGCCGGGATACCGGCTCGTCGCGGATCCGGACCACATCGACGCGCACCGGTTCACCCGATTAGCGGCGGAGGGAACATCGTTGTTGTCGGGCGGTCAGCTCAGCTCGGCGGCTACCGCACTGGATGCCGCTCTCATGCTCTGGCAAGGTCCGGCGCTGGCCGATGTGCCCCGCGATCCGGTCCTGGATTTCCGTGTCACCCAACTGAACGAGCAGCGACTCGCCGCGATCGAGGCACGCGCCGACGCCTACCTGGCGCTGGGACGCGGCACCGAACTGGTCGACGCGCTCGTCGCCGAATCGAGCGCGAACCCATCCCGAGAGACGTTGGCCGCCCGCTTGATCGAAGCCTCGGCCGCCGCACAGCGTCAGACGGCTCCGACCCTACCGGTCCGGCTGACCAGCTTCGTCGGCCGCGATGCCGACGTCGACCGAGTGGTCGAACTACTCAGCGAGGCCCGGCTGCTGACTTTGACCGGGCCCGGCGGCTCCGGCAAGACAAGTCTCGCTATCGCCGCCGCGACGGTTGCGTGCTCGCGTCAGGACGGCGGGTGCCATCTGATAGAGCTGGCGTCCATCGCGGATCCCGGCACCGTTGGCGACCACATACTCTCCGAACTGGGCATTCCGATGAACCGCGACGCAGAACGCTGGGATCCGCTGCGACGCCTCGTAATCGGTATCGCCGACCGCCGTCTGCTGCTGATCCTCGGCAACTGTGAACACCTGCGCAGTGTGCCCGAACTGGTAATCGGAATGCTCCAGAGCTGTCCGCGGGTGACCGTACTGGTCACCAGCCGCGAGCCGCTCGGCGCCGCAGGCGAACTGCTCTATTCGGTACCGCCGCTCGAGCTCCCGCCACCGCGGGCGGGACGTGCTGATGCTCTGAGAGCGCCTGCGGTGCAACTGTTTCTGGATCGCGCGCGGGCAGTGCGCGCAGATTTCACCCTGACCGACGAGAACTGCGCCGCCGTCTGCGCCATCTGCCATCGACTCGATGGTATCCCGCTCGCGTTGGAACTCGCGGCGGCGCGAATCCGCGTACTGGCCGTAGGCGCGATTCTCGAGCGCCTCGATGATCGCTTCAGCCTGCTGACGGGTTTTCGCGCTTCGGTGCCACGCCATCGCACCCTGCACGCCGTGGTCGCGTGGAGCTGGGAGCTGTTGTCGGACGCCGAACGGACACTTATTCAGCAACTCTGTGTATTCGCCGGTGGTGTCACACTGGACAGCGCCCAGCAGGTATGTGTCGACGATGTCACCGACCTGCTCATCGCACTGGTCGACAAGTCATTGATCGAGTTCGACGGCCGGCGGTACCGCATGCTCGAAACAATCCGGGCCTTCGCCTACGAATCACTCGCTGCACCGGACCGCATTGCTTTCCAGCGGCGGCACGCCGACCACTACTTGCATCTGGTCGAACTGGCCGAGCCTGCCCTGCGGACGCCTGCCCAGCGCAGCTGGGTGCCGAAACTGGCGATCGAGCACGACAATATCGTCTTCGCTCTCGGGTGGGCTGTCGCGGCACACGACGTCGATCGGGCATTGCGGTTGTGCGGCAATATGATCTGGTACTGGATCCTCTGCGGGTACCGGGCGGAAGCGCTGATCTGGCAGCGCCGGGTGCTGGATCTGGTCGGTGACGAGCCGCCGGTCGGCCTGGCAGCTGTCTACCTTGCGTGCTCCTACGCCGATCGGTTGCCGGAATACTTCGAATTGATCTCTCTGGGGATGGTCCGCGACGACACCGAGCGCTATTGCGCGCTCGTTACCCGAGCCCGCGGCGAGAAGCGACAGCCACACCCCGTCTTCGTCATGCTTCCGGCGTTGCGCGAACTGAGGCGAGGTTGCCCCCAGGAAATCGAGAGCTGCATCGATTCCGGTGACCCGTGGCTGGCGAACAATTCGCTCACCCGGCGCGGGCTGGAACGGCTCGTCACGGGTCAGCCCGCCGCCGGTGCAGCCGATCTCGAGGCCGCCGCCGTACGCAGTCGAGCGACCGGGGAAACCCGGGCGTTGTGCCGTATCCTGCTGACCCTCGCCACCTACCGCGCGGGTGCGTACGGCGCTGCGGCAATTCGACCACTCTTGGACGAGGCGGCCGGGCTGGTGTCCTCCTGGGTCGGTGCAAACGAGGTGGTCGCGGTGCACACCTGGATCGGGCAGTTGCGAGCCTGGACCGGCGATGTCACCGAGGCGCGCACGCATGTCACCGAGGCGCTCGGGCGCATAGATTCGACGGTCCGGGCGGGCACCGTGTGCTGGCTTCGTGTGGTGGAAGCCGACATCGCGCGGCACACAGGCGACCGCGAGGCGGCCCTGTCGCTGTACCGGCAGGCGATCAACGAACTCACGGCCTTGCGACTGGCGGGGCAGCCGTACAGTCACACTGCCAATGGTGCGGAGGTCTGGGGCCGCGCCGGGTACGCGATCACGCTCGCCGAAGCCGGTGAATACACAACAGCCGGTGCCGAGTCCGCCACGGCGAGAGCGCTTTTGGATGGCCCCGGCTACCTCGAGCAGCACGCTCACCTCGGGACCGCTCACGCCGCCATCGCGCTTGCGAGCGGGCATCCTCGCCTCGCACTGACCATCATCGGCGGATGTGACACCCTGCACACGGGACAGCCGAACCAATACCGGGTACCCGACGCACAGCGCATCGTCGACGCAGCACGAGCCACCCTGAGCTCGGACTCGGTTCACCGGGCCATCACCGCCGGACACGACCTTACTCCGGCCCGGTTCGCCATCCTGCAGGGCTGTGCCGAACATCCGGATCCAGCCGATGACCCGCGAAGCCGAATCGCGTCGTAACTCGATCACTCGGATCGCGCCGCAGGCGAGTGCGTTCCACCGTGCGCCCGCGACCCGGGAATCCATACCAGGCCGAAGGCCGCCTGCCGCACTGGCAGTGCTTTGCCAGCGTATTGCCAGTACGGGCGCGGATTCTTGACTGCGCAGGATATGAATTCGTCTCTGGAAGGACCCTCTATCATGGCTGTTCTCTGCACTCTCGATGTACACGGCATCACCACCGAGCAGTACAACGCGGTTGTCGAGCGCATGGGTGTCGAAGGGCACGCGCTGGGCAGCATTTACCTACACCTGGCCGCGGTAACCGAGGACGGGCTGCGGATCATCGAAATCTGGGACGAGAAGCAGGAATTCGAAACGTTCCTCGAAGAGATCCTATTTCCGACCATGAAGGTGCTCGGGATCGAGCAGACCCAGACTGTCACCGTCTCCCCGCTCCATAACGTGTTCACGCCTCGTCTCGAAGAGCTCCCGGGTCTCAGCCGCATGACCCAGGTCCCCTGATAGGTGCTCAGTATGCGTCTCACGCTATTTTCCAAACGCGCCTGCCTTCTGGTGGCCGCGCTGACTGCTGCCACGTCCCTCACTACATCTTGCTCCGAATCCGCGCCCTCCACCTCCACCGTATCGGCAGCTGCTGAGCCGTTGCCCGGGTTCCACGATGGAACAATCGATCACGACGGGATCGCGGTCCACTACATCTCCGGTGGCCATGGCCCGGCGATCGTGCTGCTGCACGGCTGGCCCGAAAACTGGCGAGCCTGGTCGAAGATCGCCCCCAGCCTCGCCCGGGATCACACCGTCTACGCGATCGACTTACGCGGCTACGGCGATTCCGGGTTGGCGAAATCCGATGAGGGTTACCAGGCGCTCGCGGTGACCACCGATATACACGCACTGGCGCAGCAGCTGAACCTGGGTCGCTTCGACCTCGTTGGTCATGATTGGGGCGGCGCGATCGCGCTGGCCTACGCGACCCAATACCGATCCGACATTGCCCATCTGGCCGTTCTCGAAGCACCCCCCAGCAGTGACTATCTCCATCTCGTGCAGACCAAACCCGATGTGTTCTGGTGGGATTGGCTGGCCAAAGGCCCCAAGGGCGAATTGCCCGAGGACCTGATCGCCGGCAAGGAAGCTCTGTTCTACGGCCACTTCTACGATGAAGCCGACGGTGCGATAGACAGCAGCGAACGCAATCAACTGATAGCTGCGCTGAGCAAGCCCGGCCGAACCCACGCCGCGCTCGAATACTTCCGACAACAGGACGTCGGAGAAAGACAGGTCGACGACCTTATCGCTCGCGACGGCAAACTCACCATCCCGGTGCTGGGCGTCGGTGGCGAACACAGTTTGGGTTCGGCCATCGGCAATCTACTCAACCGCGTCGCCGACCACGTCACCACCGACGTCGTGCCCGGGGCCAACCACTGGGTGCTGGAGGAAAACCCCGACTACGTTTCTGGCAGCCTGCGCACATTCCTCACCAGCTGAAAACCTCGGATTCCCGGACCAGCGTGTGGCTGCCGATGCTCGGGTCGGATTCGAGTTCGCAGCGCTGCTCGAGCCACCTCGGCTTCCGCGGTTACCCGCCCTCCCAGCGTGCCGGGAGGGCGGGTAACCAACGCGGAAGTACGCCGGCGAGATCCCGTCGTCCGCCCCGCGGCGACATCTGCGGTGAACAACCCGATTCGATCTCAGCGATGATGTCGCTCAGATACCGCCGAGGGCCAGGTACTTCATCTCGAGAAACTCCTCGATGCCATGGTGTGAGCCTTCCCTTCCCATACCGGACTGCTTCACGCCGCCGAAGGGCACGCTCTCCACCGAGATGAATCCGGTGTTGACGCCGATCATTCCAGCCTCGATGGCCTCGCCCACGCGCCATGCGCGACTGTTGTCCCGGGTGTAGAAGTAGCTGGCCAGGCCGTACTCGGTGCTGTTGACCGCCTCGATCACCTCCGCCTCGGTGCCGAACCGGAACAGCCCGGCGACCGGGCCGAAGGTCTCCTCATGGGAGATCAGCATGTCGGTCGTGACGTCGGCCAGCACCGTGGCCTCGTGGAAGGTGCCCTCCAGGGCGTGGCCGCCGGCCAGCAGCCGGGCTCCGTGCGCGAGGGCGTCGGCTACATGCGCCCGCACCTTCTCGAAACCCTGGGTATCGATAAGCGGGCCCAGGTTCGAGTCCGGATCGGTGTACGGGGCTACCCGCAGCGCGGCTGCGCGTTCGGCGAAGCGGTGGGCGAAGTCCTCGTACACGGCGTCGTGGACGAAGAATCGATTGGCGCCCACGCACGACTGGCCACCATGACGGAACTTGGCGGTGATCGCCCCCTCGACCGCGGCGTCGAGATCAGCGTCCTCGAACACCACAAACGCGGCATTGCCACCCAATTCGAGTGTCATGCGCTTCACCGTTGGCGCGCACTGTGCCGCCAGAATCCGCCCCACCTCGGTCGAGCCGGTGAAGGTCAGCTGCCGCACCAGCGGATTCGCGCACAGTTCACCACCGATGGTCGGAGCTGCCGCGTCGTCACCGGTGACGATATTCAGCACGCCCGCCGGGACACCGGCCTCAACGGCCAGTTCGGCAATGGCCAAGGCGCACAAAGGCGTCTGTTCCGCAGGCTTGAGCACCACAGCGCAGCCCGCCGCGATGGCGGGCGCAGACTTCCGGGTGACCATGGCCGCGGGGAAGTTCCAAGGCGTGATCGCGCCGACCACGCCGACGGGCTGCTTCAACACCAGGATCCGAGTGTCGGTGCGGTGCGCCGGAATGGTCTCGCCGTACACCCGGCGCGCCTCGGCGGCGAAGAAATCGACAAACCCGATGGCATAGGCGACTTCGGCGCGAGAATCGCTGAGCGGCTTGCCGTTCTCGGCCGACAGTAGGACCGCCAACTCTTCGCTCTTCTCGGTGAGCAGCGCCGCCCAGCGATCGAGAATCTTCGAGCGATCCCCGGCCGTCCGCTCCGCCCAGGCGGGTTGCGCCACTTGGGCTGCCTCGATCGCCCGCCGGGTCTCGGCTTCCCCCATCTGGGGGACCTCGGCCAGCACCCGGCCCGTTGCCGGATCGGTCACGGGAAATGTTGCCCCGGAATCGGATCCGACGAACTTACCGTCGATGAGCGCCCGATCCTGCGGCACTACAACAGTGGAGGTCATTTCCACACTTGACATTCGTAACTCAACCTTCTGGGCATGGTGCCCGGACTCATTTCGAACGACGGATGAATCGGTGATGGGCCGCCAGCATTCGTGGGACCACGAGGTACACAGCCAGCGGTACGACCACGGCCGTCAGGGCGAGTGCGCGCAGCACTAGCGGCCAATGACCGACAAACGGAGCCATAACGACCATGCCGATAGCCACCATCGGGAAGATGGCGAGCCAGGTGATCACGGCCCGGATGTGCACCGAAGGCGCCGGGGTGGGTGGGTTTTCCATGGATGTCACGGTCTTTCGAGACGACTGAGTGATCGTCCAAATCATGAACGGTCGTGCTGGCAAAGTGCTGGTACATGTTTGCCAGCGGCGTCTGTCGCCTCGCCCGCCGAAGCGCTCGCCTCCAGGGCCGTAGCAGAGTGCCCCGTGTCCTCATCGATGGTCGATCCTGGCGGATCTGTTAGAAGTTGTCGCAGGTGGGTGCGCATTTTCCCTGGTCACCTCCGTGTGTTCGAGTGCGCTCGAACACACGGCACGCAAACCCGGCAATCCTGCCGGGAATCTGTGCGCGAGAGGGGACTTGAACCCCTACGTCCGTTAAGACACTGGAACCTAAATCCAGCGCGTCTGCCTATTTCGCCACTCGCGCGTGCTTGGTACGACCGTCCAAACTCTACCGGGCGCGATCGCCAGAGCGAAGCTCTGGATGGGTGTTTCGTACTCATGGGTAACCCCACCAGGTATTATAACGATTTGGTTACGGACAATGTGAGGAACCCTCGAGTTCTCGCCTGGAAGCAACCGGCCGGACCAGCGCGTTCAAACGTGAGGGAGGGTCATGTTTGGAGCCGTTCTTGTACGTGCGTACGGAAATACTCGCGGGTAGCGGGAGGGTGCGGAGGAAACGTGAGGATTTCCTCATGATTTTGTGCCATCCTCGGCAGAGATCAGTCCTCAGGGCCGAGGAGTGCCTGTGCACGCCTGGTGGCCCTCTCGCGAGGCGAGCCACCACGAGTAGGAAGTCGAACGTCTTGACGATCAACGAGAGCACCGGAACCGGAGCCAGGGCCAACATGGTTGGGGGAGTTTCGGATACGGGAATCAAGTCGTCGCTGGTGGACCGTCTGCAGGCCGGGCAGCCCTACGTGCTGGCCTTCGGTGGACAGGGGGCGCAGTGGCTGGGTGAACTCGAGGAGATCGGGCGTGACAGCGCCCTCGAGCCCGAGCTCACCGCCCTGGTGAACGAGGCCGCCGCGCTGCTGGCGCCGATTGCCTCGCAGTTGCTGGTGGTCCGGCCGATGGGCTTCGACCCGATCGCGTGGATGCTGGAGGACGAGCTCGCCGATACCGACGCCGGCGAGGTGTCCGCCGCCCCGGCCCCCCAGGTGCTGCGCTCGGCCGCCATCTCCATGCCAGGGGTGTTCCTGAGCCAGGTCGCCGCGCTGCGCGCGCTGCGGCTGCAGGGGCTGGATCCGGCCGAGCACGCGCCGGCCGCGGTGATCGGTCACTCCCAGGGCCTGCTGGCCGCGCGCGCCGCGCAGGCGAACGGCGCCCGCGACGCGGAGCTGCTGGGGCTGGCCCAGTTGATCGGCGCCGCAGCGACGCTGGTGGCCCGGCGACGCGGCCTGATCCCGGTCGGCGAGAAGTCGCCGATGGTGGCCGTCTCGCACGTGGATCCCGAGCAGCTGAAGGCGATCGTCGCCGAGGTCTCCCGGGGCGTCGATCCCGCCGCTGCCGCCGTGGTGTCCATCCGCAACGGCCGTCGCCGCGCGGTGCTCTCGGGCACCGTCGCCCAGCTGGACCGGGTTCGTCAGCGCTGCGCGGAGATCCACGACGAGCAGACCCGCGCCCGCGAGGCCAAGAAGCGCGGCGGCGCGGTGTTCGCGCCCGTCTTCGAGGATGTCGAGGTCGAGGTCGGCTTCCATCACCCCGCGCTGGCCGAGACCGTCGACATGGTGGTCGGCTGGGCCAAGCAGTGCGGCATCGAGGAGCAGCTCGCCGCCGACCTCACCCGGGCCATCCTGGTGGATCCGGTGGACTGGGTCGCGATCGTGGACGAGGCGATTTCCGATGGCGCGCAGTGGATGCTGGACCTGGGTCCCGGCGACCTGCTGAGCCGGCTGACCCAGGGCTCGCTGCGCGGCACCGGGGTCGGGATCGTGGCGGCCTCGACCCGCACGGGCCAGCGCGCCCTGTTCACCCCCGGCGCGGCGCCGGAGGTGTCCCCGGCGTGGGAGGCCTTCGCCCCCAAGCCGATTCGGCTGCCGAACGGGCGCGTGGTCGTCGAGACCGCGTTCACCCGGCTCACCGGCCGCTCCCCGATCCTGCTGGCGGGCATGACCCCCACCACGGTGGATGCGAAAATCGTTGCGGCCGCGGCGAATGCGGGCCACTGGGCCGAGCTGGCCGGCGGCGGGCAGGTCACCGAGCAGATCTTCGCCGATCGCGTCGCCGAGCTGAAGACGCTGCTGCACCCGGGCCGCGAGGTGCAGTTCAACTCGCTGTTCCTGGACCCTTACCTGTGGAAGCTGCAGCTGGGCGGCAAGCGCCTGGTGCAGAAGGCCCGCGCGGCCGGTGCGCCGTTCGACGGCGTGATCGTCACCGCGGGCATCCCCGAGCTCGACGAGGCCGTCGCGCTGATCGAGGAGCTGACCGAGGTCGGTATCGCGCACGTCGCGTTCAAGCCGGGCACGGTGGCGCAGATCCGCGCCGTGCTGCGCATCGCGGACGCGGTGCCGGACTACCCGGTCATCATGCACATCGAGGGCGGCCGCGCGGGTGGTCACCACTCGTGGGAGGACCTGGACGACCTGCTGCTGGACACCTACGCCGAGCTGCGCAACCGCGCCAACGTGGTGGTCTGCGTCGGCGGCGGCATCGGTACCCCCGAGCGCGCCACGGAGTACCTGACCGGCGAATGGGCTGCCGCGCACGGCTATCCGGTGATGCCGCTGGACGGCGTGCTGGTCGGCACCGCCGCGATGGCGACCCTCGAGGCGACCACCGCGCCCGAGGTCAAGCAGCTGCTGGTGGACACCCCCGGACATCCCGAGTGGGTCGGCGCGGGCACCGCCGTGGGCGGAATGGCCTCGGGCCGTAGCCAGCTGGGCGCGGACATTCACGAGATCGACAACGCCGCCTCCCGCACCGGCCGCCTGCTGGACGAGGTCGCGGGCAATGCCGACGCCGTCGCCGAGCGGCGCGAGGAGATCATCGCCGCGCTGAACGTCACGGCCAAGCCGTATTTCGGCGATGTCGCGGCCATGAGCTACCTGGAGTGGCTCGAGCGCTACGTCGAGCTCGCGGTGGGTCTGGATCGCCGCACCGACTTCGACTGCGGCGCGGACTTCTCCGAGGCCATCGCGGATGCCACCCGCTCGGTGTGGCTGGACATCACCTGGCGCGACCGCTTCGCGGAGATGGTGCGCCGCACCGAATCCCGCCTCAACCCGGCCGACCGCGGCGAGATCGCCACGCTTTTCGCCGACGACGCCGCGTTCGAGGCGCCCGTGCAGGCGATCTGCACGCTGAAGGAGCAGTACCCGGCCGCCGCGGACACCGTGCTGCACCCGGCCGACGTGCCGTTCTTCGTCGCGCTGTGCAAGACCCCGGGCAAGCCGGTCAACTTCGTACCCGTCGTCGACGGCGACGTGCGCCGCTGGTGGCGCTCGGATTCGCTGTGGCAGGCCCACGATCCGCGCTACGGCGCCGACCAGGTCTGCATCATCCCGGGCACCGTGGCCGTCGCGGGCATCACCCGCGTCGACGAGCCGGTTGGCGAGCTGCTGGACCGCTTCGAGCAGGACACCGCCCACACCCTCATCCGCGGCGGCGTGACGCCGCTGGCCGTGGATGGCCGCCGCCGCGCCGAGGTCACCGCGGGCGTCATCGACCTGGTGCTGGCCGCCCCCGACGTGCAGTGGGCCGGGCGCACCACCCTGAACCCGGTGCACCGCCTGGGCGATCTGGCCGAGTGGGCCGTGGACGGCCAGGGCGCGCACCACCCGCCGACCGGCGCCACCCTGGTCTCGATCGAGGGTCCCGACACCGACAACGCCTACGTCGAGCTGACCGTTCCGCTGCTGGGCGCCAACGCCGTTCGCATCCGGATCACCGTGCCGGCCTCGGCGTACAACGGTGGCGCGCCGGTCATCTCGCAGGACGACGCCGAGGCCGCCATGTCGGCGCTGCTGGCCGTCGCCGCCGGGAAGTCGCTGCCGGAGGTGAAATCCGGTGTCGCCCATGTGAATTTGGCCTGGAGCCCGGATCTGATCGCCGACCACGCCGGTGTCACCGGCTCGGGCCTGCCCGCGACGCTGAGCACCATCGGCCGCACCGTCCCGGACGTGCTGGTGGGCGCCTGCTGGCCCGCGGTCTTCGCGGTGCTGGGCGCGACCCGCACCGAGGCCGGGCAGCACGTCATCGAGGGCATGCTGGACCTGGTCCACCTGGACCACCGGATCGAGCTGGCCGGTGAGCTGCCCGCCGAGCACGCGGTGCTCGCCGTGCGCGCGGAGGCCGGCGAGGTCGTCGACACCGATATGGGCCGCGTCGCCGAGGTGCGCGTCACCGTCGGCGTGATGCGCGACCACGGCCTGGATACCCCGGCGGTGGCAAAGCTGACCGAGCGCTTCGCGATTCGCGGCCGCAACGGCGGCGGCGAGCTCTCCGACCCGCCACGCGCGGCCGGGACCGTCTCCGAGAATGCCATCGACACCCCGCGCCGCCGTCGTCGCGACGTGGTCGTCACCGCGCCCCGCGCGATGGCCGCGTTCGCCGCGGTGTCCGGTGATCACAACCCGATTCACACCTCCGCCAACGCCGCCAAGCTGGCCGGGCTGGGCAGCCCGATCGTGCACGGCATGTGGCTCTCGGCCGCCGCGCAGCACGCGGTGTCGGCCGTGGACCCCGAATCCGCCCTGCCCCCGCGGACTCTCACCGCCTGGACCACCCGGTTCCTGGGCATGGTCCGCCCGGGCGCGGAGATCGACGTGCGCGTGGAACGTGTTGCGGTGGACCAGGGTTCGGAGATCGTCGAGGTATCCTGCCGGATCGAGGGCGATCTGGTGATGACCGGCACGGGACGGCTGGCTGCGCCGAAGACCGTGTACGCATTCCCGGGCCAGGGCATTCAGACCAAGGGGATGGGTCTGGACGCCCGGGCGCGGTCCAAGGCCGCCAAGACGGTCTGGGAGCGCGCGGACAAGCACACCCGCGAGGCGCTGGGCTTCTCGATCCTGGCCGTCGTGCGGGACAACCCGACCTACCTCAAGGCCCGCGGCGTGGAGTACCGCCACCCGCACGGCGTGCTGCACCTGACCCAGTTCACCCAGGTCGCGATGGCGACCCTGGGCGTGGCGCAGGTGGCCGAGCTGCGCGAGGCCGGCGCCTTCGTCGAGGGCGCGATGCTGGCCGGGCACTCGGTCGGTGAGTACAACGCCCTCGCCGCCGTGGCCGGGGTGCTGCCGCTCGAGGCGGTGCTCGAGGTGGTGTTCCAGCGCGGTTCGGCCATGCACGAGCTGGTGCCCCGGGATGCCAAGGGCCAGAGCGACTATCGGATGGCCGCGATCCGCCCCTCGCAGATCGGGCTGCCCGACGCCGAGGTCACCGACTGGGTCAAGAGCATCGGCGATCGGGCCGGTGAGTTCCTCGAGGTCGTGAACCTGAACCTGCGCGGCGCGCAGTACGCGATCGCCGGCACGGTCAAGGGGCTCGAGGAGCTCGAGGCCGAGATCGAGCGCCGCCGTGCGGAATTCGGCGGCAAGCGGGCGTTCATCCTGGTGCCCGGCATCGACGTGCCGTTCCACTCGACCGTGCTGCGCAAGGGCGTTCCGGAGTTCCGGAACAAGCTCGAGGAGCTGCTGCCCGAGGAGCTGCATCCGGAGGTGCTGATCGGGCGCTACATTCCGAACCTGGTGCCCAAGCCCTTCTCGCTGGACCGCGATTTCGTGCAGGAGATCGCCGATCTGGTTCCCTCCGAACCGCTGTCGAAGGTGCTGGCCGACTTCGAGAACTGGGCGCAGCGCCCGTCCGAGCTGTGCCGCGTGGTGCTGATCGAGCTGCTGGCCTGGCAGTTCGCCAGCCCGGTGCGCTGGATCGAGACCCAGGACCTGCTGTTCGGCGACCCGGCCCAGGGCGGGCTCGGGGTCGAGCGGTTCGTCGAAATCGGCCTGGCCGCAACGCCGACCGTGGCGAACCTGGCCTCCAACACTCTCAAGCTGCCGCAGTTCGCCACCGCCAAGGTGGAGGTGCTGAACATCGAGCGCGAGGCCGGGGTGGTGTACTCCACCGACACCGATCCCGCGCCGGTGGACGAGCCGGAGGAGACCCCGGCCGAGACCGCCACCGCCGCAACGACTCCCGCTGCCGCGGCCCCCGCGGCCCCCGCGGCGGCCCCGGCGGCCCCGTCCGGCGGCCCCCGCCCGGACGACATCTCCTTCACCGCCGCCGATGCCACCCGCGTGCTGATCGCGCTGTGGACCAAGCTGCGGATGGATCAGATCGGACCGGTCGACACCATCGAGGGCCTGTGCGACGGCGTCTCCTCGCGCCGCAACCAGCTGCTGGTCGACCTCGGCTCGGAGCTGTCCCTCGGCGCGATCGACGGCGCGGCCGACGCCGACATGGGCGCGCTCTCCGCGACGGTCGAGCGCCTGGCCCGCACCTACAAGCCGTTCGGCTCGGTGCTCTCCGACGCCATCGGCGACCACCTGCGCAAGGTGTTCGGCCCGTCGGGCAAGCGCCCGGCCGCGATCGCCGAGCGCGTCAAGAAGGTCTGGGAGCTCGGCGACGGCTGGGCGCACCACGTCACCGCCGAGGTCTCGCTCGGCACCCGCGAGGGCGCCAGCATTCGCGGCGGCGACCTGGGCGGGCTGGTGTCCGGCGCGCTGGGCGACGGTGCGGCGGTAGACGCCGCGATCGACGCCGCGGTGCAGGCCGTGGCCGCACGCCGGGGCGTGGCGGTCTCCCTGCCCGCCGCCGGTGGTGGCGGGGGCGCGACCGTGGACGCGGCCGCGCTGGGCGAGTTCACCGAGCAGATCACCGGCCGCGACGGCGTGCTGGCCACCGCGGCCCGGGTTGTGCTCGAGCAGCTGGGCCTGGCCGAGCAGGTGTCCGCGCCCGAGGCGACCACCGACAACCTGGTGAATCTCGTTGCCGCCGAACTGGGTTCGGACTGGCCGCGGCTGGTCGCGCCCGCGTTCGACGCCCGCAAGGCGGTGCTGATCGACGACCGCTGGGCTACCGCCCGCGAGGATCTGGCCCGGCTGTGGCTCGCCGACGACGCCGACGCCGCGCAGGATTCGGTGCAGGGCTTCCTCGGCGCGGGCAAGGCCGTTGCCGCACAGGCGAACTGGTGGCGTCAGCGCGCGATGAGCGAGGCCCGCTCGGTGCTGGCCGGACGGTACGAGCGCATCGCCGAGGCCGCGCTGAGCACCGATAAGGCCGGCGAGTGGTCCAGCGACATCGCCGTGATCACCGGCGCCAGTAAGGGTTCCATCGCCGCCTCGGCCGCCGCGCGGCTGCTCGGCGGCGGCGCGACGGTCATCGTCACCACCTCCACGCTGAACGACGCCCGCCTGGGCTTCTACAAGCAGCTCTACCGCGACAACGCCCGCCGCGGCGCCGCCCTGTGGGTGGTGCCCGCGAACATGGCCTCCTACGCCGATGTGGACGCGCTCATCGAGTGGGTAGGCACCGAGCAGGTCGACAATGCCGGTGGCGCAAAGGTTCTGCTCAAGGAGGCGATGACCCCGACGCTGCTGTTCCCGTTCGCCGCGCCGCGCGTGGCCGGTGACCTCTCCGATGCCGGCGCCCGCGCCGAAATGGAGATGCGGGTGCTGCTCTGGTCGGTGGAGCGGCT
Source organism: Nocardia sp. GP40 (assembly GCF_050434125.1). Lineage (NCBI taxonomy): Bacteria > Bacillati > Actinomycetota > Actinomycetes > Mycobacteriales > Nocardiaceae > Nocardia > Nocardia sp. GP40. The sequence continues at coordinate 387,627 of NZ_JBNPVW010000008.1, read as the reverse complement.
CATCGGCGGCCTGTCCGCGATCGGCGCGGACCACGATGTCGACGCGAAACTGCATGTGGTGCTGCCGGGTTCGCCCAACCGCGGCATGTTCGGCGGCGACGGCGCCTACGGCGAGTCCAAGGCCGCCCTGGACGCGGTGGTCGGCAAGTGGCGCGCGGAGAAATCCTGGGCCGCGCGGGTGACCCTGGTGCACGCGCTGATCGGCTGGGTGCGCGGCACCGGCCTGATGGGCGGCAACGACCCGCTGGTCGAGGCCGTGGAGAAGGCCGGGGTGCACACCTGGTCCACCGACGAGATGGCCGATGAGCTGCTGAAGTGGTGCACCGGCCGGGCCCGCCTGGTCTCCGGCACCGGACCGCAGCAGATCGACCTGACCGGCGGCCTGGCCGGGGCGAAGCTGGATCTGCCCGAGCTGGCCAAGCAGGCCCGCGAGCAGGCCGCGGCCGACGACGACGCGCAAGACGTTGCGGCGCCCACGATTGCGGCGCTGCCCGCCCCGCCGACGCTGAGTTCGAAGCTGCCGACCCCCGAATGGGGTTCGGTCACCGCGGATCTCGCCGACATGGTCGTGATCGTCGGCGCGGGCGAGCTGGGCCCGTGGGGTTCGGCGCGCACCCGGTTCGAGTTCGAGGTCGAGGACAAGCTCTCGGCCGCGGGCGTGCTGGAGCTGGCATGGACCACCGGCCTGGTCGCCTGGGAGAACGATCCCAAGCCGGGCTGGTACGACGTCGAATCCGGTGAGTACGTCGAGGAATCCGAGATCGCCGAGCGCTACCACGACACCGTCGTGGAGCGGTGCGGCGTGCGCCGCTACGGCGACGACGGCGCCATGATCGACAACGCCGCGCCGCTGCTCACCTCGGTATTCCTGGACAAGGACCTGACCTTCGTGGTCAGCGACGAGGCGCAGGCCCGCGCGTTCCACGCCGCGAACCCGGAGCAGACCGTCATCACGCCGGTCGAGGGCTCGGGCGACTGGCAGGTGACGCGCAAGGCGGGCACCGAGATTCGCGTGCCGCGCAAGGCCAAGCTCTCGCGCACGGTCGGCGGTCAGATCCCCACCGGCTGGGATCCGACCAAGTGGGGCATCTCCGCCGACATGGCCGCCTCGATCGACCGGGTGGCGCTGTGGAACATCGTGTGCACGGTGGACGCGTTCCTGTCCTCGGGCTTCAGCCCGGCCGAGCTGATGAGCTGGGTGCACCCCTCGCTGGTGGCCAACACCCAGGGCACCGGCATGGGCGGCATGAGCTCGATGCGCTCGCTGTACATCGACAACCTGCTCGGTGAGCCGCGCGCCAACGACATCCTGCAGGAGGCCCTGCCCAACGTCGCCCTGGCGCATGTGGTGCAGTCCTACGTCGGCAGTTACGGCGGGATGATCCATCCGGTCGCGGCGTGCGCGACCGCGGCGGTCTCGGTCGAGGAGGGCGTGGACAAGATCCGCCTCGGCAAGGCCGATGTCGTGGTGGCCGGTGGCTACGACGATCTGGGCATCGAGGGCATCGTCGGCTTCGGTGACATGTCCGCCACCGCGGACTCGGCGGCCATGAGCGCCAAGGGAATCAGCGACCGCTACTTCTCCCGCGCCAACGACCGTCGCCGCGGCGGATTCGTCGAATCCCAGGGCGGTGGCACGGTGCTGCTGGCCCGCGGTGACGTCGCGGCCGAGATGGGCCTGCCGGTGCTGGGCGTGATCGCGTTCGCGCAGTCGTTCGCCGACGGCGTGCACACCTCGATCCCGGCCCCCGGGCTGGGCGCGCTGGGTGCGGGTCGCGGCGGCCGGGAGTCCAAGCTGGCCGCGGCGCTGGGCAAGCTCGGCGTCACCGCGGACGACATCGCGGTGATCTCCAAGCACGACACCTCCACGGGCGCAAACGATCCCAACGAGTCCGAGCTGCACGAGCGGCTCGCCACGGCCATCGGACGCTCCGAGGGCGCGCCGCTGTTCGTGGTGTCGCAGAAGTCGCTCACCGGCCACGCCAAGGGCGGCGCGGCGGCCTTCCAGATGATCGGCCTGTGCCAGGTGCTGGAGCAGGGCGTCATCCCGCCGAACCGCAGCCTGGACTGTGTCGACGAGAAGATGGCCGAGTACCCGCACCTGGTGTGGGCGCGCGAGCCGCTGCGCTTCGGGGACCGGTTCGCGCTCAAGGCCGGCCTGGTCACCTCGCTGGGCTTCGGCCACGTGTCGGGCCTGCTGGCGATCGTGCACCCGCAGGCGTTCCTGGCCGCGATGGACCCCGAGCGGCGCGAGGACTACCAGCGCCGGGCCCAGCAGCGTCAGCTGGACGGGCGGCAGCGGTTCACCGAGGCGATGTGCGGCGGGGCGCCACTGTACGAGCGCCCGGCGGATCGTCGTCTCGGCGGCGAGGGCACCCCGGCCAAGGAGTCCCGTCAGCTCGAGGCGGACGTGCTGCTGTCGGAGCAGGCGCGGCTGGGCTCCGACGGGCTGTACCTGGCTCAGGGCTCCTGCAGCACAGGCGAACTCGCGCAGTAGATGAACACCAGGCGGCGCCGCTCACCAGACAGTGGGCGGCGTCGCCGTGCATGTGTACCGCGGCCCAGCGCCGATCCCGTAGGGTCGGTTACGGGCCGCGGCCGGAACCGACCCGCACAACCCTGTGTTGCTGCACCACCCCCGCATCACACATCCGTACCCAGACAAGGAGCTTGTACGCCTTGACGATCCTCGGTATCGGCCTGGATTTGGTCACCATCTCCGAATTCGCCGAACAGCTCGATCGCGCCGGCACCACCATGCTGCGCGAGAGTTTCACCGCCGGCGAGCGACGCTACTGCCAGAGCAAGGGCACCGACCCCGCGCGCAGCTACGCCGCGCGCTGGGCGGCAAAGGAGGCGGTGCTGAAGGCGTGGGCCACCTCCCGCTTCGCCCGGAGCCCGCAGATCGGCGACAACCCCTATCCGCTGATCGAGGTCGTCAACGACGCCTGGGGCCGGCCCAGCATCAAGCTGCACGGCCTGGCAGCGGACTTCCTCCCGCGCGTTCGCGTCCATCTGTCCCTCACCCATGACGGCGATACCGCCGCCGCCATGGTGGTCCTGGAGGATCCGGGCGAGCTGGCCGACCTGATCCCCTGAGCCCGGCCGGGTGCCCCGTTCAGTCGTGGTCCGGGTCGGACGCGGATGATCCCGCGGCTGCCTCGGCGCACGCGGCCATCGTGATCGGCCGCATCCGCGGGTAGTCATACCCATAGCGCACTGCTTTAGCCGAACAGCACCAGGCCGCTCGGGATGATGACGAGGGTTGTTGTTCCCACTCAGTACACCAGATCGTCCCAGGGGATCCGGATAGGGAAAGGATGGATCGTCTCGATCGCGTCATGGGTCTCGGGTGCCCATTCGTCGACCTGATAGTAGTTGGCAGGATGCAGAAGAGTGACCCCCGCTGGCAACGGGGGAGCGCCTACCGCACGGGTATAAGCGCGGACCTTCTCGATGCGCCGAGGGCCGTGGCCGATGACCACCTCCCAGTACCAGGGGATTCCACCGGCAGCGTAGCGCGCCTTCTTTTCCTCGATCTTGACTTGTGTGTTCGCTGGGGAAAGCACCTCGCCGACGAGGACGACATCCTGCGCGTAGATCCAGTCGAATTCATCATCCAGGCATCGAAAGGCCATGAAATCGGGCGTTACGAAGCTGGATCTGTCCTGGTTGAAGAAGATGTTCGATTCTCCGGTGGCTCGCCAGCATGGCCCCAGTGACTTGGCAGTAATGTGCCGGGTGATCGTACGAAGTGCCTGGACAAAATTATGCGAATAGACCTGGTGCTCATCAGTTGAACGATGCGCGATGATCTCGTCTGCGATCCAGACCGGACGACCATCCTGCAGTTCGATGTATTGCGCAATCTCCTCCGGCAGAGCCTCATAGGCTGTCCAGGTCATCATCTCGGGAAGGTCCGGCGATGCGAGGTGCGGGATCGGCATGGCCTCATGCTAGCGAGCTTCACCGACACCTTCCGCGTGTCAGGCCTGCGGCTCGCGCTGTCCCCCCGACCGGGACTCCTTCTCCGCGACCAGCAGATACGCCACCATCAACCGCTTGAGTTCGCCCACCGCGTCCTCGTGCCGCAGCCCGTCCTGCACGGAGAAATTCAGCATCGAATACACCACGTGCACCAGCACCTGCGCCATCATCGAGCGGCGGCCGCGGGGGGTGCGGGGCATCAGGGGGCGCAGCATCCCCTGGACGACCTCGGCGAATTCCTTCTCGTGGATGGTGCCGGTGGCCCGGGTGGACGGGGTGGACTGCATCGCCAGCCACACCTCGCGCCGGGACGGGTCGGTCATCCACAGGTCGGCCATGTGGTCGACGAATCGGTTCATGTGCCGCAGCCAGTCCATGGACGGGATTTCGCCGTGGAAGTCCGACAGCTCCCTGGTCACCGCGACCAGATCCTGGCGGTTCAGCTCACACACGATCACGTATTTGTTGGCGAAGAACTGGTAGAGCGTGCCGATCGGTACCTCGGCGCGGGCGGCGACCTCCTCGCAGGTGAACGACTCGAATCCGACCTCTACCAACAATTCTCGCGACGACTGGAGCAACGCGTCGAACTTGCGCTTGCTGCGTTCCTGGGTGGGGCGGCGCCGGGGCATGAGTTCCTGCGGATCGTCCTGTAACTCCAACGCGGGGTCCGGACGTCGGTTCGACCTCGTTGCCGCTCGCGCTTCCACCACGACTATCAGGCTAGCGGTAGCGACACGCTGATGACACGCGGCTGCGCCGTCGGATACCGGTTTTGTTGCACCCGGGTACCCATCCGGACCGCAAACCGCGACGAAGACATACCGAGTAGGCGTACCTCTGCGCACATTTCACCAGCACATCGAAAGGCGTGATCTGTGGTTGCTCGATCCGTGGTGTCCTTCGGTGTTTCCACCGAACGCGGCACCGTCCACGCGGTGGCACTATCCGACGACGAGGCCAAGCTGCCGGACCGGCTGGTCATCCAGCGCACATTCCGATTCGGCGGGGGCCGGGCCAACCTACCGCGGGCGGTCGAGGCGGCCCTGGAGGCCCTGGCCGACGAGATCGGCCCGGACCGGGAGATCGCCGGGGCGGCAGTGACATACCGCGATGCCGCCGAGCGCCGCACGATCGTCACGGGCCTGGCCGAGGGCCCGTGGCGGACGGCCTCGCTGGTGTCGGCGAAGTCGTCCCATCTGGCGCTGGCCCGGGCGATGCCGTGGACGGCCGAATTCGATCATCTGCTGATGTGCGAGGCGGTGCCGGGCTATCAGTGCTTCACGCTGATCTCGCCCGAACGCGATCGGGTGGTGGCGGCGATCACGGGGACCGGCTCGATGGTCAGCGAGGAGACGATGCGTCCGGCGGTCACGGCGGCCCTGGATCAGTTCGCGGCGGCCGGCGTGGAGCCCGAGGCCGTGGTGATGATCGGTTCGGCGGCAAGCGATCCGGTGGTTACGGCCGCGCTGATGTCGGGGTTCGGCGTGCCGATCATCCCGAGCAAGGTGGCCTCGGCCGCGGCGGCGGTCGGTGCCGCGCTGATCGTGCAGCCGGCGTCGGTGGATCTGTTCGAGCAGGAGCGCTCGCGGATGTCGCGGGGCGTCGGGGCCCTGGTCACGGCGGCGAGCGTGCTGGTCGGCGGCGCGGTCGCGGGCGGCATCTACGAGGCGACGGCGGGCTCGCATCCGGCCACCGCCCCGGTTGCCGACGCCCGGGCCGCGGCGCAGTCCGACCGGGTGGCGCCGGTGGAGCAGCCCGCGCCGCAGTCCGAATCCGAGGCCGACCAGGGCACACGGATGCGGTCTCCGGCGGCGAAGGCACCGGGTCGGCGGGCGAAGGTCCCAGGCACGAGCGAACCGGCCACCGTGGCGTGGGGGCCGAACGGCCGGCATTCGCACGGGCTCGAGCTGGGCAACGCGGCGTCGGACCAGGCCGCGGGCACGCGGACCTCGGGTGCATCCGGTTTGGTGGTTCCCGATCCGATGAACCCGGTGGGGCCGCTGAATCGGTCGCTGCTGTTCAAGGGCGAGTCCGCGCCGCCGCAGCTCGGCTCGCCGCAGTTCGCCGGGTGGTGGGACAACCACTGGCGGATGATGGTGCTGTGGGCCGCGGAGATGATGCCGCGCGCCTGAGCGGGAGGTGGCCCGGCCCCGTCGAAGGGGCCGGGCCGCACTGCCTTTCGGCTCGGATTACACCGCTACCCCGGCTACACCGACAGGTCGCGGCGCAGCTTGGCGACGTGGCCGGTGGCGCGCACGTTGTATTGGGCGACCGCGATCTTGCCCTCCTCGTCGACGAGGAAGGTGGAGCGGATCACGCCGGTGATCTTCTTGCCGTACATCATCTTCTCGCCGAAGGCGCCCCAGGCAGTGAGCACCTCGCGGTCGGGATCGGACAGCAGCGGGAAGGTGAGCTGCTCGTTGTCCCGGAATTTGGCCAGCTTGGCCGGCTTGTCCGGGGAGATGCCGACGACGTCGATGCCGGCGCCGTCCAGCTCGGCCAGGTTGTCGCGGAAGTCGCACGCCTCCTTCGTGCAGCCGGGGGTGCTGGCCGCGGGGTAGAAGTAGACGATCACCTTGCGGCCGCGGTAGTCGGCCAGGGACACCGGCTTGCCGTCGGCATCGGGGAGGGTGAAGGCGGGCGCGGTATCGCCCGGACTGAGTCGAGAGTTCTCGGTCATGCCCAGCACGGTAGCTCACCGCGCCGACATGATCGGTCAGGGTGCGCCTCGCACCGGCGGGCCCGGAGGAGGCAGCGAAGTGTAACCACGCAGGGCCCTCGGAAGCGGCGCCATCGGACACCGCGGAGGCAGCGGAGCGTAACCACGTAGGCCCCCGATCATGTCGGCATGGGTACGGCCACGGATAGACTCGTCGCCAGCCAAGGCACGCCCTACCGGACGAATTCAGGAGATAACGTGGCGAAGGATACCGAGAGCATCGAGCGGGAGATCGAAGCCGCGCGTAACCGGCTCGCGAACACACTCGACGAGCTCGCGGTTCGGGCCGACCCCCAGCGGATCGCCGACAAGACCAAGCATGCCGTGCTCGCAAAGCTCAACGAGCCCAAGGTGAAGTACAGCCTCATCGGCGCGGGGGCCGTGGTCGTCGGATTGACGCTGTACCGGATCTTCCGCCGCTGACACGGCGCGATGCCGCCTAGCGGAAAACAACGGCCCCGAAACAGCGGCCCGAAAACACAACACCCGGTGTGGCGCAATATCGCCACACCGGGTGTTGTTTGTTCAGGGCCGGATTACCGCGTCGGGCAGGCCATTCCGGTGTTGTTGGGGTCGAGGTACGGCGCGTAGCCGGGCTCGCCCTTGAACAGCGGCGCCTTACCGGCCCTGCGGACCTCGTCGCAGTTCTTGTAGACCGGTCCGCCGACGGATCCGGTCTGAGTCAGGCTCGACGAGCCGAAGGAGCCGATGAGATCGTCGATGCTCGACGATCCGGTACCGGCCGAACCCGAGGGGATATTGGGTGAGGCGGCGAGTGCGGAGGGGGCGAGCGGGGCGGCGATGGCCATCCCCGCGCCCACGGTCACGATGAGCCTGCGAACGTTCATGTATTCCTCGTTGTATTTTTTGTATTTGCTGCGGTTGACGGGGCGGACCAACCGGCACTCCCCACGGTGCTCGGGCCGGAACCACCGAGTCTACTGTTCTGATGGCGTGCCCTGTTGTCAACCGCAGCCTACCGGGGCGGCTATTCTCCCAGCCCTTTCCCAGACAGGTGCACCGCCGGGATCGTGCCCATGCGCCCGGCGTTGAAATCCTCGATGGCCTCGATGATTTCGCTGCGCGTGTTCATCACGAACGGGCCGTACTGGACGACGGGTTCACGGATCGGTTGCCCGCCGAGCAACAGTGTCTCGAATGCGCCGGACGGGGTGTCCTGCCGCTCGTCGGCGGTCACGGTGATCGACTCGCCGGGTCCGAAGACCGCGAGCTGTCCCTCCCGGATCGGCACCCCCTCCGCGCCTGCGGTCCCGCTGCCGGACAGCACGTAGACCATCGCCGAATACGGTTGCGGCCAAGGTGTTTCCAGCCGCCCGCCGGGCGTGATCGAGGCGTGCGCGTACACGATCGGGGTGTGGGTCGAGCCGGGCCCGTCGTGGCCGCCGAGCTCACCGGCGATGATCCGCACCAGCGCGCCGCCGTCGTGCGAGCTGACCAGCGTCAGTTCACTCGCCCGCAGATCCTGGTAGCGCGGCGCCGACATCTTCTGTGCGCGAGGCAGATTCACCCACAGCTGGATGCCGTGGAATTCTCCGCCCGCGATGACGAGGTCCTCGGCGGGCAATTCGTCGTGCAGGATGCCGGACCCGGCGGTCATCCACTGGGTGTCGCCGGGGCCGATGGTCCCGCCGCCGTCGTTGGAGTCGTGGTGGACCATGGTGCCGTCGAGCATGTAGGTGACCGTCTCGAAGCCGCGGTGCGGATGCCACGGCGCGCCCTTGGCCTCGTAGGGCTCGTAGGCGACCGGGCCCATCTGGTCGAGCAGGATGAAGGGATCGGCCGAGCGCAGATCGACGCTCGGGAACGGGCGGCGTACCTCGAAGCCCGCGCCCTCGCGCTGGCGGTGGGCGGTGGTGACGGTGCGTACGGGGCGCTGCCGCGCGGGCTCGGCGGGGCGCGGCAGCCGGGGGAGTACCAGGATATTGTCGACGGTGATGGCTGGCATGGTGCCCTCCTCGGTGCAGTTAGTGTCCATGTCAACCAATTGCTCGCTAGGATAATTCCCATGGTGCGGTGGCTCGACGACGACGAACAGACGACCTGGCAGGCGTACATCCGGCTGCGGCAGCGGATGGACTCCGCGCTCGCGGCCGGACTGGCGGGCGACGGGGTATCGGCGCCGGACTACGAGGTGCTGGTGGCGCTGTCCCAGGCACCGGACGATCGCCTGCGCGCACGGGATCTGGGCGCGGAGATCTGCTGGGACAAGAGCAGGCTGTCCAAGCACCTGGCCCGGATGGCCGCGCGGGGGCTGGTCGAGCGCACCCCCGCCGCCGACGACGCGCGCGGGGTCCTCGTATGCCTGACCGCGCACGGCCGCGAGGTGCTGCAGCGCGCGGCACCCAACCATGTCGAGCTGGTGCGGCGGCTGTTCATCGATGAGATGAGCGATGAGGAGGTCAAGGCGCTGCGTTCACTGGCGGACCGGGTGAGCGCGGCCGCCGAGGAGAGGTCCGAGGTCGACCTCGGATGAATGTCGCGCCCGCGCGCCCGATACCGGCCTCGGCGCGGCGCGTGGATTGCCCGGGATCGCCGGTGGCGCTGAGTGTTACCTCCGCGCCGGGCCGTCGTCGGTCCAGGGTTTGACCGGCGGCTTCACCCACAGGATCTTCTCGTCGGTGTGATCGCGTTGCGCCGCGGGATGATTCGGATTGCGGGCGGCCCAGGCATCCTTCTCGTCCAGCAATTGCGCGGCCGCGGACCAGGTTTCGCCGGTGCTCGGGGGATTGGTGTCCGCGGCCCGGGCCAGCTTGCGCCGGACCGGGTCCGGCATGGCCAGCAGCTCGGCCCCGGTGACGCCGCGCTGCCAGATGTAGGCCGCCAGGCGCCGCGCCTTCTCGGCGCGGCCCTTGGCCGCGAAGTCGGAATGCGCGTAATCGGGCATCTGAGGCCGTATTTCAGGGTTGTGCCAGGCCGTGGCGGTAGGCGTAGCGGACGGCGTCGGCACGGTTGCGCGCGCCGATCTTGGCGAAGACGTTGTTGATGTGCGTCTTGACGGTCGTCTCCGAAATGTAGAGTGCCCCGGCGATTTCGGCGTTGGACAGGCCCTGTCCGATCAGGCCGATCACCTCCGCCTCCCGCGCGGTCAGCCCGTCCGGCCTGGGTGTCCGGGGCTTCGGCGTTGCGGACGAGGGGTTTTCGCCCGCGGATTCGCCGTCGGAGCGGGGACGGTGAGCCGACGGAGCTTGCGGAGTCGGTGGGGTGGGTGGGCTCAGCGCGGCCACCAGCCGCTGCAGGACGGTCGCGTCGAAACTGGACTGCCCGGCGGCCGCGGCCCGGATGGCCGCGGCGATCTCGGTGCGCCCGGCATCCTTGGTGAGATATCCGCGTGCCCCCGCCCGCAGCGCGCCCGCGATGGACGCATCGTCGGAATAGGTGGTCAGCACGATCACCCCGGTGCCCGGATGCTCGGTGGTGATCCGGCGGGTGGCCGCCACCCCGTCCAGCACCGGCATGCGCAGATCCATGAGTACGACCTCGGGGGTCAGCTCGGCCACCGCGCGCACGGCCTCCTCGCCGTTCCCGACCGCGCCGACGACCCGCACGCCGTCGACCAGACCCAGCAGCGCGACCAGGCCCTCGCGCATGACCTGCTGGTCGTCGGCGACGAGCACCCGGATCTCGGTGCCGGGCTGAGTCATTCGGGTACCTCCGCGGTCACCTGCCAATCGCGGCCGTCGCGTCCGAGTCCGGCGGACAGGGTGCCGCCGACCAACGCGATTCGCTCGCGCATTCCGGTCAGACCGTACCCGCCGCCGCCGTTCGCCGCGCGGATTGCCCCCGCGCTACTCGCACCGTCCACGATCGGATTGCGCACCGACAGCCGCACCTTGTCCGGTGCGAAGGTCAGCGCGACCGTCACCGGCGCGCCGGGCGCATGCTTGCCCGCATTGGTCAGCGCCTCGCGCGCGGCCCGCAGCAGCGACACCACCGCCGCGGAGGGCAGCGCCCGCGCCTCGCCGTCGACCAGGCACTCCACGGTCAGCCGGTGGTCGCGGCGGTAGCTCTCGACCAGCCCGCGCACCGCCTCGGGCAGCGGCGGCACATCCTCGCGCAGGGCGGCCACCGCGCCGCGGGCCTCGATCAGGCCGTCCAGCGCCAAGCGGTGCGAGCGGCGCACGTGGGTCAGGGCGGCGGCCACATCGCCCTTCTCGCTGAGCAGGCCCTCGGCGACCTCGAGCTGCACGGTCAGCGCGCCCAGCGAATGCGCCAGCACGTCGTGCATTTCGCGGGCGATGCGGGCGCGCTCGTCCAGTGCGGCGGCGCGCGCGTGTTCCTGCTGGGCCAGGCGGGTCTGCTCGAGCAGGAGCTCGGTCTGGTATGCCCGCAGCCGGTACTGACGGCGGTAGAGCCCGGCCAGCAGGCCGATGGCCCCGGCCCCGACTGCGGTCAGGATGTGGCTCGCCGTCAGCCCGGCGAGCAGGCAGCTGACGATCAGGACCCCGGCGGTCGCGGCGACGATCGAGAGCACCACCTTCGTGCGCACCACGATCTGCTGGGCGAGCAGGCTGACGGCCACCCACAGCTGGATGACCGGGGCGCTGACGTTGGCGGGGTCGGGCCACCTGCCCGTCGAGACGGCCGAGAGCAGCGCGCAGCCGATCAGGGCGCCCGCCGCCAGCCGATGCCAGTTGCCCTCGCACAGTGCGTACAGCAGCCAGCAGGCGAACGCGGCGCCGAAGGTGATCCACAGCCACAGCGGTACCGGGTCACGGTGGTTGTACATCAGGTTGAACGCGAGCAGTACCGTCCCGATCATCCGCAGCAGCGGGCTCGTCTCCGGATCGCTGCCGAGTAGCAGCCGTGCGTTGCGCCGTAGCGTGTGCGTCATCGCGCTCCTCGTGGATGGGTGCGCCCCGTATTCTCGCCGCCGGCCGCCGGGATCGCAGGCATGGAAGGCGGTCGTGCGGTCGGGACGGTGAGCCGATGGAGTTTGCGGAGTCGGTGGGCGGGGGCAGCGCTGGGGCAGGGGCGGGATCGGGTGGACCCGTCGACCCTATGCCGCGCGCGAGGGCGTGGAACCAACCGGCGATGGAAGTCCCGAGGTGGAGATCGGGTGTCTGGACCCCCGGGTGGAGATCGGCGATTCCATCTTCGCGCCGACGCCGCGCGAGCTCGACGGAAATAGCGTTCACGGCATACCTACTTCAGCGTTCAGGGGAGCATCCGATGTCCGAAATCGCAGGCGCCGCAGCAATTCCGGTGGTGCCGCGCACCGCCCGATTGCGGTCGGCGGCGCCCATGGCGGCCAATGTCGCACTGCCGGTGGCGATTTACTACGTGCTCGTCGGGATCGGGTTCAGCAGCTTCGCCGGGTTGCTGTGGTCGACGGTGGTCTCGGCGCTGTGGGTGATCGTGCCCGCCGTGCTGCGCCGCCGGTTCGACGGCCTGTCCGCATTCGTCTTCGCGGTCAACGCCCTCGGGCTGGGGCTGGCGCTGCTGAGCGGCAGTGCGCGCATGATGCTGGCCAAGGATCCGATCATCGATGTCGTTATCAGCGCGCTGCTGCTGGCCAGCTGCGTGTTCGGGCGACCGGCGATGTTCGGCATCTCGCGGCGCCTGCACGCGCCCGGGCCGGATTCCGCGCACAGCTGGGATGCGTTGTGGCGCAACAATGCCCATGTGCGCCGCGTGTTCATGATTTCGACGCTGGTGTGGACCACGGCCTTCGCGCTGGTGGCGGTGCTGCGTTTCCTGGTGATCTTCACGCTGCCGGTCTCGGTGGCGGTCGCGCTGACGAATCCGGTGGAGTACGCGGTGCTGGGGGTCGTGTTCGTCTGGAGCATGCGAAATCGCAAGCGGATGAACATCAGTGGGCTGCTCACGAATCAGTGATTGCCGCATTCCGGGGCCGGGCCGCATGGTCCGGCCCTGCTCGGGTGCTCACTCGGGTATTCACCACGCGGCGGGGCGAACCCTCCCCGGGGTGACGACATGGGCCAGGGCGTTGCGCAGCGCGGTAACGGTTTCCGGGCCGAGCGCTGCGGTCCAGCGTTCCGCGAACGCGGCCAGCGCGGCGTCGGAAGCGCGGGTCGCGGCCCAGCCGCGCTCGGTGAGGGTGATCAGCCGGGCGCGCGCGTCGTGCGGATGCGGATTACGTTGTGCGTAGCCCTTTTTCACCAGTTCCTCGACCAGCTGGCTGGCGGCCTGCTTGGTGACGGCGAGGTGTTCGGCGATCTCGCCGACCGTGGCGCCGTCGGGGGCCATCCGCACGAAGGCGAAACCGTGCGCTGGGCGCAGATCGGTGAAACCGGCCGCATGCACGCCGGCGTTGGCGGCGTCGGTGACCTCTGCGGCGGCCGCCAGGAGCAGCAGTGGCAGGTCCGGGGCGAGCGGGTAGGCGGGCATGGGGTGAATCTTGGCACTTGACAGATTGGTCAACAAGCTTGACTATTATGGTCAAGTAGATTGACCAATTGAAGGAGAGTTTCGATGCCCGTCATTCGTGCCGCCGAGGCCGAGGTCCATCAGATGCACAACGCCCGATTCACCTCCTACGCCCGCCCCGGCACCGGCAGTGCCGAGCTGTGCGTGTGGCGGCTGGATATCGATCCGGAGTCGCAGGGGCAGCCGCACCGCGTGCTGCGCGAGGAGGTGTTCGTCCTGCTCGAGGGTGAGGTGGTGATGACGATCGACGGTGTGGCGAATTCGCTGGGTGCGGGGGATGCCGCCATCGCGCCCGCCGGAGCGGTGATCCGTGTGGACAACCCGGGTGCGGGGCGCGCGGGAGTCCTGGTGACCGTGCCGGTCGGGTTCTGGGGTGAGCTCCCGGACGGCACCCGCATCACACCGCGCTGGGTGAGCTGAGTCCGTCCGGCGGCGGTGCGCCCCGCCGGCGCATCCGTGCGAATATTTCTTTCATTGAAACCCCTTGGGACCATCTTTCTATTTCTTTGAATAATCTCGGTGTTTCAATGAAAGAAATGCGCGATGCAATCAATGAAATCTCGTCCCCATTGTTGGGAAATGTTAAACTTTCGGACACGAATCATTATTCAAATTTCACTGTTCTGAAATATTTGTGCGGCCGAATGAATCGGCAACAATCGGTGCCGCCGTGCCGTCTGTGCGGTGGCACCGTGGGTCAACGAAAGGTTCTAGGTCGTACCTGATGAGGAAATTTACCGCGTGTGCAGTGCTGGCGGTCGCCGCCGTCGGCATCGCCTCCGCGCCCGCATATGCCGCACCGCCCGCACCGCCCGCACCGGCGACGCCGGCCGCCCCGGCCCCGTTCTTCAAGAATATTCCGGCGTCTCAGACTGTCGTCGTCAATGGCGTGCACTATGAGCTCGACCGTGCCGCTGGTTCGGCGGTCCTGAAGGCGGCCGACGGCACCTTCGCGCGCCAGGGTGACAGCCTGACGATCGCCGATGCCAAGGGGCAGGTCGTGGACTCCGTTCCCCTGGTGTACCGCAAGGACAACACCCAATTCCCGATCAACGCGGACATCTCCGCCCATGCGGTGCGTCTGACTCCGCAGACCACGGGCGGCACTCCAGTGGCTCAGCCGATCTCGGCGGATGCGCTTGCCCACCTGAGGCCGGTGTCGCAGGTCAAGCCGAAGGACCTCGACGCGAAGGCCGTCGACGAATCCTTCAGCCCGCGTGACCAGCAGGAGCTTTCGGCGTTCGGTAGCCGCGCGACGATCTCCAGCCTGGTCGGCGCCGTCGTCGGCGCACTGATCGGCGTGACGGTCGGCTGTATCGCCGGCGCCGTCGCTGTCGGCGCCATCTCGGCCGCGGTTTCAGCGCTGCTGGCGGGTCTGCCGGGTGCGATTATCGGTTGCGTCGCGGGTGTCGCCACTGTGGGCAGCGCCGGCGCGCTACTCGGCACCATCCTGGTCGGGGGCCCGATGATGCTGTGGTCGGCGTACCAATACTTCAGCACCATCAACTCGCCGTGCACCACCCCGGGTGGGTTCTGCACGAACCCGCAGTTTCCGCCGGCTCCCGCTCCGAAGCACTGATGCCGCTGTGGTGACGCCGTAACCAGTTGCGGTGACAACGATGGGCGGGCTCCTGGAAGGGGGCCCGCCCATCGCGGTACCCGAGGCCGGACCGCCGGGCTCGCCCGATGAGGTCACTGAAACCGCCACCTGTAACCCCTCTCGCTATCTACTGTTAGGCGTGGTCATGCGCTGGAGGTGGATGCGGAAGGCGGCGGCAGATGGCCGGACGGCCGGAATCCGGCGAGGATCCGCGGGCCCGGGAGCTGCGCTTGGTGGCTGGTGAGACCTACCGGGACTGGGAGTCGATCTACCGCGACAACGCGACCTGGGTGTACGCGTTGATGGTGGGCAAGGTCGGCAACCGCCCGGATGCCGAGGATCTCACCGCGGAGGTGTTCACCGCGGCGCTGCGGCCGCTGCGGGTGCAGGCCAGCGTGCCCGAGGTGCGGGCGTATCTGCGCGCGACCGCGCGGACGGTGCTGGCGGAGTACTGGCGGACCCGGATGGGCCGCGAAATCACCACGATAGACCCCGATTTCGCGCCGGAGCCGCCGCCCGAACCAGCGGAGCAGGAGGGTGTGCGGGCCGCGGTCCGGGCCCGCGCGCTGCTGGACGGGCTGCCCGAGCGCTATCGGCGCATCCTGGAATTACGCTTCCTGCAGGGACTTTCGGTCCGCGATTCGGCGGACGAACTGGGTGTGAGCGTCGCCAACGCGAAGGTGCTGCAGCATCGGGCCCTGCATATGGCGGCGCAGGAGAGTGCGGGAGGTGCACGGTGACCGGTCGAGACATCCGGCGATACGTGGAGGATCTGCTGTCCGGGCGCCGTCCGCGCGGCTTCACGCCCGGCGAGGAAGAGGCCGAGCAGATGCGGGTGGCGATCGCCCTGCGTGCGGCCCGGTTCGGCGCGGATGCCCCGAGCGAGGAGTTCCTGGCCGGACTGCGGCAGCGGCTGGCCGGTGAGTTCGGCGAATCCTCCCGTCCCCCTGAGACTTCCACGCCACCTCCGCGGCGCCGGCAGGTGCTGATCGGCGGTTCGATCGCGGCCGCGGCGGCCACCGTCGGCGGCGTCGTCGACCATGCCCTGACGTCCGGGGGGCACGGGCCCGCGACCCCGTCGCAGGCGCAGCAGACGCTGGTACCCAGGAACGGGGCGTGGCGGCCGGTCGCCGCCGCCGAGGACGTGCCCGAGGGCGCCACCGTCGCCTTCGATGCAGGCACCGTCAGCGGATTCGTGCACCGCCGCAACGGAATCCCCTATGCGCTCTCGGGCATCTGTACCCATCAGGGGTGCAAGCTGTGGCTGGACGGTCCGGCCGACCGCCTGCGGTGCCCCTGTCACTCCACCTCCTTCGGTATCGACGGCGCGGTGCGCACGCATCAGCTCCCCATCGCCCCCGCGCCGCTGCCGCGGCTGGAGATACGTGAAATCAACGGCACGATAGAGGTTTTCGTGCCCGCGGAACCGGCCTGAGTCGCCCCGTGTAACCCGGGCCCGTATCTCCTAGTGACAGCGTTTCGCGACGAGGCGGACGCTCACCGTCGACCGGTGCCCGCAGCGGTGCGGGTGTCTTCGTCCCACGATGGAGAACTCGGATGAGACAATTCGCGAACAACCGGCGGGTCCTGGTGGCCGGCCTCGGCGCGATCGCGCTGGTGGCGGCCCTGGGCGCCTGCGGATCGAGTGCCACCGGCCCCGCCGCGGAATCCACACTGGCCTTCCCGCCGGGCACGGCGACACCGGGCTTCGTGCCGAACGGCAGTGCCGCGCCCCTGCTTCCGGCCTCGGGCATGCCGAGTATGCCGGGAATGCCCACCGCGACAACGGCTTCCGCGCCCGTCAGGGGTACCGCGGTGGCGATCCAGAACTTCGCCTTCGCGCCCGCCACTTTGTCGGTAAAGGTGGGTACGACGGTCACCTGGACCAATCGCGACGAGGAGCCGCATACCGTCAGTGCGCAGAACGGCAGCTTCCACTCGCCCGGAATGGGCACGGGCGCAACCTATTCCTTCACCTTCACCCATGCGGGCAGCGTCGACTACGTGTGCACGATTCATCCGTTCATGCACGGCACCGTGGTGGTGACGCCGTGAACGAGAAGGATCCCCAGACGATGACACGGCGCCAATTGATCAGGCATTCGGCCTGGTTCGGTGCGGCGGTGGGCCTGGCCGTGGTCGGCGGCGAGGTCGTCTCCCAGGTTGCCGGTGCGCCGGAGGCGATCGCGGCCCCGCGCCCGGACCTGCGCTTCGCCCAGATCAGCGACAGCCACATCGGTTTCCAGGGCACGGCCAACGCGGATGTCGCCGCCACCTTCACCGAGGCGATCGGGCAGGTCAATGCGCTGGGCTACCAGCCCGATTTCGTCATCCACACCGGCGATCTCACCCATCTGGCCACGCCCGCGCAGTTCGATCAGGTGTATCAGATGCTGAACGGCCTGCACACTCCGCACGTGTTCACCGTTCCGGGAGAACACGATTCGACCGACGACGCCGGGCAGAAGTATCGCTCGGTCTTCGGCCGGGGTACTCGCGGCGACGGCTGGTACAGCTTCGATATCGCCGGAGTCCATCTGATCGGCCTGGTGAACACGCTGAATCTGCGGAACCTCGGGCATTTGGGCCCGGACCAGCTGGATTTCGTCCGCAAGGATGTGGCCGGCCTGTCCTCGGACACGCCGATCGTGGTATTCAGCCACATCCCGCTGTTCGCCATGTATCCGCAATGGGGCTGGGGCACCGACGATGCCGCGCAGGTGCTGAGCTATCTGCGCCGGTTCTCCTCGGTCACGTGCCTCAACGGCCATGTGCACCAACTGTTCACCAAGACCGACGGCAACATCACCTTCTACAGCGGCACCACCACGGCCTATCCGCTGCCGAATCCCGGCGCCGGACCCGCGCCCAAACCGGTGACGCTCCCGTCCGGGAAACTGCATGCGGCCCTGGGGATTCGGGAGGTGACGTTCCAGCGGGGGCAGCATGCCCTGGCGATCAAGGACGAGCGCCTGGCCTGACCCTTCCCGCCGCCGGTCCATCACCCGGGAACCCGCAAACCGCGGAGGGGGTTACGGCCGTAGCGTACCGCAACGTCCTGGGCTGAGAAGGACAGGCACGAGGGGGCTGGACCGGCATCCGCATGCCCGAGCGAGTCTGGAGGCCGGGTGGCGATGCGACCGTACGCTAGCATCACGCAATAGTTGTTGTTTGCACTGCCGGATCGAGGTGCGGATTCGGAGCGGGCGGCCAGCCGGGTGCGATGCCGCCCGCCGCGAACAGGCAGGATGGTGGTACCCGGTATCGGCGACGAAGGGTTTTGCTATGCAACATAGCGGCGGGGTGGCGGTCGAATCCGCCGACGAGATCACCGATGCCCTGCTGACGGCCTCGCGGCTGCTGGTGGCGCTGTCGGCGCGCTCGCTGGCCCAGGTCGACGAGTCGATCACCATCGCCCAGTTCCGGACGATGATGATCCTGTCCTCCCGCGGCCCGGTCAAGGTCGCCGCGCTGGCCGCGATCCTGAATGTGCAGCCCTCTACCGCGACCCGGATGGTCGACCGCCTGGTGGCCGCCGAGCTGATCGACCGCCGGCCCAACCCGAATTCCCGCCGCGAATTGATCCTCGAGCTGACCGCGCGCGGCCGCGAGATCGTCGACGCGGTCACTGCCCGCCGCCGCGAGGAGATCGCCGCCGTGGTCGCGAAGATGCCCGAGGCCGACCGCCACGGGCTGGTGCATGCCTTGACCGCGTTCACCGCGGCCGGCGGGGAGTTGCCCACCGCTCTCGAGGCCGAGGGATACCAGGTCTAGCGCGGCCCGGGAGCGTCGAGGGGCTACTTCTCGTCCAACTCGATGGCCAGCGCCGGGCACACCCGGGCGGCCTCGCGCACGGAATCATGGAGTGCGACAGGCGGTTCGGCCTGTAGCAGCAGTACGATTCCGTCCTCGTCCCGCTGGTCGAAGATGTCCGGAGCGAGCATGACGCACTGCCCGGATCCGATGCATTTGTGCTGATCCACAACAACTTTCATGGCCGAGCTCCTTACCAGGTGACGGGGAGCGAGTGGACGCCGTACACGACCATCTCGTGTTTGAACGACACGTCTTCGAACGGAATCGCCAGCGCCAGTTCGGGTATCCGCCGGTACAGCGTGCCGTAGACGACGTGCAGTTCCATCCGAGCCAGCGGCTGGCCGAGGCACTGATGCACGCCGTACCCGAAGGCCACATGATGGCGAGCCCGGCGGTGGATGTCGAGGCGGTCCGGATCCGGAAACGCGGTGGCGTCGCGGTTTCCGGCGTCGTTGGCCAGGATGATGCCCTCGCCAGCCCGGATCGTGTGCCCACCGACCTCGACATCTTCGGTGGCTACCCGGCGCCGGCCGGTGTGCACGATGGTGAGATACCGCAGCAGTTCCTCGACCGCGTTGGTGATCAGCGCCGGGTCGTCGGTCTCGCGCAGCTCCGCGAGCTGATCCGGGTGCTGGAGCAGCGCCAGGGTGCCCAGCCCGATCATGTTCGCGGTCGTCTCGTGCCCGGCGACCAGCATCAGCAGCGACATGTCCGCGACCTCGGCGGCGGTCAGCTCGCCGGCCGCGAGCTGCTCGGAGACCAGGTGGCCCATCATGTCGTCGGTCGGCGACTGCCGTTTGGCCGCAACGAGATCCGACAGGTACGAGCGCAGTTGATCGGTGGCCTCGATCGCCTCCTCGACGGGGGTGGTGGTGTCGATGAGCTTGCGGCTGCACGACTGGAAGAATTCGTGGTCGGCGTACGGCACGCCGAGCAGTTCGCAGATCACCAGCGAGGGCACGGGCAGCGCGAATGCGGTGACGAGGTCGGTCGGCCTGGGCCCGGCGAGCATGTCGTCGATCAGTCCGTCGACGATCTGCTGCACCCGCGGGCGCATCGCGGTGATCCGCTTGACCATGAAATTCCGGGTGAGCATCATGCGCAGCCGGGCGTGCTCGGGATCGTCCATCGCGATGAACGAGCGAAAGCTGCGGCGCCGCTGGGCGATCGAGGCGGACTGGAGCGGATATCCCGGCGTGAGCGCGTCGGCGCTGAATCGCGGGTCGGCCAGCACGGCCCGCTGTTCCTCGTAGCCGGTGACCAGCCAGGGCGTGTCGCCGTTCCAGATCCGCACCCGGTCGACCCGGTCGCGTTCGCGCAGCGGCGGGGGCGGATCGAACGGGCACTTCGCGGCCCGGGACATGGGGAAGGTGGGTAGGGATTCGGTCATCGGGGACCCCCAAAAGTTACCAAACGAATGTTTACTAACATTGGTCAGAATAGTCAATCCGGTTCTGTTGAGCAATGATTCGTGACGCGTGCACGATCCCTGGCGGGCCGGACCGGTCAGTCGACGACCAGGGAGACGAGCTCGTCCACGAACGCCATGATCTGCTCGTCCTGGTCCTCGCCGCCGCTGGTGTGCTGCAAGGCGACTCGTCCGTGCACGCCGACGAATACGATCACCGCGGCCCGGCTCGGTGGTACCCGCATCCGGATCCCCTCTCGTTCACCGCGTTCCAGCAGATCGATGATGCTCCGCACGATGTCCGCCAGCGGGCCCGTGGGCCGGGACGGAGTGGGACGGAGCTTGATGATGAGCCGGTAGTGGCCCGGATTCTCCAGTGCGAAAAGGCAGTACGCCTTCATTCGCGCCCGGACCCGATCCAGGATCGCCTCGGGCGGATACTGCGCGTCGGCCTCGGCCATCGCAGCGGCCAGCTGCGCGTAGATATGGGCGATGAGGCCCTGTACCAGCGCGGATTTGTCGCTGAAATGCTGATAGATGCTGGCGGGGGAGATGCCCGCGGCCCGGGCCACCCCGCGGATCGTCAGGCCCTGCTCGCCGTCCAGCTCGGACAGCAGCCGCGCGGCGGCGCGCAGAATCTCCGCTCGCAACCGCTCGCCCTGACCCCAGGGATTGCGTACGCGCGGTGAGGTTTCAGCCACGCGTTGCAGCGTAGCCGCCGGTGCACTGGCCCCGCCCCATACCGGCGTGCGGCCCCGCCCGATGGCGAGGCGAGGCCGCCGACGGATCATTCGAAACCGGGCGGCGGGGTGAATCCGCCGAACTCCTGCTCGATCAGCTCCGCGAACCGCAGCGTGGTGTGGTCCTCGAGGTAGGGGCCGATGATCTGCATGCCGAAGGGCAGGCCCTCGGGAGAGCGCCCGATCGGTGCGGCGGTCGCGGGCAGCCCGAGCAGGGTCGCGATGCTCGGCCAGACCAGGTGATGCCTGTACGGGTGTGCGACGCCGTCGATCTCGATCGTGCGAGTCGCCAAGTCCGAATGGTCGTGGGGGAACGCCGGTGTCGGCGTGATCGGGCACAGAACCACGTCGAATTCGCCGAACAGTCGTCGCCATTCGTCGGCCAGTCCGATGCGGACCCGGTCCGCCCTGATCCAGTCCGCGTGGCTGGCGACGAACGCGCGGGTGGTGACCGCATCCAGGGTGTCGAGGTCCGACGAAAACTCGGTGGCCGCCCAGCGCGCTCGATCGGCGGGGGTCGAGTCCGCGCCGTATTGCGACATCAGAAGTGTCAGATAGGTTTTCGCCGTCAGCGTGAGGTCCGGTAGCAGCTCGCTATGCCGGGCTACCTTGGCGCCCGCGGTTTCCAGTCCGCGCGCGACCCGGTCGATGCCGTCGCGGATCACCGCCGAGGTCGGCATCAGCGGATGACTATCGATGATCAGGATCCGGAAGTCGCCGAGCTTGTTGCCGCGTGGTGGACGCAGCGCCAGCCGGTAGGCGACCGCCTCGACGTCGTCCGGCCCGGCGAGCAGCAGGGTCGCCATCGTCAGATCGGCGGCGCTGCGCGTCATGGGGCCGACCACCGGGAGGTCCTGCGGGGCGGGCAGCGTGGGCGTGCGTGGTGGCGTGTTTCCGCGGCCCGGCAGCAGGGTCCGCGACGGTTTGTGGGCGAAGATGCCGCAGAAGTGGGCCGGTATCCGCAGCGATCCGCCGACGTCGGAGCCGAGCGCGAGCGAGACGTATCCCGCCGCGAGTGCGGCGGACGAACCTCCGGAGGAGCCGCCCGGGGAGCGGGTCAGGTCCCAGGGATTGCGGGTGGTGCCGTAGATGTCGTTGTAGGACTGCCAATCGCGCAGGGTCAGCGGCACATTGGTCTTGCCGACGACGACTCCGCCGGCGGCCTTGACCCGCGCCACCAGCGCCGCATCCTCGGCGGGCTGCCACCCCTCCGCGTCGGGAATCCCCCACGTGGTGGGCAGCCCGGCCACGTTGAACGATTCCTTCACCGCCACCGGAACGCCGAGCAACGGCGCGTCCTCGCCCCGCGCCAGCGCCGCGTCGGCCAGGTGCGCGGCCGCGCGGGCGCGGTCGAAGTCGCGCACCACCACGGCGTTGACCTTGTCGTCGTATTTCTCGATCCGCGCGATGCTCAGCTCGAGCAGTTCGGTGGCCGAGATGGTCTTGGCGCGCAGCGCGGCCACCTGATCGCGCAGGGTCGCAAATTCCGGTCCGGGCATAGGGGCTCCTTGGATTCCGGGCGGGGATGCCGGGTGGGTGGTCGAATCGCTGATGAGGACTCGCCGGGTTGCGAGTGTACATGCGGGCGTATTGAACCGAAAGCTGTTATGGCGCAGCATAATTCGGATGTGGAACGAGCCACGCCGACGCTTTTCTGTCAATGGGCCGCGATGGTGATGGCGCCCACGTCTGCCGCGCCGATCTGGAACATGTTCCTTCCCATGCGTGAAGAACGCGCCACTCATCGATTTCACTGTGAGGCATGCAAGATGGGGCCGACAAGTCGGCACGGCACGGGCCGGCATGGCGGGTCGTCGGCGAGATTGCCGCGGTGGCAGGGGCGTTGATGCTGGTGGCGGGGGTGTCCGCGGCGGCGCCGCCGACCTCCGGACCGGATTTGAGCTCGAACGGGTATCAGGCTCCCGCCGACAATGGCGCCGGCCTGACCGCGCGGCCGGTCATCACGAAAATCGAGCCGATCACCGATCGATGGCTGCGGGTGTTCGTGGCCTCGCCGTCCATGAAGCGGGTGGTGCAGGTCCAGGTGCTGCTGCCCGCGCACCGCGATCGCCCGCGGCCGACGCTGTACATGCTCGACGGGCGTGGCGCCCCGGAGAACGAGAGCAGCTGGACCGAACACGGGCATGTTGTGCAGTTCTTCGCCGACAAGAACGTCAACGTCGTGCTGACCACGGGCGGGCCCGCCAACCTGTACACCGACTGGCAACGCCGCGATCCGGTGCTGGGCACCAACAAATGGGAGACCTTCCTCACGCGCGAGTTACCGCCGCTGATCGATGCCCGTTTCGAGGGCAACGGCCGCGACGCCATCGAGGGGGTGTCGATGGGCGGCGAGGCCACGATGATGCTCGCGGTCCGTAACCCGGGCCGGTATCGGGCGGTCGCCGCGCACAGCGGGTGCTACAGCGTCGCCCCCGGCCCCGGTCAAGATCAGGCCCGCGCGATCGTGGAGACTTACCACGGCAACCCCGACAACATGTTCGGCAAGCCCGGCGACCCCGACTGGCTCGCCCACGACGTCATGACCCATGCCGCCGCGCTGCGGGGCACCGCGGTCTACCTGTCCGCGGGCAGCGGGATCCCCGGCGAGCACGACGTGCCGGGACAGGCCAACCTACCCGACGACATCACAATCGGTGGCCCCCTGGAGGCCGGCGCCTATGCCTGCGCCGCGGCCCTGGGCCATCGGCTCGAGCGACTGGGCATCCCGGCGACGGTGCACCTGCGCTCCACCGGCACCCACTCCTGGCCGTACTGGGCCGAGGAGCTGGCTCGTTCCTGGCCGTTGATCGCCCACGCACTCGACACCGGCAACTGAATGAACAGCTCCAGCCCGCCCGAGTCGCTTTCGGGTTCGGCTGGCGTTCGGTGTTCCTGATCAATGTGCCCGTGCCGACCCTGGCGGCGGGTGCGGCATGGCGGTCACTGCCGTCCGTGTGAGCGCTGCCACGCCTACATTTGTGCACAGGACTCACAGGGGAGGTTGGCCAGGCATGACATTCTCGTCGGTGCGCATCCTGTCGCACCCGCTCTCGGCGCACCGGGTCTCGGTATTTCCCGGCGATCCGCGCCCGTCCGTCGAGACCGTGTGCACACTCGATGAGCACGGCTTCTATCTGCAGGCCGTCGAGGTCGGAGAACACACCGGCACCCATTGGGGAGCCCCCGCACACTTCAACGCCGGGGAGGCCGCGGCCGATGAACTTGACGGCGCGGACTTCATCCTTCCCGGCGTGCGGATCGACATCGCGCACGATGCGGCCCGCGACCCCGATTACGCGGTGACCGTGCGAGACCTGCGGGACTGGCAGGATCGCCACGGGCCGCTGCCCGCACAAGCCGCGGTGCTGCTGCACACCGGCTGGGACAAGTACTGGGGCACAGACGATTTCGTCAATGCGGACGACCATGGAACGCCGCATCACCCGGGCTTCTCGCCCGAATCGGTGCGATGGTTGCTCGACCGCGGTGTCCTGGGCCGCCGCGGCGCCCTGGGCACCGACGCCTTCAGCCCCGACGTCGGGCTGGACGAGACATTCGCCGTCTCGAAAATGCTCTACCGCGAGCACCGCCTGAGCCTGGAAATCCTGGCGAATCTCGGCGAGCTGCCCGCCCGGGATTTCACCGTGGTCGTAGGCGGATTCATCACCGAAAATGGTTCGGGCTCACCGGCATCGATCTATGCCATCACCTGACTCGGGGCATGCGTGTCTTCGACTCGGTGGCGCTAGGCACTGATTCCCGCCGTGAGGATGGCCGCGAGTTCCCGGTAGGCGTCGGCGTCGTCCAGACCCGTGTGGGTGCGTACGGTCCCGCGCTGGATACGAACCATCATCGCGGTGGCCAGGTCCGCGGTGAACGCGGCGTGGACGTCGCGGAATTCGCCGGCCTCGACGCCCTCGTGGATGAGTTCCTGCACGCGTTCGGCCGCGATGCGGGTGTTCCGCTCGTAGATCTCGCGGGCGGGGGCGAACGCGTGCAGGTCGAACATGAACCGGTCGGAGGCGGGGGACAGCGCGGCCCCGACCGCAGAGAGGTAGGCGGCCACGCGCTCCCGGGCGCCGGTGACCAGTGTGATGGCGGCCTCGACATCCTCGGTCGCGCCGCGGAAGAAGTGCACGGTCGCCGCGCGGACCAGCTGTTCCTTACTGCCGGCGAGGGTGTAGAGCGTGGACTTGGAGCAGTGCAGCCGGGCGGCGATCTCGTCGAGGGTCAGCTGCGCGAACCCCTCGGTGAGAAACAGCGCTACCAGGGCGTCGAAGAGTTCGGTGCGTCGGCGGGTGGTGAAGCCGGCGCGGGCGGGCTGGTCCATGCCATCGCATAGTACTGAAGTACCCCTTGCAGTACTATCGGCCTGACAGTACTCTGCAAGGTAATTCAGTACTCTTACTAGTAGTCGAGGTGACGCGTGGCCGTCGAACGCCTGCTGCCCAGTGACGAGGCGCACGACCTGATCCAGCTCACCCGCGAGATCGCCGACAAGGTGCTCGCGGGTCCGGTGGCCGACGAGCACGAGCGTGCGGAGACCTACCCCGAGGGTGTGTTCGCCACGCTGGGCGCGGCGGGGCTGCTGAGCCTGCCGTATCCGGAGCAGTGGGGCGGCGGCGGTCAGCCGTACGAGGTGTACCTGCAGGTGCTCGAGGAGATCGCCGCGCGGTGGGCTGCGGTGGCCGTCGCGGTGAGCGTGCACAGCCTCTCGTGTCATCCGCTGCTGGCATTCGGCACCGAGGAACAGAAGCGGCGGTGGCTGCCGGACATGTTGGGCGGCAGCCAGATCGGCGCCTACAGCCTGTCCGAGGCGCAGGCCGGGTCCGACGCCGCCGCGGTCGCCTGCGCGGCGACCCCGGTCGAGGACGGCTACCGGATCAACGGCACCAAGGCGTGGATCACGCACGGGGGGCGGGCCGATTTCTACAATCTGTTCGCGCGCACCGGCGAAGGGACGCGCGGCATTTCGTGCTTCCTCGTGCCGAAGGACACCGAGGGGCTGAGCTTCGGCAAGCCCGAGCGGAAGATGGGGCTGGCCGCGATCCCGACCACGACCGCCCACTACGACGACGCGTTCCTACCGAGTGAGCGCCGGATCGGCGCGGAGGGCCAGGGCCTGCACATCGCCCTGAGCGCACTGGATTCCGGGCGCCTCGGCATCGCCGCGGTCGCGACCGGTCTCGCGCAGGCGGCCCTGGACGAGGCCGTGGCCTACGCGAAGGAGCGCACGGCGTTCGGCAAGCCGATCGTCGAACACCAGGGCCTGGGATTCCTGCTCGCGGACATGGCGGCGGCGGTCGACTCGGCGCGCGCGACCTACGTGGATGCCGCGCGTCGCCGCGATGCGGGGCTGGAGTACTCACGGCAGGCCAGCGTGGCCAAGCTCGTCGCCACCGATGCCGCGATGCGGGTGACCACCGATGCGGTCCAGGTGTTCGGCGGCTACGGATACACCCGCGATTTCCGGGTCGAGCGCTATATGCGCGAGGCCAAGATCACCCAGATCTTCGAGGGCACCAACCAGATTCAGCGACTGGTCATCGCTCGTTCGCTGGCACGGTGAGGCCGCCTACGCCGAATGCTGAGTGAGCGAGGCGAATTCGGCGATCAGCTCCCCGGTGTCGGCTGCTATCCGGAGGAGACCCTGGGCCTGGCACACTGAAAGTGCCGGTGTCAGAATCGCTTCCGCCTCCTCGCGACGGCCCGCCGACCACAGGCAGTAGTCGTGCAGCAGCCGCGCCTGCAGCAGCGCCCGCGGGCGCTGTAGAACAGCGATAGTTCCGATCGCCGCGGTCGGCAGCTACCTGTTGTGCCGGATGCACGCGGCGCCGTACGGCACGGCAATCGCGGCATCCGTACCTGTGGGCAACCGGCGGGCATCGCGACGGTGGGCATCGGTCGCCCGGACGCGAATGTCAGTGGCTGCGGGCGGTTTTGAGCTCCTCGGCGAGTGCCTCCATCGCCGGCAGTGCCCGCAGCAGCTGTTCGGCCGTCTGTTTGGGGAGGTGTTCGACGCATTCGGACACCGTCTGGGTGCGCAGCGTGCGGATGTGTTCGTTCACCGCGGTGCCGTCGGGGGTGATCTCGACGCGGGCCGCTCGCAGATCGGTCGGGTCGGGGAGCCGGCGAATCAGGCCGTCCTCGTCCAGCTTTCGGACCACCCGCGACACCATGGTCGGGTTGAGGCCCTCCAGTTCGGCGAGTTCGGCCAGTCCGAGCGGTCCGCGGTGGGCGATCAGGCCGAGCACCGAGGCCTGGGTCGGCGTCAGTCCCTCGCCCGTCGCGGTCGCGTTGAACTGCCGGGCCAGCCGGATGATCACCACGCGAAGTCGCGCCATGTCCTCGGAGTCCACTGCTCCCACCTTCGTCGTCTCGGTCCGGGGCGGTGTTCGTGCATACCCCCGCCCACCGCCCCGGTCATTGTGACGCAGGAGCCCCCGGGCGCCGAAAACCCGGGTATTGATTGCCTGCCAGCAAGCAATTAACTTGGTAACAATGGGGTCGCTCGATATCACCGCTTCGGAATCCGTTCTCGCTCGCCCGCTTCCGCGCCGCGGCCTGGTCTTCGGCATCGTGTCGATGGCCCTGCTGATGGCTTCGGTGGATGCGAACATCGTGGCCACGGCGCTGCCGGCCCTCCAGCACGACCTGCGCGCGCCGGTGAACTGGGCCGGGTGGACGATCACCATCTACGCGCTGGGGCAGGCGCTGATCATGCCGATCGCCGGGCGGATCAGCGACCAGTTCGGCCGCAAGAAGGTGTTCGTCGGTGCGGCCGTTCTGTTTACGGTGGCATCGCTGGCCTGCGGTTTCGCCGACAATATCGCGCTGCTGGTGGCGCTGCGGGCGATCCAGTCGGTCGGCGGCGGTGCCTTCATGCCCTCGGCGACCGGGATTGTCGCGGACAACTTCGGCCGCAGGCGGGACCGCGCGCTCGGCATGTTCACCAGCATCCTGCCGATCGGCGGGATCATCGGGCCCATGTTCGGCGGATTTTTCGTCACGTACTGGTCCTGGCGCGGCATCTTCCTGGTCAACGTGCCGATCGGGATCGTGCTGATCGTGCTGGCGGTCGTCTTCCTCCCCGCCGGGGCGCCACGCTCGGCCGAGCGGATCGACGTGCGCGGGGTCGCGCTGCTGGGCGCGATGGTGCTGTCGGGCATGTTCGCGATCGCCTACCTGGGCAGCGGGGAGGTGCCGGTTTACAGCCCGGTCTTCCTGCTCGGCGCGGCGATCGCGGTCGTCGCGGGGGTGGCGTTCGTGCGGCACGCCAAGCACGGCGACAACCCGTTCATCCCGATCGAGCTGCTGCGCGGGCGCGGCTTCGGCGTGATGAACCTGATCAACCTGTGTTTCGGGGCCGCCGCGATCGGTTTCGGCGCCCTGGTCCCGCTCTATGCCGAACAGCGGTTCGGCATCTCGTCACTGCACGCCGGCACCCTGCTCACCGCGCGTGCGGTCGGCTCGATCGGCGTGGCCGCGCTGGCGGTGCTCGCGCTGCGGCGCACCGGGCACCGATTGCCCATGGCGGTCGGATTCACCGTCACCGCGGTGGGTCTCGCGGCGATGTATGCCACGCCGGGCGGTGTGTCCCCCTATGTCTGGATGTCGATCGCGGCCGGCGTCACCGGCGTCGGCATGGGCATGACCGTGCCTGCCACGAACAACGCGAGCCTGCAACTCGCGCCCGACCGCGCGGCGTCGATCGCCGGCCTGCGCGGCATGTTCCGTCAGGGCGGCGCGATCACCGCCATCTCGGTCACCACCGCGATCCTGGCCCGCAGCCACGACGCCGGTGCCGTCCAGGCCGACATCTTCCTGGCCTACGCGATCCTGCTGATCCTGGTACTACCCCTGCTGCTATTGGTCCCCGACCACCACGGAAGCTGGTAGTCGCTGCGGCTCAATCGGTTTCACCGCGGGGCAGCTGTGCCCAGAGTCGCGTGCCGGTGAATCCTTTTCGGGGTCGAGACGCTCTTATGGTGGTGACTATCCAATCGAGACTTCAGGACGGCAGTCGCCCGGTCTTGTACACAGCGCGGCGGGGCGGTGATCGCAGTGCAGAAAGGCTGGGCCGGTGAGCAACTCGTCGAGGCCGCGCAGCGCGGGGACCCCGAGGCGATCGCCGCCATCGTGGACGGCGCCCATCCACACGTGCAGCGATTCGCGCATCACCTGTGCGCGTCGTCCGCGGATGCCGAGGACGCCGCTCAGGAAGCGTTGATCACCCTCTACCGCAAGATCGGGACGCTGCGGACGGCAACGGCCATCGCCTCGTGGATGTTCCGCATCGTCCGCAACGAATGCCTGCGACGCGCACGGCATTCGCTGCATCACATTCCCCGGATCGACTGCGCGGGGGAGGATTTCGTCGCCTCGGCCGAGGACGAGGTGCTGCACAGGTGGGAAAGCGACCAGCTCACCCGGGCGATCGCCGCGCTGCCCGAGCTGCAGCGCCGAGTCCTGATCATGCGCGATGTACTCGGCTATCCGGGGCGCACCACGGCCGAGACGCTCGGTCTGAGCACCGCGGCGATGAAATCCCAGCTGCACCGCGCTCGCGGCGCCGTCCGCCACACCCTCGACGCCGCCCTCTCGGCCGGCGCCTGAGCCACCACACCACCTCGTGTCGAAGGGACATATCGCCATGCTCACCACCGGATCCGCCGCGCCGGATATGCAACTCGAGGACACCGCCGGGAACACCTGGCGTCTGTCCGATCAGCTCGGCACGCACGGCGCCCTGCTGTTCTTCGTGCGCTCGACCTCGTGCCCGATCTGCAACCGGCACGTGCGTGACCTGCTCGCGCAGCGTGGCGGGTTCGAGGCCGACGACGTCCGCCTGTATCTCGCGATCCCCGAGGCCCACGACGCGGGCCGCGCATGGCAGACCGCGCACCGGATCACGGTTCCCGTCCTCGTCGGATCCGCGGAATCCCCTCATCAATCGGTCGGACTGACTCGCAGGCTCTTCGGCTCCATGCAGCAGTCCGGCTCGGTCCTGGTCGACCCCGGCGGCATCGTCCGGCACGCCCACGGCGCCACCATGCCCGTGAACAGCTACGACAAGAAGGGGATCCAGGCCGCCATCCGTGCCATGCGCGGGCCCGCGGGCACATGAGGTCGACCGCTAGTATCGGGTATTGCAGGCTGATCCATCACCTATCCGTGCGGTCGTTGTGGGTCGATGCGGAGGACGAGGGAGTGCGCGTGGCCGACGGTCGAACGGAGCGGTGGGTAGCTCACCGGGCGGAAGTCCGCAGCAAGCTGGTCGATTCCGCCATGCGTGCGATCGATGTGCTGGGTCCGCAGGTCAGCATGCGCGAGATCGCCGCCGAGGCGAAGATCCCGAAGGCGACGTTGTACCGCTTCTTCACCGACAAGTCGGAATTGGCCGCGGCCATCGCGGATCGCGTGCGCGACATGGTCGCCGAGCGCATCACCGTGGGGCCCACCGAAGCGGGTGCGACGCTCGGTGGGTTCCTGCGATCGGGTGTCAGCCGCTTTCTCGAACTGGCCGATGGCCACCCGAACATCTTTCAGTTCGTCATGGTCACGTATTCGGAGACGCCCGAGGAGCCCAGCGCCGATCTGGACCGGGTGTCGGCGCCGTCCCGGGATCTGGCCGCCGTGCTACGCCAAGTCCTGCTGGGCTGCGGAGGCACCGGCACCGATCTGGAGCTGACCGCGTACATGGTGATCGGCAGCATTCTGCATGCTGGTAAATGGTGGCTGGTCCGGGGGCATGAGGACGAGAAGACCCTGGTCGAGGTCATCGACAACGTCGACAACAGCATCCGGGCGCTGGTGCAGACCGCGGCGCACGCCAACGGCGTTCATCTCGACTTCGATGCCCCGATGGCGAACTACTTCGGCAAGACAGGGCTTGTCCGGGCCATGTAGCCCGCACGACCGCTGGTATCGGATATCTCCGCGTCAACTGCGGTCGCAGTGCGACTCTTGACGCCACGACCGGTTGGGTGCACGATATTGACCATCGGTATCTGAGACCGATGGTCCGGGCGTGGAAGACTCGGCCCGCCCCATTGCCTCACCGGAGGTGCAGCCCATGCCGAAGCATGACACTCCCGTGCCCGCCCCGCACGAGACCGTCCCCTGCGCTGGAAAGGATGCCGGGACAACGGGATTCGATGCCGGCATCCGGGAGGCGGTGCCGATGCCACTGGCGGAGGAACCGCCGGCTCGGCTCGGCCCGGACTCGCTGACCTGGAAGTATTTCGGCGACGTCCGGATGCTGCTGGGTGTGCAGCGGCTGGCCGGGACCGAGAATTGCATCGAGCAGCTGGCCAAGGGCGTCCAGGACCACTCGGTGTTCTTCGAGGACACCCTCGCGCGCGGCCGGCGCACCGGTCCGCCGATCGCCAAGACGCTGTATTCGGCAGATCCGTTCTACTGGGGGCGGACCGTCCGGGACTTCCACAAGCCCATCAAGGGGACCATCGACAGCGACGGATCGCGTTATCACGCACTGAATCCCGAGCTGTACTACTGGGCGCACGCCACCTTCGTCGACCAAACCATCTACACCACGGACACGTTCATTCGCCGGCTGTCCTACGCGGAGAAGGCGCAGATCTTCGAGGAGTCGAAGATCTGGTACCGCCTCTACGGGGTCAGCGACCGCAGCCAGCCGCAGACCTATGAGGAGTTTCTGGCGTACTGGGACTCCATGCTGGAACGCTTTGTGCCGACGCCGATCATCCGATACGCGACCGGCTACATCCGCAAGGGCGTGCCGCAGCCGAAGAGATTGCGGCGCTTGCCCGCACCGGCGTGGAGGCTGCTGTCCGCGCCGCTGAACGGCGTCATCCGGACCGTGATCGTCGGAACACTGCCGCAGCAGATGCGCGAGGTGTGCGACCTGGAATGGGATGCGCAGCGGGAGCGGCGATTCCAGCGCTTCGCCGCGGCAATGCGCGCACTCAACCCGCTGCTCAACCGGCTTCCGGTGGATAAGCTCTACACCCCGTGGGCCGCCGAGGCCTGGGAGCGGGAGGGTGTCGATCCGCGAAAGATACTGAACGGCAAGCACTCCGACCGTGCGATCGCGCCGCCTGCGGTAACCCCGCCCGCACCGAAGCCCAAGCACGTCCGCACGCGCGCCCTCGCGGATCCCCCGGCCGGTAGCGGCCTGAAACCGGTCCACGGCCTCGGCCGGCTGTCGGTGCCGGATCTGCTGCTGTACCGTACGGATCCGCAGAAGTTCGTTGCGCAGCAGCGGGCCACCTTCGGCGACATCAGTTTCATGATCGCCCCGACGGGCAAGATGGTCACCCCGCTGACCGCCTCGGGATGTGAGACCGTCGCTCTGAACCGGGACAAATCCTTTGCCGCCGAACCGGCCTGGGGATTCATGATCGGCAGGTTCTTCCGGCGAGGCCTGCTGCTGATGGACTTCGAGGAACATCGCTACCACCGGCTGGTGCTGCAGCAGGCCTTCACCACCGCGCATCTGAAGGACTATCTGCGGCAGATGCAGCCGATGATTCGCGAACGCGTGGCCGCCTTCCCCACCGGGGACGGGGTCCGGATGCTGCACGAGCTGAAGAAGCTGACTCTCGATGTGGCACTGGAGATCTTCCTGGGTTTGCAGCTCTCGCCCGCGGAGGCCGATCGGATCAACAAGGCGTTCATCGACTGTGTAGACGCGGGCCTGGCGTGGGTGCGCTATGACGTGCCGGGCACGAAGTGGTCGCGCGCCGTCGCGGGCCGCACGGTGCTCGAGGAGTTCATGTACCGGCACCTGCCCGCCAAGCGCGCCACCAGGACCCCGGACCTGTTCTCCACGCTGTGCCACATCAGCACCGACGAGGGCCACCGCTTCACCGACGAGGACGTCGTCGATCACATGATCTTCCTGCTGATGGCCGCGCACGACACCTCGACCATCACGATGACGACGATGGCCTACTACCTGGCAAGGAACACCGAGTGGCAGACCAGGGCGCGGGCACAATCCCGGGAACTGCCGGCCGAAATCGATTACGACACACTGCCGAAGTTCACGGTGCTCGACGCGATCATGAAGGAATCCCTGCGCCTGAACGCCCCGGTGCCGGGCCTGCTGCGGCAATCGGTGCGGGACACCGAGATCGACGGCCATTTCATCCCCCGGGGCACGCGGGTGGCCGTCAGCGCCATCGTCCCCCACTACGACCCCGAATTGTGGACGGACCCTTACCGATTCGATCCGGACCGCTTCGCTCCGGAACGTGCTGAGGACAAATCGCACAAGTTCGCGTGGATGCCCTTCGGCGGCGGCGTGCACAAGTGCATCGGGCTCTACTTCGGACAGCTGGAGATCAAGACTGTCATGCACAATCTGCTGCTCACTCACGACTGGACAGTGCCGCAGGGGTACCGGTGGAAGCTCGACTACTCCACGCTGCCGGTGCCGAAGGACGGTTTGCCGGTCCGGCTGAAGAAGCTCGGCTGAGTGGGGCCCGCCGTGACCGAATCGAGTCTGCCGCCCCGGATCGATCGACTGCTGATCGAGCAGTTGCGCGATCAACTGCCCAAGTCCGCCGAAACACGTTCCGCCGCCTCGCCTTTCACCGGTTCCGAGCTGCCGTGGGTACCGCAATCGGACGGCGCCGCGATCGACACCGCCGCGCAGGCCGGTCGAAACGCACAGCGGGACTGGGCGGCCCGTCCGATCCGGGAGCGCGAGCGAATCGTCCTGCGGTACGCCCGATTGCTGCTCGACCACCACGATCAACTGTGCGACCTGATGCAGTGGGAGACGGGAAAGGCCCGGATCCACGCCGCGATCGAGGTGCAGGGCGTGGTGTCGGTGGCTCAGCATTACGGGGCCACATCGCGCCGCTATCTGGCCGAGCGGAAGGTGCGCAGCCTGGGCTGGCCGGTCCGGGCGGCGGTCGGGTACCGCCCCAAGGGGCTGGTCGGGGTGATCGCACCGTGGAACTACCCGCTGTTTCTTGCTGTCGGCGACGTGATTCCGGCGCTGATCGCCGGTAATGCCGTGCTGTCCAAGGCCGATTCGCAGACCCCCTGGACCCTGTTGCTGGCTCGCTATCTCGCGGTCCGGGCGGGAATTCCCGAGGCCGTCTGGCAGGTGGTGGCCGGACCCGGCAGGCGCATCGGGCAGGCGGTGGTCGACGCGGTGGACTACCTGTGCTTCACCGGTTCCACCGAGACCGGCCGAACCATTGCACGGCAGTGTGCGGACCGATTGATCGGGGTGTCACTGGAACTCGGCGGCAAGAATCCGATGATCGTGCGTGCCGACGCGGATCTCGACGCCGCGGCCACCGGGGCCGTGCAGGCGTGCTTCTCGAGCGCGGGCCAGATGTGCATCGGCATCGAGCGAATCTATGTGCACCACAGTGTGTATCAGCGCTTTCTGGATGCACTCGCCGATAAGGTCGCGAAGCTTCGGCTCGGCGCGGAATACGACCTCGCGGTCGACATGGGCTCGCTGACCTCGCAGCGCCAGCTCGTCGCGACCAGCCGTCATATCGTCGACGCCGTCGAGAAGGGGGCGAAGGTCGTGACCGGCGGCAATGCCCGCCCCGACCTCGGGCCGCTGTTCTTCGAGCCGACAGTGCTCACCGGCGTCACACCCGCCATGTCGGTTCACGGCGAGGAAACCTTCGGACCGGTGGTTTCGGTGTATCCGGTGGTCTCCGACGACGAGGCCGTGCGCCTGGCCAACGAGGGCAGCTATGGACTGTCGGCCAGCGTGTGGACCCGAGATCTGGGTCGCGGCAGGGCCATTGCGGCACAGATCGTCGCCGGCGCGGTGATGGTGAACGACGGGTATCTCTCGGCGATCGCGTCGCTGCACGCCCCGATGGGCGGAATGCGGCAGAGCGGGCTCGGGCGGCGCCACGGCCGCGACGGGATCGTGCGTTACACCGAGCCGCAGACCATCACCGTGCAACGCTTTCCCACCCCGTATCCCGATCGCATGCGCGGGCTCGCGCTCACCGCGCTGCGGCGAGTCACCGAACTGCGCCTGCGAATCTCCCAGCGAATCCGATAGGAATCTTGAAGTGAAGGGCATGGATCTGACGGGGCGCGTCGCCGTAGTCACCGGCGGCGCCCGGGGTATCGGCCGCGCGACGGCGGCCGCGTTGCGCGATGCGGGTGCCAGGGTCGCCATCGGGGACATCGATGCCGACGAACTCGCCACGACCGCAGGGCAACTCGGTGTACTGGGCGGATATCTCGATGTCACCGACCCGTATTCGATCGCCGGCTTCCGAGCCGTCGTCGAGGAGCAGATCGGGCCGATCGACGTGTGGGTCAACAACGCCGGCATCATGCCGGTGGGTTCGCTGCTCGAACAGGACCCGCGGGTGATCCGGCGCTCGGTCGAGATCAATCTGCTCGGGGTCGTCGAGTGCTCCCGAATTATCGCGCGTGGCATGGTGACTCGCGGTGGCGGGCGCATCGTCAACATCGCCTCGGTGGCGGGCCGCATCCCCGCCGCCGGGATGGCCGTGTACAGCGGCACCAAGTTCGGCGTCGTCGGATTCGGGGAAGCGCTCGACGCCGAACTCTGTGACAGTGACGTGCGGGTGTCGACCGTCCTGCCGTCCTTCGCCGCGACCGAGCTGATCGACGGGCTGCAACCGGGCCGGGGGATGGATCCCGTTCCGCCGCAGCGGATTGCGGACACCGTGGTCAAGGTGCTGCGTAAGGGCAAGCGATCCGCAGTGGTGCCCAGGCGGCTGTCGGGGGCGTCAGCGCTTTGGCTGCATCTGCCCCGGTCGCTGGCTCGATGGATGAGCCGGCAAGTGGGCCTGGACCATGTCTTTCTCACCGCCGACGAGGGTCGCGCCGCCTACGATCGCCGGATCGCCAAGCGCCCCACCTCATGAAAGTTACTGTCGACCACGATGAATGCACCGGTCCTCGGCGTGGCACGGCCGACGAATATTACTGTGCCGGAGTCGACTTCGTCGACGTGTGGTCGCATCGCCCGGGAAATCGTTGCCGGGGTCGGGCCGGGCATGCCGAGAAGGATGCTGTGCCGGCCCGGCTCAGGGCACGGTGAACGGCAGGCAAGGCGTGAAGGTGACCGGCAGCGTCGTCAGAGCGCGGTGGAAAGGACCAGGCCGCCAGGGCGGTTCGCCGGCCGGCAGGGCCAGCTGCATTTCGGGTAGCGCATCCAGCAATTGATCAACGGCATCCTGCGCGATCAGATAGGCCATCGGTTGCGCGGGACAGCGATGCGGTCCGGCGCCCCACGCCAGGTGCGAGCGATTGCCGACCAGATCATCCGTGCGGATCGCGGGATCGTTGTTACACGCGGCCATGCTGATCACCACCGGTTGATGCGCGGGCAGCCAGATCCCGTCGACGAGGATCGGATGCCGGGGATAGCTTATGAGGTGGTTCGCCAGCGGGGGATCGTTGAACAGGACCTCGTCGAGAGCGTCCCTGGTGGACAGGCTACCGCTGAGGACCCCGTCGCCGATGCCGGCGCTCGTCAGGATCAACAGCAGGGTGTTGGCGATCAAGTTCTGCTGCAATTCCAACGCGGCGGCATGGAAGTTCAGGACCTGGTGGAGTATCTCCATCTCGTCCAGCCGGGACGGGTGTTGCAGCAGCCGGGTGGTGACATCGTCGCCCGGCGCGGCGCGTTTGAGCGCGATAAGCTCCATCATCGCCTCGGCGAACACCTGGTTGCCCAGCTCGGCGTCGACACCCTCGAACATCGCGGCCAGTGCCGGTGCGGCTCGCTGCCCGATTTCCCGTGTGCTGCCGAGCATGTCGGCCACGACCTCGAAAGCGAGCGGCATCGCGTACTGCTTGAGCAGGTCACCGGCGCCGGTCGTGCAGAAACTGTTGATCAGCGGAATGGCAATCCGTTCTACAGTGCTGTGCAGTGCATGCAGGTCGACCCCGTCGATGCTGGCGGTCATGGAACGCCGGTAACGCAGGAACTCCGCGCCCGCGCATCTACTGGCGATGGGACGCGACTGCATGACGGGCAGTACCGGGCAGTCGGCGGGAATGCTCTGTTCCCAGACGCGTGGGTCGGCCGGGAAGTGGTCGGGGTCGTTGAGGATCCGTACCGCCGTGGTGTAGCCGATCACCAACGTGGCCGGTACGCCCGGCGCCAACTCTACGGGCGCGAGGGAACCGTACCGCTGGCGCAGATCGCGATAGACGAGATGCGGATCCGCTGTGAAGTCCGATCCGTACAGCGGCACTCGCGGGCCGGAGAGATCGTTCGGCGAGTCGTACCCGGCCCAGCGCGGCCGGTCATGCGTCTCAGGCTGTGGGCTGGTCACTGGTGGGCACTCCAGACGGGTGATAACGCGCAGGTGCCGGGCCGAGTGTGGAAACATCCGGCCGATAAAGGCATCCGGCGCACAGTATGCCATCGGTCCCGACTTCAGGAGAGATGTCGAGTCCCCATAGATGACAAGTCAAATGACGCCACACGACCGTCCGCAGGCACGCTTGGACCGGGTCCGGCGCAGTTGGGCGTGCGTCTCTGCGCGAATCTCCACTTGTGGCCGCAGTGTGTGCCGGAATCACGTGAGTGCGTCCGTATTCGGCACGGGGGCAACGGATTTCGGAGACCCGGGACGGTCTGCGCCGGGGGCGGCCGTCAGATACTTCTCATCGCCGCGACGCTCAGCGTTCCGTCGGGCATCGGATGCACGGTGGCGTCGACCTGGTACACCTCCCGCAGCATCGCTTCGGTGATCGTCTCCGCCGGCGTGCCCGCCGAATGGACGGCGCCCTTGTGCAGCACGACGATCCGATCGGCGAACCGCGCGGCCAGGGCGAGGTCGTGCACGGTGATGACGACCGCGGCGGGCTGCGACAGTGCCAGTTGCCGGATCACCGCGAGGATCTGTAGCTGATTGCGCAGGTCGAGATTGCTGGTCGGTTCGTCGAGCAGCAGCACCGTGGGCCGGCGGACCACCGCCTGGGCCAGACTGACCAATTGCCGTTGTCCGCCCGACAGATCCGAGATCGGTCGGGAGGACAGCTCGTCGAGGTCGAGCTGGGTGAGAATCTCACCGATCCGATCCAGGACCGCGGCGTCGGCGCGGCCTCGCAACCGGTCTCGGCGAGCCAGCAGCACCGCCTCGAACACCGTGATCGAGCTGGGCGGCGGGGTTTCCTGCGGGGTGTACAGGATCTGATCGTGCGCGGTCCCCGACCGCGTGAGCCGGCGCATCGTCCGTTTCGCGGGGCGCGTATCGACGGCCCGCTCACCGTCGAGGCGGATAGTTCCGGTCGCGCGGTGCAGACCGGCGATGCACCGCAACAGTGTCGACTTGCCGGTGGCATTCGGGCCGACCAGCGCCGTCACCGTCCCGGATCGCACCACGGGCAGTGTGATTCCCCGCAGGATCGGGGTGTCGCCGTATCCGAAGGTGAGTCCCTCGACCGCCAGTTCTACGTCCACAGCTGCCGCCTCTTGGTGAGGATGAGCAGCAGGAAGACCGGCACACCGACGATCGAGGTGATGATGCCCACCGGGACGATCACGCCGGGGACCAGCAGTTTGCTGGCGATCGAGGCCCCGCACAGGAGGATCGCGCCGCACAGCGCGGACGCGGGCAGCAGGTGCCGCTGGTTCTCACCGACCAGCATGCGGGCCGCGTGCGGCCCGACCAATCCCACGAATCCGATCGAGCCGGCGATGGCGACCGCGGTTGCGGCCAGCACCGACACCCCGAGCAGCACCCACATCCTGGTGCGTTCGACGGACACGCCGAGTGCCCGCGCCCGGTCGTCACCGAGCCGCAGCGCGGTCAGCGTCCAGGCCGAGCGGCGGAACAGGGGTGTGATCACGCAGCAGACCACCGCGAGCAACGCGACCTGTGGCCAGTCGGCGCGCCCGAGGCTGCCCATGGTCCAGAACACCACCTGCTGTAGTTGCGCGTCCGAGGCTACGTACTGCATCAGCGACAGCAGGGCGGTGAACAGGAAGACCATCGCGATCCCCAGCAGGATCATGGTCTCGGTGCTCGCGCCGCGGACCAGGCTGAAACCGAGGATGACCGCGCAGGCGATCATCGCGAAGATCCAGGCGGTGCCGGCCATGCTCAGCATCGGCCCGACCAGCGGGATCACCGTGACCCCGAGCACCACGTTCAGCGCGGCGCCGAACCCGGCCGCCGCCGAGATCCCCAACGTGTAGGGCTCGGCCAGCGGATTGTTCAGGATGGTCTGCATCTGCACGCCCGCGACCGCGAGCGCGGCGCCGACCAGCAGCCCCGCGACCGACATCGGCATCCGGATGTTCCACACGATCTGGCGCACGATTTCGGGCGCGTCCCACGGCGTGAACACCCCTCGCAGCAGCTCGGATAGGCGCAGACCGCTCCCGCCGACCCCCACGTCCGCGACGAACAGCACCACGGTCAGCACGAGCAGGCTCGCCACGAGCAGCCCCCGCCGGCGGACGATTCCTCGATACTCCCGTGTGGTCCGGGCGGCTCGCAGCGCCGGTGAGACCTCCGGGCGCCGCTCGGCGGCGGCATCGGGCGACTTCGTCGGCACGTCCTGGGTGGTCATGACAGATCCGCCCAGAACGCTCCGCCGATCGGGACCGGGAGGAACTTCTCGTGCAGCGCCCGCAAACCCGCATCGGGATCGACGTCGGTGAACAGGTCGGGATGCAGCCACTTTGCGAACCACTGGATGGCCAGGAAGTTGTACGGCGAATCGTAGAAGTGGTGCCAGACCACGTAGGTGCGTTTCTGCTGCACCGCCTGCAACTGGGAGAAGCCCGCCTGCCGATCGATGATCGCCCGCAGTTGAGCCTTTGCCCGATCCGGCGACTGGTCGTAGCCCAGCGGAACGAACGAACCCGGCTTGGCCGGGGTGTCCGGCGCCCAGTTGGCGCCCGTGGCGATCACGACCTGCGGATTGCGCGACAGGACGGTCTCGGGCGAGATGCTGCCCTGCTGTCCCGGTAGCAGATCGTCCGCCAGATTCGCCCCGCCGGCATAGTTCACGATCGCGGCCAGATTGGAACGGGCGAACGAGGAACAGCAATCGAAGTAGCCCGGAGCGCGCCACAGGAACGTCGGGGTGGCCGGTTGCTTCGCGGCATCCAGACGTGACCGGACGCCGTCCACGACCGCTCGGTAATACGCGACGAAGTTCGCGGCCTCGGTGTTGCGGTCCAGCAGTTTGCCCATGAGCTCGACGCTGGGCACGGTGTGCTCGAGCGGGTCGACGAAGTAGTCGATGAACACCGTCGGGATGCCGACCTTCGCGAGGCGGTCGATGATCCCGGCATCCTGGGCCGACTTGTACGACGAGGCGCTGGCCACGAACACGTCCGGGCGCAGCGCGATCGCCTGCTCCACCGAGAACGACCCGTCGTACAGCTCACCGATCGTGGGTATGCCGGCTAGCTGGGGAAACTGCCGCAGATACGTCTGGTAGGTACCGGGGTCGTTGTCCTGCAGGTCTTTTGGCCAGCCGACGATCCGCCGGACCGGATTCTGCTTGTCCAGCAGCGCCGTCGTGTAGAGCAGGCGCGAACCGTCGACGAGGATGCGGGCAGACGGCGCTTTCACGGTGACGTGCCGCCCCAGCACATCGGTGATCTCGACCGCAGGTCCGCTCTGTTCGCCCGACGAGCCGGTCTTCGAGGCGCCGGTACAGCCGGCCGCGACCGCGACCAGACTCAGCACCATCAGGAGGATCACCCGCGAGAAACGGCGTGTGTGCCGGAGCGAAGGGCGGCGCCGCACCGCTGGCCCCGATCCGCGGCCACGCCGATCGTGCTGGTCAGAACTGATCATGAAGACCTCATTCAGTGCTCGAAACGCCATGCTCGCTCGGAGCCTGGCAGGCCAACGACTTAGGCAACCCTTGCCTAATAAGATGCTCATACTTCTTCGGAAGAATCAACCCGGGGCTCGGAGACTCTGAAAGTGGGCGGCTCGTGACGGCGATGCTTGCCCCGGGTGTCGAGGCCGCGATGATGTTGTGGCGCAGGATCTTCGACGATAGTGAGCGCTGCGCTCGACCGCCGGATCGATCGTCGGGAGTAGTACTCGCAGGTCCGCAATGCTCGGCGGGTCGACATTCCGGCTCGGCGAGGATGGATGGGCCGAGGAAGGTGTTGCAAAATAATTTAGGTAAGGCTAACTTCACTTCTTGCGTTTCTGCCTCGCCCTCGGAGCACCAAGATCGGACCGGAATTCATGCACATCCTCACCCGCAGCGATCTCGCCGACCTGCGCATACCGCCCAGCGATGTAATCAGCGCCGTCGAGGACGGCTATCTGGCCCTCGCCGGCGGCCAGTCCCGATGCCCCACCAAGTTGATGATGCCGCTGCCAGACGAGGCCCGGGACTCGGTGTCGTACGCGATGCTCGGCTACGACGGAGTCCTCGAGCACCTCGGCTTCAAGACCTCGTATCGTCAGGGCAGCCAGACGAGCGAGAAGTACTACACCACAATCAGTTTGTACGACGATTCGACCGGCCGGCCCTTCGCGCTGATGGATTGCCAGCGCGTCGGAGCGTCGCGTACCCCGGCGACGACGGCGTTGATCGCCCGCGTCTGCGCGAAACCGGGTGCGAAATCCGCGCTCATGATCGGCACCGGCGTGCAGGGCGTGAACACCCTCCCGTACCTGTTCACCGCGCTGCCCGAGCTGGAGCGGCTGCGGCTGTTCGGTACCCATCCGGACGGTATCGCCTTGTCGCGCAAGATATTCGCTGAATACTTCCCGGACCGCGAGATCGAGCTGGTCGAGGATGTGCCCGCGGCCGTGGCCGCCTCCGACATCGTGGTGGTGGCCTCGGGCCGGGCCGCGCATCCGCCCGTGCAGACCGGCTGGCTGCCACCCGGCGGCCTGCTGATCTCGGTGGCCAGCAAGGGCGTGGCCTCCGGAGCCCTGCGCGATGCCGACTACACCGTGACCACCAGCGTCGGCCAATTGGGCGTCACCGGAACGCGATTGGCCGGAGAGGACGGCGCCGCGCACATCGACGCCGTGGTTCCCGATATCCTGGCCGGTCGCGCACCAGGCCGGCGCACCCCCGACGATCGGGTATTCGCCTTCTCCAGCGGCATGATCATCACCGACATCCCCGTGGCGCACGCGCTCGCCACCCGCGCCATCGCGGCCGGGCGCGGACAGCGAGTGGAGCTGTGGCAGTGAGTGTTACCACCGCACCGACGCCTTCGGCACCCACCGCATCGAGCGTCGGTCCCGCACTCCCGGCCCTGCAAGCGGATTGGGCGCTGCGGGCCCAGTCCGACCCGGTGCTGCTGGGTGACATCGCCCGGGCGGTGCGCGGGCCGTTCCATGTGATCAACCCGGACCGGTTCGGAACGAATCTGGAAGCGTTCCAGGCCGTCCTGCGCTCCGCCGGGGTGGATGGGCAGATCTATTTCGGCAAGAAGGCAAACAAGGCCGGCGGCTGGCTGGACGAATGTGCCGCTCGCGACGGCGGTGTCGACGTGGCCAGTGCGCCGGAACTCGTTCACGCTCTGGCGCACGGCATTCGGGGCTGCGACATCGTCGTCACCGGGGCGGCGAAGGCCGATGAGCTGCTGTGGCTGGCCGCCAGGCACGGCTGTCTGATCGCCGTCGACAACCTCGACGAACTCGATCGCCTGATCGGGCTGGACTGCTCGGCGCGAATCCTGTTGCGGGTTTTGCCGGAAGTGAATCCCGACAGTCGATTCGGGCTCGACGCAACGCAATGGAGCCGGGCGCTCGACCGTTGCGTGCAGGCGGTGGCGGCGATCACGATGGAGGGCTTCTCGTTCCATCTCGACGGCTACCGGGTGGAGCCCCGTGTCGAGCTCGCCGATCGGCTCGTCGACGCCTGCCTGGCGGCTCGTGCTCGCGGACTCGCGGCCACATCGGTCTCCATCGGCGGCGGATTCGCCTGCAGCTACGTCGATTCCGCCGAATGGCAGCGATTCCAGGAGGGCTACCGAGACGAATGGTTCCACGCCCGCAAGAAATTCGCGAAGTTCTATCCGTATCACCAGGCGCCGACCGGCGCGGACATGCTCGGCGCCATTGTGCAGCGGGTCGGGCGCCGATTCGCGGAGACCGGCACCCGGCTCTACTGCGAACCCGGCCGGGCGCTGCTGGACCAGGGCGGATTCTCGGTCTTCCCGGTGCAGGGCTACAAGGAACGCGGCGACCACGGCGTGGTAGCGGTCGGTGGCCTGAGCATGAGCGTCTCGGAGCAATGGAAGGGTAGTGAGTTCCTCCCCGAACCCATTCTGTGGCAGGAGGATTCGGCCGAGTCCACCGGGCCGGTCGAGGCGTTCATCGGCGGCGCCAGCTGTATGGAGTACGACGTGCTCACCTGGCGCAAGATCAACTTCCCGCGCCGCCCGAGCTACGGCGACCTGATCATCTATCCCAATACCGCCGGCTATCAGATGGACAAGAACGAGAGCGAGTTCCACCAGCTCCCGTTGCCGCCCAAGATCCGTGTCGAACACCGCGACGGGCGACATACCTGGGGCTACGACGCATCGTGACCAGATTCCCACTACCCGAAGGACTTTCGCCACAATGCTGACCACCCTCGATCGGCCGGCCGCGGTGGTGCCCGAGCGGGCCTCCGACCTGATCGGCAATACGCCCCTGCTCGAACTCGCCCGCACCGGAACCGGTACCCGGCTGGTGCTCAAGCTCGAGCAGTTCAATCCCACCGGGTCGGGTAAGGTCCGGATGGCCCGTCGGATGATCGACGATGCCGAGCGATCCGGCGCCTTGCGGCCCGGTGGCCACATCGTCGAACCCACCTCCGGCAATACCGGTCTCGGTCTGGCGCTGGTCGCGCTGGAACGGGGCTACCGGTTCACCGCCGTGGTCGACGGCCATGCCAGCAAGGACAAACTCCGCGCCATGGCCGCCACCGGCGCCGAGCTGGTGTTCGTCGATTCGTCCGGCACGGGCGGGCCCAGCACCGTCGAGCGCCGCCGGGTGGCGGACGAGATCGCCAGGCGCACCGGGGCTTTCCGTCCCGATCAGCACAACAATCCCGGAAACTGCGCCGGCTATGCCGAGCTGGCGCGGGAGTTGCTCGATGCCCTGCCGGGCATCGATCATCTCGTCGGCGCGGTCGGTACCGGGGGCTCGCTGTGCGGGACGACCAGGGAACTGCGTCGCCTCGGCGCCCCGGTCACCACGATCGGGGTCGAGCCCGCCGGTTCGATCATTTTCGGCGGCCCCGGCGGTCCGTACTGGCAGACCGGGGCCGGTAGCCCGCCGGGCTTCACCATCGGCGCCAATGTCGACTACACCTGCATCGATGAGGGGATACAGGTCAGCGATATCGACGCCTTCACCAGCGCGCGGGTCGTGGCCCGCCGCACCGGGCTGCTGGTCGGCGGCACCGCCGGGGCCGCGGTGCATGTCGCGCTGCGCCGCCTGGCCGTGCTGCCGGCCGGCAGCACCGTCGTCGTGCTCGTGTGCGACGCCGGGGAGAAGTACCTCGACACCATCTACGACGACGAGTGGCTGCGCGCGCGCCAACTCCTCAACGAGGCTGCGCACCAACGCCTTTACCGGCTACTCATCGCCTACGCCGATTCGGTCCGGATCGCCGCCGGCGATCGGCTGCAACGGGTGAGCGCATGAGCGGAGCGCAGCGGAGCGAACCATCGACACAGTGCGCACCGCGCATGCCGGAGCCGAGCGCCAGCGAGGTGCAGGCATGAGCGGTCTGGCCACCGTGGTACGCGATTACCGTCCGGTGATCGCCCTGTCCCTGCCGATCGCCGGCATCCAGCTCGCCCAGGTCGCGCTGACCACGGTCGATCTGGCGATGATGGGCCTGATCGGCGTGCTGGCGGTCGCGGCGGGCGGCCTGGCCGTGCTGCTGTACAACCAGCTGCGCACCATGTGCGTGGGCATGGTCACCGGTGTCGGCAATCAGGTCGCCGCGGCCGTCGGCCGGGCGGAGAAGCGAACCGGCAGTGCGGAATTGGACGATCAGGCGCGCGCCGAGATCCGGGAGCTGGTGCGGTCGGCCTTCCTGGTCGCGACCGGTATCGCGATCGCCGGGGCGGCCGTCCTGATCGGACTCGGTTTCGCGCTGCCG
Source organism: Nocardia sp. GP40 (assembly GCF_050434125.1). Taxonomy (NCBI): domain Bacteria; kingdom Bacillati; phylum Actinomycetota; class Actinomycetes; order Mycobacteriales; family Nocardiaceae; genus Nocardia; species Nocardia sp. GP40. The sequence goes on along the minus strand of NZ_JBNPVW010000008.1, from coordinate 342,877 downwards.
TGGTTCGGGCAACGGCACGACATCGTGGACCGGGCCCGGCCGATGATGATCGCGCTGGCGCCCGGGCTGCTGCCGATGCTGTGGCTGAATGTGTTGCGGCAGTTCACCGTCGGCATGCGCAGGCCCGGATCGCTGCTGCGGGTGACGATCGTATCGATCGGGGTCAACGCGTTGCTCGATGCCGTGTTCATCTACGGCTGGCTGGGCGTGCCGACCCTGGGCCTGACCGGTGTCGGCTTGTCCACCAGCTGCGTTCAGGTCTTCACGCTCGCGGTGTTCTACCAGCGGGTGCGCCGCGACACCGAACTCACCGGCCTGCTCGCCCTGGACTGGTGGCGCTTCGATCCCGCGGTGGCGCGCCGGATCGTGAGGATGGGGACGCCGATCGCGTTCACCTACGGTTCGGAGGCCGCGATCACCTCGGTCGCCACGGTGCTCATGGGCGCCTTCGGGCCGGCGATGCTGGCGGCGAGCAATGTCGTCAATCAGCTCGCCTACATCGTGTATCAGCTGAATATCGGCCTCTCCCAAGGCTCCTCGATTCTGGTGAGCCGGGAGGTGGCGCGGGGCGAGCGATCCGCGGCGCGTGCGATCGCCCGGCGCGCGCTCACCATCAGCATGGTGGCGATGACCGTGTTCGGGGTGATCTACATCGCCGCACCCACCGTGGTGCTCGCCCCGTTCCTACATGCGGGCGCGGGACCGGAGATCGTGGCGACCGCGAGCACGCTGCTATGGTTCGCCATTGCCCACCAGTACTGCAAGGGCGCCCAGAACGTCTGCGTGGGCCTGCTGCGCGGGCTGGGCAACACCAAGGCCGGACTGCGCAGCACCCTGATCGGTTACTGGGCCATCGGCATTCCGGCGATGGCACTGTTCGCCTACGGCCTGCACTGGCGCGGTTACGGCGTGTGGCTGGGCCTGTGTATCGGATTCGGCGCCACCGCGATCCTGTTGCTGCGGCAGTTCCGGCAGTCCGTGACAGCTACCTCCGAACACGAATTACCCACTCCGGCAAGGACTACTGCGCGGTGAGGTGCCGGGTCACGAAATCGGCCGCCGACAGCACCGGCCGGCACGACTTCAGCTCGGGCACAGTGGCATCGAAGCCGTGGCCCGCCTCGGGAACATCGATCACCTCGACGGCCGCGCCGACCTGCTCGGCGTGGGCGAGGAAGCGGTCCACGGTCGCCTGGATTTCGGGGCGCTCCCGGCCGACTCGGGTGAGGACGATCGGGCGGCCCGGGCGCACCAGATCGCTCGGGGCGGGGGCGGTCGAATCCGGAGTTTGATCGGCCAGGACCGGATACGTCAGGGCCAGGCAGCGCAGCCACGAGGGCGACTCGGCCAGCCAGGAACCGGTGAGCATGCCGCCACCGGAGAATGCCCAGATCGCTATCCGGCCGGAATCGATACCCGGCTGCTCGCGGATCCCATCCACCACTGCCGCCAGCCATTTCGCGGTGCCGCTCCAGTCGACGTCCGGCGGCCACATCGTGTTCGGCGGCCAGTCGTCGAGGCCCTGATACCGCACGTCCGGGACCACCGCGGCCAGGCCTCGTCCGGCCAGCAGCCTGCCGTAGCCCGCGAAGAACGGCGATTCGCGCGGTCGCCTGCCGGCGGGGGCGGGTCCGTGCACGAATATCACCGCGGGCAGCGAACCTTCGCGGTCCGCCGGTCGATAGATGTCGAAGTCGTCCTGTCGTTGGACCTGGATGTCATCCGATTCGCTCATGCGATTGGTCACTCCGTTCCCATGGTTCCCGCCGATTCTACGAAGCCGGATTCGTAGGCGAAGATCACCGCCTGGGTGCGGTCCCGCACGCCCAGTTTGGCCAAGACCGCGCTGACATGGGTCTTGATCGTCTCGGCGCCGAGGTACATCCGGGCCCGCGATCTCGGTATTCGACAGCCCCCGGGGCAGATACCGCAGCACGGTCTGCTCGCGCTCGGTGAGGGCGGCCCGTTCCAGGGTCGCCCGGGCAGCGGCATCGGCCCGGCCCGCCGCGTGCGCGCGCACGGCCGCCGGCCATTCGGGAGAGAGGGCCGAGATCGCCGCTGCCACAGCGGACATCGGTGCGGCAGCGATCGGGCGGCAAGCGCCACGGGATTCAGGTGCGAGGGGCGAGACCTGCCGCCAGGGCGCGGGCGGTGTCCAGGGCGGCCTGTTGAACCGCCCTGAGGCACAAGAAGTTCAGGTATCCGTGCGGCAGGCTGGAGTGCCTGCGCCGCGTGGCAGCGACTCCGGCCGCCGCCAGCTTCTCGGCGTAGCTTTCGCCCTCATCGCGCAGCGGGTCGAAACCCGCGGTGGCGATGTGCGCGGGCGCGACGCCGGTGACGTCGCCGCGCAGCGGTGAGAGCCGAGGGTTCGCGGGGTCGGCGCCGGCGGGGATGTATGTCTTGCGGCCCCACTGGAGGTCCTCCCCGGTGAGGAGGAAGCCCGTGGCGAACAGGCTGCGCGAGGCGTTCTCCGCCTCGAAGTCCGTTGCGGGATAGATGAGTAGCTGGAATGCCGGCGCCGGTCCGCCCGCGTGCGCCGTGTGCTGCGCGACGACGGCCGCCAGGTTGCCCCCGGCGCTGTCGCCGCCGACGGCGATGCGGCCGGGGTCGGCGCCCAGCTCGGCGGCGTGGGCGTGCGCATAGCCGAAGGCCGTCACCGCATCTTCTACCGCGGCCGGGAACGGATTCTCCGGTGCGAGACGGTATTCGATCGACAGCACCCGGACATCGGCGTGCGCGGCCAGGAAGCGCGCGATCGGCTCATGGCTGCGGCGTGACCCGATGCTCCAGCCGCCGCCGTGATAGAACACGAGCAGCCCCGAGCCGACCGGTACGTCGGCGGGGGAGTACAGGGTCGCCGGAATGTCGTGATCGCCCGCCGGGATGGTGATCTCCCCGATGGACATGCCGGGCCCGGCCGGGACGCCGCCGACGAGCCTGCCACCCTCATCGGTATCGATCCGCGCCCGGTCGATCGGGTCGGAGAACAACCTCATGCCCGCGAGGTGCATGAGGCGAACCAGGAGCTGGGCGTCGAGGTCCTGTTCCTGACCGTCGATGCGCGCGGCCGGTCCCGCGATCGCCCGCCGGATCGGGCGGGGGAGGCTCAGAACCGTCTGCAGCACAGCTCTTTTCAGCGGCAGCGGGATGTTGTCGAGAAGTACCTGCTCGAAATTGGACACTCGTGGCTCCCAAGGGGTGCGTGGCGACTCTGCTGTCCGGGCCCACTCAGTCTGCCCGGGGTTCATCGATCTCGCGCTCTGGTTGATACCGTACGGCTATATTGCGCGATCGCTTCGATGATGTGCCCGAGGAACCGGGGTTGCCGCGGAGAGGTCGTGACGGCCGATACGGGGTACGGTGGACTGGTTCCGAATGTCGCTGGGACACAGCACCGCATGGCGCGAATGTTCAATCCCGATGGCGCTGTGATTCACGCGCCCGCTGCGGCAGTCTTCCTAGGCTCTACACAGCCCGATCGGATGTTTGTCGCGTCGGCAGCCGGGGACGGGCGTTTGTCATGCGAGATACGGAGTTTCCATGAATTGGTCTACTGTGCGTCGCGGCCTCGTCGTCGTGGGGTTCGCCGGGGCGGCCGTGACCGGCGGGCTGGCAGTTCCGGCGCTGGCCACTGCCACGTCGGTGTCCGTCGTTTCGAGCAACGTGCGGCTTGCGCATCTGGACAACCCGGGCGACCCGAACACGGGCCAGGGCGGTCTGGGCAACCCGGGTACGCCGGGATCGGATCCGGGCAATCCTGGTACGCCGGGAACTTCCGGGTAGCAAGCGGTTCCGGGGGCGCACCCGGGGGTCGTTGGCGGCGGGGGGTTTCCGTCGCATCGCCAACGGCCGCATGGCATTTCACGGCGTCGACACCACGTCGCCAGCGCAACCCCTCCGTCGGCCGGTCCCGATGCCGTGATCAAGTCGAATATCAGCCTGTCTTATAACGTGATTCAGGTCGATAGGAAGGCGGAGGGTCATGGCAGAGCCGGACAAGTCGGAATCCGGCGGGAATACATTCGTCGGGAAGGCCGCGCCCGCGACCGGTCGTGCGGCAGAGGGCTTCGGCAGCTTCTGGCGCGGGTGGGGAGCACAGTTGGGCAGGAAGCAGCCGCCGCGACTCTTCACGCCGGGCAAGACCGGGGATTTCCGGCTCAGCGTGCGTGCCGTCACCGCGCACGACACCGTGGTCGCCAATGTCCGCAGCGAGTCGGCTGTAGGAACCCACGCCACCCCACCCGGCAACAGCGACGACCAGGTGATGCTGATGCACGTGGTCCGGCAGAACAAGTGGCGATTCGCCCGGGAGGACGAGGGCGACCACGTCGTCCCCGCCGGGAATTTCATGCTGCAGCGCAATGGTCCACCGACCTTCGAGGACGCGCGGCGTACCTCGGCGTCGGTCCTGATCGTGCCCGCATCGCCGCTGGCCCGTCTGGTGCAGGACCGGCTGATCACGGGACCGGCTTCGTCGGCCGAGATGCGGCTGCTGCTGGGGCAGATGCGGTTGGTCGAGCAGAATGCCCCCGACCTGAGCCCGGCCGGCGCCCTGGCGGCCCGCAACTCGCTGCTCGAGCTCCTCGCGGGGGTGCTGCGGCAGCGCGCGGACAACACCGAGCCGCACTTCGGCCCCGCGCTGGCCCAGGCGGCGAAGGACCTCGCGGACCGCCTGCTCGCCGAACCGGACCTGTCGCCCTCGCTGCTGGCCGAGGAACTCAGCGTCTCCGTGCGCACACTGCAACGAGCATTCGCGGCGGCCGACGACAGCGTCGCGGGTTACATCCGCCGCCGCAGGCTCGAGCAGGCCCGGCTCGAACTCCTCAGCGCGATCGGCCGGCCCAGCAACTCGGAGCTGGCCGCCCACTGGCAGTTCGCCGACAGCAGCCATTTCGTCCGTGCCTTCAAGAGCCGATACGGCCTTACTCCCACCGAGTTCGCCCGGTCGGCGACCGCTGACGATCTGGACCTGTCCGAAAGGCAGACAGTCAAATCCTGATCTCTGACGCAAATGTTCCAGCCGAATGCCGCTGTGGTTCACCGCGGTTCGCTGCCCGACTTCCTAAGCTTCGACGTGGTACCTCGATCAGGCGGCTTCGCGCGAGGTATCTGAGCGACCCGATGACGCTGTAGGTCAACGACTTCCACGGTTGACCCGATGCCGGTCGGGCTTAGGTGAGGGATTCGTTTGGCTATGTGGCAGGGCTCGGATATTCACGAGATGCAGTCCGGCATACTTCGTTTGAGTATGTTGGGGCCGGTCGAGGTGTGGATGGGAGGACGCCGCCTGGACATCACCGCGCCGCAGACGCTGGCAATGCTGGCCATTCTCGCGGCCGAGCCCGGGCGTACCCTGTCGACGACGCAACTGGCCGCACGCCTATGGACGGATCAGCCGCCGTCCTCGGCGGCGAACGTCCTGCGCAATCATGTGCACGGCATGCGCCGGCAGTTCGATGCCTGTGCCCATGCCGGCGCCGGGGCGCAGTGGCTCGGCTCGACCCTCGGCGGCTACCGGCTCGGTCTTCCGGTGGAGTCCGATGTGGCCGAGGTCGAGAGGCTGATCGCGGCTGCCGAAGCCGACCGCAGCTCGGGCGCGGCCGAGGAGGCGAACGATAAACTGGTTGCGGCGCAGCAACTGTGGCGCGGTGATCCGCTGATCGGTTTGCCGGGGCCGTGGGCGGAGAAGGAGCGGGCGCGCCTGGACGGGCTGCGGGCGGCCCTCGGCGAGGCCACGATAGCCGTCGCGCTGGACCTCGGCCGGTATTCGGCCGCCGTCGCGGAGCTGGAGGCGCTGGTCAGGGCCGAACCGCACGGTGAACGGTGGCACGAGTTGCTGATGCTCGCGCTGCACCGCGCGGGACGACGGGTCGAGGCGCTCGAGGCCTACCGGCACGCGCGCCGGGTGCTGGCCGACGAACTCGGCCTGGAGCCGGGACCGCGGCTGACCCGGCTGCACCAGCAGATCCTGTCGGCCGAACCGCCGGTCGTGACGAGCGAATCACATTCTCCCGAACCGGATTTCCACTTGCCGCGCGTCCCGGCGCAATTGCCGCCGGACATCGCCGATTTCGTCGGACGGGATGATCTGCTCGAGGAGCTGACCGAGGCGCTGGGCGCGGACTCCGGCCGTCGCGCGGTGGTCGCGATCACCGGGATGGGCGGCATCGGAAAGACCACGCTCGCAGTGCATCTCGCGCATCGCGTCCGCCGGTCCTATCCGGACGGACTGTTGTATCTCGACCTCGGCGGCACGGACGAGGACCCGCGCTCGACCGATGTGCTGGTCGAGGCCGCATCGCGCTCGCTCGGTGTCGAGCTCAGCGAGCTGTCGCTGGACCCCGCGGAACGAACGGGCCTGTGGCGCGACATAATTGCGAACAAGCGCGTGCTGCTGGTGCTCGACAACGCGCGCAACGTGGACCAGCTCGCCCCGCTGTTGCCGAGTACGGGGGCCGCGGGCGTATTGGTCACCAGCCGCTCGAGTCTGGCGGAATTGTTCGATGCGCGGCTGGTCCCGCTGGATGTCCTCGCCCCGAACGAGTCCTGGATGTTGCTGGAGCGCATGGTGTCCGCACGGCGCTTGTCGGAGGAACCCGATGCGGCGCAGGAGATTCTGCGCATGTGCGGTGACCTTCCGCTGCCGCTGCGCATCGTCGGGGCGCGGTTGGCGAGCCGGCCGAGCTGGACGCTGGGCGCGGTCGCCGAGCGCCTGGCCGACGAGCGGGACCGGCTCGCCGAACTCGCGGTCGGCAGCACGCGCATGGAACAGGTATTCCAGACCTCCTACCGCAGGCTCGATTCCGAGCTGTCGCGCGCATTCGTGCTCATCGCGTGCTGTGACGCACGCGATCTGTCCGTCGCCGCCGTCGCCGCCCTGCTCGACCGGGGCCGGAGAGAGGCCGAGCGGATCTGTGAGGCGCTAGTGGACCTGGGCATGCTGCAGACATCGGAGCTGGGTCGCTACCGCCATCACGATCTGTTGCGGCTGTTCGCCCGCGGGGTGGCGGATGCGGAGCAGCGGCGGGAATGGCCGCAGGCGCTGCACCGGCTGGCCGATTTCTACCTATCGGTAAAAGATGGCGCCGGCCGCGGGAAAATACCGCCGCGCGCCATCGGGTTGGGCGGCCGGAGCGGCGACCGGTTCGCAGCACGACCGGCGTAGAAGTAAAGGGCGGCATGGAGAACTGAAGCGGTCCCCGATCGCGAGCCAACTCCGGAATAGAGCCGGGTGATTTCGTTCCGTGTTCAGTTGGTCCCGCAGGCCATCGGATAGTGGGTGTGGGTGCAGGCCGCAGCGTCGACAACTCATTTGCCCTGATGGACAACGGGTTCGATCGAACTCGAACCGGCGGCCGGGCGTTCGGGCACCGCGATATCGGGGACCTCGAGACCTAGCCGCCGACTGAGCGCCATCACTTTGTCCAGAATCGGCTCGGCCTCCTCGGCCCTGTCCACCGCGCTCAGGGCACACCCGTACACCTGCATCGCCCGCAAGCGCCGCACTGTCGCCGAAACCTCGGTCAATGCCCGCACCGCCTCCGCCGCGATCGGCACCGCGCCGTCGGCATCCCCACCGCACAGGACCACCTCAGCCAGCCGGGCCAGCGCCCACCCTTCCTGATGCCTCCGCCCGTCGCGGCGCGCCGCATCTAGCGACCGCTCGCACAGCTCGCGGGCCGCCGCCACATCCCCGCCCTGCAATGTCGCGAAACCCAACTCGTGCAACGCCATCGACTCCACCCGTAGGCTGCCGACCTGCCGTGCGCAGGACAACGCCTGCCGCGCGGCCTCGATCGCCTCCGACCACAGCCGCGCCTCGCAGTACGCGCGCGCGATCGTCGCCCAGATGATGCCCTGGCTCTCGGCCCGGTCCGCGCTGGCCAATTCGATGGCCTGCCGGAAATGTTCCACGGCGGCATCGGCATGGCCCTGATAGCTCATCGCCGTGCCGAGCATGATTTCGGCGACGGTGGCGGCGGGCAGGTCGCCCAGCTCCCGCAAAACGGCACCCGCGTGGCGGATTTTCCCGATGGCGCCCACGTCCCCCATGCCGACCAACCGGGCCATCGCGGCGGCTAGTTCGGCCCGAGCCATGGTCCGGCGATCGCCGTCGGTCTCGGCGGTCCGGCACAACACCTCGAGCGCCTCGGCCACCTGGGGCTGGTGCTCACCCACGTCGCCGCCGATCGCGAGCGACAGCGCGAGATCCACCGCGAGCGTGCGGGTCCCGGCATCCGGGCGCGCGGCGACCTGCCAGTACAGCGCAACCAGCCCGAAGCGTTCCGTCATCGCCCACGTGGTGCGCCGGCGTTCGTCGGTGAACAGCTGCCCGACCGCGCTGGTGTCCGCGTAATAGTCTGTGCCTATGCCCGGATCCCGCAGTCCCACAATGTTTTTCGCGCTGGCGCGATAGAAGTCGACCAGCCGGTGCAGGGCCTGCGGCCATTCCCGGTGGTGCTCCGGCGTCGCCACCTGGCGGGCGAACAACCGCAGCAGATCGTGATACCGGTAGCGCCCGATTTCCGGCGTCTGCAACATGCCCAGATCCACCAGGGTTTCGCAGAGCCGCTCGGCCTCTGCCCCGCCGCGGTCGAGCAGGGCGGCAATGGCGGCGGCCGACAGGTGCGGCGCGTCGGACAAGGCGATGAGCACGAACGCACGCGCCAGCTCCGGATCCAGTCGCCGGTAACTGGCCAGGAACACCAGCTCCACGCTGGTGTTCCCGACCGCCAGCTCGGTCAGTCGGCTCCGCTCGTCAGCCACGCGCTCGGCCACCGCCGCCAGGCGCCAATTGGGCCGGGTCGCGAGCCGAGCCCCGGCGATGCGCAGCGAGAGCGGTAGATGCCCGCAGGCGCGCAGGATTTCGCGGGCCGCCTCGGGCTCGCGGGTCATCCGCGGCGCGGATACCATGCGCTCCAGCAACGTCCACGCCTCGTCCGTAGTCAGCACATCCAGCGGGACCAACCGCGCCCCGAACAACTCCGCCAGGCTGGAACGACTGGTGACCAGCACCCCGGCCGCGCCCGTGCCAGGCAGCAGAGGCGCGACGTGTGCGACGTCGCGGGCGTTGTCCAGCACCAGCAGCACGCGCTTACCCGCAACGAGGTTGCGCCACAATGCCGTTCGCTCCGACGGGTCCGTGGGCAGCTCACCGGGGTGCACACCGATTCCGCGAAATGCGACGGCGAGTAGCAGATCCGCCGAGTGCGGCTGCTCGTCCATGCCGCCCTGATCGAGATACACCACGCCGTCGGGATAGTGCTCGCGCACCCGATGGGCGAGATGCACTGCGAGCGTGGTCTTCCCGACGCCACCCATGCCGGTGATCGCCACCAACGGCCGCCGGTCGGAGTCCGCGGACAGCAGCTCGGCCAATTCCCGGACCAGTTCCTCGCGGGAAATCCTGCGCCAGTGCGGTTATCTTCCGGTGTCGCTGCGAACCATCGGGGCGCGGTTGGCGAGCCGGCCCACCTGGACGCTTGCCGCGGTCACCGAGCGCCTCGCCGACGGGCGGGACCGGCTGGCTGAACTCGCGGTCGGCAACACCTGCGTGGAGAAGGTATTCCAGACCTCGTACCGCCGACTCGATCCCGAGCTGTCGCGCGCGTTCGTTCTCACCGGGTTATGTGACTGCGTCCGAGAGATCGACGGCGGGTGGATGCGCTGGTGCCGACTGCGCCGGTGGCGAGGATTTCGCGACGGATTTGCTCACGCGAGCACGCCGGCACCGGTCGGTGGCGGCGTGGCCGCGTGAGGTCGCCCTGTCCCACGCTGGACTCGACAGGCGCCCGGGGATTCGGGGCTCAGTCCAGACGGCGCGAGGAGGTTGGTCACTGGGCGACGGGCACGTTCATCGACGGGGTCGTGTGTGTTCTCCGCGTGGAGGTGCCGGGTGCCCAGGGGCCCTCGTGGTCGTCGAAGAAGGCGAGCGGATCATCGGTCGCCACGGGTACCTGGCCGAGAAGTTCCTCGGGCACGGTGAAAGCCGACGTGAGTGTATCGATATGTGGGAGGAGACGGGTGAGGGCCGCGTCGACGGCCGCGGGGATCTGCTCGATGGAGTCGGCGGAGACGTAGCCGCATCGCAACAGATCAGCGAGATAGGGCATCAGGCCGCGGAGGGTATGGAGTCGGTAGAGATCGCCGAACAACGCGCCGGTGGGGCTGTCCTCGGACAGGTGCTGCAGCTGGAGAAACATGGCCTGGGCCGCGATTCGCCCAGCACAGGCGCGAACCGCCTGCAAAGCGGGGTCGATCAGCGCATTCTGGTAGGCCAGTGGATTGTCGGCTGCCGCTCGCTGCGTGGCCTCGCGTGCTCGATCCAACCAGATGTTCTCGGCGGCGGCGAACAACAGCACGAGGTGGGCGGGGTCGGTGATCGTGTACTCGTGGCCGGGCTCCGGCCGCGGATCGGCTGCGGCCGGATGTGCGCGGACCATGTGCGCGGCGGCCTTGACCCAGATGGCCTGGTTGTCGCCTTCGGCGGTGATCGGCAGTTCGGCGCAGGCCATGTACTCGGCGAGGCGGTTGGTGGGAAACAGGCCCTGCGAGCCGCAGCGCTCGCGACAGTCGGCCAGAATTTCCCTGGCGCGCCAAGTGATCCAGCCCTTTCCGACGGCGAGCAGCCATTCGGTCCGGTCGTAGGCGGTGTCTCGGTGGGACGACCACTGCCCGACGAGGTACCGGTGCAGCACCGTCATGGCGTAGGCATCGGCGATCCCGCTCAGCAGCGGGCCATGGTGACTGCGCAAGGCCAGCACCGAAATGCGTCCGACCGGTCCCGTCCCGCTGATCCAGCGCTGTTTGCCGTGCCGCACCGCAATCGCCAACCCGGCGCGGGTGATACCGAGTGAGACCGCGTTCATGGAGAGTTTGCCGGGGGTGACCCGCCGGATCGACCGGAGCACGCGCCTGGCCGGATTCGCGATTTCGCTGATGAATGTTCCGTCCGCAGCGAACCTTCCATGCGGCCCGGCCAGCAGTGCGTCCCGGGACACGAAAACATCGTCGAACGAGGTCAGGGAATGGTCCACAGGCGGGCCGGACCGGAACGGCAGTACCCGGACACGCACTCCCGGAATACATTCGGTGGTCGTGGTCAACGGGACACGGAACAAGAACACCCCCTGATCCGTGCCGTCGACGATCAGTCTCGCGGCTACGACCGCGACCTTCGGGCCGCCGACTGGGCTGGTGTTCGGCATGAACTTCTGGGCGCCGGCGCACGGCGTGCGCACAATGAATCCATCGCGTGCGCGGTCGTACGTCGCGACCGTCTCGAGTGCCGACACGTCGTTGCCGTGGTCCAGTTCGGTGACCAGGAATGTCCCGACGGCGCCGTCCCGGCCGCCCACACCGGTCACGTCCGCGCCGTGATCGACGAGGCTTCCGAGAAACAGGTTGTAATGGATTCCGGCGATGATCGCCAGTGTGGGGGCGATCGGCATCAGCCACTCGTGCAGATTGGCGATCTGCGCCGAATTATCGGTCAGGGCAGTGAAATTCGGGGTGCCGTCGAGGTCGCGCAGACGCGAATAGGCGTGCATCACCGCCTCGTCCGGGTTCAGGTCGTGCCAGCGGTGTGCGCACTCCTGCGCTGCCAGCCGACGCCACGGGCCATGGGCCCGCTCGTGGTCGTCACCGAACAATATGGTCGTCAAACACTCTGCCATCGGCACATCGGCGCCCGGCCATAATGTCGGTGTGATCGGTGCTGCTACAGATTGTCCCACAGAGATTCCTACCATTGTCTGCCCGTACTGCCCGGACGGTGTACCCGGTGGGTAGATGCCACCGGTAGCGGTGAGATTAGCTAGGCAACAACAGGTTTCGGTGACAGCATTGTAAACTGGGTGCGAATAGATCCGATGTGATCACGTGGTCACGGGCGGATAACCCGATCCGTAGCCTGGCTCCATCGCAGGGGAGATCAACTGCCGCGGTGGCAGCAGCGGACCCCCTTTCTTCGTCAGATCACCACATCGGCGTAGGCCCTTGTCTGTCTCTGTTTGTAGCGCTGTTCGAATCCTGAGAAGTAGAGCGATGGCGCGGTTGACGAGGAGGACTGTTCGATGACTCCGTCGTCGGCGATGTAGAAGATCGCGCGGCCGATGGCGATCTCGCCGGGGTCGGTGGGCACGAATACCATCCAGCCGACCTCGAGGCGTTCGGCGACGAGCTGGTCGAGCGGATAGCCGGTGGTATCGACGCCGAGGCCGAGGATGTGTGCGCGCACCAGCGCGATCGCCTGGTGCCGCGGCAGGGGCTCGGGGACCGTCGCGGTGAGGCCGGCCAGGGACAGCTGATAGAGGGCGCCGTCGATATCGTCGGTGAGCTCGTCGAACACCGCGGCCAGCGTGTCCCGGGTGACCACCCCGGCCTCGGCGGCGGCGACCAGCGTGGCGGCGGCCTGTTGCTGTTGCTCGGTCGGATCGCTGCCGAGCACGCCGCAGACGATGTCGGCCACGGTCTGTGTCGACCACACCCCGGGAACTGCCGCGCTGAGCTGATCGGCCCCCGGGGATTCGCCGCGGTGCCAGCTGCCGTGGGCCCACCAGTAACAGAACGACAGTATGCCTTGGGCCGCACGGGGATTGAGCACCTGATTGGCCACCCAGTCCGGTGCGCCTGCATACAGGTCCGGTAGCTCGTCGCCGTCGTTGTAGGCGGCGTCGAGTTCGGCGGCGTCCCACACGCCGCCCGAGAGCACCGCGCGGCCGCCGGGCAGCACGAAAAGTGTTGAGCCGCTGCGTGCAGCGCCCTCGAAGATGCCGAGCGCGGGCCGGATTCGCGGTCCCAGCTCGGAACCGACGGCGACGAACGCCGCCGCGATCGTCGCCCAGCGTGCCCACAGCACGGGCAGCGGGGGGAAGTCGTCGTGCGAGAGCTCCGAGACGATGCCCGCATCGCGGTCGGCGCGGGCCTGGGTGGCGGCCTCCTGGGGCGAACGCCACTGACGCTCGTCGTGGAAGACGTAGGCGGCCAGCCAGACCGGGATCCGTTCTCGCGGAAACGTTTCCAGGTCGGCTCGATAGGCGTCGGGAGTCAGCAGCTGATCGTCGGGAAAGGGTTCGTCGCCGTAGTCGTAGTCGACCTCTACCTCGCCGGTGATCTCGAGCTGGATCAGCATGCGCCACCAGGGGCCGTCGCCGAGTTGCGCGGAGATCTCGCGGTGCAAGCGGACGAGTTCGCCCACCTCCGCCGACGGCTCGGCCCGGGCGACCTGGTCGGTGTCGTCGTAGTACAGCACGTGGGCCACGCCCCCGGCGACGCTGAGCGAGAAGGCCGCCTCCAGCCATTGCCAGCCCTCCGGACCGGCGACGCCGAGTTCGCGTGCGATGCGGTGGGCGAGGTCGCTCGCCTGCTCCTCGGTCGCCTGCACGGCGATGTCGGCGTTCTCTTGGGGCGAGGGTGAATCGGTTGGTTCGGGGTCGGTTGGCGCCGAAGGGGTTGGCGCTGAACCGGCTGGCGCGGAGTCGGTTTCGTGCAGGTCGGCCGGCCGCGCGTCGGTGTCACCGAATGGCTGTCCGTCGGCGTGGATGGTTGTCTGTGCGGCAGCGTCATCGGATGGCTGTGCGTTGGCGTCGCTGGATGGCCGGGTGGCGGCGGCGCTGGATGGCTGTGCGGCAGCGTCACCGGACGGCTGTGCGTGGGCATCGCCGGATGGCTGGATGGCGGCGTCACCGGATTGCTGTGCGGCGCGCGCGGCTCCGTTGCTCAGATTGAAGCCGACGTCGGGAGCGCCGCCGTTTCGGGCCGGGTCCCGAGGCTGGGGGTCGTTCATATGAGGAAGTCCTTCTCGCGCTTCGGTTCGGGTGCGATCGGCGAGGCCGCGGATACCGCACCGACTGTCGGTTCGATTCGCTTTCTCACATGCGGTGGCGGTGGCGCGTCGGCAGGGAACGGGCACATTGAATGATCGGTATTCAATACGATGGCCGATAAGTTTCGAGTAAATTCCGCGTAATAGGGCGTCATATACGAGTAAGAATGGCATGACAAATGCATCATGACGGGATTTCGGGGTATTTCGGCGTGGTACGTTCGCGAAGTAATTGATGTGAAGTCGCGCAGGCGGATTCATATCTCTTCGCGCAGCAGGAGAATCGATATGCACAACGACCGGACCAAGGGCGACCTCGCCGACATGCTCGATACGGTCAGTCTGCATATGCGCTCGATCGCCGAGGTGCAGCAGCAGCGCGTCGAACTCACCGCCACCGCCACCGCGGGCGAGGGCCGGGTTCGCATCACCGTCAACGCCGACGGCGTCGTGATCGAGACCGAATTCGCCGACGACATCGACGAATTGGACTACGACGAGATCGCCGACGCCGTCACCGACGCCACCCAGGAGGCCGCCGCCGAGGTCGCTCGCCGGGCGGCGGAGATGCTCGCGCCGATCCGCAAGTCCCGGTCCCGGCTGCCGAGCCTGTCCTCGATGGTCGAGGGATTTCCCGACCTGCGCACGAAAACGCCGGAGCTGCAACGGGCGTCGTTCGATTCGCCCGCCGCACGTGCGCGGCGCGAGTCCGGTGACGCGCAGGTCCGGCCGTGGTCGGTCACCGACCGCGAGTGATCGGTGACTGGTCGGCGTCCATGGTGAAGCCTTACCCGCGGCCGATGCCCGCCAGTCGCGCAGTGCTCGGCGAATTCGGCGCCGGAAGTCCTGATCGATGAGCATCGAGATGCCTGGTGGGCTGCAGTGGCTCGCCTACCTGGCGGGTACCGCGTGGCCGAAAGGCGACGAGGACAAGATGTTCGGGATCGGCGAGGACTTCCAGACGGCGGCGAATACGCTGAACGGCCTCATCGATCTCCTGCACGACGCGTGTAACACCGCGACCGACAGCTATGCCGGTGACGGCGCGGACAAGATGAAAACCCAGTTCGCCCAGTTCTTCTCGGGAGATCAGTCGATCCCGAATCTGGTCGGCACGCTGAAACAGCTGGGCGGTTCGGCCCACGACATGGGCGCCGAGATCGAGCACACCAAGCTGCAGATCATCATCACCCTGGCACTGCTGGCCGCCGAGATCGCCTACGCGCTGACCACGTGGTTCGGGGCGGCAGTGGTACCAGCGCTGGAGCTCGAAGCCGAAGGCGTCATGGCGGGGATGGGCCGCGCGCTGCTCATGCGGCTGGAAGCGCACGCCGCCAAGGTCGCGGCGATGCCGATGTGGAAGCTCGCCGCCATCAGTGGTTTGACGCAGGGGGCCATGGGCCTGTTCACCGAGCTCACGGTGGAGGGAATCCAGAAGGCCAAGGGGCATATCAGCGACTTCGATCTGAAGCGGATATTCGTCGCGGGAGCCGTGGGTGCGGTGTCCGGCGCGGTCGCGGCGCCCGTTGCCAGCGTCATCGGGAAGGGCCTGGGCAACTGGGTCGGCAAGGATTCGATGACGTGGTGGAAGTCGGGCGGCATCGCGATCGGCTCCGGTGTGCCCGGAGGCATGGCGGGGGCCGGCGCGGGATTCATCACCGGTGGTGTACTGACGGGGGAGTGGGACTTCGATCCGGCGATGATCGCCGGAGCCGTGGGCGGCGGGCTGCTCGGTGGGGTGCACGGCGCGATCGGTCACTCGCGGGGGACACTGCTGGCCGAGAAGTCGGCGGCCACCTCCGCCATCGATCTGCCGAAACCCGATGGTAGTTCAGGACATGCGGTGTCGGAGAAGTCCGACGGTGCGGGTGGCGGCGGAGCCGTGGGCGACCATGCGGTGTCGGAGAAGTCCGACGGCGCGGGTGGCGCCGGAGCCGTGGCCGACCATACGGTGTCGGAGAAGAACGACGATGCGGGTGCCCGCGGGATCGCGGCCGGCCGTACGGACGATACCGCGAGCGCGGGTCAGCAGACTCGGCCGGCGTCGTCGCCCGCCGCACTCGCCGGCAACGAACAATCGACGGCTGCAACGGGATCCACGCGGGCGGCCGGCGGAACCGAGCACACCGTGTCCGGGACCGATTCGGTGTCGCGCTCCGCCTCACCCTCGGTGCGCAACGGCAACGAGACCGGATCGGCACCCGCACGCACCGGCAGCATCGCGGCAACGAGCCTGACGCGATCCTCACGCTCGAGTTCGGTCAGCACCACCACCGGCAGCGACGGGTCCATCTCGCGCGCTTCGTCGCGCGCCTCGGTGTCGTCGGCATCGACCGGAATGCAACAGTCTGCCAGTGCGCCGCCACCGGTCACCCGAGGGTCTCATTCCGCGTCGGAATCGTTGTCCGGGTCGTCGTCGCCGGAGCCGCAGGGGTCGCGCGACTTCCGGCCTGCTGCCGAGGTGCCGGAGAAGAGTTCGGTCGGTCCCGAGGGCCTTTCGCCGCGCGCGTCCGTATCCGCACCCTCGAATGGGGAATCGACTCCGGTCGCATCGCACACTTCCAACGAGGTCGAGTCGCGCGGTCCGGCCGAGCACGGGTCGGCGCCCGGCCAGGCGGAGACGCGATCGGCATCGGATTCGCCGGTCCGGGCTCCGGCCGCCGCGGCGAACGACTCGGCAGGCTTGCCGGGCACTGCACGGCCTCCGGCCGAAGTGTCAGGGAACGGCAGGAACGGCGGCCCCGAAATCCCCTCTCGGCCAGGCACTCCGGACGCCGAGCCGGTGTCCCGCCGATCGGAGGCCACCCCCTCCTCGGCGGCATCGGAGGGTGGCTCGCAGGCCCGCATCACTGCCGCACGCAGCGAGTCCGGCCCGGCGGGCCCGGCCGGGCAGCGGGCAGGCCGGGAAGATCAGCTGTCGGCGCCGGGTTCATCGTCCCGGGCGACGTCCGCGGGGCCGGAGCGCCCGGTCCGGCCCACCACCGTGCGGCCGGGGGACGACGAACGTACGGCCGAGCACAGCGCGTCCGACTCGGAAGGTTCGGCCGGGCAGCAACGGACGACCTCGCGCAATCCGCGGGACGAAGTCGGTTCAAATCCGGAAAGTGTTGTGCCGGAACGGGAATCCGGTACCAGACGGGTTACCGGCGAATCCGATGACCAGGAGATCCGGCGTCCCAGGGCGAGCCTGCCGGAAAAGATCGATAGCCGGGGTCTTTCGGAGCAGCACAATACGTTTCGTTCCGAGACCCCCGGCGGTCATCACGAACCCGGCCCGCAGCATGAGAGCTCCCACCTCGAGCAGGCCCGAGCCGAGGAGACGATGAAACAGACGTGGGAGCGCATCAATGAGACGGAAAGCCGTGCCGCCCAGGAACGCCGGGAGCAGACCGATCTGATCGCGGCGTCCAAGCAACGGGTCGAGGACGCGCGGCAGGGGCTGGACCACGCCGCCGACCGGGAGGCCGCCGAGGCCGTGTATGCGCAGGCGATGGCCGAGCACGAGGAGACGGTGGGCCGGGCGCTGGACACGCTCGTCGAGGCCTCGCGGTCGGCCGGCGGGGAACGGTGGCAGGCGTTCGTGGACGGGAAGATCGGCAAGGAGGAGACCTTCGAACAGGTCGCACACGAGCGGGTGGAGGCGGCGTCGGCCGCGGCAGGGGCGCGGCAGGAGTATTACGAGACGCAGGCGGGTGCCGGGCCGCCGAAGGAGAAGTCGGGCCCGCTGACCAAGCTCAGTAATGCGGAGCTGGACGACCGGATCGTGAACGGCTCGGAAAGGGATGCCGACGCGGCGCTCAACGAGCTGAATCGGCGGGTCACGGGCAAGGTGAAGCGGCCCACTCAGGACACGGCGGATCTGCTGATGGAGCACGGTCTGGTCGAGATGGACACCGGTGAGGGCAAGGAGATGCTGGTCATCCTGCGGACGGTGCGCAGCGCCCTGAACGAGGGCACGGCCCACGTGGTGACCAGTAGCGATCCGCTGGTGAAACACATGCAGCAGGAGCTGTTGAATGTGGTGTCCGAGCGCAGCTTCGGGGTGAAGGTCTATCACCTGGACTCCGATCAGCCGTTCCCGGCGCGCGAGCCGGGCGACCGCGTGATCGTCGTCGGTACCTCGCAGGATTATGGATTCCGGGCGGTCAAGGAAGCGCAGTCGATGATCGACGACATGAAGAAGGCGGGCCTGTCGCCTACGGATCTGAAGTCGCTGCAGCAGGCATTGGAGAAGGCGCCGAATTTCCGGGAGTACAAGGAGTTGCTCGACGCGGCGGCCGAGGCCACGGGTGTGGATAGGCGTTTCGAGCCGTTCCCGGGTGGCAGGATGACGATCGACGAGATCGACGCCCAGCTGATTGACGAAGATTCCCACTATGTGTTGTCGCCCGGCGCAGGCAAGCGGGCGAGCCCGGAGTTCGTGGCGGCGACCAAGGAGATCTGGAACAACCTGCAGCGGGCCAAGGACGAGGGAGTGCTGGAGCCGGCCGATTTCGGTAAGAACCCGGAGATACCGGGAATGTTCGATTCCGAGCTCACCGGTGCCGGTCGGGACAAGCTGCAAGAGTTTCTGGGGAGGGATATCACCGATGCGGAGGTGGAGGAATACGCGCACGCCGCGCAGGCGGAGTGGGGGCCGCGTGAGAATTCCGATTACCTCGTCAGCGGTGACCGCGACATCAAGATCAAGATCATCAGGTCGAAGACGACCGATGAGATCATGGACGATCCGGAGAAGCAGAGTTCCAGCCGGTGGAACGGGTTCGCGAAGTATCTGGAGGTGAAGCACGGCCATGGTATCGACAGTAATATCACCGCCGATCCGGAATATTCGATCAGTATTACGAACAAGCAATTGTTCACCGGTGGGCATTTTGAGATCAAGGGTACCTCGGGTACTTTGCTGACCAAGACGGACAGTACTCCTCGCGGTGTGGAAGATATTATGCACGAGGAATACGGGACCGGGCCGATCTCCAGGGTGGAGCGATTCTTCGACTCCAACATGACTCGGTTGCCCGATCAGCATTTCGCTGATCGTGGCGCCAAACACGAGGCGATGGCCAAGGCGATCTTCGACGGAGAGTTGAAGGAGAATCCGGAGACCGGGGAGATGGAACGCACTCGCGGCGCGTTCGTCCGGAACCCGGAGACCGGGCAGCTGGAACAGACCGGCTCGCCCCACCTGATCGTAGCGATGGACAACGCCGATGTCGCCCGGATCGCGCAGGCGCTGCGTGCCGAAGCCCAGGCGCGGGGTATCGATGTCACATTCGACATCATCGATGCCGCGAAGATGGACTCCTTCGGAAGTAAACAAGCGGCCCACGACTATTTGGAGGGGATCATTGCCGACGGCGGGAAGGGGAGGATCAAACTCGGTCAAAAATTGTTGGGCCGCGGTATCGATATCACTCCGGTCGCAGAGGCCATCACCCGAGGCCAAAGCGATGAGGGCGGTCTCAAGCTGAAGGTCAGTGGCGGCCCCGCCTATTCGCCCCGGGTGAATCATCAGGTCGATGCGCGCGTCGCACGCAGTGGGGACCCGACGCTGGGCCGCAAGGAAGGCGGCACTCCCGGCGAGGTCAAGCATTACATCTCGCCCGAGGACTACCTGAGTAGTGCGCCGCATCCTCGGGTGAAAACCCTTGTCGTGCAATACCAGAACGCCGCGAAGGCACACGCCGAGGCCGAAGAGGCACACAACCAGGCCACCAATGAGAACCGCCCGGATCTCGACAAGACGGGCGAGGCGCTGCAACAAGCCAGGGACGAGCTGGAACACGCCACCGCCCAGTTGCCGGAGGCCACCGAGCTGCAAAAGGCAGCCGTGGAACAGCAGTTGATCGATTCCCGGCGCACCCAGACCTATGACGCGCACGCCCCGCCGGGCATGGACCGCGCGCTCCCCAAGCCCCCTGCGCGTCCTCCAGAGCAGACCGCCACACAGCTGCGGCCGGGTGAGCAGGACGACTACGACAGTGACTCGACCGCCTCGCGGAACTCGTTTTCGGATGAGTCGGTATTCGACGACTCGGAGGATTCTACTTCGACGCGCAGCAGCGAGACCGATACTTCGAGTCACAGCGACCATGTCGGCGATCGGCATTCCAAGTCGGACCTGCCCGAAAACGATGATGGCTCAGTTGTTTCCGAGCGGCATACGCGTCCCGACATCCCCGTTGGCCAGCAGCGAACCGATCCCCAGCAGCGGCCGACCGGCAGTGACGAGCCGATGGATCGGCGTCAGGTGGAGCTGCGAAATGGGTTGCGGGAGACGGTCGGCGACACCCCGACCGTTACCGAAGCCAGGGAACGGCTACATGCCGCGGCGACCGAATTCGAGACCAGCCGCCGACTGGTCGAACATGATCAGACGCCGAAGGCGGGACCGGCCGCCGCCGCCCTCCGAGAGATGCACGAGGACAACAGGTCTCGGCTGGAGGAGGCGCGTGCCGCGCACGACACCGCGGTCGAGCATGCGGTCGACGAGCAGTACACGCAGTTGCAGGACAATGCGATCCACGACATCGAGCTGGCCGATCAGGAAGTCGCCGGCGTCCATGCCGACACCGACGCCCGTCTGCAAGAGGCGCAAGACGGTTTGCACGACGCGCGGCAGCAGTGGGAGACCAGCCGGGATGCCCACAACTCGGCCGTCGCCAATCACGAAGCGCGAGTGGAGCATCGGCTGGTTGACAGCATCGCGAAAGCGCAGCAGCGGGTGCAGGAAGCCGGCGATGGGTTGCTGGCGGCCCGCATCGCGCACGACGACGAGATCTCCGAATCCGAGCCGCGCACAGAGTATCTCGAGTGGACCCGGGGGATCATCGACGAACGTGCTGCCGGTCTGCGCGCGGAACTGATCGAGCGTGAGGCACTGCTCCGCGCCGCTCCGGGGAACAACGAGGCCGCGCTTGCTGCCGCCAGGGCCGAGCGCGCGGAGCTGGAACGCACCGAAAAGCCCGGCGGCGCAGCGAGATTCCTGCGCTGGTTCCGGTCGGAGCCGAGCACTGCCGGGAAGGTGATCCCGGACCCCGGCCGGTTCGAGGCCGACGTCGAGACGCGGGTGCAGTCGCTGCGACAGGAGCTCGCGAATTCCGAGCCGGACGCACACACCGATTCGGTTGTCGCGAATCTGAAGCAGCAGCTGGACACCGACGAGGCCGCCTATCGCGCGGCGCGTGACGAGCTTGCGGCGGTGGGACAGCAGGTGATCGGCGAACGGGTCGCGATGCTGCGGAAGGCTGGGGCGGCGGACAAGGCAGCGTTCGACGCTGGGCTGGCCAAACGGCGTCCGGCGTTCGATGCGATCGTGACCAAGCAGATGGCCGCGGCGCGCGCGGTTCTGGACGCGGTGTCGGCCTACGACCACGAGTTGCTGTCGCCGGGACGTCCGGACGATCCGGTGACGGTGCCCCCGTCCGGAGAGCAACTGCGGACGATCATCGCAGAAGGTACGCCGCAGCAGCGGCTGGCGCACCTGTCTGCGTTCGTGAAGCTGACTCATCCGAAGGGTTTCGCGCCGCGGGAGACGCAGATGCTGGGGTATCTGCTGCGGCTCGGAAACATGGGCACCGGTCAGGGCAAAGAGATGCTGATGGCGATGCGGTTGTTCACCGACGCTATCGAGCACGGCACCGCCTACGGGACCACCAGCAGCGACAATCTGGTCTCGTCGATGGTGGATCTGGTGCAGGCGTTCACCCGTTCCCAGTTCGGGGACCTTCCGGTCGCGGTGCGGCGGATGAAAGACGACGAGCCGATCCCCGCGGGTGGGGTGATCATCGGGACGAAGGAGAACTTCCAGTTCGCGGCGTTGCGGGCGGCGCAGGGGGTGCTGGATCGGCTCGCCGCGGCCGGGGCATCCGAGGCGAAGGTGACCGAGCTGCGGAACTGGCTAAACAACGACCGGCCGAAGCTCGACGACATGAAGGAAAAGCTGGACTCCGTCCTGGAGGAGTACGGCGTCGCCGAGAAGTTCGAGCCCTTCCCGAAGGGCATCTACACCGGTGACGAGTTCGACGCCGCCATGTTCGACGGACAGGAGGCCGTGCTGTCGCCCGGTGGCGCGCAGGACGAGGACCCCGCGCTGGCGAAGAACATTGAGCGGGTGGTGTATCGGGTGCTGGCGGCGGAGAAGCTGCACGGCCTGACGGCCGCGGACTTCGACAGGCCGCAGTTCACGCGCGGGATGTGGCGGGCCAGGTTGACCGACGCCGCGATCGAGAAGCTGAATCTGCTTCCCGGCGAGCCGGTGAGAGCCGATGAGGCCGAGATGTATCAGGATGCGGCACTTGCCTATTGGGGGCAGCGCCGCAATACCGACTGGATCAAGTCGTTCGATCCGGAGGATCCGAGCGCTGCGCCGCGGACGGGGTTGCTGGCGTCGAATACCAATGACAAGTTGATGGTGGATCGGACCAAGGGGACCGGCGAGGTCCGGGAGAACCGGCTGCAACGGGTCGGCCAGTACCTGGATGTGCTCGCCGGTGTGGCGGTGCGGGCCAATCATCCCGAGGGTTCGATGTATATGGGATTCGGGCAGCTCGTCGGTAGTAGTTTCCTGCATTCGCCGTCCGGGGTGTCGGGGACGTTGACCCATGTGGAGGATGCGCTCTACGACCAGCACGGGATCGGCCCGGTCCCGCGCATCCCGGACTTCTATGCCGACAAGATCGAGGACATTCCGGATGCGTTCTTCGAGACGCGGGAGCTGAAACTCGAGGCGATGGGTCAGTCGATCGTCGACGACCTGCTCAAACCGGACGGGCAGCTCGAGCTGATCACCGACGACAACGGTGTGGTCGTCGGTGTGAAACAGCGGGGTCGCCCGCACTGGGTGCCGATGACCGACAACCGCGATATCGCCGGTGATGACGTGCGGATCATGCGGGGCGACGACGGCCGCGTCGTCGAGGAGATCCCGTTGCACTCCTGGAAGGACAAGGAGTCGGAGGAGTTCGGCGTCGTCGACTGGGTCGACAAGATCACCGAGGCGGAGGTGCGTGCCGCCGCAGCGGCTGCCGGGCTGCCGGTGGCCGAGGAGATCAAGCTCGACTACACCCTGCGCGACGCGAAGTGGTACGACCGGCACGGCAACGGCGACGCGGCCGAACAGTTGGCGAACCAGCAGACCAAGCAGTGGGGTGCGCCCGGCAGCCTGCATTTCGGGCACAAGGCCGACACCCGCGGCGCCAGCCCGGAACCCGACGAGGCCTCGATCGAGCTGGGCGGGACCATGGTCAAGTCCGGCGGCGGAGCAGCGCTGGGGGTGCGCAACCACGTCCAGACCCGGGGCCGGGGGCAGCGCGGCGGCAGGGGAACAGATCGGGAGAACGGTGGTCTCCCAGGTAGCTTCCAGCGCTTCCAGTCGCCGGAGGACTTCCACAGTGCGGTGACCGATCACGGTGTGGTCGAACAGGTCGTGCAATACCAGAGCGCGGCCAAAGCACATCGGGAAGCGGCCACCGAACACCAGGCTCACGACACCCCCGACACCCGTGCCCGAGTGGACGACGCCGACAAGGGCGTGCGTCAGGCCGAACAGATTTTGCGCGACAAGACGGTGCCCGCACTGGAACGCGCGGTGGAAGATCATGTCCTGTCGGGTGGGCGTCCCGCGGCACCTCGCGCCAATGCCCCTCCGCCGGCCGAGACACCGGCACCTTCTCTGGAGACGGCCGGTGCTCGGTCGGATGGCGCCGCTCGCGGTCCGCGTCCGAACGCGTCGTTCGACGGATCGTCGGATGCATTGCTGCGCAACGGATCCGGGCGCACCGCCCCGATGTTCGAGCCGCCGGTCGGCGAGACCTATTTCGGCCCGGCTCTGGACAAGATCTTCGACGCCGCCGACTCCCATTCGGCCGGGCACCTGGATGATCCGAAGCCGGTCATCCGGACTTTCGGAACTTCACTGGACGGCCTGGAGGACGTACCCGCGCCGCCGGAACCGGCACGCGATCCGCACCTCGAAGAGCTACACGTCGGCCTCGGCCCCGAACTCGACGACACTCCGGCGACCGACCACATCCAGGTCTTCCAGCACCCCAGCGAACTCCTCGACCAGGGCGTGGGGGAGACGGGCGGCGAATTCCTCATCCATCCACCAGGCACCGAGATCCACATCGAGGACACCCACGGAGTGCTGCGGCTCGTCGTCACCGGCCCCGACGAGATCACCCAGCAGTATCGCAGCAACGCCAACCCGGGTATCCCCCTCCACAGACCTGCCTTGCACGGCAACGAAATTCGTGCCTTCCTCGACAGCCACATCCATCACCAAGGCCGCATTTTCACCTCCGTAACCGTCCACCGAGCCCTGGCAGACTCCACCGGATCCACCAGTCTTGCCGACCTCACCTACCACCTCGAGCACAACACCCTGCTCGCCGGCACCCGAGTCGACCTGCCCGACAACACCACCGCCACCCTCCACACCAACGGCAAGCTCGAACTCCGGACCCCGGCAGGGTCGGAAACCCACAACCCGGCCCGATTCGTCAGCCACCTCCACACCATCGGCGCGCCCGGCGTCACCGTCCACGCGCCTGCTCCCACGCAGTGGAGCGACGACTACTCCGACCCGATCACCGCCCTCGCCGACGCTCTCGGCCGCGACCCCCAGCAACTCCGCAACGGTCTCGCGGAATACCTGGATACCCATCGCGACAATTACACTCACGGCATCACCACCCCGGCTATCGAACGAGCCGGTGAGAATGATTGGCACCGAACCGATTTCCAGGACTTCGCCGCCACCGAACGTGCCCGCGCACTGGACAACGAGATTTCCGCGCTTCGCAACGGGCAGACCACCGACTACCGTTCGGCCGCACATGTCGGCCTGCCCTTCCGTCTCGCCGCGGTCGCCGACTACACCGGCAGCAACCTCGTCTACACCCACTCCGGCGGCATCCGGCACACCCTCGTCACCGACCCCGCCCCCGGCCGGGAAGTTCATCACCTGCGGCAACATCCGGACAACCACACCTACCAGCACGTAACCATCGACACCGCAATTCCCGGCAACTCGCTGGTGCCCGAACAGCAGACCGTCCTGCACCACATCATCAAGGGTCACACGAACCGGCAGATCGCCGAGCATTTCGGCATCAGTTATAAAAAGCTCGAACTGATCCTCATCACCGCGGCCCACGACCTCAACCTCACCCGCCGAGCGAGTCCGTTCCTCCATCGCACCGAAATCGCCATCGCAGCTCTCCGGCTGAACCGGCTCGATCGCAACGCCATCAACGAAATACCCAACCTTCCGTTCTCCGACATCTCTGTGAGCAGGTCGCTGGATCCGCTGGAGAAGGAGATAATCCAGTACTTCGCCGCCGGCTTCAAGACGAGCGAAGACATTGCCGGCCACCGCGGGCCTGGTACCACTGCGGGGCAGATAGACAACGCAGTGCGCGAACTTTACAAGATATTCGGTATCGAAACCGGCCTGGGCGGCAGCAAAGGCGGCAGAGCCGATCGGATCGAGAACCGTGCGGCGACCGTGGCCCTCGCTCACGACTGGGGACTGGTCGAGCCGGAAATCATCGAAGCGCTTGCTGAAGAAGCACCCGCGCCACAGTGGTCCCAGGGGAGCAAGGTGCTCCAGTGCTTTGCGGCCAAAGTCATCACGACCCCGCGCATCCTGGCTCACTTGAAGGTCGCCGAGCCTACGCTGACCGAAAAAGCGCTGAGCCGGGCGCGGGACCGTCTGTTCGATCGCCTCGGAATCAAACGTGCGGGTCATTCCGCCATCGTCAATGCGCAGCGAGCGGTGGACGAAGCCCACAAACAGACCAGAAGCGGCGACCTCGATGAGGAAACCTTCGCCGCAATCACAACACCCCTGCCCATACGACGGGCCGCAGCGACCGACGGCAGCAGTTCACACCAGCGCCCGACCGATTCGGCGGCCGGGCCCAGTTCTGCTATCGGTGAGTATCCCACTGGGATGACAACTGTTGCGGGGCAGCAGGATTCGAACTACATCAATGTGTGCTTGGATCTCACGCTCGAGGATATCGACCAACTCACCCACAGCCCGCACATCACCCTGTTCGCCCAGCCCGCCGGCCTTAGTGGGCGCTCCTTCCGAGAGGCCGAAGACCACGCCGGTGCACCGCTGGATCGCTACGGCAACTATGACCAGATTTTCGATCACCTCCGTGCCCATGCCCCCGCTGTCGCCCTCGTCATCGACGAATACAAGGGTCCCTCCGATAAGAATGGCATCGGTGCTCACGCCTACTATCTGGTTGCTCGCCTGGATGGCAGTGTCACCGTTGTCGACCGCGCGTTCAACGAATCACATCCCTTCCCGCCGCGGCCCCGGCGTGAACTTCGTGCCAGCTATGTCGTCGTCTACTCCATGACGGATGGCCGAATAATCCCGCCGCCGCCACGTGCCGGTCCGCTGGGCGGCCGGAAGCGTCCGGGCGGCGCCGTCCTCGGCCGGGTACGCGCGGCCAAGCAACGCCGCACCGGGAAAAAGCTCGTCGGCCTCGGCCCCGAACACGACCAGATGTACGGCGACGACACCGATGAACTGGGGTTCGCTCCGAATTACGATCCCGCGAATCAGGGCCAGGTCATCAATGGTGTGCGCATGTTCGATACCGATGCCGCTGGGGCCAGCTTCGGCTTTCATCAAATGCGGAATTGGGACGAACTGACGGGTGGGCAGCGTCAGACGGTGTTCGCGCATGAGGAATCGGTCATCGCCAACTTCGCATTGCGGTTCTATCCGTCGGCCCATGATCGTGCCGGGTGGTTGACCCGGATCGAGCAGAACGTCGCGCTCGAGAACGTGGTCGCCTATACCAACGGTGCCGAGGCAGATCTCGCGACGCTCGGCAATCGCCTGTACGCGCTGCAGAACCAAGGCGGCCTAACCGGCCTCGAAACACAGGAAATGCAGGTACTTTTCAATATCCTGAGCAACGCGGACCCCGCCGCGCTCTGGGAGCAGATCCAAATCGATGGCCGCGACTATCGCACACTCGAGTACCTTTCTCAGGAGCATTTCGAAGGTCGGCTCACACCGCGTGCGGTGCTCGAGCGGATGGTCGAGGACCTCCACGCGGCGACCCGCAGGCCACTACCGCTGGCCGAACCGATTCGAGTGCTCCGCTCACTCGAGGACATCGATTTCCTGCTCGACCGGCAGGGCCAACCGCTCGCCGGGCGGACGGATCTGAGCCTGCTGCTGAACGCGCCGCAGGTCGATCTCGGCCACATGTCCACCTCGCTCACTGCCGAGACGGTCGACTTGTACGGGGAGCATCCTTATCTATTGATTCTCGAGGTCAAGCCCGGGGTGCGCGGGGTCTACATCGGCCACGATGCCGCCCTGCCGTGGCAGAACGAACTCATCCTGGCGCGAAACCCCCGCTACGCAATCACCGGATATGACCAAGCCGGTGACGTTATCAGGCTGTACGGCTACGTCGAACCCCACTCCGAGCCGGCTATCGGCCTCGGCCCCGAATATGACTACCGGGCCGATTCCGATGCGCTCGTTCCGTCCTACGGCGTTGCGAGCCAGGGCCGCCTCGTCAACGGTGTGCGGGTATTCGACACCGACGAGGAAGGCGCCGGTTACGGCCTCCAATGGCTACGCCAATGGGACGACTTCCTGGCCGAGCAGCAGGACATGCTGCACGCATACGAGGATTCGCAGCTCGTCAGCGATGTGCTGCGGCAGTTCTCGGAGGCAACGTTCATCCGATGGTCCGAACTGGCCCGGACGCAAGCCGGGATCGAAGAACTGGTGACCCGGTCGCACGACCCGGACACGGATATCAATATCAGCGACCTCGTCAATCGCTGGACAGCCCTGAGCGCCGGACAGGATCTCACTGCGGAAGAAGGTCAGGAACTGCTGGCATTGAACGGCATTCTGACCAACGACCGTCCGGACCGTCCGGACGCCTACTGGGAGGAGATCCAGACCAACGCCGCGAGCTACCGCGAAAACGACGAGCACTGCCGGGAGTTCTTCGGTGTTCCGTTCACGGCCGACGTCATACTAAACGCAATCGGGCTGCTCCATCAGGTGACCTACCGGCCGCTGCCGCTGTTCGAACCGATCCGTGTCGTCCGGTCGCTCCTGGACATCGACTTCCTGCTGGCTCGGGATGGCAGCACATTGAATGGGCGGACGGACCTCGATCTGCTGCTGAATGTCCCCCAGCAGGAAACCGGCTTCATGTCGACTTCGCTTGCGGGCGAGGCCATCCACCGCAACCTCGATCACCATTTCCGCCTGGAGCTCGTGGTCCCGCCCGGAGCGCGCGGAGCCTACATCGGCTCGGACGGCCATTATCCACATCAAAACGAGCTGGTGCTCGCCCGCGGCACCCGCTATGTAATCACCGGATACGACCTGTCCAACCCCGGCGTCACCGTGCTGTACGGCTACGTCGAGCTCACCCCCGAAAGACACATCGGTCTCGGCCCCGAACACGACGACATGTCTGCACAACCTGTGCAGCCGGCGTTGCCGGATCGTTCGGTGCGTAGCGGGGGCCCCATCGTTTTGATTCCGTCCGCGGTTGTGCCCGATATTCTTTTGAATGCGGGTCCGAAGGATCGGGTGGATGTGTTCGGTTGGGGGGTGTTCAAGGATAAGTTTGCGGGGGTTGATTTCCCGGTAGGAACGAAGCTGGAGTTCACCGACGGTGCCGCTGGGGCCGGGTATGTGGGATCGGTGGAGGAGTCGGCGGGGACTCGGTCGGTGCGGATCGTGAGTTCGGGAGATACCGATGCCGCCGCCGGTCAGGTGGTGAGTGCCGAGGAGTTTCGGAAGGGTTTGACCCAGGGGCGGCCCGAGTTGAATGCCGGGAGCCTCGTGCACGTGGTGCAGCCGGAGGCGGCTGCCGGGGTCGGCCGGGTATGGGAGACGGGCCGATTCCTGCATGTGCTGGGCAATGGCGGTTTCGGTGCGGGAACCCGGGTGTCGTGGCGTGAGGAATCGCAGGATGGGGAGCGTACGGTGTCCGCGGACTTGCGCCGCGAGGGCGGGTTCGATATTTCGGGCTCGCCCGCGGTCCTGCCCGCGGACGGTATGGGCGAGCGTTTGCGTGATGTGGGAGCGGTGGAGGTCGTAGCCGTCGGGCGAGTTCTGCCTGATCTTGATCGGCAGCCCTCGGACATCGAACTACAGGTGTTCCGGTCGGTTGCGCAAGGAAAACGCCAAAAGGACATCGGTAAAGACCTCCGAGTCAGCGGTTCTCGAGCCGGTGGCCACTGGAGGAGCGCACTCGACATATTGAAGCCGCAGGGCACCTATTCTGATGAGTCTATTGTGGTGCCAATGGGGCGGGAGCGGGGGTGGCTGCGGCCGGATCCGATGCCCGGTGATGTGGATTTTGTGTATTTCGGGCGGGACCCGGAGTCGGATAAGCTGAAGTCGTTCACGCTGGCTCAGGCCGACTACCTTTACGCGCTGGCGCGGTACGAACCGAGTTGGGGTAGGAACTATCAAGAGGTCATAGCCAGCGATATCGGTGGCACTCTGGGGATGGTAATAAAGCGCTCCCAGGAGATATACGATAAATTCAATCTGGCGGGTAAGGATCGCAATTTCCGGAATTCGGTGCGGGTGGCTCGTAAGTGGGGCTTGCTGCCTCGCAATCCCGAGCCGGGCGATCTGGACTATTCCGATGTGCCGCCGTCCGGGGGAAGCGCTGCTCGGGCGCAGGCATCCTCGTCGGCTGATAGGGGCGCGACGTCGACCTCGGCTCCGCCGCCCGGCCCCAGCCGGACCGATACGCCGCCGCCCGCCGTTGCGCCCGTCGCCGACTCGAATGCGGAGCGGATCGACGAGTTCGGCTGGCAGGAGTTCCAGGACAATTTCACGGGGAATGCCTTCCCCGCAGGGACACGGTTGGAGTTCAGCGTCGGTGGCAACGTCGTGCTGACGGCGTCGGTGGAGCCCGGGGGCGTGCGGATGGTCGGGGCTCGGTACGGTCTGGTCCGGGTGATCTCCGCGGTCGCATTCCGGCAGGCGGTCGGGCGAGGGTCCTCGGTTCTGGGCGCCGAGGGCATGGTCAGAATCGTGCACCCCGCCGCGGATTACGAGCCAACCCACGCACCCGCCGATAGCAGCACGAACCCTGCCGACGGCGACCCGGCACCCCAACCCGGCCCCTCCCTTGCTAACGACATCACCAGCCACATGCAGGAATTCGAAAGCCCCGACCTGCTGCTGGCAGACCTCACCATCGCCATCGGGTTGGGCCTCAACAACACCTACCCGCCCGGAGTCCACATCCGCCTCCGTGACCAGCACGGAACGCTCCAGCTCATCGTCACCGACAACCATGGCATACAACCGAAATACTTCCCCAGCACCAACTCCGGCCAATCCACCTTCGCCGGTAACAACCAACCCGTCCGCACCGGCAACAGCGCCTTGGAATTCATACGCAACCATATCGACGAGCCCGGACGTTCCATCAACGCAACAAGCATCGAACACCCCATTACAACCACCGAACTTGCGCACCGTATCCGCAACAACACCCTCCCCGCCGACACCCGAATCCATCTCCCCGACGGCACCGCCGCCATCACCAACGCCAACGGAAAAACCGAACTCGACACCCCTGCGGGAACACAATCCCTCAACCGCACCAAGTTCCTCGAACATCTCCCCCCGGGCGCCGCGAAAGTCACCATCTATACGCCCACACCGTCCCGCTGGAGCCGCACGGAACCGCCTGTCGCGGCCGTTGCCTACGCTCTCGGGGGCGAGATGAAAACCCCCTCGGAGCTGCGTGAGTTCCGCGGCAAAATCGCCGACTACCTCGCCGCCAACCGTAGTAAATACCACGACCAAATCATCGCCGACCACCTCGATGCCGAACAAGCGCTCGACCACGAAATCAACGCAATTCGTCAAGGGGAAACTACCGGCAACCTATCCGCCAAGTACCCCGGCGTCCCCCTTGTGGTGCATGCCGCGATCGACCTGGCCCAGGCCAACGTCATAATCTACCAACGGGGCACCACCTACACCATTATCAACAACCCGGCCGTCGGCGCTGCCATCCACTTCCTCCGGCAAGCCCGCGACAGTTTCACCTATCAGCACGGCAGAGACCCGCACAGCCGCCGAAGCTCCCCAGCAGCACTCCCCGGCCCCAAACTCGCTCGCGTGGAAAAAGCGATCCTCGAGGTCTATGGGCCGGACTGCACAACACCCGCCGAAATCACCGCACGTCTCCAGGGCGAGTTTCCTGGAATCAAGCGGGAACGTGTAAAAAAATTGGTGAAAAGCATATACGACCGACTTGGGTACGCCAACCTCGATCTTGCCAAGAAAGAGGACCAGTCGTGGCAATCGCTCGGCAAGGAAGCACCTGTGCCCGGACAACCGGCCTCGACAGCGATTGACGGCAGCGTTACCCACGGAACTCCGGCCGGGTCCCGGGTGCGCGGCGCGCTCGTATCCCCGCAGGTCCCGGTGCAGGCTTCGGAGCCAGGATCGTTCGACTATCTGTCGAAAAGGATGCAAAAGGTACTCGCCTACACCAGCGCCAACTACATCCGTCGGCGGACCGCGCTAGCTCTGGAAATACCTCTCAGTGCTGTGGATGAAGATCTCAGAAATTCATCGATAGGATTGCGTGTCGCAAACGTTGGCGAGGCAATGGAGAAGGTTCGTTTCGATCCGGAATTCAATAGGATCAAGGGGGAGGTGCCGCATCCTTCCAGCTCGTTGACAGTGGAAGAGGAATCAGTTCTCCGATATGTTGCCAAAGGTTATCGCCCCGAGCATATCAGTGAAATTTTGGACGTTAATCTGCGTTCGTGCAGGGAGCTGATTTGGGAGCTCGGTCGGGTATTCGACGTTCAGGAAAGGTTCGCTGATTGGGAAAGGTTCACTGATCCGGGAGGGTTCGCCTCCGCTCTGCGAGAGCAGGCTATCGTACGCGGAGCGCTGACCCTCGACGAGCTGGGGAAGATGGAACCGGCACCCTCGCTGTTGCCCCAGGAGCGAAATATCCTCGAATGCCTCGAGGCCGGCTGCTCGATCGAGCAAATTGAGGCGGACTGCAACCTTACTCGCAGCAGCGTATTCAGGATTGTGCGCGCTGCATGCATCCGCGAGGGTGTTCAAGTCGGCAGCAGGGTGCGCCAGGAAGACGTGAATCAGCTTCTGGAGATGGTTGGGTCCGAGTTGCGGGATGACCGGATCGAAAGGTTGCGGACGCGGCGCGATGGTGATTCTTCGGCGTCGACCACCGTCGCCGGGCAACCGGCCCCGGCTGCTCCCGAACCTGGTGACCGGGATTACGAACATTTCGGGATTAATCCGGCAAATGGTGCGCGGGTGAAGTTCGAATCCGGTCAGGTGGATTTGCTTTCCCGGATTTCGGTGCGTAAACCGAACATGGAGCGCAAACAAAATAAGGATCTAGCCGGAGAGCTCGAGGCGGCGGCGGGAGCTGAGATCCCTGACGTATCGAGTAAAATTAAAGATCGCTTCAAGCCGATCTATAACAAATTGTTGTTGACGGGCACTGACCGTTCTC
The DNA here is from genome assembly GCF_050434125.1 of Nocardia sp. GP40. Lineage (NCBI taxonomy): Bacteria > Bacillati > Actinomycetota > Actinomycetes > Mycobacteriales > Nocardiaceae > Nocardia > Nocardia sp. GP40. The sequence continues at coordinate 310,507 of NZ_JBNPVW010000008.1, read as the reverse complement.
ATCTGGGCGCAGTGCGGGCGGCCCGTGTCTGGGGTCTGTTGGAGCGGGAGCCGATGCCGGGTGACCTGGATTTCGAATATCACGGTTTCGATCCGGAGTCGGATGCTCATGTGTCATTTATGGATGATGAAATTAGCGTGCTCCACCGGATCATACGTGATGGATATATTAATATAGCAGCACTGGAACATGCCCTCGGAATTTCGGAAAAGCCGGTCAGGGCACGCGTGCGGAAATTGTTCGAAGGGTTGCGGTTGGGAGACCGTGAGGATGTTGCGGAGTTGGAGCGGGTGGCGCGTGAGTGGACGTTGCTGCCACCGGTGACGGGAAGCGACGTTGCAGCGCCTACCTCCGACCCTATATCCGATCGCGCGAGCACGTCATTCGGCCGACAGCAGCCCCTCAGGGGCGGTGCCGCTCAGCACGTCGCCGACCCCGTGCTTCGCTCGCATATCAACGGTATTCCCGCACCCGAGAGCGGGTTTTGGGAGTCGCAGCGGGGTGACGGTAACTGCATGTTCCACGCTTTGGCTCGTGTGCTCGGTATGTACGATCCCAATGTGCGGGACGATTCCGATGTGCGTGACGATTCGGGCATGCGGAAGGGTCGTGCCCCGCGGAATGATCCGTATGCCCATTTGGATTTACGTGCCAGTGCTGTGGAGGTCGCGTATCGGGACCGAGCCGGTATCGTCGACGGCTTCGTGCCGTCCGCGGTGCCGGATTATTTCATGCCGGGAGGTCCGCCTGCGGATTTCCTGCCCGGCAGTTCCGGTGCCGAGCGTCATGATGCGTATCAGCGATATCGTTTCGACACGTATGCGGGGTTGCACGACGGTACTCTCGGTGATCTCGCGAGCCTTCTGATCGAGGGCGAATACGCCGATCCGGCTGCCGAGTTCCTGCTTCCTGCAGCAGCACGGGCTTTCGGTCTCAATCTTGATATCCGGCACCTCGACGGTACTGTGCATCGCTTCCGTCATGGTGGTCGCGGGACTCCTGTTTACACGCTCTTGCGTGATAACGCTGGTGGTGGTCATTACCACGTCGCTATCTCCGTCGATCGCCAACCCGTCACCACCCGCGACATCACCCCACTCACTGCCGGCCAATCCACCCAACCACTCCGCGGCGGCGTCGACACACCCGGCGGTGTCCGCGCACCGCCACCATCGACCGTTTTCGAACAGTCCTCTTCCGCTGGCGGGCAATTCGCCGGTCCCGGTCACGAGATCCCCGGCCATATCCAAGTGGTGGGCTATCCCACCTCGTGGCTGGAAAGCCTGCACCGGGAAGCGGCGCGGGGCTACCCGAACTACCCACCCGGTACTCGCATCTACATCAGCGATGATCGGGAGAGGCTGCGGCTGATCGTGGCCCCCGTCGGCCGGTTCGTCCCGCAGTTCCGCCCCGTTGCCGCCGCGCACCTCCGCCGTGACGAGTCCGACTGGAGCAGCCGTGACGTCCTCGGCAAGCTCCGCGACCATCTCGAGGACCGCGCCGTCATCTCGGTAGTCGTCGTTCGTCCGGCACCGGACACCTCCGGGCCGGCGCGCATCAGTGTCGGCGAACTGGGGGACCGGCTGAACCGCAACAGCCTGGTGACCGGCACCGGATTCCGGCTCCCCGACGGCACCCGCGCCACCCTGCGCGCCGCCGGCGGCATCGCTCTCGAGCCGACCCGAGGGGCACCGAGGATCGTCGATCAGACGGCATTCGTCGCCGATCTGCACGTCCAGTACCCCGGCATCGAAGATCAACCCGTCGAACTCGTGCCGCCCACCCCACCTCGGTGGCGCCGCGTCCACAATGACGACGAAGACCCGCTCACGACGACACTCGCCCATATCCTCGGGTACCAGGAAAACCCACAGCAATTGCGCGATGAAATCGCCCGGTATCTCGACGAAAACAGTGACCGTTACCTCGACCGGATCACTACGGATTTCCTCGACGCCGAACAGCTCAACGAGAACGCACAATCCGTCGGCAACCCCGAATTCGTCGCTCCGGGCTCGACCCAGGCCGAACAAGCCGCCGAGTTCCGTGACCAGATGAACCTCGAACGCCGCCTGCTGCTCGATCACACGATCGCGGAATTGCGTGCCGGGCGCAGCACCGACAGTCTCACCGGCAAACACTCGAACCTCAACGTCATAATCGAAGCCGCCGCGGAAAAGTACGGCATCAACATCGTCGATATCGCCCCCGGCGTCCATCGGCACACCCTCGTCAACGCACCCACCCCCGGCCGGCCCGTCTACTTCCTGCAACAGGACCCAGAAGACGGCTACCTGCTGGGAGCCACGGACGTCCTCGAGAACTACACCACTACGATCAACGGCCATCTGTCTCCGCTGCAGCAGGCGGTGCTCCACTACTGCGCCGCCCAAGAAGGCAGGGACGGCTACACCAGACGGCAAATCGCTGACCAACTACGGGGCAACGGATTTCCACAGGTCAACGAGAGACACGTGGAGGCGGCGCTGGGCGAGGCATACCAGGACCTGCTTATTCATGAACAGGCCGGCGAGACATGGTATCTGCGCCGCGCCCGACTCGTGGCAAAGGCCCGCGAAATGGGCATGCTCGACGAGGCCGCCATCGCCGCGATCCCGGCAGTACCCAGGATCGAACGCGAACGGGAACCCGAACGCGATGTCGAATTCTCAGACGCGCAGCGGGCGGTGTTCCGCTATCTTTACGACAATTTCGAAGACGAAGGCCGAAAACACACGACCGTCAGCATCGCCGCCGACCTCGGGCGGCAAGGGCATTCGACGATTTCCCCGCTTCGGGTGCGAGATTCGCTCGTAGCGATACTCCACAAACTCGGGATTACCGACGATCATCCCCTGACCGTCCGTAGCCGGAACGGCAAGCAGCAGAGTCGGATACCCACGATCGCTGCGGTAGCCCGTGCCGTCGGGGGCAACCTCGACGACACCCGCGCTATCGCCGCACTGCGGGCATCGACCGGCAGTGCCGCCGCTGCCGCGCCGCTCGAGCCCGAAGACGGCGACACTTATTTCGGCCGCCACCTGTTCCGCAGCCTCGAAGCCGAACTGCCGGTCGACGCCCACGGGGGCGAGTGGCCCAGCACCACGCAACCGTCGCGAACCCGGTACGACCGGACCGGACTTCAGCCACCCACGGCCGCCCAGCATCGCGAGTACCTGAAGACTCTTACTCCCCGACGGCATGAGCGTTTGTACGGGCCGATCGCGGTCCCGATCTTCGCCGGTCGCAACGAGCGTCCCCGCGACACCCTCACCCTCGTGAGTCTCGCCGGCGATGTGCTGCGACTGCCGACCGCGGGCCGCGTGACCGGGAAGTTCGTCACCGAGTCGGACGGCGGTCCGCACTTCGATCTGGTGGACCCGAACGGAAAGAACTACATCATCCCCGAGGCCATGGCGAAAGGCTTCACACCCGCGAGCGACGGCACTGTGACGTGGAATGTGGCAAGCGAGATTCGCATTCTCGGCCGCGACCACCTCGGCCGGATGGATGTGCTGCACATTCCTTACGGATCCAAACTCGTCGCCAAGACGCTGCCCCAAGGCGATGTGCGGGCGATCAAACGTCCGGGGGAAACGAAATGGCTGGCCGTCAGCGCCCCGCACGAGATCGTGCCCGAATTGCCGAGACTTGCCAACCGCGGCGCAGAGCAGTTGTTCGGCCCCAGCGGAATGCCACAACCACAGGACGCCAGACAGGGGCGAACCGGTGATTGCGCCCTGATCGCCCCGCTCAAGGCCCTCGCTCACCGCGATCCGCAGTCGATCAAGGACATGCTGCACATTCCCGAGGACGCCGCCGAGGACGGCATCGTCTACGTCCGGCTCGACATCAACGGCACCATCGAGTGGGAGCCGGTCCACATGTACATCCCGGTCACACCAAGGACCGAGAGCGGGCACTTCGCCGGGCACGAACCCGGACAACCGTTGTGGCCGGCCATCATCGAGAAGGCCTTCGCGCAACGCCTGGGTGGGGACGAGGGCTACCTGGGGATCACCGCCACACACTTGAATCAGCTGAATGCCGCCCTGACGCTTCTCGGCACGGGCTTCTACCGGCCCGGGGACGGCTGGTTGCGGCAACCCGTCAGCTTCGTCCGCGATCCGGTTTTCTGGCACCCGCTCCGCCTCGACTCCGACACCCTCGAGAGACTTGTCGGCGGCGACCCCGAATTCCGCCGACTCGTCACCGAGACCGAGTACTTCGACCACCTAATCGCTCAGACGTGGGCTCGGCGTGCTGCCGCCTCGCGTCGCATACGCGCCGCGCACTCCACGGACGCTGCCCGCAACGCCGCGCGTGACCGGTTCATGAGTACCGAGGACCTCGAATCGCCCGACGGCTTCCGCAGCTACCTCGACGAAACGTTCCCTGGGCAGTGGGAATCCGAGAAGAACGCCCTGACGGACTACGTCCGCGCCATGAACAGCGGTCCGTTCGAGAAACGCCGGGTCCCCGACGAATACCTGTTTGCCGCCCGGGCCATCGCGAACCGCATGGCGTGGGCATTGCGGCGCCGCGGCACCACCGTCCTCCTCGGTTCACGGCCGTTCGGACAACGCCGCACGCCACGGGGTTTGGTCCCCAACCACACGTATGCGCTCCTCGATGTCGTAGGCGACCCGGAGTCGGGCGAACCGAAATGGCTCCTGCTGGAAAATCCGCACGACCGCAACGGCACTTACCCCAGGCCGGTGAAGGGCATCGAATACCGCCTCGCCCCAGGCGGATCCGGCTACACCGAACTGGACGACGGCACCCGCGTCCGCGTGGACGTGCACCCGGACGGGACCGAGACCACGTACAAAATTCATCCCGGCGGAGGCGAATCCCGCCAGGATCCGGACGGAACCGTCTACCGCATCGGCCCCGACGGGTACCGCCATGTTCGGCACCCGGACGGCTCACAGCAATGGGTCTCCAGCGTCGGTACTATCTGGCAAACGGTCGACGGACACCAACTCCGGACCGAACCGAACGGCGTCAAAACCCGGAAGGCTCCGGGCAGCGAGATATGGGAGCGCGACGTCCGCGCAGACCCGCCCGACACCAGCATCCCCCGCAGGGGCGGCATCATCGCGGTTGGTGTGGAACACGTGTCGAAGTTCTGGACCATGGGGATGGGCGGCCCAGGCGCACACGGCCTCTACGGACTCGAGACCTCCCTCCATACGAAGCCCGTCACCGTTCCCGTAGCCCGGGCCGGACCCGGACAGCGCGGCCCCGCCGCCACGTCCTCGATCACAGAACCGCCGCAAGCCACCGGTTTCGAGTCGAATTTCGGCCTCGGCCCCGACCACGACGACACACCGGCAGACCATCAGGCTGTCGTCGCTGCACCCACGCTGGCGTTCGCACCCGAAAGCGGCGACACCCAGCTCGGTGACCAACTGTTCCGTGGCCTCGGCGGTCCCGGCTATTTCACCGGCTCGGGCTTCACCGAGGCGGAATGGGAGTTGTTCGATGACGAGCAGTGGTTGGAGAAGTGGTCAGGTGCCGAACCGTATGAGAATCGGCAGAGATTCTCCTCGACGGTGCCCGACGACCTGACGCTCCGTCATATCAGCACGATCCAGCCCACGCAGCACACCGTGCTGATCGGCACGGACGGCCGGGCCGTGGTGATCGGGCCGACGGACGGGGTGGTGCTGGACCAGGTGCCGGGCACCGGCGGTCCGGGGGCCGGGTATTCGATCCGGCTGGCTTCGGATCCGGCCGGCGTGCGATATCCGGTGAACGACTGGCTGATGCGCTTCTTCAGCTGGGGCCCGGAGACGAATGGTGTGCGTGCCGGCGTACTCATGCGGGACCAGCACGGTCAGCCCCCGACCTGGTTGCTGTTCGCGACGCCCGGCGGGGCGCCAGGAATATTGGGCTCCCCCGGTCTGGTGCCGACTCGGCCGGCGGACGCCGGCGGCCTGAGTTTCGAGTGGCAGGGCTCGACCGTCGCGCTCCCGGCGCCCGCGGTGCGGGCGCTGGGTATGGACGGGCCCTCGGGGATGAGAATGCATGTGGGCCCGCTGTTTTCGCGTGCGGGTCCGCGTCGGTCCGATGCTCGCGTAGGAACTTCGTCGGATTTCGAGGCGATGCTGGATACCTTGGGTGAGATGGCCGAGCGGGATCCGCAGGCGCTTTTGGACATGTTCCACGAATACAAGGACGGCAGTATTGGGGTGCGGTACTTCGTCAACGGCGAGCCGCGCTGGGTGAAGGTCGACCGGGCTTTGCGGCACGACCAGTCGGGGTTGCCGTTGTATGTGGCTCATGTCGATGGTGAGCCGATGTGGGCGGCGTTGGCGCAGAAGGCGTATTCGCTGTTGCCGTTCGAGATCGTGCCCGGTGCGACGGTGTCGGTGCGGCCGTTCGGCATACCGTTGAATCCGGATTTGGTGCCGCTCGCCCCCATGCCGCGGACGAATATCGACGCGCCGTCGGACCGGTTGAGCATCGTGGACCACAACGGCGAACTGCTGAGTGTGCGGCCCGGCCAGTGGCTGCACGCCGCCGCGCACCCGGGCAACCCGCAACTCCTCTATGTGCGCGCCGGTAACGATGTGGCAGACCCGGTGCACGAGGTGCGGCGGCGGCTCGTGCCCGAGATGTTCTCGTCCGGCCGCGGCCATGACGGTCTATATCACTGGCAGGTCTCCGAACAGGATGTCATGGGTTTGCGGTGGATGCGCGACGACGACCCGTCATACCTTCTACCTGGTAAATCAACGCCTCTGGGGCTGGACTCGCAGGGCAACGGCGTGTTGGACGGGCCTACCCCGGTGTCCAAGGAGGCGATGCGTCAACTGGGGCGCACGATCAAGCGCGCGGACGGTCCGGTGTTCCGCTCATCTCCCGAGGGAAAGCCACAGCCGGTGTCGCGGGATGCGGCCCAGGGCAAGCTCGGAAATTGCTTCCTGGTCGGGCCGTTGCAGGATATGGCCGATTACAATACCGGGGCAACCGTGGATATGATTTACGAATGTCGTGACGGCACCGTACTCGTGCGACTCTTCGACACGGAGGAAATTCCGCGCTGGGTGCGAATCACCAGGGAACTGTGGGCTGATGCCGACGGGCGGATAATCTATGCGGCCTACGACGCGGATCATGCGCCGTGGGTGGCGCTGACCGAGAAGGGGTTTGCGGCGCCCGGTGGCGACTACCTGAAGGTTCAGAACAGCCAGGGGATATTCGCGATGAGCGCTTTGCTGCCGCCGTACGAGGTAGGTGGCTTCGGTTCCGTACATCAGCCGATTCGTAGAGTCGCGCTGCGGACGTTCCTGCATCCGATGCGGTTCGGTGTCGATACCCTGCACGACCTGGTCTCCGAGCAGCTGGGTAGGGAAGCGGACCCGGCGTTCGCGCGACGTCTTCTCGGGATGAAGGCGGAATCCGACGCCGGGTCGAAGGCGGAATCGCTCGTCGGGTTGGAGAAGGAATGGCAGAACGAGTGGCCCGCTACCAAGGAAGTTCCCGAGTCCGAGAAGTTCGAGGAGTTTCTCGAGGCGCACCTGAACGAGGACGAGCGAGACCAATGGTCGGCTGAAATACGTGCAGTGCTGGGTTACTTGGCGGAAGCCTATGACCCCGGCACACCCTTTACCAGTAAGGTTGCCGGGAGGCATATTGCCGATTTTATCCGGTTCCTCCGTGATCGCGGTGATACGATCATTCTCGCTACTCCCTCATTCGGGAAGAATTTGGAACTCACCAAGTATCCAGGGCTTATCGGTAGCCATGGATATTCGAAGCTGGATGTGCTGTCCGGCGACGACGGCCGAATCATCCTGCGGTTGGCGAACCCGTGGGGTGCCAATCCGGTCGTGCAGCAGGCCATCGACGGCGTCACCTACGGCGAGGGCGGCGAGCTGAGCCTCGACATCGGGCAGCTGAGCATATTCTCCAACATTCAGGTCCACGGCACCGGTGTGCGATTCGCCATCGGAGATGGGGATCCGACGCGGTCGGAGCAATGGAACCTGATACGGACGGAACCGCCGACGGCTACCGATTCCGGTCATGAGCAGGCCCTGAATGATGGCGCACTCGTATTGCCGGTGGATGGGGGCGTTGCACCCGCCACCCGGCATCAGCCCCTGAGCGGTGGCGCCACCCAGCACACGACCGGCCGCGGACTCCGACCCCACATCAACGGCATTTTCGCACCCGATGGTGGGGTGTGGGAGTCGCAGCAAGGGGATGGGAACTGTATGTTCCATGCGGTCGCTCGGATACTCGGCATGGACGACTCCGGTGCGCGCAGTGACTCCGATGAACTCGGCGTTCCTGAAGCGCATCTGGATCTTCGCGCCCATGCGGTGGAAGCCGTCTACCTCGACCGGGCCGGTAGCCTCGACGAGTTCATGCCTCCGACCGCCCCCAGTCATTTCATGCCTGGGAACCCACCTGCCGATTTCCTGCCGGGTGGCTCCGCCGCCGAACGCCGCGACGTATATCAGCAGCACCGCCAGGACACCTACGAGCGGCTCCGCAGGGACACTTTCGCCGGTCAGCTCGAGAATCTGCTTCTCGATGCCCAGTACGCCGACCCTGCCGCCGAATTCCTGCTCCCCACGACAGCGCGCACGCTCGGGCTCAACCTCGACATCCGCCACTCCGACGGCACCGTCCATCACCTTCATCACGGCGCTCCCGGAACTCCCGTTTACACCCTGTTCCGTGACAACACCGGTGGTGGCCACTACTACATCGCCATCTACACCACCGGTCAACCCGTCACCACTGACACCGCCTCACCTACCACGAGTCAGTCCACCCAGCCGCTCCGTGCCGGCGTCGACATGCCCGGCGGTGTCCGCGCACCGCCAGAAACGACCGTTTCCGAACAGCCGGCCATCGGTGGGCCTGCCGACGCCGAAATGTCCCTCGACCGCAGCGCCCGCACCCGGGTGTTCGACGAGCCCCACATGCTGCTCGCGGACCCCGCCCTCGCCCTCACCCTGGACTCCGACCGCACCGACGGCTACCCGCCGGGCACCCTGATCTTCTTCGGCCAGGGTCACCGAGCAACACGGTTCGTCGTCACCGGCAACCACGGCCTGCAGCGGCGAGACCCTTCCAGCACCTATAACGGGACCGTTGCCATCGGCAACGACGCCCTCGATCTGATCCGCGACTTCATCATCACACCCGACCGGCCCATCACCAAAACAATCGTCCAATTCCCTGTCATCGCCACCGCCACAGTCGCCGATCTCACCGACCAACTCCGCCGGAACACCCTGACGACCGACACCCGAATCAGTCTCCCCGGCAATGCCACCGCCGCCCTCCTCGGCAACGGCATGGTCGAACTCCGCACCGGCACACGATCGGAAAACCTCAGACGCACCGAATTCGCCAACCACCTCGGCTCCCTGGGCGCCACCGGCGCTGTCACCATCCACACGCCGACGTCACCCGGCTGGAGCACCGAGAGCTCACCCCTCATGGCCCTCGCCGGCACGCTCGGTACAGGCGTCGACGCACAATTCCGCACCGGCGTCGCCCGCTATCTCGGCACCCATCGCGACAAATACCGCGACTACATCACCAACGACGACGTCGCCAGCCACGAAATCGAAGCGGAACAGGCCGAAGAAAGGGTATTTCGGCACGGGTTCGGCAACAATGACGCCTACCTGGATATCGACTCCGAACTGTCCCGCGCCGAGCAGCTCCGCAGCACCATCGCTCTCGGGCAGGACGAAGCACTCGAACGCGAAATCGCCGCAATTCTCCGCGGCGAATCCACCGGAAACCGCTCCACCAAATACCCTGGCGTCCCCCTCTCACTCGTCGCTGCCATCGACCATGTCGAAGCCAACGTCATCATCCACCAGCACGACGCCACCCACACCATCATCAACAACCCGACCCCCGGCGCCAGGGTCCACTACCTCCGCCAACAACCCGGTAGCAGCGTCTACCAATACGGACGAATACCCCTCCAGCACCGCTACATCACCACGATCCCCGGGCCCACGCTCACGCAACTGCAGAAGGCGTTCCTCGAGCACCGCGCTGCCGGGTACAAGAGATATTCCGCGATCGCCGCCAGTCTCCGGAAACGTGATGAATACGCGAATATCAAAGAAAAGTCGATAACCAATGCGGTAAGCGGGAAGGGTGGAGTAGATAAAGGAATTTACGGCAAACTCGGTGTTTCCGATCCTGACACCGCCGTTGCCGAAGCTCTCTGGTGGCACCTTCTGGACGAGGAGGCCATCGCCGAAGCCCGTCGACTGCGTGAATTCGGCGAAGCCGAGCGCCGGCCCGAACCTCAGAGCACCATCACCACCACTGCCCACCGCCCTCCATCAAGCCCCTCGGGACTCACCCCTCTCACCGACCTCACTGAGCAGCTCGATCGCAACGCCCGGCTCACCGACAACCGAAATCAGCGGTCCGACACCACCGTTGCCGACGGCATGCCGTGGTCTCCCTCGTTCGGCAATCTGACGGATCCGCAGCAAGCGGCGCTCGCCCATGCCGGCAAGCGCTACAGCATCTCCCGGGCTGCGAAAAGCCTGGGAATTGACGTTTCGACTGTGAACCGAAGGCTCCAGAATGCCCGTGAAATGATTGGCGCGAGAACTACTGTCGAGGCATTGGAGAAGGTTGGCGACGACCCGAAATTTGTCGACGCGATGGTGAAGGTGCCACATCCGTCCGAGCATTTGTCCGGCGATGAGAGGATCATCCTCCCGCGTATTGTCAAAGGTTACAGTGTCGGGCAGATCGGTGATCTTTTCGGAAAAGGCGGGCGCTGGAGCTGGGGGCAAATCAAAGAGTTGGGCCGGGTATTCGGAGTCGACTTCGACATCGCGACCGACTGGGATACGTCCGCCGCGACTCTGAAAGAACGCGCCTTGGAGCTGGGGGTGCTGACCGCTACGGCTCTGGACGCGATAGCACCGCCGCCCGCACCGGCCTCTGATGAGCCGAGCGCCCGTGGGAACCGCACAACCAGCGGTCCCGACCCCAGGGCCGCCGACGCCGCTGGTGTCGCGTCGTCGTTCAGTCGGCTGGCGAAGCCGGTAAAGCAGGCACTCGCCTATGCCGGCAAGCGTTACAGCAGGTCGCGGACCATGAGGGCACTGGCGCCGATCGGCGATTGGGCTGTGAAGGACAGGCTCAGAAGGGCACGAGAAGGGCTTGGGGCAGAGACCACTGCCGACGCATTGAAAAAGGTCGGTACCAACTCGGAGTTTATCGACGAGCTGGCACAGGTGCCGCATCCGTCCGAACATTTGTCCGAGGATGAGAGGATCATTCTCCCGTATCTCGTCAGCGGTTACAGCGTCGAGCAGATCGATGCTATTTTCAGGCAGGGTAATCGCTGGTCGTGGCCGCATATCAAAGAATTAGGTGCGATATTCGAGGTTGCCTTCGGCGCCGATGCCGACTGGAAGACGTCCGCCGCGGCTCTGAAGGAACGCGTCCTGGGACTCGGGGTGCTGACCGCCGCCGCGTTGGACGCGATAGCGCCGCCACCGTCACTGTCGTCCTCGCTGTCGGTGTCGGTGTCGGTGAATCAGCGAAATATCTTCGAGCACTACGCCGCTGGTTACACACGTCCAGAGATCGCAGCGGAACTCGGGTTCAAGCCGAAGGCCGTGTCCAGGAATCTGCTTTCTGTCGGCGAACAGTTCGATATTGCGATCGACAGCTTCCGAGTGGACCCGCAGGAGGCGGAGCGGCTCCTGGCGCCGGTCATGCCATTCTTGCGGGCCGACCAAATCGCGCGGTTGCGGAGACAGCGCGATGGTGGTGATGGGGTTTCGGTCGGCTCCTCGGCGGAACCGGCCCGGCCCGCCGCCGCCAGCGGTCAACGCCAACTCCGGGGTGGTGCCACCCAGCACACCGCTGCGGCCGCACTTCCCTCTCGCATCGGTGGCATTCCGGCCCCCGATGGCGGGGTGTGGGAATCGCAGGTGGGTGACGGGAACTGCATGTTCCATGCCATCGCCCGGGTCCTCGGAATGAACGACGCCGACGCGCATCTGGATCTACGCGCCCACGCTGTGGAAGCCGCGTACCGCAACCGGGCCGGCACGATCGACGAACTTATGCCTCCCGGCCCACCGGGTCATTTCCTGCCCGGGGACCCGCCCGCCGACTTCTTGCCCGGTAGCCCGATCTCCGAGCGTCACGACGCATACCAGCAGTACCGGTATGCCTCCTATCAGGAGCTTCGTGACGCCGCCTTCACCGGCCAACTCGAAAACCTGTTGCTCGACGGTCGGTATGCCGATCCTGCCGCCGAGTTCCTGCTTCCCGCAGCAGCTCGCGCCCTCGGACTCAACCTCGACATCCGCCACCCCGACGGCACCGTCCATCGCCTTCATCACGGCGCTCCCGGGATGCCCGTCTATACCCTGCTCCGCGACAACACCGGCGGCGGTCACTACCACGTCGCCATCCACACCAATGGGGAACCCGTCACCACCGGCACCAGCGCCCCATCCGCCCTCAGCAAATCCACTCAACCACTCCGCGCGGGCGCCGAGCCGCAGGTCGCGCTCGAACTCACCGACCTGAGTCGCCCGCAGCCGCAGCCGGCCGAGGTGACTCCTGCGGGCGACAGCGCGCCGGCGATAGTGCCCGAGGAGTCCGCGCACACCGCGGCGGTGTCCGGGTCGGAGGAGAACGCCCAGCACGAACCACGCCCCGCCGTCCCCGACATCGTGATCACACCGCCGGAGCCGAATTACATTGTCCGGGAACTCGGTTCGAGGCATGACGGCCTCCAACCGGATGTCGAGGTCATGTCGATTCCGGAAGAGACGGCGCAGCGGCTGGTCGAGCAGGGCTACCGATATGTCATGGACAAAGCGGGCCGCGAAAACAGGTCCGCAATGGATCGGATGAACCGGCTGGGCAGGCAGGCATACGCGTATGTGGCGGGATCCGATAGTCCGGAGGCGAAACTCCGAGCCGAGATCGAGCAGGTGCTGACCTCGCGCTTCGTGAGAGCCGAGTATTCCCGTCTGTTCACTGCGTCGGGGCTGCCGCTGAGCTTCACTTACGATGGCCACGACTACCCGATCTCGCTACGCCTGAGTCTGCACGATGCTCAGCCAGTGGAGCAACCCGTGCCCGTGGGCGACGACGGCGAACCGCAAAGCGGCCCGGCCGCGGCCTATTTCCGCTATTCGCGCGGTTTGGCCCAGATCGGCAATCATGCCAGCGAGCACAACCTGCGTTCCCTCGCGGGGTCCTATGGATTTAAAAGGCCGAAGAACGTAAGTGGACTGCGCAGCCTGGATGGAACACCGCAGGGCTCGACCATATACGGCCAATCGTCCACGAATGTCGCAGCATTTATCGCGCTCGAGGCATCCTATAAAAAGTCGAGCAAGGGTCCGTCGGTGCTGTTCCATTATGGAATGCGGTGGGAGATCAGCGACAACGACAGCCCGGATGGCCTGCCGTCGGTGCATCCGGCGGACAAGATCTGGCACGCTCTCGAGGAGGAGGTGTCCGAACGGCTTCCGGTTATGATTCCGAAATTCTTGGCCGACAGCACCGGAACGCCGCGGATCGACCCGAATAATCCCGCCACCATCCCCGCGCCGTTCCCGCGGGTCGACCCGCGGGAACGCGCCACCATCCCCCCGTCGTCCCGTCCCGATGCGAATGGCGAGCGCCCCTCCCTGCAGCAGCATCCTCAATACGCCCCGCTGAGCATTCCGAACCACGACCAAATTCTCCTCGATGTCGTAGCCGGATTCCGGAATCGTCTCGCCGGTATCTCCGCGGGTTCCGCCCGCAAGCTGGTGGAATTCTTCAAGGAAGAAAATATCCTCGGCAACATCCCGCTCGCGCGGGACGGCGGCGCGATCATCTATCCAGCCTGGAAAGATGATTCGAACAAATCACTCGGCTTCTTCCTGATGCGGGTGCGCTTCGAGGGCGGTGACGAGCTCACCGGTCCCATACACGAGAAATTCGGACTGGAAACCTATACGAAACGGGAATTGGGCGTGCAAGGGAGGTCCCGGATCACCGATGAACTCGGTTTTCACCCCGCGTTCAGCTTCACCTTCGGCGCCGGCGACGCGTTCGAGGAGACCGGGTATCCGCGTATAGGCGGCCAGATCACCGGCCACGGCAGAGCATCGCATCGGACCACGCAGTCCCTGGGCTACGGCAGAAAATCCCACACGGGGCGGTCAATGCGCCTACATGACGACCTGCTGCACACCACACCCCGGATGAAGATCGATATCGTTCTGGTCCGCGACGGTGAACACTTCGGGCCGGAGGAGGGTACGCCGCTGGCCGACGAGGAGACGTCTTATCCGGTCAATATGCTGGTGCCGTCGTTGGCTGCCCTCGGCTTCAAACCGAATCTGGAACAGATTCGATACCTGCCCACGAACGTCCTGCGTCTGCGGCAACTCGGCCTCGACACCACCCCGATCGGGGTCACCGGCACCGCCCCGCTGTTCGATTATGCCGCAAAGTTCCTGGAGGCCCGCGGTTTCTTCTCGAGTAAACACGATGATCCGGGCCTGCTGGACATGATCGACCGCCAGCAGGAACTCGAGGACGCGCGCGATAACAATATCGCCGCATTCGAGCGGATGCGTTCGGAGTTCGTCTTGTGTTCGGCGCTACAGGAAATGATCGACGGCGAAGTAGACAAGACGACGAGGAAGATCGAAGGAGGTACTATCACCTGGTTCGAAAGGCCCATACGGTTCGATACCGAGAAGATTTCGATCCAGCTCGTCGCGAAACGGCACTACGATTCGGAGGACGATCCGCACGAGGGCGTTACGCACGAATGGACGTTCCCCATAGGCCAGACCCAGAATGTGACGGGCACCGTCCTGTCCGGCGGTACGCAGTCCGGCACGACTTCGGTGCTGGTCAATCCGAGTGGCGGTGGCAATGTCGCGGGCACCAACCTGTTCGACGTGCCGGGCAGCGAAATAATCGCGGGCGTTACCCCGAGCTACGTTCGTTCTTATCACCGCGAGGCGGACAAATCATTCGGTTTCGAGACCGGCGGAACCAATATGATCATCAGCCCCGCCGGCGAAGGGACGCAGGACCACTCCCTTCCTGTCACCTATTGGATGAAGATCACCTATAGTCACGGCGACGATCCGGAGCCGAAGAGCACCGCGGGTTTCGCCCGGCTGAATCTCCCCGGCTATCGCACGCTGGCCGAGAAGCCCGCCGACTCGACCGAGCCGCCGGCTGCCACCATCCGCCAACTCACGCCCGAGGACCTCGAGCAGCTCAACGACCCGGAATGGGTAATTCCCGAGCAGGCCGTCGTTGTCGACGGCGGATCCAGCACGAGGGTCCGCCGGGCCATCGTCGCGCTCATCGACGGAACCGCGTCCGACCTCACGAATCCCGGTGCAGGGGCCGAGGGCTCTCGCCCTGACGGCGAGGGTTCTCGGGCAGAGGCAGAGGGTTCTCGGTCGGAAGGGGACCGCGTGGGGGCGGAAGGTTCTCGGTCGGAGGCGGAGGGTACTCGGTCGGAGGCGGAAGGGGCTCGCACAGAGGCCGAGGATTCCCGCCCGGAGACAGAGGATGCTCGGCCGGACGCCGACACTACGATGCCCGGCGCATTTCCCGCCGAGGAACCCGTGCTGCCGCGCTGGAACACACCTCCGGCAGCGCCGCCGCAGCAGACGGAGCCGCAGCAGACGGAGCCGCAGCAGACCGAGCCGCAGGCGTCCGATACGCCGATTCCGGATCCACCCACCCTGGTAGTGACGGATCCGTCCGGTGTGCTGCACAGTGCACAAATCGATACCGAATTCGACACCACACCCCATCCTCGGACGATGCCCGGCGAATTCCCCGCAGACCCCGAGGAGCAGGAGCAGGAGCAGGAGCCGGTGCCGACCCGGCCGATCCTCCCGCGCCGGACGGATACGTCGGCTTCCGACGCCCCCACCCTCGTCGTGACGGATCCGTCCGGTGTGCTGCACGATGCGCCCGCCGACCCCGCGCCAGGCCCTGAACCCGAGATCGGCTGGGTCGAGTGGGGGCTGGACAAACTCACGGCCGGCGGCACGTGGTTGTGGGAACATTCCTTCGGGGAGCCGGTGACGACCCCGGAGTCGTTGTCCTATCAAGTCATTCACACCGCCGTATCGACGCACGCCATGGTGGCTTCGCTGGTGCAGACTTCCCGGCAATCCGACAATATCGAGGGCATCGGCACCGCGGGTGTCATAGCCGGCACCGATTTCGATGTCCGTATCGATTCCTATTTCCGGAAAGTGAACGTGCTGCCGGTAACGGCGAATATCAACTCCGAGAACTGGCTCCCCTCCAATAACAACGCGGCCCAGAGCAGTGCCACTCAGCACAGCGATCTGCTCGGCATCAGCTTCACCCACCGCCTGGGCGACAAGGCCGACTTCAGTTACATCCCCGGTGAGACCTTCCAGCACACCTATTCCAGGTCGCAAGGCTCCAGTTCGGTCGAGACGATCGGCAGCAATCGGGTCACCACGAACTCGGGAACCCCTGCCTATGAGTTCACCGCGGACGTGGTTCGTGTCGTCACTGTCGAGAGCGGCACCCAAAACCTTGTCATCAGTGTGGCGAAACAACTCACCACGAGTGCGGCGAATGAACTTACCGCGTTGGTGAAGCGCCTCGGCGGCAAAGTGCTGGGACGACCCGACGGGGAGCTGGGTGTATTCGACGGGCTGCCGGAACAATTCGGCGAGACGCAGGCTGAATCCAACAGTGGCAACAACCTCCTCGTCATCAGGATGGCCAAGGAACTCACGGCGAGCGCGGGGAAGGAACTTTCCGCGCTGGTGCAGCGCATCGGCGGCAAGGTGCTGGGTGAACCCGGCAAGGTGGCGGGGGAACCCCACAGTGGTAGCAGCCTCGTCGTCGAGGAATCCGGTGTGGTGCGATTCCTGCTGTACGACAAGGATTTACACCTGCATCCAAAACTGGCCCGCCTCGTCGAGGCCGCCGGGCACAAGATCCCCAAGCGGAAGAAGGCCAACCTGCTTCCGCCCAGTGCTTTCGTCCAGAGCGGCGGCGCTATTCCCCTCGGCACCGTGCTCGCCGCAAACCTCGAGGGCGGTCGCAATGGTTTCCGGAAGCAGGTCAAGGATCACGTGGAGTCGGTGTCGCGCGGCATCGCGACTCCCGGGTCGCCCAACCTTTACCGCGGGGTGCTGCACCAGATCAATGCGAACACTTCCACTTTCGGCGCGCGTACCCTGCCCAATGCCGGTCCGAGCGGCATAGAATTCCATTACGTCGACTGGTCGCCCTTGCTCGGTCCACGTCTGGTCACAGTGACACTCAGCGCGATTCCCCATCCCAGGGCGAATATCGGCGGGATATATGGCTGGCAGGCCCCCAAGGGCGTCGCTATCGAGAACACCTTCCTGCACACCTCAGCGGACGGCAACGCGCACGGTGGCCGCGCCACCGCGGTGAGCACGAGTCGCGCTGGAGCCGACGGGGGGAGCTTCAACCCCAGCTTCCAGATCAACGGGGTACGCCCCACGGTCAGCCTCGCTAGGCAGGGTGCCGGTACCGCCACCGAAACCCACGACTCCCAACGCGATCAGGACACGTGGATGCGCGGCGATGACACCTCGATCGTCGGGCTTCCGTACCTGTACAGGTCCAGGGTCAGTTGGCGGCGCTTGAGCAGGTCGCAGGCGACGTACCTGTTGAACCTCGCCCGCTACACGGGTGGGGTCCTGGTGGGATCCGTGGTGGGAGCCCTGCTGGGACGGGACATCTCAGAGTTGTGGCGGCAGTCCTACACCGAATCGAGGACCCTGAACTCCAAGAACTTCATCCAGTTCCACACCGCGGACATGAGAACCGCCGCTGATAACGCCGCCGCCACCCGTGTCGCGCCCTTCGTCTACAGGTCCGATCCGTCGGTCCCGCGCCCGCCCCCGCCCGCGGGCAGCGTGGCCATCGAGATGGAGATACCCACCACCGTTCGCGAGCTGCTGGCGGAGCCCTGGGTGCCGACCAGGCCGATCCAGGTCTACTGGTTCGATGGTTTCGAGCGCCTCGGCCGGGCGTTGCGTGCGGTCGCGCCGGGCATCGAGGCGAGCGGCCGGACGCATTCCTTCGAGACCATGCTCCTGGCCCTGAACACGCTGGCTCAGCGCAAGCGACCGATGGTTCTCGGCCCGGCGTCCATGGCGGCGTTCCTCAACAGCGTCGACGCGTCGACCGGTAGCCTGCCGACGCCGGTGCCGCACACCGGCGGCCGGAAGGTCACCGGCGTCACGGCCGAGGTGACCCTCCACTCGTACGAGATCGAAAACACCACCGGCACACTCGCTATCGATGGCATGGTGGTTTCGGCAGACAATTTCAAGGTCAACGCCGACCACACCGTCACCTTCACGCCCACCCTCGGCGTGAGCATCCCGACCGTCTCGGACGCCAGTAACCGTGGCGCACCCTCCGGCTGGCCCCTCGGCGGCGGAGCCGGGGGCTACGGGTCGGACCGGAGTGTGGGCAGCCAGCGCCGCAACCTCATGCGTTACGGCCCGGGCGCGGACAACCATCGCGTCTGGACCATCATGCTGATCAAGCTGATCGGGCCGAAGGGCATGCTCTGGGTGCTCGGCAACGCCCTCGCACGCACCACCGATTCGCTGGTGAAACCCATTGTCGTCAGCACGGATTCAGCAGTCACCGACAAGACCGCACCCGAACCGCAGCCGGGCACCAAGAAGCCTCGGCGGAAGCGGCCTACCAAGAAGTCTCAGCCGAAGCAGGGCACGGAGGAAGCTCAGCAGGAGCGGGGTACGGAAGAGCCCCAGCCGAAAGAGAGCGGCGAGGAATCTCAGCCGAAGAAGAGCACGGAGGAGTCCCAGCCGAAGAAGAGCGGCAAGGAGTCCCAGCCCAAGGACAGCGTAGAGGAGCCTCAGCCGAAGGCGAGTACAGAGGAGTCCCAGCCGGAAGAGAGCACCGACGAGCGTCAGCTGGAGCAGGGTGACGAGGGGGCTGAAGCGGAGCGGAGCACGGAGGGAGCTGAGCCGGAGCGGGGCAGGGAGAAGGCTCAGCAGGAACCGGGCATCGAGGAATCGCAGCCGACGCAGGGTACCGAGTGGACTCAGCCGGAGCGCGCTGCCGATGCCGACACCGATCATGATGTCGCACTGGATAACTCGGTCGAGCGGACACAGCAGGCAGTGCGGGATGAGACGTCTGCCGGCGACCAGCGCACCCCGGAAGAAGCACTCGCCGAGCCCGAGCGACAGGTCCCGGCGACACTCGAGCCGATCACCGAACTCGATGCGGCACTTTACTATTGGATGATTCGAGCCGACGAACTCAGGATCGGGCCCGGATACAACACGCAGTCCGACAGGCGGACCATCAAGGACTACTCCGAGTACGGGGCGCCGTTCACCGAAGCCCCGCTCCGAACGGGCCGTCCGGACATCGACGACCGGACGTGGCAGTCCGCGCCTCGCGACCACGACTGCATGTTCCATATCCTGCACGCCATTCTGTTCCCCGGCCGGGACTACGCGGGCGCGGAATTGGCTCGCAGAATTCAGGGACTCCGGATCGGGATCACCGACAGAATGCGCGAGCAATTCGACACCATGTCGGCCCTGGACGTAACGAGCGAGGACATCGACGGCCTCCGAAACCTCGGAGCATACGAACGCAACTCGGCGGCGGACTTTGTAATGTACGTAGCCGCAACGCTTTTCGACCGGCCACTCACGGTGTATTCCATAACACGTACGGGGATTGCTGAATCCGAGTTCAATGCGGTTACCGACCGCCATCCGCCCACGGCGGTCCTTGTCGTCGGCGAGCACTACTACCTGGCGGTCGATACCGAGACGGTCGAGGCGCCGGGCACGCCGGAGCCGTCGCTCGAGAATGCCTCCACCTCGGACCGGAACGAACCACTGCGGGACGCTCCGTCCGAGGACGGCCTGAGTGATCCCCCTCCGCTGCTTCGCGATGACTCTTCCGACGATGGTCTGAGTGAACCCCGCCCGTTGCTGCGGGATGACTCTTCCGACGACGATCTCGGCGATATCGGTCCGGTGGCGCGGGGCGATTCCTCCGACGGCGGCCGGGCAGAGCAGGAAATGCTCGATGCCCTGGTGCGGGAGCAGCAGGCACCGCCGTCCGAACAGGAACCGGGCGGCATCACCGAAACCGGAGAGCATGGCGATGCCCGTGGCATCGATCCCGACCAGGTGCACCCGAACCTGTCCGTCCCCTCGGCATACGACCAGCCGTCGGGTGCCGAACCCGCCATGCCGGATGCGCAACAACAGACCCGCGACGAGCAGCAGTCCGCGGACCTCGGCGAACAACTCCGTCAACTGCGGGAGGAACCGGACGACGCCGACCGGGTGGGGGAGTCCGGCAACCTCGCTCGGGTGGAGGAATGGCGGCGAAGAATGCTCGAGGCCCTGACCGAGGAGGAGCAGCTCGGCGAGACATCGCAGGACGACCTGGCACAGCAGCTCGATCAGGTGGACGCACCCCGGGGTCCGCCGGAGGGTACCGTCCGGCCCTCCTCACCGACGGGCACCGTCGAGTCCACCGGCACCGTCCGGTACGCACCGCTGCCCGAGGAACCGGTCGGCACTACAGCGACCGAGCAGCAGGAATCGTCTACGTCACCAGGGTCGCAGACACCGACCGACGTGGACTTCATACAGCACCAGCGCGATGCCGAGCAGCTGTCCGACCTCTTCAGCCCGCTCGATATCCGCAGGCCCGCTTCGCTTCCCGACCGTTTCCCGTCGTCACCTTACTTCGACGGGTCGGTCGACAGTATCGACGCGGACCACTCCGCACGATCCCACCAGCCACGCCTGCACGAACCTGAGCAGGCCGAAGCCGAGCGCACCTCGTCAACCGGTCCGGGGAGGCCGCTGCGGCTGGGGGACATTCGGTCCGCACTGCGTATCGATGACGACTCGGTGCACGGCAGTGACGTTGAGTCGGATCGTGGCGCTGACATCGCTGAGTCGGATCGTGGCGCTGACATCGCTGAGTCGGATCGTGGCGCTGACATCGCTGAGTCGGATCGTGGCGCTTACACCGACGATTCGGTTCACAGCACTGACGACGACGTGTCGGTCCACAGCACTGATGCGGACCACACCGCGCGACCCCACGAATCCGCCTTGCGCGAATCCGAGCAGATCGAGGACGGACGGATCTCCCCGATCGACCCGGCCATCCGCCCGATCGAGGACACCGTGCCGGAGGATTCCGGGGCGCTCGAGGGCACGCGGAAGTCCGGGACCGAACCGCGGAACCGGCCTCATGGTGCGTTCGTTCCGTTCGTGATTTCGCCCCGAACCAGCTCGCAACGGCCTGCGCGGGAGGCCGAGACCTCTGGAGGGGCTCCGCACGCCCGAACCAGTTCGCCACGGTCCGCGAAGGAGGCTGAGGACTCTGGGCGGGCTCCACGTGCCCAAGAGTTCATCGTTGATATCCCAGGCCGGAACAAGTCCATACCGGACCAGCGGTGGCGGGACGATCCCTTCCGGCAGAACCGGTTTCCCGTCAGAGGCATTCACGGCACGGATGGAAAAGTCGTGCGCTCCGGACTACCCGATACGTTCGATCTGTCGGTATCGACCCCGGAAACGCAACAATTCCGGCCGAAGCAGCCGTCCAGCAGCCAGGAAACGCTGGTGCCGCCACGCGATGTACGTCGGCGGGCGACAACGCCGGACTCCCGGACGCAGCAGGAGCAGGGCGAAACATCGCAGGCGGGGGCCGGTTTGGGCCCGTTCGAGATGACCAGTCCCTACGACACGGCTCGCAACCACGGAGAGTCCGGGCTGCTCGAGGACTTCCCCGACCATGTCTACGATGCGCCGGGTACCGAAGCGGCGGTACGCGACGACCGCATCGACGACACACAACCGGCCGGTGACGGCGGCCAGTCCCGCGACGGCACAACAACATCCGCAACCGCTGGCCGGAAGGTCGCTGCTCCGGGAACCGACGGCAGCACACCCGTCCGCGACACGCAGCCGGTTAGTGGTGGCGGCCGGTCTCGTGACGTCACAACAACAGTCGACACCGACGGTCGGATCATCTACATCGGAGCCGACGGCGAACAACATTTCCCCACTCTCGGCCCTCCGCGTGCGCAACCCTCACCCGGATCCCGCACGGTGCAACGGCTTCGGGGCTTCATCTCCCGTCTCGGCAGTCGTGGTGCATCGAGCGAGGCGACGACACCGCCTGCGGCACAGCACACTTCATCGGATGAGCGCACTCGACACCGGCGCGTCCGATCCCTCTTCCAGCGCTGGAGCCGGACAGCCAGCGGCACAACAACTCCCACCGCACGCACGGTTGCCGTCCCGATCAGCGGTGGCGGCGCCAGCACCCGCACGGCCATCGCCTCCAACCGTGGTGACGGCACCGGCGCCCGCACGGCCATCGCCTCCGCCCGCGGTGACGGCACCAGCATGCACACGGCCGTCATCAGCCGACCGTATGCCACTGCTCGCAGTGCCGAGTTCGACGACAACCAGTGCCTCGTCCGCGCGCTCACCGGCATCGGTAACGGATTCGCCCGACGCGGCATCACCAGCAGCGCAATCAGACTCCGTGCGATCACGGGCACCGAATCCGGCGGCAACATCAGAAGCTGGCTGCGGCGCGGGCGGGCAGCGCTGCCGGGTTATTCGAAGCGGCAAGCTGAGAAGGCCGCCGGCGGGAAGCTCCGCGGATATGCCGGCGAGGCCGAGATCGGCAGGCAGTTGCAACTTCTCGGCCCGGGCGCGCAGGCACTGGTCGTTCGCGAGCACTCCGAGGTCAATCTGAACGGCATTGGCGCGCATGCCTACCGGATGGTCAACGAGGACGGCGCAATCTTTGTCCGCGACTACGTTCCGGACGCCACCGGCCGGACCAGCAGACCACCCGCGCGCCGCGACTCGGCCAGTCGGTTCGCCGTTCTCTACACCCCGACCGGCACCACGGCCCGCCCGATTCGCCTGGGCAGCGACCCGATTCGCCCGCTTCTCCAGCGCGGTGCGAGACGCCCGGCGTTCCCACGAGACATCCGCATCGGTGCGCCATCCGACGACCATGCGACCGGCCACACCGATCCCGGCTACCCCGCCGCCGACGCCACCGATCCGACCACCCGCGACGACCTCGCACGCCGTATCCACCAGAACGCCCTCCCTACCGGCACCGAGATCGAGCTCCCCGGCAACACGACCGCCACCATCCTGGCCAACGGCACGATCGGACTCCACACTGCGGCAGAACCGTCGGACACCGTCTACACGCACCAATTCCTCGCCCAGCTGAACGCTCTCGACGTCTCCGACGTCACTGTCCACACCCCCATCCCCGGTCACTGGAGCGACGACTTTCATTCGCCTGTCGCAGCCCTCGTCCATGCACTCGGTAAAGACCAGAAGCTGTACGACGACCTAGCCGATCATCTCGAACGACACAGTGACTACTACGGCCGGCATATCACCAGCGATCAGCTCGAGGCCGATCAAGCTCACGAAGACGCGCGTCACGACCAATTCCTGACCGACTACGATAACGGCCTCTTCGGATCCGAGGCGCTCCGCGATGAAGAAGTCCGTGTCGAGCAGTTCCGCGTCGAGCTCACCCGCGGACGCGCCCTCGAGCTGGATCAGGAAATCCGTGAGCTCCGTGCAGGCCGCACCACAGGCAGCCGTTCCATTAAATACCCCGGCCTTCCCCTCGCGTTCCACGCCGCTGTCGATCACATAAATCCCAATCTGGTCATCGTTCAACCCGGTGCCACCCGATACACCTTCATCAATAGCCCCACGGTCGGCGCAGCGGTCCATTATCTCCGCCAACACTCCGATAGCGACACCTATGAAATTGGGCGTACGTCCACCGACACCCCGTACACGACAACGATCCCCGGCCCCAAACTCACCGCCATGCAGAAAACTGTTCTGGAGCACCTCGCCGCCGGGTATAAAACCCACGGTGCTATCGCCCGTCAAATACAACAAAGCAGCAGCGAGAAGTCGATAAAAGATGCGATGAGCGGCGGAAAGAACGGCGTATTCTTCAAGCTCGGAGTTTCCGACCGCGAGTCCGCCCTGGCCGAAGTCGGCCGGCTGCGCCTGATCGACGAGGATGCCGTAGCCGCGGCCCGTCAACAGCTTCTACTCGCCGAAGCCGACGCTGCCGCACACCCGGCACCTGCGGCTGTCCGGTTGAATGATACCGAGCGAAAGGTGCTCTTGGCTTTTCGGGCAGGCCGCACCACTAATGATGAGGTTATCCGCCATCTCGGCGAGCACGGATCTGCGCCCAGCCTGCCTTCAGTAAAGAAAACAAGGCTCCTGCTGTTCAAGAAATTCGGAATCGCACCTGTTCGCGGTGTGTCTCCGAAAACCAGGTGCGCGAACGTGGTAGCCAAGGCCCTCGAACTGGCCGACCAGGGCCTGCTCGACCAGGAAACCGCCGCCGCACTCACAGCAGCGGCAGGGCGGGCCACCGGCGACGGCAGCGGGCACACTCACGCAACCGGTTCGGTCGGTACCGCGGGTGCGCGTGCCTCGCAGTGTGCGCCCGGTGCCATGCGTTATGTCGCCGCCGGCCTCCCCGCCGCTCCGATCACTCCGCCGGCGGAGAATGCTGTCGGCCTCGGCGGGATGAGGGCCGAGGAGTTCAACCGCCATGCCGGTTTCGAGCTGCGAACCTTCTCCAGTCACGCCGAGATCGCGGACGCCCTCGGTCGGTCCGGGGCTTTCGCCTTGGTTGTCGATGCCTACAGCGGTCCGGTTGACGAACATGGAATCGGCGCGCATACCTCGGTTTTCGAGATCCACAACGGCGTTGTTCGCGGATACGACCCGGAGACCGGACGCCACTATCCGCTCGCGGAACATCCCACCGACGGTCTCCGTGCGATCACCGCCATCATCTATGCCGCGGACGGCTCCGAGCTCATCACCACCGATGGTGACGCCGACGGTGCCGAGGCTCTCGGCGATGTCGGAATCGGCGCGGATCGCCGGAGTGACGTCGACAGCTCCGGCTCGCCTGTGCGCCCGCCCGCCGGGCTCGGCACGTCGGACACCTGGTGGAACGATGCCGGTGAAACCTGGTGGAACAACCTGCATTTCGACGACCTCTCGGATGCCGAACAGCTCCGTCTACTGACCGAATTCCCCGCTCTGCGCAACAACCTCCCGTTCGGGATGGAACCTCCGCTCAGAAGGAGACTCATCGAACTCGAGCTGGACCGTCTCGGAAAGCTCGCCGACGACAGCGGCGAGCTCCCACCGGATGTGGTGCGGCAGCTGTATGAGCTGGATTCGCCCTACACCTACCCGGGGACCGGCCGGACCTGGTGGGACAACTTGCTCGTCGACGACTGGATGAACCACGAGGTGCTCCGGCTGCTCGACAAGTTCCCGGCGCTGCGCAACAGCGACGGTGTCCCCGCCCCGATCCGGCATATCCGCAACATTCAGCACCTCGTCATCACGAGGGACTGGTTCCAAGAGCACGATGACTTCGACGACGGGCTGCCACCGGACCTGCAGGAACGGTGGAACAACCTGGACATACCCCGCAACTATCTGCGAGCCGCGGTAACGAACGCCGGGGTGGCCGCCGACCGTTCCGGCGGCACGGCACCGGCTGTGCACCTGCTGTCCTTCGTCGAGGAGGACCTGGGCCGGGGTGGCCGCATGGCCATCGGCTTCGGGCCCGTGGACACCGCGTCGACGGTGCACTGGTACGCCTACTCCGCCGTCTCGGCCGATTCGATGTACGGCATGCCCGGCCGCGTTGCGGGACTGCACGCCGACACGGTCCGCACGCACCCCGGCGATGCCAGTGTCGCCTGGATCGACTACGGCTCAGCGACATCCGGTGATCCCGCCGACCGGCTGGGCACGGCGATCGCCCGATTCATCGCCCATCATCCGGCCGCACAGCAGATCCACTTGCACGCACCCGCAGCGCTCGCTACCTCGCTGCCGCACACCGGTTCGTCAGCGGTGACGACACATCCCTCGGCCTCCGACGCCTCGGCCACCGAGCTGCCCACGAGCGGTGTGCGCATATTCACCAGCGACCGGGACGGAGCCGACTTCGGCCACGACGTCCTCCGTACCTGGCCCCAGCAGCCACTCGACGTACGCAAAGCGCTGATGACCTACCAGCAATCATCGTCACTCACCAACAAGCTGTTGCGAACGCTGCGTGGCGCGAGCGAGGGTTTCGAGGAATTGTTCGGTCGGTTCCAGCGCTATGCCGCGATCGCGGACCTCCTCATGGAAGGCTTCCGGACGCCCGATCTCAGCGGGCTGGTCGAGTCGAGAAAAGACCTGCGGGACAGTCTGGTAAGCAGGAGTACCGCAGCCGAAGGGCAGGAGCTGCGGCTACTTCTGGATAAGAAGGCCGGCGATCTCACCGACTCCGACCGTGACACACTGCGCAGACTGGAGAGCGCGTACCTCGACGATTCCGAAATGCGCATGCTGCACGCGCTCAACGAGATTCTGCAGCACGCCCGCCCGGAAGCTTACTGGGAAGAGATCCGTATCGACGCGGGACTCTACCGCCGGCTCGACAAGGCTTATCGAGAAAATTTCGGTGCCGAGCCCACAGTGGAAAATGTCCGCCGGTATCTCGAACTGCTCGACCGGGGAACCAGCCGACCGCTACCGGCGACCGAACCGTTCCTCGTCATCCGCGCGGTCGGCGACATCGACTTCCTGGTCACCGCGGATGGCACCGCAGTCGCCGGACGCAAAGACCTCAGCCTCATTCTCAATGTCCTCCAGCGGGAACACGGCCTCTTTTCTACCTCACTGACCACCGAATTGGTGCCGACCAGCACCAGACCGAACTTCCGCATCGAACTCGTCGTACCACCCGGACTACGTGCGGCCTATCTCGGCCGCGACGGCCGCGCGCACAACGTACGCGAGAACGAGCTCCTGTTCGCGCGTAATACCGGCTTCCGGATCACCGGAATCGGGACGGATCCCTTCAAGTCCTTCTACAGCCCCGACTTCGTCGTGCTGCGCGGACATTTGGAGCTACCGACCGGGCCCGCTATGCATACTTCCGGTCGCGGGCAGGGGAATCGGCCGCTGCTGGAGGGGCCTGAGTACTATGTGCTGAACGGGCTCGAGCCGAGTGTGCCGCAGCCGGATGTGGGCTTCGAGCCTGATCCCGGCGAGACCTATTTCGGTGACGCTCTGCTCGATACGTTCGAATCCGAGCCGGACCCAGACATTGCAGACTCGCGGACCGCGCCGGATCCCGAGACGCATGAGCAGGACGGCAGCACCTCGCCGTCAGGGGCGCATCTGGGCGCGTTCGAAATGACTCGCCCCTCCGAGATGTCCCGCGCGACCCGAGATCTCGGGCAGTTCGAGAACGTCGCAGACCTTGTCCACGATGCGCCCGGTACCTCGTCGGCCACAGGTGCCCGACGCCGTGGCATCCGAGCCTTCTTTCGCCGGCTAGCGCACCGAACCGGAAGCAGCGCAACAACTTCCACGGGCCGCCGGGCCGTTGCACCCGCCCACGGTGACGGCACCTCCGCGCACGGCCGCGGCACGACATCCCACCCGGGCGAGGACACCCTGGAGGCGCAGCGCGACGATGCGGGCCTCTCGACCGCGTCGCCGCGGAAGGAGGCACCGCGGGAACAGCCTCAGGAACCCGAGCCCGGTCCGTTCCCGGCGGCACTGGCGCCGGCGGAACGGCGCGAGCGTCCCGGCACTTCCAGGTCCGGGATAAGCCGACTGTTCCAGGCGATCACGCCCAGGACCCCGGCGGTGATGGTCGACGGCCGCCGGCGAAATGTGCTGACCGAGCCGTGGCACGAGCTCTCGACCATGAGCAATCCCTATCTGCAATTGACCGCCCATGGCAGCAGCTGGGACCCGTGGATCCGCCCGGTGCACCGGGTGCACAGGGTCCCCGGTCATGTGCTGGGCCGGTTCGGTGGCTGGCTGGCGTTGAATTGGCTGCTCTACAGGTCTTCCGGGAGCAGGCGATTCGACTACACCACGCTTACCGCGGCGCAGCGTCAGGACGCGGTCGACGTGATCGTCGGCCTGTATGGCGGCAGCGCGGAAGAGACCTCGGCCCGCTGGGTCCGGTGGGCTCAGCTGAGTCTGGGCGACGGCGCCGTACACAGGTTCCGGGACCTCATCGATGTCCCGAACCTGCCGGCCGATGCGTTGGTTTGGATGACCAATTCCCAGAATATGGTCGACCGCCACGACTTCCGCGCGATGGCGGTGCGGCGCATCGGCGATACGGATGAATTTCTCGTCTACGATCCCGATCTCGGCGGTGTGACCGGGCGAGATCATGTGGCGACGTTGACGGCGCGGATGGCCCGGCGCGGCATCACGGACATGGTGATCCTCGACCCCGCGCGTCAGTCGGCGGTGATACAGCGGATGACGATGGCTCGGGCGGTCGATTCCGCACACGAGCCGCTGCTACCGGTCTACACGGCGGCACCGGACCATTCGGTGGCGTCGCCGAATGGACCACCCGCATACGACAATCCGCCCGGCTATCCGGAGTCGGACGACAGTTCCGCCACCGGCGACCGTGCGGACGAGTCATCGTCCGCCGACGAGTCCGAGGGCTTTCCCGAGGACGCCGGGCCGGGATCCGGGTACCTCGAAGACCCCGAACCCGAGTCCTCCGCATCGACCGCGAATGAACTGCGCGGGTTGTTCGAAGCCGAGCCTGCGCCGACCGGGAGCGCGGTCGATGCTTATGCCAACCGCAGGGCGTACTCCTCGGCGGCGGCGCCGCGGAATCTCGCGGTGCAGCAGGCGGACACGATCGGGGATACCGGGAACACGGTGCTGATCGCCCGCAACGGGCAGGCCGTGGTGATCGGGCCTGCGGACAGCGTCCTGTGGGACGGGCAGGACGTGCGAGGTAATGCACGGATCCGGTTGAGTTCGGACCCGGGGGTGGCGTATCGGGTGCACACCGACCTGCTTCGCACTCTCGATTGGGTCGCGGATTCGGATGACGGGTGGCGGGGCACGCCGAGGCGTGGCCAATCCTCGGGGCAGTTGCTGTTCTACGACAGGAGGGTGGTGCAGCTGGGATCCGGCGAGTTGCTGGCGACTCAGCCGGAGGCGGCCGGTGCGGTCCGGATCGAATCGCTGAGTGCGCGGGTCGTACTTCCCGAGAATGCCGTGCAGGCGCTGGGTATGGGTGGGCCGGCGGCCGCCGCCGCAATGGTTGTGCACACAGGTCCGCTGTTCGCGACGGTGAATTCGCGGCCGGTGCCCCGGGAGTCGGATGCGCGGGTGGGGACGTGGGGGGACTACGGGGTGCTGATGCGCAACCTCGGCCGGCTCGCCACGCGGGATCCGGACGGCCTGGTGGACATGTTCTACGAATACCCCGACGGGACGGTGGGGGTGCGGTTCTTCGTCGATGGTCAGCCGCGCTGGGTGGGGGTGGATCGGCGGCTGCTGCACGATTCGTCGGGGCTGCCGATGCATGCAGGGCATATCGCTGGTGAGCCGCTGTGGGCGGCGTTGGCGCAGAAGGCATACGAGCTGTTGCGACCCGATATCCATGCCGATACGACGGTGTCGGTGCGGCCGTTCGGTGAGCCGGTCCATCCGCCGCCGCTCCAGCCGATGCCGAGCACGACGATCCCCGCACCGGCGGACCGGTTGACCATCGTGGACCAGCACGGTGAATTGCTGACCGTCCGGCCCGGCGAGGAGTTGCACGGCGTCGACGACCCGCAGAATCCGGACCTGCTCACGGTATGGATCGGTGACGACCAGGCGGCCCCAATGTATGCGGTGCATCGGAACCTGCTGGGCGAGTTGACCGTGTTCGGTCGGGGTGATGACGGTGCGTACCACTGGGAGACACCGGCCTCCTGGTCGTCGCCGGCTGCGGCACGGATGTTCGTGGGGCTGCGGCGGTTGTCGCCGGACCCCGCCGGGACGCATATTCCGGGCGGCACGTCGATAACCCTGGATGTCGGGTCCGGGGGTGAGTTGCTGCTGGATGAGAATACCCGGGTTTCGGAGCAGGCGCTGCGAGACCTCGGGCGCACGATTCGGCGGGCCGAGGGCCCGGTATTCGGTGCGGCGGGACCCGTGCCGGGGGATGCGGCTCAGGGCCGGGTCGGGGACTGCTATCTGATCGGGCCACTGATCGTTATTCCCGCCGGTGCCCCTCGGCCGATTCTGGATATGATCTCCGAATATCCCGACGGCACCGTTGCCGTGCGATTCTTCACGAAACAGGGCGTGCCGCGGTGGAAAGTGGTCAACAGGTATTTCTACGCCGATGAACACGGGCGGATGATTTATGCGGCCCAGGACGCGGATCGGGCGTTGTGGCCGGCGCTGGTGGAGAAGGCGTATATGGTGCACCAGGGTGGCACGGTCCAATCGATCGAGGGCGGGTTCGCCGGTCGGGCGATGATGGAGTTGCTGCCGCCGTACGAGGTGGGTGGCGGCGGGGCCGTGGATCAGCCGGTGCGTGGTATCGATCTGCCCGATTTCCTGCATCCGATGCGGTTCGGTGTCGATGCGCTGTACGACCTGCTCACCGAGCAGATCGGTGCTGATGCCGAGGCGGAGTCGGTGTTCGAGTTCGCGCAACGGCTCGGTGGGCTGGAGCCGGTCTGGAATATCAATAGGGAAGACTCGGTCGAACGATTCCGAAATTTCCTGAACTATCACCTGGAGCCGGGCGAGCGGGCACAGTGGGGAACCGAGATCGCTGCGGTGCTCGATTATCTCGGCCCGGTCGGCGATCCCCGGAGGGCTGTGACCAGTGTCGTTGCCCGCCGGCACGTGGCGGATCTGGTCCGGTTCCTGCGTAGTCGTGGCGACAAGATCCTGCTGAGCACTGGGAGTTTCGGCGAGGATCTGGAGAACACCACCGAATACCCGGGTTTGGTGGGGCCGCATGTGTATTCGGTAGAGGATGTGCGCGACGACGGCGGCATCGTGCTCGTGTTGAAGAATCCGTGGGAATACAACCCGGAGGTGGCACAGCCCATCGACGGACTCACCTACGGCCCGCGCGGCACCCTCACCCTCGACGCAACCCAGCTGACCAAATTCGCGTTCCTGTCGGTCCACGGCACCGGCACCCGCTTCGCCTTCGGCGACTCGACCGCACCGCCCTCGGACGACCGGCTCCAACCCGCCGCCAGCCCGCCC
Source organism: Nocardia sp. GP40 (assembly GCF_050434125.1). NCBI lineage: Bacteria > Bacillati > Actinomycetota > Actinomycetes > Mycobacteriales > Nocardiaceae > Nocardia > Nocardia sp. GP40. The sequence goes on along the minus strand of NZ_JBNPVW010000008.1, from coordinate 279,293 downwards.
CCCGCCCCCCGCGCACTCGCTCGCGAGCCGGAACCCGGTGATCTGGACCATGGAATCGACGAGTCGGTATCGCTCGGGTCCGGGCAGGTGGATCTGCTCCGCCGGACTTCGCGTCGTAAACCCAACATGGATCTTAAACAGTACAAAGATGTAGCCATAGAAATGGGGGAGCCCGATCTCAGCAAAACTACATTCGGGAATCGCTGGCAACCGATTTACGATGCATTTCGGTTGAAGGGTAAGGACCGCACTCATCTGAATGCGGTGCGGGCGGCCCGCGTCCGAGGGGTTTTGGCTTCCGTGCCGGTCCCGGGCGATCTGGACTACGAGTACCACGGGTTCGATCCTCAGTCGGGTGCTTTTACGTCGTTCCTCGATGATGAGATGATTGTGCTCATCCGATACGCGCGGGGAGAACGGCAAAGTGCGATCGCCGACGCGCTCGGGATTTCTCCGAGTACCGTCAAGAAGCGGCTGGATCGGATCTGCTCGAAGTTGGGGCTGAACAGTCCCCCGGATGCTGTGCAGCTGATGCGGGTGGCGCGCGCGTGGGGTTTGCCGGTGCCGGTGGAGGCGGGTGACGGTTCCGCTGTGTTCGAGGGTGGTGGTTCGGGTTCCGCGGGTTTGGTGTATGGCTGGAATCTATGTGGGCCGCGTGCTTTGGGGAGATTGGGTCTGCGCACCGGAAATTTGGGCGTCGGTGTTCTCGATGAGCGGGCGATTGGCCTCGGCGGGGTGTCGGAGGAGAATTTCAAGCGGGCGGTGCCGGGTGATTTCCTGCGGTTCCGGGATCGTGCGGCCATCGCGGAAGAGCTTCGTCTGCTGGGCCCGGGTTCGACGGCGTTGCTGTTGAACGAGTTCGACGTCGATGGTAATGGCGTCGGTGCGCATGCGTATTTGCTGACAAACGACGACGGTGTGGTGTGGGTTGATGACGAGGTGTTGGGGGCCGACGGTGCGTGGGTTTCTTCCCGGTATGAGTTCCGACCGGGCCTGTTGCCGGAGGCTCAGCATATTCCCGCTGTTCTTTTCAGGTCCGCCCGGGAAGGGGGCGGTGAGGTTGCTCCGCAGTTGGGACTGGACCAGCCGTTGCTGGGCCGTTTGGTGCGCAGCGGCGGAACCATCGGACTCACCTCGCCTGCCGGTGCTCAGCCCGAGCCGAGCCTCGAGACTTCCGGATCTGCGCTTGATGTTGTTCCCGATGTGGAGTGGGGAGATCGGGTCGACGAGTTCGGTTGGCGGGTCTTCCGGGACAAGTTCGCGGCGGTCGAATTTCCGGTGGGAACGAGGTTGGAGTTCACCGATGGTGAGGGCGAAGTGTTCCGGGCCGCGGTGGAGCAGTCGGAGGAAGGCCTTCGCGTACGGGTCGGGGGTGGTGCCGACGGTCATGTAATGAGCATGACGATGTTCCGGCACGGTGTGCGGAATGGATTGCCGAGATTGAGTGGCGCAGGTGTAGTGCGGATTGTGCAGCCGGCGGTGGGTGTCGGCGTGGGGCGAGCATGGGAGACCAGCCGGTTCTTGGATAGGTCGGCTGCCGGCGTTTTCGGTGTGGGCACGGTGGTGTCGTGGCGGGAGGTGACGCCCGAAAGTGGGGAGCGGACGGTGTGGGCCGAGCTGCGGGACGGGGGCGAATTCGAGATTTATGACGGTGGTGCGGTCTCGCCGGCGGATTTCCGGATGCGCCTGCGGGATGTCGGGGCGCTGGAAGTGGCGGCTGTTGCGGCGCAGCCGCCCGTTGCCGGCTCGCCTTCGGAAAGGCAGCGGCGCGGGCTGCAGATGGTCGCACAAGGCAAAAGCTATGCGGAGATGGGTGATGCCTTCGGGATCACCGCCACCGCGGCCAGCACCTTCCTGGGACGGGTGTTCAACAAGCTGAAGTTGAAGGGTGCCGATCGTAACCGGCGGACCGCGTTGCGACTGGGCCGGGAGCGTGGGTGGTTGCGTCCGGACCCGTTGCCCGGTGAGATCGATTATGTGTACTTCGGGCGGAGTCCGGAATCCGGGGAACCAAAGGAGTTCGGGGCCGATGAGGTGGACGTGGTTTCCTGGTTGTCGCTGCGTAAACCCGATCTGGGGCGCAGAAGTTCAGAAGAGATAGCCGAGGAAATAAGCGCGGTCAGGCCTACTCGAATGACCGTGGATATGGTCGAAACGCGACTTCGTGCGCTGTACGACAAGCTTGATCTGACCGGTAACGACCGTAAGCCGCTCAACCTGGTGCTGGCGGCTCGCGTGTGGGGGTTGCTGGCTCGACTGCCGGAGTCCGGTGACCTGGATCATGATCTTGGCCCAAGTATGCCTTCGGCATCGGATAATGATGTGGCAGTTCTTTCGGCACTGTCCCGGCGTAAAGCGAATATGGACAGCAAGACTTATGGCGACATCAAAGAAGAGTTGATCGCGGCCGGGCATACCCATATAGGACCCAGCTCGGTCAAAAAGTGTATCTCGAGATTGTACGGAAAATTTGAGTTGGTGGGGGATAACGGTACTCAGCTGGACTTGGTGCGGAAGGCTCGTACGCTGGGTTGGTTGGCGGCTGCGCCGGTGCCGGGCGATCTGGATTACGAGTATTACGGTGTCGATCCGGTATCGGGCGCCACGGTCTCACTTTTCGACGACGAAATGAGTGTGCTCGTAAGGCTCGCGCGCCAGGATTCTCAGGCAGCGATAGCCAATGAGCTCGGAATCGGTTTGGCTACTGCGGAGCGACGGATACGCGCCATGTACGTGCGGTTGGGCTTGCGGTTGCCGGCGGAGATGGGGCTGCGGGCTGCGGAGTTGGTCCGGGCCGCTCTTACATTCGGCCTGCTGCGTCCATCGGCGCAGGGTGTGGTTTCCGCGATCGGTGGTGTAACCACAACGGTCGACGGCAGCGGCCCGCATCACCGTCCCACCGAGCCCGCGACCGGGTCAGGGCTCGGTATCGGTGAATCCCCCGGCGGCGCTGTGACCGTTGCGCAGCAACAGGTTCCGGTCGTCGTCAGCATCTGCGTCGACCTCACACTGGCCGCCATCGAACGGATCACCGGCCGCCGCATGATCCCGTTCACCCGCCCGGCGGGCCTGCGCGGCCGTACCCGTAGCGAAATCGAATTCCATTCCCGCGCAAAACTGCACCCCTACGACAGCCACGCCCACATCGCGGACCACCTGCGCGCGCACGCACCCGCCATCGCCCACGTCGTCGACGAATACAAGGACCCCGCCGACAAGAACGGCGTCGGGGGACATTCCTACTACCTTGTCGCCCATGCGGACGGCACGATCACCGTCGTAGACCCCGCGTTCAAGGAGTCTTACCCGTTCCCGCCGAAATATCGACGCGAAATCGATATCAGCTACGCCAGTTTCTTCACCATGACCGGCGAAGATATCCCGCCGCCGTTCCGCGCCAACCCGCCGGTCGAACCCAAGCAGTCGAAGAGAAAGCTCTTCGGCCTGGGTTCCGGGGCGCCGGAAGATTGGCAGTATCACGCCGGGGTTCCGGAGATCGTCGTGTCCGGCGAGACCACCGACCCGGCGGTCGCGCCCGAGCCGTCCGGCCCGTTCAACGGCGTGCGCGTATTCGACACCGATTTCGCCGGCGCCGCCTTCGGCGCCATCCGGCTCCGCGTCTTGCACGACTTGCCGGAAGAGCTGCGGGACGTGGTGCGCTCGTATCAGGAGTGGCCGCTCGCGAACAACAAGCTGCGGATCTACCCGGACGAGGCGTCTTTCGACCGCTCCTGCGAGAAAATTCGGCGGAACGCCGAACTCGCGGCCCAGGTCACCCACTCGAGCCACACCGCGCTGGATGTTGCGGCGCTGCTGAATCGCCGCGACATAGTGCAGAACAATTTTGGTGGCAGTCTCGACGAGACGCTGGAGCTGGACGCGCTGAACACCATCCTGGCGGACTTCCGGCCGGACGCTTACTGGGAAGACATCCGGACCGACGCCGAAATCTGCCGCAACTTCGACGATTTCTGTCAGCGGCATTTCGATCTGCCGTTCCACGCCGACGTCATCCGCCTGCAGATCGAGCTGCTGGATCAGGCGACCGACCGGCCGGTGCCGCTGGCCGAGCCGATCCGGGTCGTCCGCTCGGTCCAGGACATCGACTTCCTGGTCGACCGGCACGGCAACCCTATGAATGGGCAGTCGGACCTCTCCCTGCTACTCGATGTCCCGCAGCAGGAACCGGCGTTCCTGTCGACCTCGGTGGGAGCCGACCTCACGGATCTCATGCACGACACCAACTTCCGCTTGGAGCTCGTGGTGCCGCCGGGCGCCCGCGGCCTGTATATCGGCCAGGACGGTGACCCGAACTACGCCCACCAGAACGAACTGCTGCTGGCGCGTGGCACACGCTATGTGATCACGGGATATGACGATTCCGACCCCAATGTCACCGTGCTCTACGGCCACGTCGTGCCGGACACGTTCCCCGAACGCGGTATCGGGCTCAACCCTGATCAGCATCGACCGGGTGACGCCGGACTTCCGGAGATCGTGCTGTCCGGCGACGCCACCCTCCCGCAGATCACGGTGTCCGGGGATGACACGGACCCGGCGTTCGCCCCCGAGCCGTCCGGCCCGTTCGACGGCGTGCGGGTATTCGACACCGACTACGCCGGCGCCGTCTACGCCTACTTGCGGCTACGCATTTGGCCGTACCTGCCGGTCGAGCAGCAGGCCGCGCTGTGTTCATACCAGGAGTGGCCGATCGTCAACAACAAACTGCGGCTCTACGCGGATGAAGAGTCCTTCGACCGACTGTGCGAAGACATTCGGGGGAAGGCTTCCATCGCGGACCGGGTGACAAAGGCATACGAATTCGTTCCGAACCTCACGACGCTGCGGCAGCGCCACGACATTCTGATCGGCTCGCCCGGTCGCAGTTATGACGAAACGCTGGAGCTGGAGGCGCTGCAGACCATTCTGTCGAGTCACCGCCCGGAGGCGCACTGGGAAGAGATCCGGACCAATGCCGAACTCGCGCGCATCTTCGACGAATACAGTCAGCGGCATTTCGACAGGCCTTTCGGAGCCGGCGTCATCCGTGCGCAAATCGAGCAAATGGACCTGGCCACCGGGCAGCCCCTGCCGCTGACAGAACCGATCCGAGTGATCCGCTCGCTGCAAGATATCGACTTCCTCACGATCGACCAGCAGGGCACCACGATGCAAGGGCAGTCGGATCTCTCCCTGCTACTCAACGTCCCGCAGCAGGAACTCGGCTTCATGTCCACCTCGGTGGCGGCCGAACCGGCCGATCTCACCAATGCCACGAACTTCCGCCTGGAGCTCGTGGTGCCGCCGGGCGCGCGGGGGGTATACATCGGCGAGGACGGTATCGAAAGATTCGCCGACCAGAACGAACTGCTGCTGGCCCGCGGCACGCGCTATGTGATCACGGGATATGACGATTCCGACCCCAACGTCACCGCGCTCTACGGCTATGTCGTGCCGGATACGTTCCCCGAACGCGGCATCGGTCTCACCCCCGATCCAGCTCCGGCGGACAACCCGGTGCGTCCCGCGCCGTTCGAACCCGAGGGCGATGAGACCTACTTCGGCGACCATTTGGAGGAGAACGCCGGGACGATCCCGGTTGTACCAACGCCGCGTCGCTACAACCCCGTGCCGCGTGGCCACAATGCCTCACCACCCGGTGAGGCCGAGCTGTCCTCGACTGCCGATCGCGCTTCGAGCGTGGACCGGGTCGACGAGTTCGGCTGGCGGGTGTTCCGGGACAAGTTCGCTCGGGCCGGCTTCGCGATCGGGACGCGATTGGAGTTCCGGGCCGGCGACCGTGTCGCGCTGACGGCGACGATGGAGCCGGCGGGGGTGCGGGTGATCGGTGCCGGGCGGGGCCTGGGGACGATGCTGAGTACGGACGCGTTCTGGCAGAGTGTGGGCCGGGGATCCTCGACGCTGGACGACATGTCCGTGGTGCGGATCGTGCAACCCGCGATCGGTGACGCGGTGCCGAGTCATGTGTGGGAGGCAGGCCGGTTCCTGTACTACTCGGGCCGTGCCGGATTCGGGCCGGGCACGCGGGTGATGTGGGCCGATGCCGAATCCGGGATCGAGATGACGGCGGAGCGGCCTGCGGTGGGCGGGTTTGTCCTCTCCGATACCGGTGCGGCGGCGGATTTGCGGACACTTTTGCGACGGGTCGAAACGGTTCGGCTGGGGCCGGTGCGGGAACGGGGGTTGTTGCGGCGGGGTCCGCTGCCCGGTGACGAGGACTACCTGTATTTCGGCCGGAACCCGGAATCGGGTGAGCCGGTGTCGTTCACGGCGAGTCAGGTGGATCTGCTGGCCCGGATATCGCGGCGTAAAGCGAATATGGATCCCAGGACGCGCGGTGAAATAGCCAAGGAGATCGACCCGTCCGGGAAAACCACCGCAAACGCGATCGGACAGCGCGTCGCCGGACTGTCCAAGAAGCTTTTGGTCCCGAGGGGCGACGGCGGTCTTCTCCCGGCGGTGCGGGCGGCCCGCAGGTGGGGGTTGCTGGCCCGGGATCCCGAGCCGGGTGATCTGGATTACGAGCGACATCGTGACTACCGGGGATCCCGGGTGTCGACCGCAGGTGCGATCGCCGGGCCGTCCGAAGGTGGTGGCCCGAGTGCGCCGGTCGCCGCCACCGTGGCACCGGCACCGACCGATGCTGCCGGTGCCGAAGGCCCGCGACCCGCCCCGGACGAGGGTTCCGATCGCCCCGAGGTCTTCCCGAACCCCGAATTGTTCCCGGCAGAATTCGAATTGAACGCGTTCGGGCGTCTCTACCCGCCTGGCACCAGCATCGATATCGTCTATGACACCGGGAAACTCCGGATGATCGTGACCGGCAACCATCAGTTCACGCTGCACTATCATCGCGGCGACGGCACCGAGGTTCCCCTGGGCGGGCCACCGCTGCGTGACCGCGACGCGCTGGCTCTGATAAATGAACGAATCGGCATGGCCACCGCCGTGGAAGTCCGTCGGCCGGCACCCGACACGATCGGGCCGCTGGACCCTTTCGAAGAAGAGATACTCCTCTGCAGCGCCAAACGCTACACGCAATCGGAAATGCTCGACCACCTCGAGCGCAAGCGGTTCCGTGGCGTCAGCCGGGCAAAACTGCGGCAGGGTATCGACTCGCTACGGGAAAAATTCGATGTACCCGGTGCGGGATACAGCAGATACAATACCGCCGCACTCGATAAGATCGTGGAAAAGGCGCGGTCCCGGCACAAGATCCATCAGAGCAAGCTCGACGCAATCCCGGCCAATCTCGATCCCGCACAGAAAACTATATTCACCCACTTGTTCGAGAACCCCGGCGACGGTTATTCTTCGACCTCCTACGCGGACTTCGCAAGACTTCTCGAAGTCAAGAGATCTTTCAAAATCACCGCGGCGGCGGCAAGAAGTGCAACCGAGGGTCTGCTCGACAAGCTCGGGATCGCCAGAAGCGAGTGGATCAGCGGGACGCTGAATGTCAATTCGAGGGCTACGGCCGCGGCCCTCGCCGGTGCCCTGCGGGGGAGTGCCACCCGCGCGGCCATTGCTGATTTCCGGAAAGCCGGCGGGCCCGCGGTATTCTTCCCCGCGCAGCCGACTCGGTCCGAGCGTCTACAGCGGCAGGTATTCGAATACCTCTATGAGAATTGTAAGGACGGCCCCCGGGATATCACTATCGCACAGATCGTCGTCGCGCTCCGGGGTCAAGGATTCCAGAATGTCGCCAAAGAGACGATGTTCAGTGCGATTCTAGCGCTACTCGACGAGTTCCGAATTCCCAGAGGCGAGGGGGTCCGGTATACGGTCGGGCAGCTGAAAGACATGTTCGTGGCAGCGGCCGAAACCTTGTCTCCCGACGATGTCGTCGCGTACCGGGTAGTCGGTAGAGTTGGGGCGGCGTCGACCCGCGCCCCCGCACCGTCGACCCGTCCCGCCGCCGCGCACGTGCCCGCCGCGGGCCCGGCTCCGACCGAACCGCTGTCGGCCGCCCGCACCGAACAGCAGATCGGACGGCACCGGGAACCGCATCGAATCCATGTATTCCAACACCCTGCTGTCATGTTCCCGGCACACTTCGGGTTGGATGCGGCGGCCGGTGACTACCTGCCCGGCACCCGAATTCATCTCTTCGACGGCGGCGGACAACTGCGGCTCACGGTCACCAGCGACGGCCTGATCACCTCCCGGCACTACCTCGTCGGCGATGCGGACACCTATTCCGAAGGGCCCGCTCGCGACCTCCACGACACGCTCGATCAACTGCGCGCACACATCGACGAATACCACCCCGCCCGGATAGAAATTCACTATCCGATACCCCGCGCGCCAGCGCCGTCCCATATCGGTGCCGCCGATAGCGTCCACACCACCCATGCCGGCCCGGCCCCGCATGGCGCCCCGGCTCCCATCGCCGGGTTGGAGCCCCTGGACCAGGCGATCGTCCACGGGATCGTCAAGGGCTACACAAAAAGGGAAATATTCAATATGATTCGGGGCAACGAATTTCCTGGCCTGCCCCGGTCGGTAGCGGAAGATCTTACCGAGTGGGTTGTAAACAATCATGTGAACTTGCTGTACGGCAAATTCGGAATTCCCGAATATTCCGGCGGCGCCGGCCGGTATATTGTCTCCGGCAGGTTCACGGAGATGGCCCGCGCGCAGCATTGGATAAATCAGCAGACCCTCGATGCACTTCCACTGAAGCTCCAATCGTTGGAGCGGGCGGTGTTCAAATATGTGCAAGACCGTTCCGGTAATGATGGGGCGATTTTCAGTCAGACGCAAATTGCTGCCGAACTCAGCAACAAAGAATTCGAAGGAGAAGAACTCGGTGATATCTCCCCAGATATGGTCAGAACTGCCATTATGGAGATTCTCATAAGAGTGGGAATTCCGAGAGATAAGTGGATCAGGACTCCTCTGGCCGACCAGGTCGATCTCACCGCCACGATCGCGGTGCTGGCCCGCAACATCCGGGGTCCGCTCGACCCCGCCGCGGTATCCAATTTCCGGAAGTCCGGCGGTATCGCACTGTGGCCGACCCGGCTGGTTATGAAAGACGAGATATTCGACTATCTTTTCCGCAATCGTGACGTCCCCGGCATCCAGATGGCGGATATCAATGCGCACCTCGCGGCCAAAGGACTTCCCGCAGTCCTCACGGGTCAGATCAGGACCGCGATCAACGGGATACTCGATGACATCGAGATCCCCGGGAACGCGCGGGCGGAGGGACTCAGGGGCGGGAACGCGATCGCCAGATTCGCAAGTCTGGCCCGACAGCATTCCGAGGCGTTCGTCGCATATCGGCTGTCTCGCATCCGCGCCTCGGCCACGGGGCCTGCCGACGGCAGCAGTTCGCATGCATACACGGCCGGCGCCGCACCTCCGGCGCATTCCGGCAGCAGCCCGCATCCTGGCTCGGCTACCGAGCACGGCACCTTTCGGCTCGCCGATGACTCTGTGCCGCAGGCATTGCGCCGAGCACTGGCGCTGAACCCGCGCATCCATCTCCGGTCGTTCGAGCAGTCCGGCGGGCGATCCTACTGGCGTGCCGCGCAATTCGAAGCCGCTACCGGCGTTCCACTGCAGCGCATCTGCGCATCCGTCGACGACCGCCACACCGTCGTCGCCGACGAACTGTCCGACTTGGGGCCCAACTCACTGGCTTTCGTCATCGACACCTACATCGGCCCCAAGGAGAGTCGTGCCGGTGCGCGCATCGTCATCCTGTACAACCGGGACCGGCAGATCCGGGTTTACGACCCCGCCGGCGGGGAGGATCGTCGTTTCGACAAGCAGCACTTCCCGCCCAGTCGTGTGACCACCGCCACCGTGTACACCTCCGCCGGTGGATCACATACGATTCCGGGCCATTCCAAGAACGGCGCGCGTGTCCTGGGCGCAGCCCTCATCGGTGCACTACCTGCGGGCCTCCTGCCATCCCCCGACACCGGCGCGGGGACGGACCGCAGCGGGGCCATCGGGTACACCCCCGACAGCCGGACCCCTGCGGGCGGGCTCTACGACTGCGGCCCCCGCACGATCACCCTCTTTGCCCGGCTCACCGGCAACCCCGGCATCGACACCCGAGAACGCCCGCCCACCGGCCTCGCGGGCATGACCCATCAGCAATTCCAGAGCCGCATTCCGCACGCCGAGCTGTACACCGTGCGCGACGCCCACGCCAGTATCGCCCGGGTCCTGAACGATCCCGAGTCCCTCGTTGCATATGCCCTCATCGTTCCCAACTACGTCGCCGCGAACGGCCGCGGAATCGGGGCGCACGCCCTGCTCGCCGTCAACACCGCCAAGACTCGCGACAACCCGGTCACGCCCGACCTCACCGCGTACGGCCCCCTCGCCGTCTTCGACCTCCTGTACGACCCCACCCTGCGAACACCGCACGCCTACCCACCACAGCACCCGTACGACACCGCCACCATCGAGGTCATCTACACCGACTACAACGGCAACGTCGTCAAACCTCCGGCCCTCGATCACAAGCCGACCGGCGACCCGGAGGACCCCGCCGGCTTCCGTGCAACCAGCCTCGCCGAATACCCTGGCGATACCCGAGTGCTGGAGGATCCCGGCCCGGCGCTGGAAGAACTGACCCGTGCGGTGCGGACGGGAACAGGGGGCTACGAACCCGGCGCCCGGATCTACCTCGCCGATCCCGAGGCAACACTGCTGATCACGGTCACCGGCAGACACGAGCTGCACCTCCGCTACCTGTCGCTCACCGATTCCGGCCCCGCCTTCGAGGCATCCGCCACCGGCGAGGACGCTCTGCGGCTCGTCGAGGACCACATCGAGGAGCCCGGCCGATCGATCTTCACCACGGTCGTCCAGCGCCCGGCCCGCCACACCTCGACCCCCGTCACCCACATCAGCGTCGCCGACCTCGCCCGCCGGATCCACCACAACACTCTGCTCACCGGCGCCCGAATCGAATTTCCCGATCACAGCACCGCCACCGTCCAGCGCGACGGCGCCATCGAACTCCACGACACCGCGAATCCGGCAGGCCCGAGCCGGTTCACGTACTCGCGACAATTCCTTGCCCATCTCGCCGACGCGTTCACCACTCCCGCGGACACCTACGCCACGGTTCACACCCCCGGCCCCTGGAACCACGAGTACCACGCGCCTGTCTCGGCCGTCGCGCACGCACTCGGCCGCGATGCCGACCGGCTACGCGACGAGCTCGCCGACCACATCGACTCCCACCGCGACGAATACCTCTCCTTTCTCACCACGGACCACATCGATATTCAGCAAGCCCAGGACGATGCGTTCCAGCACGACCTGGACGCCGATCCCACGCTTCGCGGCGGGTTCGGCGAAGATTACCGCGCCGAATCCTTCCGGGAAAACATCGCCCGGGAGAAGGAGAGCACGCTGGACCAGGAAATCAGCGCGCTGCGCGAAGGCCGGGTCTCCGGCGGCTTCTCCGCTGTGTACCCCGGTATCCCCTTCATCGTTCATGCTCTCGCCAAATACACCGGCGGCAATTTCGTCGTCACCCGGGGCGACGTCCAGCACACCCTTGTCACCAGCGCCGACCGGAAGGTCCACTATCTCTACCAGCACTCCGGCGATGGCACCTATCGGTACGCGCAGAAATCTGACGGCACGCCTTTCAGCGGCACGATCCCAGGCCCGGCGCTCGACAAACTGCCGGTAGCAGTTCTCGAGGAATATGCTGCCGGCCACACGAAAAATGGCGTCATCGCCCAACGGCTCAGGCAGAGCGGTCGATTCCCCCGGACCAACGAGCGTTCGGTGTCGAACGCGATAACTGGGGATAAGGGCCTATTCGGAAAACTCGGAGTTTCCAGCCGCGACGCGATTCTGGTCGAAGCCCGTCGCTGGGGCCTCCTGGTCACGGACCCGGCACCCGGACGGGTACGGGTCTTCGCCGAACCCGGTATGCTGCTGGCCGACCCCACGCTCGCCCTCACCCTCGACCCGGATCACCCGGGCGGCTACCCACCCGGCACCCGGATCTACCTCGGCAATGACGAAGGCACGCTGCTGATCACGGTCACCGGGTGGCACGGCTTGCGGCACCGCTACTACTCCGCCAGCGATCCGGACCCCGACGGGCCGGCCCGCACCGGGGACGACGCCCTGCGATTCCTCCGGGATCACATCGAGAACCCCGGCCGTTCCATCACCACGACGGTCGTCCAGTATCCGACCGGCAACACCTCGACGCCGACCGCCCGCAGCATGCTGGCCGACCTCATCGGTCGCATCGATCGCAACGGCCTCCTCGCCGGTACCCGAATCGAGCTGTCCGACGGGACCGCCGCTGTCATTCGGCCGGACGGGGCCATCGAAGTCCGCGATCCCGGGGATCCGGCAGCTACGCAACAGTTCACCCACCCGCGAGAATTCATCGCCTACCTGGGCGAGACCTTCGCCGATCCCGAAACCACCGACGTCGTTATCCACGCACCCAGCCCCTGGGACCACGAACAACATGCACCGCTGCGGGCGGTCGCCCACGCACTGGGCCGTGCCGCCGACGAGCTCCGCGCCGAGCTCGCCGACCATATCGCGACCCACCGCGACGAATACCTGCCCTTCCTGACCGCCGAGCACATCGATATTCAACAAGCCCGGGAACTCGGAATCCGGTGGGACCTCCAGCCTTCGGACGAACCGGTCCACCAGGACGCCAGTGGGGTGGTCGACCCCATGCTGCTGGATGTCGAGAACCTCCGAGAATTGGTCCGCCGCACCATTATCCGCGATCGCGAGGACGCGCTGGACCGCGAAATCGCCGCGCTCCGCGCAGACCACGCCACGGACAATTTCTCCGCGACATATCCGGGTGTTCCCTTCGTCGTGCACGCTCTGGCCAAATTCACCGGCGGCAATTTCGTGATCACCCACGGTGGCATCGAGCACGCCCTCATCACCGACCCGGTCCCCGGTCGCCAGGTCCACTATCTCCACCAGCACCCCGGCACCCGCACCTACCAGTACGGGCAAAAACCCGGTGGCAGCCCCTACACCACCACGATCCCCGGACCCAAGCTCACGAATCTGCAGAAGACGGCCCTCGAGCATCGTATCGCCGGCCATCGGAAAGTCGCCGACGTCATCGGCCTTCTCCGACAGGGCACAGAATTTTCCGATGCCGACGACCACAAGGTGAGACAGGCGATCAGCGGGAAGGGCGGTGGCGACAAAGGCGTATACGGAAAGTTCGGAGTCAAAGACTTCCATTTCGCCGCAACCGACGCCCGCCGATTCCGTTCGCTGGACGACACAACGATCGCCGCGATTCCGCCCGCAGACACCACCGCCGTCGCGCAGCGATCGAGGCTCCGGCCAGGCGTCGTGCTGGGGACTTGGGAGCGGAACATACTCCTGTCCTGGCAGTCGGGCGTCCACGCTACCGTCGAGATCGCCAGGCGCTACTACGATCCCGCAATGCACAAAAGCCTCGACAGTGTTCGTGGCATCGTGCGGAGCAGGCGGCACGCACTGCTGAAGAAGTTCGAAATCAAACCCAATCCCGGCGAATCGGTGCAGGCCGCGAACGAGAGAGCGGTGCTTAAGGCAGCCGAGCTGGCCGCCCGCAATCTGATCGATACCGTTACCGCACTCGCGGTCACACAACCGGCCCCCGCCATCGCTCCGGCCACAGCAGGCCCCGCCCCCGCTGCTTTCGATGGCAGCGGTACGCACCCCGCCGGCGGCTCGGCCCCGCGCCCCGAGATCCATACCCACCGCAGCGGCGCCATCGGCTACACGCCGTCGCCGACGGACGAGAGCCGACCGCAAACAAGCCCCGGCCATTCCAGGCGAGGTACCCAGGAACTGGGCGAGGTGCTCATCGGCGCTGAGCCTCCGCCCGCATCCGCTGCCGATCAACAGGAAGCGAGTGACTACGCACACCGGGACACACCGGGGCAGGGGAGCCAGGCCCGCACCATGCCGACCCAATGGCAATCGGTCGAGGACTCGCACGACCCGCTGTTCGCCGCGCTGGCGCGGGCGTGGCGGTTGCCTTCGTCGGAATACATGCGCCAGCAGCTGCGCGACAGTTTGCACCGGGCCGAGCAGCGGGAACGCGAGCTGGACGGCGAGATCGACGATCAGCGGTGGCAGCGCCGGATCAATGCGGCGCAATGGTTCCGGCACCGTCGGCGACAGCAGAAGTTCTGGCCGTGGATGGAGAAATCGCGGCGACTGATGTCGTCCTACGACCTCACCGCCGAGTTGGACTCGACGGAATCCGGCGTCGCCGCGGCGCCGCTGCAACTGGCCGCGGATCTCTTCGGGTCGAATGTGGTTCTCGCACATCCGGATGGCCGGATATCCGAGGTCGTCGGTGATCCGTCGCGGGAGACGGTTTTCGTACGCCGTGGATCCGACGGTCGGTACGAGGTCGGTGTGAACGCAGAGGGCGCCGTCTTCACCGCGCCGACTGGACCGATCCCGGCACCCAGGACCTATTCCGCCGACGAATGGGTCCCGCCGGACGATATTCCGGACCGGTTGCGCCGCATGCTCGCGTCACCGCAGTTGCCGCTGCTGCACGGCGTGGCGGTGGGGGACGATCGGATCGGTGAGCAGGTCGACTACCTGTCGCCCGAGGAACTCGACGAGCTGCGGCTGTTCGTCGGTCCCGGTGGGCGACTGTTCCGGGTTGCTGACGGCCTGCCGTTCGACACCGAAATCGCCGGGCGCACGGCATCATTCGTCATGGATGAGTTCGGCAACCTGTATGCCGGGTTCCAGAACATCGATATCGAGTTCCACTCGTCGTTCCTCGGCGGGCGCATCGTCACCGCGGCCGGCGGGCTCCGCGCGGTCGACGGCCGCGTCACCTGGTGGAGCGATGCCGGCGGGGATTACCTGCCGAGTCCGGCAGTCAACGATTGCGCGCTGCAGTGGCTGCTGCAGCAGGGCCTGGCGGTCGCCGACGACTTCGTGCGCGCCGACTACGCCGGCGCGCCGCAGGAACGATTCGGTGAGCTGGACCGCGAACGCGCCGAGGTGGGGTATAGGCAGATCCTGGTCGATGCCGCGCGGGAGGCGTTGGTGCAGCTGGACGTCGCGCTGACGGACACGTCGCACGACAACGCGGCGCACGAGGTCGTCCGGACCACCTACGACGAGCTGGCGGAACGGCAGTCCGAACTCGACCACTGGCGGGAGGGCTTGGCCGCCGGTCGCATTCAGCCGGAACTGCGGGACCGGCTCGTCGTGCGGCCGGCGCCGACGGGACCGCACGACCGCATGACCATCCCGCGGGCGCCCCAGGGCTTCGACGACGCGGACTTCCCGGCGCGGGATCGGGCGGCATGGTGGCACGAGCACGGCCGCGAGTGGTGGGAGGCGGTGCGTTTCGAGGAGCTGTCGCCGGGCTTCCAGTCCAGCCTGCTCACCGGCCATCCCGGTCTCCGCAATGGTGAGGGTATCCCCGAATCGGTGCGAAACACCTTGAACCGCAGGTACATTCAGCTCGAGATCGCCCGGTTCGGTACGTTGTCCGCCGAGCAGCGGACGGTGGAGGAGATCCGCAGGCTCGGGAATCTGAAGACGGTCCTGGCAGATCTGCACACCGCGGAGCTCGAGGCCGCGGTCGCCGCCGCGCGGGCCGGGGTCGGTGCAGCGGCGGTGCGGCTGCTCACGTTCGAGCAGGACTCGTCGGGTCGTCGTCCCGGCGTGAGCATCGCGTTCGGCCAGGTCGATACGGCAGCGACGGTGCACTGGTACGCCTCGGTGAACGCGTCGATCGACGCTGTGTATCAGATGGTCGGCCCGGCTGCGGAGCGGCACGCGGAAACCGCTGGTGCACAACCGGATCACGCGACTGTGGTGTGGATCGATCAGGAGCCGCGGGAGCCGTCGCCGCGCCGGCCGCTCCTGGGTAACGGCCCCGACCGGCTGAGCGCGGCGGTGTCGGCCTTCGCCGCCGCGCACCGTGCCGGGACCGGCGACGGCGCGCTGTCCCGGATTCACCTGTTCACACCGGAATCGGCAGCGAAATCCGCTGCACCGCACCTGGATTCAACCATCGTCACGATCCATGACGATGTCCCGGCGCGGTGGCGGGTTCCGGGGCAGCGCCCGGTCGACGCGCCGGACGGCACGTACTTCGGCAGGCACCTCATCGAAACCATCGAGCGCGAAACCGAGGAATTCGAGCGGACCGGCACCACCGAACCCGCGGGTCGCCGCCGATACAAGCGCGCCGACCTCAGCAAACCCACACCGGCCGAACACCGTGAGCATCTGAAAAACCTCACACCCGAACAGCAGGCGAAATTGGTCGCGCCGGTCCCGGTTCCGGTCCGAGCCGGTAGCGTCCCCCTCCCCGATGGCCGTCGCGGCGTTCTCACCTTCGTCAACGACCTCGGCCACGTCGCCCGGTTGCCGATGGTCGGCCGCGTGGCGGCAGATCGCGTTGTCCCGCCGCCCGGTTCCCCCGGACACGGCCGCGCCTACTACCACCTGCGGATCTCGGACGACAATCACATCGCGCTTCCCGAGGTGCTGGCGAAAGGATTCGACTTCGATAATTCGCGCGGCATCCTGAGCTGGCGCATCGAGGAGGAAGTCCGCTTTCTCCACCGCGACTCCGACGGCAAGGACCATCTCATCCAGGTGCCGCCCGGCACCGACCTCGTCGTCCGGGAGAACCCCGGGCAATCGTGGCATTGGATGCGGAAGGCCGGAGACAAGCGGTGGGTTGTCGCACCGGACACTGTCCTGCCCGAACTGCCGACGCTGGTCAGCCGGCGCACGGAGAAACTGTTCGGACCCACCGGGCGCCCACGACCGCAGGACGTGTGGCAGGGCGCCGTATCCGATTGCGCCCTGATCGCCTGGCTCAAGGCGAAAGCTCATCACGAACCGCAGTTGATCGAGGACATGCTGGTCGACAACGAGGACGGCACCGTCTATGTCCGTCTTACCCTCGACGACGACAGCGTGGTGTGGGACCTCATCACCAAAGACCTTCCCGTGACCCCCGGCACGGAAGTTGCGCATTTCGCCGGCCACAAGCCGGGACAACCACTCTGGGTCGCCATGATCGAGAAAGCCATGGCGATCCGGTTCGGTGGGGGGGACGGCTACGCCGGGATACAGCGCATCATCGCTACCGGTCGCCTCGACGCGGCCTTCTACCACCCCGAGCGCGGTGGACTGCCACAACCCTCGCGCGTCGTCGCCGACTACACCTTCCTGCATCCACTCCACCTCGATGCCGACACCCTCCAGCGACTCCTTGGTGTCAAGCCGGAACTCGGCCCCGGTGACCCCGAATTCCGCCGTGCCGTCGCCGAACTCCTCGACAATCCGCTACAGCAGCTGCATGACCCGCAGCAGGGCCTCTGGACACCGGCCGGTTTCCGGAAATATCTGGACGACCAGTTCCCCGGGCGGTGGACCTCCGAGAAGAACGCCTTGGAGGCATACCTCCGTGCGATGTACGGCGGGTCCGCCGAGCAGCGGCTCGTGCCCCGCGAATATCTGTTCGCCGCCGAATGGATCGGCGAGCGGTTCGACCGCGCGCTGCGGGGCGGTACCACGGTCATCCTCGGGACCGGTCTGTTCGACGAAGATGAGGACGATTTCGGCCTGGTCCGTGGCCACGCGTACGCGCTCCTCGGCATCACACGCGACCAGAGCGGCACCCCGGACGGACTCCTGTTGGAAGCCCCGCACATCAACAAATACGGCTATCCGGCTCCGGCGGCGGGCATCGAATATCGCCTTTCCCCGGGCGGACCCCGCCACACGACCGCCCCGTACCACACCGAACGCCGCGAGGACCCGGACGGCACCAGGTACCGCATCGAACATTACGAAGAGCTGGACCACACCGCACACCGCGAGAATCCGGACGGTACCGGCGCGGAGCCGGATCGCACCGTACACCGCATCGAATACCGCACCGACCCGGACGAGACCGAACACCGCACCGATCATCGCGAAGACCCGGACGGCATCAAATACCGCACCGAATACCGTTGGATCCCCAGCGACGCCAAGTTCCGCATTCAATCGCAATCACGCGAGGATCCGGACGGGACCACCTACCGCATGTCGCCCACCGGAGAATACCGGCACGTCCGCTACCGTAACGGCTCGGAGCAGTGGGTTACGGCCGAGGCCAGAATCTGGCAAACGCCCGAGGGGCACCAACTCTGGACCTTCCCGGACCGCAGGCAACTGTGGAAAACCGCAGACGGTACGGAATTGGATGCACCCGACAACACCCGCACCCCGCCCGATGCCACCATTCCCGAACGCGGCGGCATCATCTTCGTGGGCATCGAACACCTCCCGAAGTTCGACTCCCTCTGGGTCGCCGGCCCCGGCGCACACGCCCTCTACGGACCCGGACCCTCCACCGCGACCAGGTCGTTCGTTCTCGGCGCACCGCTGCCAGGCGCTGATGCGGGTACCGGAACGGGTGCTGCCACACGGCATCCAGTGGGTTTCCAGACATTCGAGTTGACACCGGAGCTTTTCAGAGCGCCCAATGATCCCGGGCTCGCCGGTCTGCCTCGCACCTCGAGCATCGATCTGCTCGACAGCGACGGACGGGTGCGGGTGACCGTTGCCGACGGCGGGTTCACCGTGCACTACCGGCCTGCGGGTGGCGCGGAGGTTCGTCTGCCCGGCTCGCCGCTCGGCAGTGACGATGCCCTGCAACTGATTCGCGATCGCTTCCGCACGAATACGGTCACCGGAGTACAAGGGCACCGCCCCTTGCCGCCCACGGGTGGTGAGCAACGTGTGGAGCCGAGTGGAGAAATCCCTCGTCGTGTCGAGATGTTCCGCGGTCCTGCCGATATGTTCCCGGCATATTTCGGATCGAATGCGGTGGCCGGAGACTACCCACCGGGCACTCGCGTCTATCTGCGCGACAGCAGCGGGAGACTGCGGCTCACCGTCATCGGCGACGGCCTGCTCACTCCTCATTACCAGCTCGCCGACAACTCGAGCACCCGCCCCGAAGGACCCGCCCGCAACATTCACGACACCGCCGGCCTGCTCGCCACGCATATCCAGCGATTCGGGCCGGCCGTCATCGAAATCCATCACCCCGCACCCGGTACCTCCGGGATACTGCGAGTGGCCGGCGGGGCCTTGGTCTTCGAAGACGCGATATTGCACTGCGTCGCCAAAGGGTACGGTGACGAAGAAATCTTCGGCTACCTTCGAAGCGGCGGGTTCGGCGACCTTACCTATTTGAAAGTAAAAGAGCAGGCAGTGTCTCTGGCCAACGCATTCGATGTCACCTTGAATTCCGGCAGTGGCTACAGCAAGGCCATTCAAGTCTCGGACTTCACGGAGCGGGCCCGAAGTTCGGGCCGGATCAATCAGGAAATTCTCGACGCGCTTCCGTTGAGATTGAAGCCGCTGCACAGAGCGGTGTTCGGATACATTTACAACAATTCCCATGACGATGATATAGTAGGCGAAGCATACTGGAAGGCTCTCGCCGCGGCCCTCGAAGGTGTGACGTTCGAGGGGAAAGTGTTCCATCGTCTCACCTGGAGCATGGCCAGGAATGCGGCTCTGGATATACTCACGCGAGTCGGTGTTCCCAAAGGCGAATGGATCCGCGGCCGCCGCAACGGTACGGATCCGGCGGGCACGATCGAATCCCTGGCCCGGAGCATAGCGAGTCCGCACCTCGACGAGGATGCCGTCTCCGTATTCCGGAAATCCGGTGGTGCAGCACAATGGCAGAGACGGCCGGAGCTGGAAGACGAGGTGTTCCACTATCTTTACGAAAACCGCAACAGCACGGGTATTGAATTCACGGATATCATCGACTATCTCAGCAGTAGAAATCTCCCCGGTTTTCCAGCGCAGCAGAGGATGGCGGCGACGGGCCAAATAAAACGTGCGATTATCCGGATATTCGGCAGCCTCGAGCTCCCCGCGGGCGCGTTGGCCGTGCACAACCGGTTCGAGTCGGTGATCGACAGGTTCCTCAGGATTGCCGCCAAGTACCCGGAGGTCGTCGCTGCTTACCGGGCGGCCAAGAGCGGCGCCGCCGGGATGCGGCAGCGGGCCGCCGGTAGCAGCTCGCATGTGCTCGCCACCGGTGCCGCCCCGCGCGCGCCCACCGGCACCGCCCCGCACCCCGGACCGCCGGTAGCCCGGCCCGATCGTAATGCCGCCCGGCCCAGGAACGATTGCGCGCCACAGGGTTTCCGCTACGCCGAGCGCTTGAACCCGAACCTCGTTTTCCAGCCGCTCGGGCCCACTGCCGGGTTGTCGGGTTGGCATGCCCCGCAGTTCGAGTTCGCTGCCGGGGCGGCATTGCAGCACATCACCCCGCGCGTCGTGGACGGCCATGTCATCGACAGTCACAGCATCGTGGCCAACGAACTGTCCGGCTTGGGGCCCGGCTCGCTGGCTTTCGTCATCGACGAACACCTCAGCCATGACGAGCGGGGAATCGGTGCACACACCGTCGTCATGCACAACAAGGAGGGGTGGATCCGGGTTTACGACCCGGCTACCGGAAAGGATCGCCCGTTCGAGGAACACGACTTCCCGCCCAGCCTCGCGACCACCGCCATCATCTACAACCCCGAGGGCGAACCGGATTCCATTCCGGACCAGTCCGACGACGGTGCCGAGATCCTCGGTGACACCCTTATCGGCGCACCGCCGGCCGACCACGCCGACACCGACATGCCCGATGCCGGCCCCGCCCCCCACGCCGAACCGCATCACGCACCATCGGAACGTTTGGAAGACGAGATACTGCACTGCGCCGCAAAGGGCTACTCGGAAAACGAAATTCTCGCCCGGCTCGAGTCGATAGGAATTCCGGCCTCCAGGCGACAACTTCGGGATGGTGTTAGTTCGCTATGGAGCAAGTTTGATATCCCTGCCGACTCGTACCGGGAGGTCGGGTTCACCAGGCTGGTGGAGAAGGCGCGGGCGCAGCAACGGATCGTTCAGCAGAGGATCGACGAACTCCCCGCCAATCTCAATCCTCTGCACAAAGCCGTGTACGCCCATGCGTTCGAAAATCTGGGAGACGAACATATCGTCGTCTCCTACGAAGATGCTGCCGCTGCCCTTCGTGTCAGAGAATTCGAAGGTAAAGACTCCACGGAGATCACCGCAGCGCGAGTAAGGATTGCCTCCGAAGGGGTCCTCAACAGGCTCGGGATATCCAGAGACGACTGGGTCCGAGATATGCAGGGTCGCGGCGATGCGCGTGTCACGGTCGCAGAGCTGGCCCGGGCCCTGGCGGGCCGGACCGATCCCGATGCCATCGCCGAATTCCGGAGAGACGGCGGGCCGGCGGCATTCTGGTCCAGACGGCCGCGGCAGCAGGAGAAGCTGCACAAGGCGATATTCAACTACATTTACGAAAACTGCAAGGACGGGTATCGGAAGATTCCGTACAACGAGATTATCGGTGCCGTCCAGGGGCCAGAAATTCCCAATGTCACCAAGATGATGATAATTATCGCGATTCGGGAGATACTTCGTGATCTCCGTGTTCCCGACAACCGGTGGCTCCACGACGGCAGCGGCCGCGAGCGTACGAAAGACACGCTCGCCGACGTGGCCCGCAGCTTGACTGCCGCCGACGTCGCCGTGTACCGAGCGACCGGCAAAGTCGGCCGTACCAGCGGGCTCTCCGATGGCAGTGGCTCCCGTACCGTTCCGGATCAGCCAGCCGCCGGCGCCCCCGACACTGGCGAGACCCACAGTGCCGCACCGATATCCGCCGGCAACGTGGCTGCCACAGCTCCCCGGTCCGCCACACCGGTGGCTGCCCGGCCGCAACGTGCTCGAGGTTTCGCCAACCCCGGCCTGCTGCCGGCGGAACTCGTGCGGTACTTGACGACAGGCGTGGGTGACTACCCGCCCGGCACCCACATCTACTTGACCGGCGTGGACATCTACCTCAACGAAACCCACCGGCTGCGCCTGACGGTCACACCCGGCAGCGGATTGATCGCGCAGCGCTACAACAGCTCTGTCATCAGTCACGAAGAACCCCTGCGCTATGGCATCGAAGTTCTGGAATTCCTCCACGACCAGCTCGAAACCAGTACCGCAGCGACAGTCCACGTATATCGCCCCGGACCCGACACCTCTGGACCGGCCGCACACATCGGCATCACCGAACTCGCCGACCGATTGAACCAGCTCACGCTACTGACCGACACAAAACTGGTCCTTCCCGACGGCACCATTGCCACCCTGCAACCCAACGGTGATTTCGAACTCCGCAACCCGACCACCTCGCAGGTCCTCGACAAAACCCAATTCGTGCCCCATCTGGGTGCCCACCTCAACGCCCCGTTCCCTCCACAGGCCACTATCGACACCCCCACCCCACCTCACTGGATCTCGATCCACCGCGACCCGTTCGTCGCCTTCGCCCGCACCCACGGCCTCGACCCCCAGCGACTGCGCGACGATATCGCAAACCATCTCGACGTCAACCGTGCGCACTACATTCACCAGATCACCTCTGACCACCTCGACGCCGAGCAAATCCACGAGGACGCGCACAATCACGAATTCTTCGGTAATCCCGCCTTCCGCGGTGACACCCCGATCGAAACCGAAGAGGCCCGCGCCGCGGAATTCCGCGACCGTATGCACCGCGAGTGTGGGCGACTACTCCAACGCGAAATCGACGCACTGCGCGCCGGTGACGCCACCGACAATCGCTCCGCCGCTCACCCTGGACTCCCGTTCCGGCTGCACATCGCCGCCGAGGTCACGCATGCCAACCTGGTTGTCATCCAACCCGGGAGCACCCGGCATCCGGTCGTTACCACACCCGTTCCCGGCTGGCCCGTCGCCTTCTTCCGGCACCACCCCGAGCACGGCTACCAGCTGGGAATCGCATCCACCGGTGGCGCTTTCGCGGCTCCGGTGCCCGGAATCGCACTGACGGATCATCAGCAGGCGCTCCTGAACTATGTCGCACAAGGTTACAAAAATAAGGACATCGAGGACCGCCTGCGCGCGGACGGATTCTCCGGCACTCGGAACGATCTGGTGGAGGGCGCCCTGAAAAATCTCTACAAGCAGTTCGGGCTTGCCGGCTTCGCTAACCCACGTAAAGAGGTCGTGACCAAAGCCCGAAGGCTGGGGCTGCTCGACAGGGCCACCGAACCACCCCCGATGCCCCCGGCTGCCATGCTGCCGCCGCTGCAAAACAAGGTGCTCGAATACTATGCCGCAGCCGCCGCCATGAATCGAGATTTCGAGCCCCTGTTCATATTCGACCGTTTACAGGAAAACGGATTTACCGGTAACAAAGCACAGATAAACCGGGTGGTAGGCCTGTTGTTCGAGAGGCTAAGGGTGGAAAGCCGCCCCGGGGACTCCGCGGCCGACAGGCGTAGGCGGGCCGTCGGCGTAGCCCGCAGCGAGCATCCGGGAATGCTGGACGAGACTGCCGTCACCGAACTTGTGGCAAGTCTGACCACATTCGAGGAGCCCGCCGTACCCCTGCCCGGCCTCAGACTGGCGCCCCTGCAGAACCGGTTGCTCGAATACTATGCCGCAGCCGTCACCTTGAATCGTGACTTCTCCGTGCCCTTCATAGCCGACCACCTCCGCGATGAGGGACTTATCGGCAACGAATCGATAGACCAGCCAGTGTCCCGATTGTTCGAGAAGCTCAGGGTGGAAAGGCGTCCCGGCGAGTCCCCGGCCGACAGGCGCAGGCGGGCCGTCACCGCAGCCCGCAGTCGTCCGGGTCTGCTCAACGAGGCCGCGGTCGCCGAGCTCGCGGAGCGCCTGGCCACCGGCTCGGTGCGGTGATCATGGCGTACGTGAATGCCCGGGCCCCCCAACCGACAATGCCCAACCTCACTCCGGAGCGCCGATGACAAGTACCTCGATTACTTTCAGCCGCTGGACCCGCCGCCCGCTGAGCTACCTGCCCGTGCACCGGGACGGTCAGCTGATCGGGTACCTGTGGGCTTCCACCGATCACCACGCGGCGGGCTTCGAACGCCAACTCGCCACTGCCGGAGACGATCTCGACTGCCTGCTGGTCTGGGAGCGGCGCCTCGACGACGCGGCCCGGCGCGGGTCGGCGCCGGTCGCGGCCATTCAGGAGTGGATCGGTGCGCCCGACGACACGGTTGCCGGCGCTGTTCCGCCCTGGATCCGGCTCGGCAGCGCGCCGAGCCTGGCGGAGTTGTGGGAGCGGCTCAACCCGGACGGCCCGCCCCTGGGTGAGGGGCCGCTGGTACAGGACGGCGCCTATCCCGATGGGACTCCCGCCGACCGCCGCGACGGGTGGGGTCCGTTGCACAGCGTCCCGTTACGGGCTTGCGCCGAGGAAACCACCACCGAAGGAGGAGCACGATGAACGAGCCCATCAAGGTCGAGCCGGACGGATTGCGCCGCTCCGCAACCAATTTCGACGATCTCGCCGAGAAGACCAAGCAGCTGCTGGACACGCTGAAGTCGAGCCTGGGCAGCAAAGGCGACGCATGGGGCGACGACAAGATCGGCAGCAAGTTCGCCGACGGCGACAAGGGGTTCAAGAAGAACCGCGACAATACCTTCGATTCCCTGTCCAAGGTCGCCGACGTCTTCCAGCAGAACGCGAAGAACCTCCGGGACTCGGCGACCATGTACGAGAAGAACGAGCAGCAGGGGGTCATGATCAGGCGGCGACAGGATCGCAGCCCGTCGGTGGGCACGAGCGACACCACCCGCGAGGTCGCGCGCAACGACGTGGCCCGGCCGGACAACCCGCGCCACGACGTGGCCCGAGACGACCAGGTGGCTCCGGAGGAATCCGGGTATGCGGTGCAGAGATCGGCGGCGTCGCAACAGAGTTCGATACCCGGGACGGATCCGGTGAATCCGGGAGGCACCGGGATCACCGGGTCCACGGAGGGTACGCCGATGGCGCTGCGTCATACCCAGGGCGCGGTCGTCGATCGGCAGACGACTCCGGAGGGCTCCGAGCTTCCGAGGCAGACGCCGCTGGCGGCGCGGCGGCCCGAGAGTTCGATACCCGGGACGGATCCGGTGCAGTCGGGAGGTACTGGGATCACCGGGTCCACGGAGGGTACGCCGATGGCGCTGCGTCATACCCAGGGCGCGGTCGTCGATCGGCAGACGACTCCGGAGGGCTCCGAGCTTCCGAGGCAGACGCCGCTGGCGGCGCGGCGGCCCGAGAGTTCGATACCCGGTATGGGTCCGGTGCAGTCGGGAGGTACTGGGATCACCGGGTCTTCGACGGGTGCAACGATGGCGGGGCGTCTGACCGAGGGGCCGATTCTCGACGGGCAGAGGGCGACTCCGGTCGGTTCCGAGCTTCCGAGGCAGACGCCGCTGGCGCCACAGCGGACGGAGAGTTCGATGCCCGGTACGGATCCCGCGAATCCGAAAGGTGTCGAGTTCCCCAGGTCTGCGGTGCGTGCGCCGATGGCGATGTCTCATGCCGAGGGCTCGATCCTCAACGCAGACACGGTGACTCCGGAGGGGTACGAGCATCCGGTGGATGCGACGATGGCGGGGCGTCAGACCGAGGAGCCGATCCTCTACGGGCAGAAGGTGACTCCGGTGGGTTCTGAGCATCCGGTGGATACAACGATGACGGGACACCACACCGAGGGCCCGATCCTCAACGCGCAGAAGGTGACTCCGCAGATCTCCGAGCACGCGCTGCACCCGGCGGTGAAGGTGAGCCGGACCGGAGCATCGACCCCCACCGAGGCTCACGTGAACCCGGAAGATGACCAGCCCCCCGGGCGCGAAGTACGCGAATTCGATTCAGCCCCAACCGAATCGCAACAGAACACCCGCTTTCCGCGAATGCAGGCCCCGGCGCGGGACCTCCAATACATGTCGGAGCCCAACCGGCCTGCAGGGAAGGAACCGAACCGCTGAACAATCCAACCCGGGCCGGCGTTCATTCGGTGTCGGATGCCGGTGCCGGCGCGGGCCGGGTGAGGTTGTTCGTGAGCAGGCCGAGGGTGAACTCGAACCGGTCGTGTCCGGTGCCGGAGGTCAGCTCGGCGGCATAGCGCCGGGTCTGCGGAAACGTGTCGGCCGGCAGCGCGGCGAACCGCTGGATCAGCTCCTCGCGGTCGACGACCCATTCCTGATCCTCGCGTGTGCGCCGCCGCTGGACCAGCGACTGCTCGAGGGCGTAGGAGCTGACATAGAGCGACAGCGCGTCGAGCGCCCAGGCGGCGGTCTGCGGTTCGATTCCGCCTGCGAGCAGAATCGCCAGGAGCCCCTCCCGGACCCGTAGCGTGGCGAGATTGGTGGGGACCGTGCCCAGCGCGGCGCGCGAGACTCCCGGGTATTTCAGGTACTGGTCGCGGATCTGGGCGTACACGTCGAGGATCTGCTTGCGCCAGGCGGCCGGGTCCGGTTTGGGCAGAACGACTTCGGAGCAGAGCCTGCCGATGAGCAGATCGTCGATGTCCTCCTTGTTGACGATGTGCGCGTACAGCGAGGACGGCCCGGTGCCGAGCACCGCGGCGACCCGGCGGATGGTCAGCGCCTCATAGCCCTCGGTGGCCACGACCTGCAGGGCGGCGTCGGTGATCCGGTCGACCGTGATGGGTCGCTTGGCCGGTGACGCTGCGGCGGACTTCTCCGCGGGCTGGGCGTGGCGGGCTGCTCGGTGATGTCGGGGGTCGGACGGCATGCAGGCCACTATAGCTTGACACGAACTAAGTTCGTGAAGTAGAACTTAGTTCGTTAATAACGAACTAAGTTCGTGCCCGTTCCCGCTGCTCAGGTGCCTGACCACCGTCCGGAGTGGGTCCGATCAGGAGGTGTGTGATGCGAGTTTCCGTTATCGGAGCCGGTCTGGGCGGTCTGTGCCTGGCCCAGGGGCTGCGTGGCGCCGGGATCGAGGCCGAGGTGTACGAGCGAGACCCGGCGATCACCGCGCGGTTCCAGGGCTATCGGCTCATGCTGAACCCGGTCGGGTTCGAGGCGCTGCGCGGCTGCCTGCCGCCGCGCTGGCACCCGCTGCTGGACGCGATCGTCGGCGACGCCTACGCCGAACGGTCGATCCTGGACCCGCAGCTGAACCGGATCGGCGAGCTCGGCCCCGCCAGAAGCGGGATCGCGGTCGATCGGCACGTGCTGCGGCACCTGCTGCTGACCGGACTGACCGTGCACACCGGCGCCGAGCTGACCGGATACGACGTGCGGAACGACGGCGGGGTCGAGGCCCGATTCGCGCACCGCAACCCGGTCACCGCCGACCTGCTCGTCGGGGCGGACGGGATCGGCTCCGCGGTCCGCGCCGTGCTCTCCCCTCAGACCACCCCGACCGACACCGGCGCCCGGTTCGTCATCGGGCGCACGCCCCTGACCGAGCGCTTCGCCGGACTGTCGCCGGCCTTCGGCTCGAAGATCGCCGGGAACGGTACGAGTCTGCTGCTCGCGGCGATGCGCTTCCGCACCCCGCCGAAGGCGGCGGCCGAGGCACTGGCCCCCGAGGTGACGCTCCCCGATATCGGCGACTACGTGCGCTGGGCCATGCTCCTGCCGCCGAGCGCACTCCGCGACGCGACCCCGCAGGAGGCCGCGCTGTCCAGGATTCAGGGCTGGCATCCGGACGTGCGGGCGCTCATCGAGCAGTCCGACCCGGACAACAGCGCCCTGCTGTCCATCCGGGTGGTCCACCCCGGCGAACGCTGGACGCCCGGTCCCGTCACCCTGCTCGGCGACGCCATCCACGCCACCTCCCCGACCGGCGGCAACGGCGCGAACACCGCCCTGCGCGACGCCGACCTGCTGCGCCGCAACCTGATCGACGCCGCGCAGGGCCGCCGAGACCTGCGCGGCGCGGTCGGTGACTACGAGCAGCGGATGTTCGAGTACGGCGGCGAGGCCGTACGCGACAGCATCGCCGCGTTACCGGCCTACGTCCCGGAACCGGAACCGGAACAAGCCTGACCGTGCTTCGTCGTTGTGCGCGGCGAATTATCGTGCCGCGCAAAGAAATGTGAATTCTCGACACGGGACATCGCAGCGTTCGGCGTGCGCACATGCCTCGCCGAACTGCCTGTAACAACGGCAATGACGCATTTGTCACCTCGTTCTTACCGTCCGGCGATGCGCTGTTATGCCGCTATTACTCGAAACTGATCGTCCCCGTGTTGAATTCTGGTCAGCGGCAAAGGTTTTCAGTGCGACATCGCAATGCGGATCGACCTACGATGCGGAGGCTCCTGGTGGCGAACGAATGGCTGCGGGCCGATGCCGAGATGATGATGGAAGCGTTCACGGAACAAATGCAGGGCCTGGCGCAGATTCACCGTGACCGCTCTCGGCTCACCGCCACCGCCACCGCCTGCGATAAGCGAATCAGCGTGACCGTCAATGCCGACGGCATCCTCATCGAGACCCGATTCGCCGACGATATCGGCGATCTGTCCTATGCCGAGATCTCGGCCGCGATGACCCAGGCCGTGCAGGGGGCCGCCCGGAAGGTGAGCGAGCGGAGTCGTCAGCTCATGGAACCGTTGCGGGAGCGCAAAGCCCGGTTGCCGCGCCTGTCGGATCT
The DNA here is from genome assembly GCF_050434125.1 of Nocardia sp. GP40. NCBI lineage: Bacteria > Bacillati > Actinomycetota > Actinomycetes > Mycobacteriales > Nocardiaceae > Nocardia > Nocardia sp. GP40. The sequence continues at coordinate 250,747 of NZ_JBNPVW010000008.1, read as the reverse complement.
CGTCGAGGGCGTGCCGGACCTGCGGTCCATGATTCCGGTGGCGCCGCCCGTGTCGACCGCGCCGCCGAACTCGCCGGAACGCCGATACGACGACGAGGGCCCGCGTTTCGTCGATGCGGAGCCGCTCGAACGCCGGTCGGTGGTCAGCGACCTCGACGCGTGAGGTCGCTGCGCGATGAGTCTGTATCTGCCGCCGGAGCTGCGCTGGCTGGGGTGGATCGCGGGTGGTACGTGGCCGGACGGTGACGAGGACAAGGCCTGGAATGTTTCGAACGCCTATCGGGACACCGCCGAGGCGCTGCGGAAACTGATTCCGGAAATCGAAGACGTCAAACGCACCGCGGTCTCCGCCTATCCCGAGGGCGACGGCGGCGACAAGATCGGCGCGCTGTTCGATCAGATGCTGACCGGTGACCAGTCGATGGAGTCGCTCGCGCATTTCATGGACCAGATCTCCGACGCTACCAACGATTTCGGTGTGTCGATCCAGGCCGCGAAACTGATGACCATCGTCTCGCTGATCGCGCTGGCGATCGAAATCGCCTGGGCGTGGGCTTTCCCGCCGACCGCACCGGCCGTCGAGGCGGCCGAGGAGGCGACCACCCAGTTCATCATGCGACGCCTGGAACAGCAGATTCAGGAACGGATTCTGGCGAAGGTCCTGTCGGTATTCGGTGATAAATTCGCCAACCTCAGCAAGGGCTGGATCATGAAGATCCTGGAGGGCGCGCTCATTTCCGGCACGCTCGATGCGGCCGTGCAGGTCGGTCAGATGGCCGGTGGGCATCGGAAGAGTTTCGACTGGAACGAGTTCGGGGGCGCGTTGGCCGCGGGCTTCGGTGCACCCTTCGGCCGGGCGGCGGCGAACTCGATCAACAAATTCACGACGAAGCTCCTCGGGGACAAGCTCAGCAATCCGTGGATCCGGGCCGGGAACGGCATGCTCGTGGGCATCGGTTCCAGCCCGGTGTTCACCGGGATCGGCGGGCTCGGTGGCGCCATGATCACCGGTGACTGGGCCGGGACGCTCGGCAACCCGGCCGGCTGGGTCGGCGGCGCGGCCCACGGCGGGATCGTCGGCGGCGTCCGGGGATATTTCGGCCACAACAAGTTCGACAACAAGAGCTTCGAGGTCGACTGGAAGGCGCCCGGCGACGGGGCGGTGCACATTCCGGTCCGGGCCGGGGGCGCGTTCGATGCGGGCGGACTCGGACCGCGCGGCGTCCGGAGCGGTTTCGACGGCGATCACATCGCGACCCAGAACCAGCCGGGCGGATCGAACGAACCGCGGGGCGGCAACCGAAACTTCACCGTCGATGACTCCTCCGAGTCCGACGGTAAATCGGGACCGCAAGGCACCGAGCAGAATCCGCCGCGGTCGACCATTCCGGCCTCGTCGAACGACGCCTATGGCACGGGCGAGTCGCCGAATCGCGCTCCCGATGAAGTCTCGCACCGTAATTCGGGCAGCAACGACGATTCGAGTACGAACAACTCGGGTACGAGCAAGCAACCGCCGTCGGTCATGCCGAGCAACAACGGCGGCCGGTCGGGAGATTCGTCGGATTCCGGACAGCGCGACACGCCCTCGCCCGATCGGTCGAAAGCCGGTGCTACGTATAATGGCTCGGGCTCGTCGGGTTCGTCGTCGAACCGGTCGTCGGACTCCGGGGGAGGCCGGAGTGAGTCCCCGGCATCGGCAAATTCCGCAGGGAGCGAGGGACGTTCGTCCACCTCGGGCGGCGAGTCGCCGGTGCGCACGTCGTCCGCGAATCCGTCCGGAGACGGCCGCAATTCGTCGGCGATCGGCGGAACGACCGGCCGGTCCGCGGGCGACGCCGGCGATGGTCGCGGCGGCCCGCCCGCCGCGCGTCCGGCCCCCGGAAGCGATGGTTCGGCGCCGTCGGATCGATCTGCGATATCGCAGGCGCCGAAGGGCGGTGGCCAGACGCCCGGATCGAATATCACTGCGGGACAATCGTCTCCGCGCCCGGCGTCGGGCCCGGGGGCGAGCGCGAATGGTTCGGTCCAGCCGCCGCGTTCGTCCGCCGTGTCCGAGGTGAGTTCGAACGGTTCGAGCGGGCCGCCGCGTTCGTCCGCCGTATCCGAGGTGAGTTCCAACGGTTCGGCGCAGCCACGGCGGCCCCTGGATGTGAACACCGGTGGAGCGCCGCCGCAGCGTCCGCCCGCGTCGGATCAGGGTTCGGACAGCGGGAGGTCGCCAGGGGCCTCGGATTCCGGCTCCGGCAGCCAGAATTCGCCGGGACGGCGCGCATCGATGCCCGAGCCGGATGCGGGCGGCACCTTCCCGACGCGGCAGCGGCCGCCGGAGTCGAACCCCGGTGGGCTCGCACCGCAGCGACAGCAGCCCGAGGGAGATCAGCCGTCGGCGCGGGCATCCGTTCCGCAGGAACAGCATTCGGATCCGGGCGGGCAGCGGGGGCACGACGCCGAGCCGGACGGCCCCGGCGGCTGGACCCTCGAGGGCGGCCAGGAGCATCCCAACTGGGAGCGCGTCGACTCGGGCGGGGTACGGATCACCTCGCCCGACGGCACCGAGCACTGGGTGGACAAGCGGCAGAACATTTTCATCGGGCGTCCCGGCGACGAGACGTGGGTGATGATCCGGCTGGATCGCTCGGTCGAATTCGTGCCCAACGACGGCGGTGCCCCGGTGGCGCCGTCCGGTCCGCGGGCCGGCGGATCGGGGCGGGGCCAGGAATTCGGCTTCGGCCGGGGGGACGGCACCCGGTACAAGGTGTTGTCCGACAACTCGGTACAGACCACGTCCCTGGACAACTGGACGACGATCGTCAAGCGAAACGGCGGAGCGGAGCTCCGTTCGCCGTGGGACGAGCGGACGCAATTCGAGCCGGACGGCACCACCATCCACACCAGACCGGGCGATCCGGCGATAGTGACCACCCCCGACAACACCGTGCACATCGTGCCGAACGACAAGGCCGGGCGGGAGCGCAATGCGGACGGCAATCTCGTCGTCACCTCCCCGGACGGCACCGAGCACGTGATCGGCGAGGACGGGACCATACTGGTGGGCCGTCCCGGCGACCCGCAGCTCATGAAGGTCGAGTCCGACCATTCGATCGCGTTCGTCGGCCCGGACGGCGCCGGTCCGTCGGACCATCCCGAGACAACCGTGGGCAAGGGCACGGGTGTGCAGTCGCCGACGTTCACCAGGGCGGATCGCGTCTCGCACACGGTGCTTGACGACGGCTCGGTGCGCACGAAGTCCCCGGACGACTGGACCACGACCGTAAGATCCAACCGGGCAACGGAATTCATCTCACCCACCGGCGACAGGATCGTGTTCAAGGCGGACGACACCGTGGTCGAGTCGGGGCCGGGCAGGCCCACCGTGACCATCGGGCCCGACCGGACCACACAGACCACCGAGCCGAATGGCGCTGTCACCGTAGAGGATCCCGACGGCACCAAGCATGTGGTGTTCGACTCGACCGATACGCAAGGCGGCGGGCGGACCGAGCACCCGGACCACACGGTGATCCACTACGATCTGAGCGACACCGCGAAGTCCGGGTCCGGTGGTCGGCTGGGCGGCCTCGGCCCGGACGGGCCGCGCAGGCCCGGCGTCGTCCAGATGGATCGGCCCGACGGGATCGGCTTCGAGTCGTCGCCCAACGGCATCAAGGTATTCGACGGCGACGGCACCACCTATGAGCGGGGTTCGGGCGGGTCCGTGCGCATCACGGAGCCGAACGGGCACACCGAGACCCGGCCGATGACCGAGCCGATCGAGCTGTCCAACGGTGCGCAGCTGGAGAAGGCGCCCGGGGGATTCCGGGTCGTGCACGAGGACGATTCGGTCTCCGAGATCGGCCCGCGCGGAGCGCGTTTCACCGATACCGAGGGCGTGATTCGCGGGACGCGCACGAACGGAACGGCCTTCGTCGAACGCCCGGACGGCAGCCTGCGCGAGGTCCGGGGCGATGGCGCCGTGCGCGTCACCGAGTCGGACGGAACCGCCTGGGGCAGTAGGGGGGACGGCACCACCTGGAACGTCGACGACGAGAACAAGGTGCACGTCTCCGATTCCGACGGGACCGTCGCACCTCCGGCCGATCCCAAGAGTCCGTATGTCGACGGTGCCCGCCTGACCGCCACGAACAAGCCGCGCCACCGAAACGTCAATGATCCGCTGACCGGCGGTTACGAGGCGCCGATCGCGCCCGATACCGAGGAGTGGATTCCACCGGGAGACGAGAACGGTCCGCCGGATCAGAACGAGTCGGGTCCGCCCGATCAGGACCAGTGGGGTCCGCCGGATCAGAATCAGTGGGGCCCGGATCAGAACGAGTGGGGTCCGCCGGATCCGGGTTACTGGGGTCCGCCGAATTCTGGTCCGGACAACGGGGATTCGTCGAATAGCGATTCGTACGACCACAATCAGGATTCCCAGGGGCCGGGAGGGAACGGCAACGGTCAAGACACCAGCGGTTCCGGTCAGGGAGGTAACTCCGGCGGTTCCGGTCGCGGTGGTGACTCGGGCGGTATCGATCGTGGCGACAACTCCGGTCCCGGTGGTAACCCCGGCGGGGCCGGTCGTGACGGCAGCCCGGGCGGTGCCGGTCATGGCGGTAACTCCGGTCGTGACGGCAGTTCGGGCGGTGCCGATCGCGGTGGTAACTCCGGTGGTCACGATGGCAGCCCCGGTCGCTCCGGTCACGCTGGCGGTAACTCCGGCGATTCCGGTAACCGGGGCGGCTCCGGCGGTGCTCACGGCTCACCGGGCAACGACCGGCAGGCGCCGCCCGAGCACCGGCAGTCACCGCCACCTCCGCGACTGGATCCGGCCGCGCTGTCGAGGATGCTCCAGAACCTGCATTCCGCGGACGGGATGGCCCCGCCGGCGGACACGGGCGGTTCGTCGTCACCCAACGGGGGAGTCGGTGGCGGTGGGACGAACGGCCTAGGCGCCTCGTCGCCGGACTACTGGCGCCTGGGCTCCGGTAACGGTCTGTCGTCGTCTACGCCGGAGACCGGAGGCGGCTCGGGATCGGCTGTGCCGAACGGTGTTTCGAGCCCGTCGCAGCGGTCCGCAACGGGCGGCGGAAATGGATCCGCCGAGCCCGACCTGTCCGCGCTGCGCGGCGCCCTCGATCGTGTGGGAGCGCAGGGATCCGACGATCTCGGGCAGGGAGCCTCCGATCAGGCCGGTTCCCCGAACCACCCCGGTACCGGGAGTTCGCTGAATTCCTCGCAGGATCCGGCCGCGCAGGGCGGTCAGGATTCTGCCTCGCAGGATGGGATGGGTAATCAGGATCAACCCGGAACGCCCGGCCATGCGGGTGATTCGGCTCGTCCAGGTGCACCGCAGAACTCGGACGGTCAGCAGTTGCCGGGCCGGCAGACGGATCCGAATGCTACTGGTGGCCAGAATAATTCGAGTTCAGCGGCGTCGGGAGGTCAGCCGGGAACGGACACCCACACCGGTACTCCGGGATCCGGGGACCGCCCGGGTGCACCGGATTCCGCGAATCCTTCGGATGGTACCGGCGCCGGAGACCACTCGGGTACAGCAGGTTCCGGAGACCGCTCGGGCGCAGCAGGTTCCGGAGACCAGGATGCGGCACCGGGGACCGGAAGCCATCCGGGGACCACGCAGCATCCGGGCGCGACGCGGAACCCGGATCATTCGCCGGATCATTCGAGAGTTCCGGAACAGCAAGGGAATTCCGGATCGAACGCGGACGGAACCGACCCGTCCATGCCGGGAAGAATGCCGGCGTCGCCTATGCAGGACGGGCACCAACCCCCCGGGTCGGCTTCGCCCGGTGGCGCGCCGTCGTCTGCAGGAGCTCCGCCGTCCGCCGATGCCGCCGAGGGGAAGAAGAAGCAGTCGCGCCGTCCCCGCAAGAAATCCGACAAGCCGCGTAAGAAGCCGAAAGTCGTGCTGACCTTTTCGCCGTTCGAGACGCCCGAGCATCGCGCCGGAGTAGACGACTCCACCGATGTTCCCTTCACGTTGGGAGCTTCGGCCTCCGCAACCGAACCGGTCATCGAGAAGCGACCCACCACGAAGACCACGAGGAGTACCACAGATGGCTGACGATATTCGCGGCGACTGGAAAGACCTCCGCTCCGCGGCGGACAAGCAAACGCTGAAATTCGACGGTGTGAAATTCAATTCTGACGTCATCGTCAAGTGTGTGCAGCAGTGTCACGATATGATCGGTAAGCTGCAGGGGTATCAGAAGTTCATCACCGATAATCGTATGAATAAATTGAAGGATTGGGGCTGGGAGCACGGCGGAGTCACGCTCACCGGACTCGTCAACCGAAAGGGTACCGAAGTCGTCGATGATCTGGACAAGCTGCGGTGGACCATGGAGGACATGGGGGACACCTTCAAGAGTGCGGCCGGAAACTACCTGCGATCCGAGGAGAAGTCGACAGCAGACTTCGATAAGGTCGGCGACCTGCAGACCGTGACTCCGGTTGGGCCGGGAGACCCTCCGAAGAACGGTAATATCAGTCCCACGGGCGATGTGCCGGATGTGCCGAAACCTACTAAGGCCGATGGTAGCCCGGCCATCGTGCCCGAGTCTGCCGACGGCTGGCCCTACAATAAATTTGTTGACTTCCGCAATGCATTGGACGGCCGTGCCCAGGCCGCATACGACACGGGTTGCCTGTATCAGTGGTTGGCCACCAAACTCGCCGCAGACTTTGCGATTCTGAATGAAGCACTGCATGGTGTCACGAAAGAAATGTGGGCTGGTAACGGTGCGGACCAGGCTATGAATGCGGTGAATCGCTTCACCGACAACACGGTCCCCTTTACGAACGGTTTGACCGAACTCGGCAATGATTTAACATATTGTGCGCAGTGGCTGGGGGATACGTATAATATGATGCCCGGTTCGTATTTCGATGACAAGCCCTGGAGCTACGACCAGCTTGCGTACGATTTGAGTATGTACCGTGGAGTATACAACAAGTATTATGTTGCCGGTATCAATGGTGCCGTAGGTGCGATGCCTGCAATACCGATCGCCGGTAAGCCGAATCCGGCACCGCCGCCGCCCACTACCAACAAAGATCGCAAAGACGGTAACAATAATAACAACAAGGGGAACAACAATGGCAACAATAATAATGGGAACGGCAACGGGAACAACAATGAGAACAACAGCGGAAATATAGATAAGAACAGTCCCGATTACAAGGCTGGTTATCAGGATGGCTACAACAAGGGCTTGAGTGACGGCGGCGGTAAGAACGGCGGTAACCAAGGCGGCGGAAACCAAGGCGGCGGCAACCAGGGTGGCGGTAACCAGGGTGGGAGTAACCAAGGTGGCGGTAGTAATCAGGGTGGGGGCTATCAAGGCGGCGGTGGCAGCCAAGGTGGGGGCTATCAAGGCGGCGGCGGCAGCCAAGGGGGCGGACCCCAGGGCGTCGGCAATCAAGGCGGCGGCCCCCAGGGCGGCGGAAACCAGGGCGGCGGTGGCGACCAGAGTGGCGGTAGCCAAGGCAGCGGAAACGGCCAAAACGGCGGCGGAAACCAGGTCAACAGCGGCATCGACAAGAACAGCCCCAACTACCAAGCCGGCTACCAGGACGGCTACAACAAGGGCGTCAGCGCGGCCGGCAACAGCGGCAGTGGCAGCGGAAATGGCGGCGGCAGCGGTAGTGGAAGTGGCGGCGGCAGCGGCAGCGACGGCAATGGCAGCAACGGCGGGAATCAGGGTAATGGCCAGAACCCGTACAACAACACCAATTCGCAAATTCCCAACCGGCCGGTCAATACCCTGCCGACGAACAACCCCAAGCCGGTCCTCAACACCCCGAAGTCCCCGCAGGATCTGCTGAATCAGCTGCTGCAGGGCAAGAATCCGTTCCAGAACCTGACTCCGGACCAACTGCAGAAGATCGGGTCGGATCTGCTCGGCGACGTGAGCCCGGACTTGCTGAAGCAGATGAGCCCGGAGGCGTTGCAGAAACTGGGCTCCGACTTCGTGCAGCATCTGACCCCGCAGGACCTGCAGAAGTTCGGTTCGGACATCATGAACGGCCTCGGGCCCGACAGCCTGAAGGATCTGAGCCCGCAGACGCTGCAGAACCTGAGCCCGCAGACGCTGCAGAACCTGGGAAACACCCTGTCACAGACGACGGGCGGCACGGATCTGTTCACTACCCTGGCCAACGGATTCAAGACGGTGACCGGGGCCCTCGGGGATGTCGTCAAGACCGGCACCGACGCGCTCGCCGGTCTGGTGAATTCCGGCTTGGTCGGCATTCCGGGTATGGGCGGTGCGCAACACATTCCGGGCCTGGCCGACAGCGCGATCCCGAACGATTTCGCGGCCTCGTTCGGCGGTGGGCATGCGGGCGTCGCCGGCGGGGGTGGCGACGGCGGCGGCGGAGTGCACTCACCGGTCACCGCCGCCTATCCGGCCGACGCCAAGTTGTTCCCGCGGGCGAGCGTGCCGAGCAATCTCGACGGGAGCCAGGTGCCGACCATACCGGCCTCGGCCGGTCCGACGGAGGGTACGACGATGGGCGGTATGCCGATGGGCGGCATGGGAAGTGGCATGAACGGCGGGCAAAACGCCGCGAAGGAACACAAGCGCGCAAAGTTCCTCGACACGGTGGACAATTTCGATGAGGCCGTCGGGCCCGAGATCGAGCGGGTGCGGCCGGTGATCGACGCATGACGCTCCAATGGCAGCTCACCGCAATCGAATTCATCGTCCTGTGCGACCACTACTGCGGAGGTTCACTGCCGCGGCCGTTCCTGTTCGAGACCGACGAGGTGGTCATGGTCGATGAGCTGGAGCGTCGCAAACGCGCGGCGTGGGAGGAACTTCAGCACCGGCTGGACGGCTCGTTCGACGGCGTGATCGAGGTGCTGCGGGCGCCCGAACTGTACGTGCTGGCACACACCTGGGACGAGCAGGACGGGAGAAACACCGAAAAGCAGCTCCACCTGCACGCCGCGCGGTCGGGTGCGCTGGGGTACCTGTTCCTCCAGCCGCCGGGAAAACTCACCTACGACTCGCCGATGCTCACCATTACCGAATGCGATCCGCGCCAACTGGCCGCCATGGTGGTGCGGTCCCTTCCGTACGTGGAAGCCGGTCGGCTACCGGACATTCCGATTGTGACCCGCTCCGCCGACGACGATTCGCCGAGCTGGCGTGCCAGCCACATCCGGGACGACCTCGAGAACGAACCGGTGTATCGCACCGAGCAGTTCTTCCGGCAACGCGCCGATTGCACCGGCGTGATCACCGTCGTGCAGGGCCGGTCGAAGTTCGGCCCGCGAGGTATTCACGAGACCGGGTTGATGTTGCGGGACGTCGTCGGCGACGGACGGTATGTGATGTCGCGAGGCGAGTCGCCCATCGCCGTCGGCACCAGCCGGCTGCAGCTGGCCGAGCGGATACACCGGGATATCAACGAGCTGATGGCACGCCTCGAAACACATTGGGAATGGGGACGTCCCGAGGACCGGTACTGAATTCGGATCAGGAAAGCAGGAGGGTGACATGACTGGAGAACGCCGGGTTCGCGTGGACACCACGCGATTGCGGCAGGCCGCGGGCCAGATGGACGATCTCGGGCGCAAGACGGGCGAGATCCTCGGCACACTGAAGAGCACGATTCAGGCCCAGGGCTATCCGTGGGGCCACGATGATTATGGCGACAAGTTCGTCAACGGCGATCAGGGCTACGGGAATTCCGAGAAGAACCTGCTGGCCGGCGGCGACAATATGGTCGGCTCGGAGGGCAAGTTCAGCAAGGGCATGGGTGATGCCGCGACCAAGATGGACAAGATGGACGACCGCACATCATGATCTCGAACAGTGCTGACGTGGCGTCATCGGATGGGCTTGCGACAAATGCGGACTCGTCTGCTTGTGAAGCGAATGTGCCTGGTCCGGAGGTGGATTCGGTCGTCTCCGTGCCGTCGGTCGGGCAGCGGGCCGCGGTATGGATCCGCGCCGACGGGGATGCCGGCGCGGTGCCGGCGGGAGACGACTTTCCGGTGCTGTCGGCGTTGTGTGCGCGGTGGGCGGTGATCGCGGTGGCGTTCACGGCGGTGGGTTCGCAGTGGGGTCCGCGGATCCTGGCGGCCTTGGGCATGTTCGAGGGTGCGGCACGTTGCGGTGCCACGGTGGCGGTGCGGCCAGGCGGGCGGGCGGTGCTGTCGGGTGAGGTGTGGAACGCGCCGGAGTTGGACGGGGGCCGCAATGAGGACATCCCGATGCTGGATGTGTATGCGGACGCGCCGGGGTGGGTGGCCGATCGGGTGCTCGATCCGTGGGAGGGACACGGCCTGCTGTCGTTCTGCCATTGGTGGGAGGGCGGTGAGTCACCGGCCGGGGAACGGCTGGGCTCGGCGGTGCCGGGGGTGTGGACCGCGGGGACTGTGATCGATGTGGTGTGTGGAGTGCTCAGCAGCGATCCGGCTGAGGAATTGCGTTCCGCGGTAGCGACTTTGGTGGCTGCCGCGGAGGCGGGTGTAGTAACCCGGGAAACCCTGGCCGCGGTCTTCACCGATCCGGGCGATGTCGATGACGCGCTGCAGCAGTTGTCACTGGCGGGTCTCGTGATCACGGTTCCCGGGCAACTGCCGCGCGACCGCGCGATCATGCTGGTCCGCGAGTATATCGAGGCTCTGATCATCGATGCCACGAACTATCGGCTGGACGAGTTGGCGGCCGAGCGTCTGGGTGTCGGCTGGGTGGTGACCCTCCCGACCCAGCCCGGCGTGAGCTCCCTCGGTCGCGCCCTCTTCTACATCGCCGACGACGGAGTGATCGAACAGTCCTTGTCCTCGGTCGCGCCATCGCTCTACATCGAGGGGTTCGAACGGCGATTCCAGCAGCGCCGGGCGGGCGCTATGGCGGACCTATCGATCCGATGAGGGATACCGTGGTGATCGAGATGATGCCTGGTGAGGTGACCCCGGGTCAGCGTTGGACGAAGCGTGCCAGCGCGGCCAGAGTCTGTTCCATCGTCTACCGGTTGCGCACCGAACGGCGCCCCAAACCGGTGGTGACCACCGAGGTCACCTTGTAGAACAGGTCGCGCCGGTCGACGTACCGCTCGACGACCTCGCACCCACTCGGTTGCGCGGTGATCTCGAACTCCCAGGTCGACACCGGGCGACCTGCGGCGTGCACGGCGAAGGCGAAACGCTTTCCGGGATCTGCCGCCGTGACCGTGCAGATCGTGCTCCACTTCACCCACGGGCGCCGGTTGTCCCCGCGGAACGTCGATCCGACGGCGGCGGGCTCGTCGGCGAGCCACTCGCCGCCCGCCGACTCGGGACTCCACCGGTCCATCCGGGTCACGTCGGCGATCAGTTCGTACACGGTTTCGGGGGTGCCGGCCATCACGTGCCGGACCTCGACTGTGGTCATGGGAAACTACCTCGCGCCTCGCCGGGAAACCTGGATGCGGCCGAAATTCTCTTGCTTCGCAGTCCTTCTCGCGCTTTCGCCGGAGTCGGACACCGCTCGATACAGTTCAACTGTATGTACGAGAGTGCGGCATGCCCTTGAACAACCGCGCCACGTGGACGGAACATTTGCGCCACGGCCGTGCGGTGTGCCGGCTCTCGTGCTTCGGTGAGATTTTACCCCCAACCCATGATGACAGGCAGTAGTCGCAGTGACAGCTTCTTACCAGGATCGTCCCAGAGCCCGGCGCCGCGAAACGAATTCGGCTGCGCCGCAAGAGGAGTTCTTCATGGACTCCACGCCCGTGGCCGCCGCGCCGCGCGGATTCGACGCTTACCGGCGTGGATGGGAGGAACAGTTCCCCGATGGACGGGCCCTTCCCAGCTTCACCCCGGATACGGTCGGTGACTTCCGGATTCGGGCGCACGCCGTCCGGATGCGTGAGCTGACCATGGTGGACATCCACGGCGCATCGCCGATCCGGACGACGCGTCCGGTCAGCGATGTCGAGGGGCAGATCCAGCTGCACGTGGTGTCGCGCGGCGCCTGGACACTGGACGGCCGGTCCGGTCGCGGCGAGCACACCGTGCGGGCCGGGCAGTTCCTGCTCCAGAACATGGGGAAGCCAACGCAGTTCGCAACGGCGCCGCACACGACGGCGAAGGTCATCACCGTCATGCCGCCGACCCCGCTCGAACCGCTGCTCCGGAACCGCGTGGTCATGGGACCGCAAGACGCGACCGAGGTCCGGCTGCTGGTGGCCTACGCGGACATGATCCGCGCAACGATGCCGGATCTCGGCCCGGCTGGCACGCACGCCGCCCACAGCGCCCTGCTCGAGCTGGTCAAGGGGGTGGCCCTGGGCCGGTTCGACGACGCGGAACCCGAGCTCGCCCGGCGCTCGCCCGGGCGGCGAAGGACCTCGCGGACCGCCGGCTCGCCGACCCCGAGCTGACCCCGGTGCTACTGGCACGCGAGCTCAACGTCTCGATCCGCACCCTGCAGCGCGCGTTCGCCTCGGAGGGCGAGTCGGTGAACGCCTACATCCGGCGCCGGCGGCTGGAAGCGGCGAAACTCGCCCTGACGGCGTCGCCCGACCGCCTGACCATCTCGGAACTGGCCGCCTATTGGCAATTCTCGGACAGCAGCCAGGGCCTTGCGAACCCGGGGCGGGGTGGACAGGCTGCCGCCGTACAGGCGCTGGGCGTCGGCGCCCTTGTCGCGGGCGTGGCCGGTGTTGGCATTGCCGAACGCGGCGAAGCCGCCACTTCATCCGGACCTTCAAGAAGGCCTACGGCCTCACGCCCGCCGACTACGCCGCGGCATATGCCCGAGTGAGCGGGCAGATCGTAACGGCCGATACAGGGTACGGTTGACTGGTTCCGAATGTTGCTGGGACACAGAACCGCTGGGGGCCTTCATGTCGGCGCTGGGACGACCGGGCTGGATGCTCTCCGGCCGCTACCGGTTGATCGAAAAGCTGGGCAGTGGTGGGTTCGGGACCGTGTGGAGAGCGCGCGACGAGCAGGCGCAGGTCGAGGTCGCGGTGAAGGAAGTGCTGCTCCCGCAGGCCGAATCGAGCATGGAGCACGCCGAGCGAGTCGCGCGCGCCGAACGGGAGGCCCGCAATGCCGCTCGGCTGAGCGATCATCCGAATATCGTCGGCGTCGTCGATGTCGTCACCGACGGCGTGACGCCCTGGATCGTCATGCCCCTGGTGTCCGGCCGATCGCTGAAGCAGCGACTCGACGGCGACGGGCGGATGGCCGTCGCGGAAGTCACCACCGTCGCCGCCGCCATGTTGCAGGCCCTGCGGGCCGCGCACGATGCCGGCGTGGTCCACCGCGATGTCAAGCCGGGCAATATCCTGCTCGCCACCGGTGGCGAGGTGCTGCTCACGGATTTCGGGACCGCCCGCCACCATTCCGATCACACGCTGACCGCCAAGGAGACGATTATCGGTTCGTTCGAGTACATGCCCCCCGAACGCATCGACGGCGAAGGCACACCGGCTGGTGACCTGTACTCCCTCGGTGTCACGCTTTACCACGCGGTGGAAGGGGTCTCCCCGTTCCGCCGCGACACCATTCACGGAACGATGAAAGCGGTGATGTTCGGTACGGCTGACCCGCCCGCCCGTGCCGGACGACTCCTCCCGCTCATCACGCGGCTGATGGACAAACAGCCGGAGCTACGTCCCTCCATCCCCCAGGCGTTGACACTGCTCGAGTCCCGGACGCCTCCGGATCTCGCACCGAAACAGGAAATCCCCAAGAGAAATTCACGATCATCGGGAGCCCGCCGTAGGCGTGGCGAGGTCGGCCAGCTGCTGGCCCGTGCCCGCGATCATCAGAAGCGCGGCGATATAGGTGAAGCCGAACGGCTGCTCCGCCAGGCCGCGGCGATGAACGACGCCGTCGCCATATCCTTCCTGGCTCGACTCCTCGAAAAGCGAGGCGCCCGAGCCGAAGCCGAACGCTGGCACCGGCAGGCCGCCGAGAGCGGCGAAACGCTCTCGATGCTCACCCTGGGCCACATGTGCATGAAGGCGGGTGATCTCAGCCAGGCCGCCTACTGGTACCGACGCTACGTCGACCACGGCCACATCCTCGGAAAGGTCCATCTGGCAACGGTTCACGAGGCGCGGGGCGAGGACGACCGCGCCGAGCACCTCTACCGCGAGGTGGAACAGGACGGCGACATGGTCGCCCTGAAAGCCCTGGGCGACCAATGGAAATCCCTGGGGCGCACGGACGCCGCCGAACGCGTGTACCGCAAATCCGCTCGAGCCGGCTACGCCCCCGCGCAGGCGGCCCTGGAAAGCCTGCCCCGGCGCTAGCCCACCCGCCCTCGTGATCGCTGAGTCGTTGCTGTCTGGATCATCCCTTTCTGTTATGGCACGCCGGACGACTCGCCAGCGGGTTAGCGGAATTGGGTGGACGATGGGTAGCGTGGCGTTCACCGTCGCGAGATCGGGTGGAAGACATACGAGTTGGCCCGCGACGGTGGCGGCCTCGTCCGGTTGCTCCCTCAGCACGCACGCGCTGAGGGGACCGGCGGGGCCGCCGGACGGGCGGGGCGCGGTCCACACGAGAGCAATTCGGATTGCCAGGTAAACGAAAGGATCCTGATGGCGCGGGACGCGGCGGCGTCGTTGCTGGTGGCAACGATCCAGGCTCGGTACGGCTCACTGGATGCGTTCTGCGCGCGCCTACGAGGCAGCGTCGCGAATCCGACCGACGAACTACGACGTTTTACCGGGGACTGGAGCCGGGCAGGGGCGGCCGGGGACGGCGGCAGACATCGACAGCGGCCACGATCGGATGGTCTTGCACCTGTGACGTTGCTGCGCGCGGATACCCGCTAGGCCTCCGGCCACGGCGCCGACCAGCATCTCGGTGAGAAGGACGGGAGCGTGCAGCGCACTCGGTTGCCCGTTTCACCACAGTCGGATCGAGGTGAGTGGGATGCTGAGCAGTAGTTATACCCAGGCCGGTCATTCGGTTCGACATCCCGTTCGTGAGACGACTCGCAGGAAGGGTGAGGGCAATGAAGGATGAAGGTCAGGGACGCGGTGAAGCCGCGAGGATCGACCCTCTTTCCAGGCGCACCTACGGTCGATACATGGGGGATCGCAACCGACGTGCCGGTAGCTTCATAGTCACCGATTTCCTGCCGGATTCAGCGTCCTACGGCCATGCGAAACTATTGGTGCTGCCGCGGGTCGTTTCCCTCACGCCTCTTGTCTCCCCCGGCGATGCTCCGGCCCGGATCTTGGCGTACGTACCAGCGAACTTCAACAAGCCGCTGCGCGTAGGGGATTTGGTCATGACCCGCGCCTCCAAACACGGCGCACACAAGGGGCTGCCAGGAGTCGGACTTCGTGTCGCGAAAAGGGCGCGGCGGCCGAAGCCTGGGTAATGCGGAAAACGCGAGCCGATCCGTGCTGGATCGGCTCGCGTTTTCCGCTACCTACGGCCAGGCCGCCGGGCGATGATTTCAGGCCTCCGCGGCGCGCTGTTCACGCCGAGCCGGCTGCACACCGGCCGCCTCGCTGTGATTGTGCAAGGCGCGGTAGGCGAGGAAGTACACGCACAGTTGGGTTCCCCAGGTGGCCAGTGCCTGCTCGACCACGGACACCGGGCTGTCAGTCGCTGACAGTGCCGTCTCAGCGGGTGCGGCCATCCTTGATCCCGCCCATCCGGATGGAAGCCACGAGTCTCGAGCGGCAGCCCGTGTCCGGGCCGCCATCGCTCCGGCCACGTCCGATCGTCCGTTCGCTACTAAGGGTGCGAGAATCATGCGTGTATTGCTCGCCGGGGCTACCGGCTATCTGGGTTCCGTTGTCGCGGAACGACTGTCGAATGCGGGGCACGACGTCGTGGCTCTGGTGCGGCCCGGCCGCGCGGCGCCGGCCCACGGCTACGAACAGCGGACCGGCGATCTCAGCGACCCGGACTCCCTCGCCACAGCGGTGACACCCGACATCGGCGCGGTGATCCACGCGGGTGTGCCGACCGGGGATGCCGCCGTGGATGCCACGGCCGTCGATGCTTTGAGTGAGCCGCTGCACGGAACCGGGCGGCCCTTCGTCTACACCAGCGGCGTCTGGGTATTGGGTGCCACGGGGCACGAGACTGCGGACGAACACTTCCCGGTCAACCCGATCCCGATCGTGGGCTATCGGCCCGGGATCGAGCAACGAGTGCTCGACCTCGCCGCGGCGGGCGTGCGCTCGACGGTGATCCGGCCCGGCATCATCCACGGCCGGGGCGGGGGAATCCCCGCGCTGCTGATCGACCTGGCCCGCAAACACGGTGCGCCGCTGATGATCGGGGACGCGACCGTGAGGTGGCCGATGGTCCACATCGAGGATCTCGGGGATCTGTTCCGCGAGGTTGTCGAGCATGCACCGGCCGGAACGATGTGGCACGGTGTCACCCAGTCCGCGGTTCCCGTCCGGGAATTGACCGCAGCGGCGGGCGCAGCGGCGGGCGTGCTGACCGCGCCGACGGTCTGGCCGTTGAACGAGGCCAGGGCCGAACTGGGCGGGGCGTTCGCCGACGCGCTGGCCCTGGACCAATCGGTCAGCGGTGAGGCGGCGCGCGAGCGATTCGCCTGGCGGCCCCACGGCCTCGACGCCATTACCGATCTGCGCAGCGGCTCCTACCGCTGACACGTCCACGCCTTACCGGCAAGTGCCCCCCGCGCGGATCGGTCGACGGCCCGCCGGTCCGTGACGGATCAAACCGTTGGGGCGGCGGGTACAGCGGCATCGGACAGCGGTCGGAGCCACCATGGCCAAGTCGAACGATCGGCTTGCGGGCCGGGTGGCCGCAAGCCGATCACTGTCGGTGAGTGTTGCCGCAGCTAGGCGGCGTGGCCGCCGGAGATCAGTGCGGGGTCGTCGGGGAGCCAGTTGCCGTGGAATCCGGCGGGCACGCGCCGCGGCAGGTGGATCTCGGCGACCGGACCCGCCGCGATGTCGTCGGCGTCCAGGATGACCAGGTCGCTGCGGTCGGTTGCCGCGTCGTACACGTAGGTGAGCAACCAACCGGGTCCGCCGGGGTTGTCGTCGGCGGGGGCGAAGGCGGCCTCTCCTGGGTTCCGCCCCTGCGGGAACACGTAACTGGTCGCGGTGTCCGAGTGCAGGTCGTAGCGGTGCAGGGCGCCCGCCCTGGCGTGTTCGCCGGACACCGCTCCGCTGGTGGTGTGTCCGTGCCGGGCGGGCAGGCCGGCGAGCCGGTCGTCGATGCGGGGGAATTCGGTGGGGCGATCGTCGATTTGGTGTTCGGTGACCGTGCCGGCGGCGAGATCGATGTTCCAGCGCCATAGTTCGCCTCGCCCGCCCAGGGCGACGCCGTCGCCGAGGTGGTCGTAGCGCACCACGTGCAGGGTCAGGATCTGTCCGGTGGGGTCTTCGTGTGCGTTGAGGCTGTGGAATACGTAGCAGGGTTCGATGTCGAACCACCGCACCGGGGTTTCGGGGTGCGCGCGGTCCAGGACGCCGAGGCGTGCGCCGTAGTCGGGGTTCCAGCTGAAGGGCATTCCCGGTGATTGCGCCCGCACCGGGTCGAACACCATCGGGAGGTCCATGAAGACGACATGCCGGGAGGTGAGGTGGAAGTCGTGCATCATCGTCGGGGCTGTGACCTCGATTGGCCTGCTGTACACGAGATTGCCGGTGGCGTCGGCGCGGTGGTAGGTCAGGTAGGGGCGTTGGTGTGCACCGTATCCGAAGAAGTGCAGCTCGCCGGTGCGGGGGCAGACCTTGGGGTGGGCCGTCATCGCGGTGTGCAAGCGGCCGTCGAAGTCGTAGGCGCCGAGGGTGTCGAGTTCACGGCCGGCCCGCATGTCGAGTTCGTACGGTAGCGCCGATTCCACGAGTGCGAAGGTGTGTCCGGCGTGCCGCACGACGTGGGTGTTGGCGACCCCGGCGGTCAGGTCGGGGGAGTCGATGCCGTTGTCGCCCAGTATTTCTCCGGTGAATCTGGTGGTCCGGACCCACCGGTTGCGGTAGGCCACGGCGCGGCCGGCTTCGAGCCGGACGCCGTGGACCATGCCGTCGCCGACGAACCAGTGTGCCGAGCTTCCGGTGCGCGGGTTGGGGCCGTTGCGCAGGTACCAGCCGGTCAATTCGGGTGGGATGGCGCCGGTGACCGGCAGTTCGGTCGCGCTGATCTCGGTGGGAACGGGGGCGAAGTTGCCGAGTAGATGGGGAACCGGGGTGTTCATGACGGGCACGTCCTTGATCTGAGTGTGTATGCGGCGCAGGGCAATTCGGGTTGGATGGTGCGGCCGGCGCGGGCGGTGCGAACGGCCGGGCCTAGGCGGCGGACGGGTTCGTGCGCCGCGCCACGGCCTGCATGTGCGCGCTGTAGCGGACGGTGAAGGTGGCCGGGATCGCGAACGCGGCGACCTGGACCGCGATCCGCGGCCCGTCGGAGTGTGCCAGCACCGCCAGCGCGAGGCACCCGATGGTGAAGCTGGCGGTCCACACGGCGGTGATGAGGTAGTTGGCGCGCAGGAATCCCGGGTTCGACCACAGCTCCGGCGGCGTCGACTGCTTGGCGATCGGCAGGGTGAACGGCATGCGCAGGGCCATCGAGGTCCCGGCGACCAGCATCAGGACACCGCTGGAGATCGCCGGCGAGTACGGATGCAACGGCGTGTTCGGGTCCGCGAACCCAACGATCGTCAGCGCGATGAAGAACACGCCCGTGCCCAGGTCGATGACCATTCCGACGATACCCCGGCCGGCCCGGACCAGACGGGTGATCTCGATCAGCGACAGGCACGTGCCGATCAGTGCGGCCCACTTCCAGTAGTGGTCCGGCACGACCGCGTACACGATCCAGGGGGCGAAGGTGCGCAGGTAGGACATGACGAGCTGACTCCTAGATATTCCAACATGGACATGTTGTTCACGGATATTCCGGTACCGGACTGTGAGTTCATCATGATACTTCGGCTACGACATGTCAACACCGCAATGTAGGGTGATGGCCATGAACGGAGCGCGGCGGAGCGGACCATCAACACAGCGCGCCAGGCGCACGACGGAGCCGAGCGCCGGCGAGGTGGAGTCGTGAGCCTCAGGCATGCCCTGCTGGGCCTGCTGGCCGACCAACCGGCCAGCGGCTACGACCTGCTGCAGCGGTTCGCCCGCTCGCTCGACAACGTGTGGTCGGCCTCGCAGACCCAGGTGTACACGGAGCTGACGAAGCTGGCCGGGGAAGGTTTGATCACCGCGTCCGAGGAGGGGCCGCGCCGCCGCAAGGAGTACGCACTCACTCCGGCGGGCGACGCCGAGCTCAGAAACTGGCTCGGCACGACCGAATCGAAAACACCCACGCGGAACGAGATGCTGCTGCGGATCTTCTTCCTCGGCATCCTTCCCCAGCAGCAGGCCCTGGACCACATGGCCACCGTCCAAGAACGCTCACGCGCCGGAGGGCAAGCACTTGCCGCACTGGAGCAAACCACCGAATGGGACGACGACGACTTCTCCGAATACGGACACATCGCCCTCGAGTGGGGCAAACGGTACTGCGCGATGACCGAGGAGTGGGCCCAGTGGGCCCAGGAGCAGATCATCGCACGCCGACCGAGAGAATCCGGGAGAGAAACAACGGGCTGAAACGGTCGCTGCTTGCCCCGTGACAATCACCGCGCTCATGCCGCCAGGGCTACGCCGATCCCTCGGCATTCCCGGCGGCCCATACCGTCGACGGAATATCGGTGATCACCGGGGCTGCAAACGGCAATAACACTTGCGGATTACGGTAGGCGTCACAGGTATGCCCCGCACGCCGGCCACGCACCGCGGCCGTGGGTGGCCAGGACATTCTCGGCGATACGGATTTGTTCGGCGCGGCTGGCTTGTGCGGGTGACCCGCTGCCGCCGGCGGCTGCCCAAGTGCCTTGGGTGAACTGCAGGCCACCGTAGTAGCCGTTGCCGGTGTCGGCGCTCCAGTTCCCGCCGCTTTCGCACGCGGCGACCGCGTCCCAATCGTGGCCATCGGGCCGGGCATGAGCAGCAGGCCCGCTCATCACCGAGATAGCGGTGATCGCGGCGGTGGCACTGAGAAAACGGATGTTCACAATGCGCGGGTGATACACGGAAATCTCCTTCCATGATCTGCCGACCCCGACCGATGAAATGCCCGCTGCAATAAGCGGGTATCGCCGGGGATTTCGCGAACCGTGGCATGGAAATGTCGGGAAATATCAAATGCGCGCACGCGACGTATCAGCACGCAGGGGGGCGGATACCTGACGCGCTGTCGAGGCAACTTCGGTCACAATCGCACAGCATGCACCAGTCGACGGTGTCTGATTGCAGAGGCAGAACCGAGTCTTTCGACTGCATCGAGATCAATGGATCCGGGCAGGAGCAGGAACGAGGGAACCTCTCGCCCCTTTATTCACCGCGATCAGACGATACGCTGGAGCCAGCATATGCGCGGGATAATTTATTCAATCGAAACCATTCGATTCGACTACCTCATCCAGACGAAAGGTCTCCGCCCGAACCCCTTCGCGGGACCGGAAGCGCCCGGGATACCTCAGCCGGAAGCAGGGCGCTACCTGGCTGAACATGCTCAACGACCAGTCCGATGGCTCGAGTGCGTGGCGTCGGCTCACGGAGAGCAGTTCGCGTGGGTCACCCCGAAGATGTTCCGCAAGACCGTCGCGACGCTGCCGGCTCAGGACCTCGACGCGCGGGCGGCGCAGCAGCAGTTGGGCCACGCGGGCGATGCCACGACCAAGCGGCACTACATCGATGAGCCGAACCAGGCTCCGGACTTCACCCAGGAGAGTGCCGGCGACCGATTTTCCGACCGGCTGAGGCCAGCGCTCGCACATATGGAGTTCGCCGTATCCAATCTCGAGCTTCTCGCCGTGATGTTCTCGGACTTCACTTCCGCTGGCGCAGCATCGGTGGGCCGCGATGGCCTGACCGCCGAAGCTGCTCGACAGAGGGTGCGCGAGAGCCCAGGGGGCGCGCACTCTCCGGCTTTTCGGGGCCGACCCTCAGGATGCCGATTCGAGCGAATCCGTTGTGCCGCAAGGCTCGATCCCCGCCGACGTGGTGTGGACGCCGCCGCCGGCCGCCGTGTCGGCCAGTCCACCGGGGCAGTGCCGTGCGGTGAAGTGGGCATCGATGGTCTCGGCGATGTCGGTGAGGGAATCGAGCTGGGTGGGGGACAGGACGTCGGTGAAGCAGTGGCGGATGCCCTGCACGTAGGTCGGCCAGGCGGCCTCGAATGCGGCGCGGCCCGCGTCGGTGAGCACGACGTCGTAGCCGCGGGCGTCGCCCTCGCTCGGCGCGCGTGTCACCGTGCCGCGCGCCTGCATCCGGGAGATCTGGCGGGACAGGCGGCTGCGCTCCCAGTTCAGTGCCGCGGCGAGGTCGCGGGCCCGGAACCGCCGGCCGGGGATGTTGAACAGCCGGAGCAGGATGACGAAGTCGGCCTCGGTGAGCCCGAAGTCGCGGACCAGCGTGCGGGCCAGCACCTCGTTGACCTCGATCCGCATGCGCTGGAAAGCGACCCAGGCCCGGGTCTCCCGTTCGTCCATCCACACCTCGCTCATGGCGTCGAGCCTACCGGCCGGCTCGCTTTTGTTGACATGTAACCCTCATCAGCCTAGGGTTTAGTTGTTTACATGGCAACAAAAGGAGCTTCGATGACCACATCGCTGACCGCGACGCTGCGTTCACCAAGTTCTGACTTCCGACGCCCGCGGCCTGATCGCCGTCGAACAGGCCCTTCCAGCAATGGATCTCGGTAGATCCGGGATCTCGACAAAGGAGTTCGACATGAGTGCTGCCAACGACTGGAACGCGCAGACGATCGCGGAGTTCCGTGCCAATGAGGGCAAGGTCGGCGGAGTCTTCGAGGGCGCCCCGATCGTGCTGCTACATCATCGCGGCCGCAGGACCGGGCGGGAGCTGATCACTCCGGTGATGTATCTCCCGCACGAATCCCGGCCCGACCTCATCTATGTCTTCGCGACCCGGGGTGGTGCGCCCGTCAACCCGGATTGGTACTACAACCTCATCGCGGCGGGCGGTGGCAGCGTCGAACGGGGAACCGACGCATACCCCGTCACCCTGCGCGAACTGCCCGGCGGCGAACGTGATCGCGTCTACGCCGAGCAAGCGCGGCGCTTCGCAGGCTTCGCCGAGTACGAACGCCAGACTGCCGGTGTGCGCACCATTCCCGTTCTCGAATTGGCCCGGGCCTAGCCGACTTTCGACCGAGAGGAGAGCACGATCATGACCAAGGCAGTCAGGTACGACGAGTTCGGCGGTATCGACGTGTTGCGCGTCGACGAGATCGATCGCCCGGTGCCCGGAACCGGGCAGGTGCTGGTTCGGGTGCGGACCGCCGGGATCAATCCGAGCGAGTCGGTCATCCGCACCGGTGCGCTGAACGACATGTTTCCCTCCACGTTCCCGTCCGGACAGGGCAGTGACCTCGCCGGGGTCGTGGCAGAGGTGGGCGCCGGAGTCGGCGGCTACGCGCCGGGTGACGAAGTGATCGGATTCTCCGAGAAGCGTTCCGCCCAAGCCGAACTGGTCGTGGTCGACGCGGACAACCTCACGCCGAAGCCGGGGAACATGCCGTGGGAGGTCGCCGGCGGCCTCTATGTCGTCGGCGTCACCGCGTGGGGAGTGGTCCAGGCCGTCGAGCCGAAACCCGGTGAGACGGTCGTCGTCTCCGGTGCCGCCGGGGGTGTCGGCTCGCTCGCCGTCCAGCTCCTGCGCGACGCCGGTGTCACGGTGATCGGGCTGGCAAGTGCGGACAATCACGACTGGCTGCACGGCCACGGTGTGCTCCCGGTCGCCTACGGCGACGGCGTCGCCGACCGGATCCGGACCGCCGCGCCCGATGGCGTCGACGCGTTCATCGACACCTTCGGCGACGGGTACGTGGACCTGGCCCTGTCCCTCGGCGTGCCGGTCGACCGGATCGACACCATCGCCGACTACGTGGCCGCCGCGAAGTATGGCGTGAAGACCGACGGCGGAGCCGAAGCCGGCCCGGGTGGTGAAGTGCTCGCGCGCATGGCCGGGCTGATCGCTTCCGGCCGCCTCGAGTTGCCGATCGCGGGGGTGTACCCCCTGGCGCAGGTCCGCGAGGCCTACACCGAACTCGAACGCCGGCATACGCACGGCAAGATCGTTCTGACGCTCTAGTCCGTTCAGCGGCAACGACTTCCGCCGACGATTCGACCGCCGCCCGCCCGCCGGCTGCCGTGCCGGCGCGCGATGCCGAGGCGAGAACTCCGGCACAGAACGATCCGAGCTGCGGCAAGATCGCGGCCACGACGTTATCCGGAGTCAACGTGAAGTGCTACCACACCTCGGCCGGCAGCCGGCGATGGTCCCGGCGACAATCGGGACGATCGCCACGGTGGACCGTCGCCAAATTCGGCAGTCCCGACCGCGCCGGAGAGCGGGTCAGCCAGGGCGAGGTGGAAGCCGGTACTTCACGAATCGGCGACCATTGTTGCGAACATGGTGCCCTTCTGATGGCATCTGGTTCGATCACCGGAGTCGGCGTAGGTTTGCCGTGTGAGTACCTCTCGGGCGGGAGGGGTCGGATTGGGGTTTGCTCGGCTTGCGCTGGCCGAGCGTGTCGGCATCGCGATGTCCCGCCGCCGAGGCAGTGTCATCGCCTGTTCGTCGCTGAGTCGCGGTGTTGTTGAACAACACCATCACCAAAGAAGAACATTCTCGGCCGGATAGGCCGTCGGCACATCACGATCGCCGGTGAGTAGTGGTTGCCGGAAAGCAGGCCACGAAACTTGATGGGCGTTGGAGCCTCGGTAGGTAGGTGGTACGTCATGACACGCTTGGTGCCGCAGCTCCCGTACACATTGACGTCTCCGCTGCTCAATCGTGGAACGGCGTTCAGTGTTGCGGAGCGGCGCGAGTTCGGGTTGACCGGCCGGCTCCCGTCGGCGGTCCTTACTTTGGATGATCAGGCGCGGCGCTTGTGGCAGCAGTTACAGGAGTTGCCGACCGATTTGGCCCGGAACCTGCTCCTCGAACAAGTTCACAACCGCAACGAGGTGCTGTATTTCAAGGTGCTTTCGGAGCATTTGCCCGCGTTGCTGCCGGTGGTATACGACCCGACGGTGGGGGAGGCGATCGAGCAGTATTCCGACGAGTACCGCGGCCAGCGCGGCGTGTACCTGTCCGTCGACCGTCCAGAGGAGATCGCCGCATCCTTCGAGACATTAGGGCTGGGTCCCGCTGATGTGGACTTGATCGTCTGCAGTGATGCCGAGGAGATTCTGGGTATCGGCGACTGGGGTGTGGGCGGGATGCAGATCGCGATCGGGAAGCTTGCAATCTACACCGTCGGCGGCGGGATCGATCCGGCGCGCACCATCGCGGTCTCCCTGGACGTCGGCACCGACAACGAGCGTCTGCTCAACGACCCGTTCTATCTGGGTAACCGCCACGCCCGCCGCCGCGGCGCCGACTACGACACGTTCATCGGGAACTACATCGACACCGCACATCGGCTGTTCCCCCACGCCATGCTGCATTTCGAAGACTTCGGCCCCGAACACGCGCATGCGATCCTGGCGAGGTACGCACCGGATTATTGCGTATTCAACGACGACATACAGGGCACCGGGGCGGTGGTCATGGCCGCGGTGTACTCCGGACTGAGGGTCGCGGGTACCCGGATGAGAGACCAGAAACTGGTCGTGTTCGGTGCCGGAACCGCCGGGGTCGGTATCGCTGATCAGCTGCGCGACGCGATGGTCACCGACGGTGCCACCGCCGAGCAAGCCTGCTCGCAGATCTGGTTGGTGGACAAGCAGGGGTTGCTGTTCGACGACATGGACGACCTGCGCGACTTCCAGAAGCCTTACGCCAAGAACCGCCAGCAGTCCAACATCGCTGCCGGAGATCGGGTGGGTCTGGTCGGCGCCATCACGATGGCCGCGCCGACGATCCTGCTGGGCACATCGACAGCGCACGGCGCGTTCACTCGCGAGGTCGTCGAAGCGATGACCGCGTCCACCGAGCGACCGATGATCTTCCCGATCTCCAACCCCACCGAGAAGATCGAGGCGATGCCGGCCGACGTGCTGGCCTGGTCGCACGGCAGGGCGCTGGTCGCGACCGGGATCCCGGTCGACCCTGTCGAGTACAACGGCACGACCTACCAGATCGGGCAGGCGAACAACTTCCTGATATTCCCCGGCCTGGGCCTGGGAGTAACCGTCTCCGGCGCCAGGCGCGTGACCAAGAGCATGCTCGAGGCTGCCGCGAAAGCCATTGCCCGCGAGGTTGATCCGAGCGCACCGGGTGGCGCTCTGCTGCCGGACGTGCAGAACCTGCGGGCGTTGTCGGCGACGGTCGCCGAGGGCGTATACGCCGCCGCTCATGACGACGGGGTGGCCACCAACACCCCCGGCAACATCGTCCAAGCCATCCACGAGGCCATGTGGCAGCCCGTATATAGCCGAGGGCAGCGGCCTATGGCCGGGGGCAGCGGCGATGAAACCGATGACGGACCTCGATCTTCGGAAGCAATGAACGGATCAGTCATGCCGAAACTGCAGTACGGCGACTACCAGTACGAGATCTATCTCGACGGACTCGACGGCCGACTACCGAAGTACCCAGTCGATTATGCCTCGCTCGAACGCGCAGCGGCCGAGGTGCTACCTTCCTTCGTCTACTCCTATGTCGCCGGCGGTTGCGGTGACGAGGCTACGCAGCGCGCAAATGTGGATGCCTTCTCGCGCTATGCGATCGTGCCGCGCATGCTCGTCGGCGCGACCGAACGCGACCTGTCGGTGTCGCTGTTCGACATGCAACTGCCGACGCCGCTGTTCATGTGTCCGATCGGGGTTATCGGCCTGTGCGCCCAGGACTTCCACGGCGATATCCACGTGGCCGAAGCATCCGCGCAGACCGGTGTACCGATGATCGCCTCCACCCTCACTCAGGACCGCATGGAAGAGGTCGTCCAGCACGCCGGGAACACGCCGGGGCTGTTTCAGCTCTACACCCCCAACGACAGGGATCTTGCCGCCAGTTTCCTGGCCCGCGCCGAACGAGCCGGATACCGGGCCGTCGTCGTCACCTTGGACACCTGGACCACCGGATGGCGGCCAAGGGACCTGAACACCGGCAACTTCCCCCAACTACGTGGCTACGTCCTGGAGAACTACTTCACCGACGACGTCTTCCTCCAACGGCTGACCAAGCCCGTGCGAGAAGACCCGAAGGCGGCGGCGACGGAATGGATGAATGTGTGGGGTAACTCGTTGCGCTGGGACGATCTGAGCTGGCTACGTTCGCTCACAACACTGCCGGTCCTGCTCAAAGGCATCCAACACCCCGACGACGTTCGAAAGGCCCGCGACTACGGCATCGACGGCATCTACTGCTCCAACCACGGCGGCCGGCAAGCCAACGGCGGGCTACCCGCTCTCGACGCGCTACCAGCCGTCGTGGCAGCCGCCGACGGGATGCCGGTGTTGTTCGACTCCGGCGTGCGCACCGGCTCCGACATAGCCAAAGCCCTCGCGCTGGGGGCAACCGCTGTCGGGGTGGGACGCCCTTACGCGTATGCACTCGCCGTCGGCGGTGCTGATGGCGTCGTGTCCCAAATACGTGCCCTGCTCGCCGAACTGGACCTACTCATGGCCATCGACGGCTTCCAGAGTGTGGCCGACCTCCGCGCAGCCGGTGCCCAACGCATCT
Source organism: Nocardia sp. GP40 (assembly GCF_050434125.1). Taxonomy (NCBI): domain Bacteria; kingdom Bacillati; phylum Actinomycetota; class Actinomycetes; order Mycobacteriales; family Nocardiaceae; genus Nocardia; species Nocardia sp. GP40. The sequence continues at coordinate 224,050 of NZ_JBNPVW010000008.1, read as the reverse complement.
AGCTGTATGAGGTCCTGACGTTCGTGACGCCGGCGGGCAGACAAGCTCGGCCCCAAAGCAACTGCTGAGCAACTCGGTCACACCACCGAGAAGAACGTCAAGTATTACGCCAAGGCTCGGCCGCGGATCGTGCCGCGGCAGAACGCGACGGCACTGTCCGGCCTTGCCCCGCAGTTTGCCGGCGACCCCGACTCGGGCGATCTCGCACCGGCCGCCGACGATGGCTCTGCACATGGTTATGCACAGCTAGGCGATGCGCACACCACTGTCGAGATCGCCGTCGAGCAGTGCGGTGCCCAATGTCGTCGCCTGATGCCGCATCGTATTGCGGTGCCGCCAACTCTCGACGAGCCCGGCCTCGCGCAGTATCGATACGTGTTCACTGGCCGTCGCGGGTGAAACATTCAGTCGGCGTGCCAGTTCGGTCGTGGTGCAGCCCTCAGCGATCTCCTGCAGTGCGGCGGCGCGCGTGCGGCCGAGCAGTGCGGTCAGCGCCGCGTTGGTCGCGCGCGGACCCCATGCCGCGGCGAAATCGGCGATATCGCGCAGCACCGGAACCACCAGCATCCTCGGCGCGTCTTTATCGACGGCGGATTTCAGCAGTTGCGGTCCGGGCCAGATGAACAGCGACGGAATGATGATCAGGCCACGCCCGTCGAGGTGTTCCGCGTGGGATCCGATCGGGGCGAACACTTCCAGCACGGGCGCCCGCCACCGCGCGAAGGGCGCGAGCCCAGCGAAGAGCCGTTCGATCCCCTCGGTGGCAATCGTGCGGGCCATCCGCTCGGCCGCCACCTCGAGATACGACTGCATATGCGCCCACCGACCGGCGAAGGCCACCGTATGGAATGCCTCGACGGCGAGCGCGACATCGCGGCGGGCGGCGTTGTCGCGCTCGGACAGGTCCTGCGTCCAGGCGGGAAGCGGATGATCGGTCAGCGCGCGCTGCTGAGCGGTGTGTTCCACCTCGCGGCGGAGTTCGTCGCGAGAGGCCAGATGCAATGCCTCGATCCCCGCTGACATCGACCGCGCACCACGGGTCGGCGTGATCAGGTCGACGAAGTGGTACCGGCCCGGAAAGACATCCGCGAGCACGCCGAAATTATCCGGCAGTGCACGCCGAACCTGCCCACGCCAACCGTCGTACAGTGGTGCGTCGGTGCGCTGCACCACCCGGGTGGCCAGCATTGTTTCGGCCATCGCGCCGAGCGGTGCCCCGATCCGGATACGTGTCAGATCCTCGGGTGTGCAGTAGATCCGCTTCATACACCATCCCGCATCGTCGCACCGAGACACCTCACGGTACCCGCGATCATCGCGGACCTCGCAACATCACCGCAAGAACCGGATCCAAGCGCATGATCTCATCCGTGGCCGACTGCGTGGCCGACCAGCGAAACCAACTCGGCCACCGCCATTTCCGCCGCCTGGCTACCACCGCGCCAACGCTCAGCCGTCCCAGCACCAGCCCGACAGGCCGCGCCACTACCTCGTTCACCATCGTCGACTCCTGAATACGCATTGTTCAGCAGCCTAGGAATCAGTGAGCCTGACCTCACCATGTTTCGGCCGTGGCCTAAACACTCGAACTCTGGGACTGGTTCGCGCACATCGGCAACACCGACCCCTTGCCCGGCATCGCACAGGACATTGCGAAGATGCTCGGCCACACCGGATCGAACCCCATCGTGGTGTAGCAGGCCCATCCTCCCGACACGCGGTAATGGGGCTGCACGACAGGCTGGTACCCCAGCGGCCGGCCGGGAGGACACGTCGTGATATGTGGGTGTGGCGGTGATTTGCCGTTAGGGTTTCATGCATGTGCGACATGATTGCTGGCCTGGATGGTCGGGTGAACGTCGGTACTTCCGGTTTTCGTGGCAGCACGGTGGGCGGCTACCCCGAACCCGCACCCAGCAGAGGCCGCGGACTCGGTGAACGGTTCTCGCGATGAGCGTCACCTCCCTGACGGCGCGGTGTCTCGGGGTGGCCGCGCTGTTGCTGGCATCGGTGACACCCGCCATGGCGACGCCCGTCACGGCGAGGCCGAGCGCGTCGCCGTTGGGACACGTGGGCCGCTGGCTCACCGACGACGCAGGCAGGGTGATCACCCTGCACGGGGTAAACCTCGTGTACAAGTTCCCGCCCTACTTCCCCGCGGCCGGGGGCTTCGGCGACAGCGACGCTCGATTCCTCGCAGCGCACGGGTTCAACGCGGTGCGGCTGGGATTCACCTGGAGCGCGGTGGAGCCGCGGCCCGGCGTCTACAACGATGGATACATCGCGCAGATCGAACAGACCCAACAGGTGCTTGCCCGGCACCACATCTACGCCCTCATCGATTCTCATCAGGATGCGTTCAACAAGCTGGTCGGCGGGACCTGGAATGGGTTCCCCGACTGGGCGGCATTTCCCGACGGACTGCCGGTACAGCCGAATCCGGGCCTTTTCGGGGCCTACACGCTGAGCCCGGCACAGAACCGGGCATGGGCCAATTTCTGGAGTGATCACCGGGCATCGGATGGCGTCGGTGTGCAGGAGCACTATGCGGCGATGTGGTCGCATGTCGCGCAACGCTTTGCCGGCGAGCGCTACGTGTTGGGCTATGACCTCATCAACGAGCCGTGGCCGGGCATCACGCACCCGACGTGCCTGGTGGACGGTTGCCCCGAGTTCTCGCGCGACGTGCTCGCGGCCTTCCAGGGCAAGGCGATGCGGGGTATCCGGCAGGTCGACCCCGAGCACCTGCTGTTCTACGAACCGTTTGTCACCACCGATTTCGGTGCGCCGGTGCGAATGCCGAACCCGACCGGCGATCCGCGCGCCGGAATGAGCTTCCACGACTACTGCCTCGGGCCGATCCAGACGTGCCCGGAGAACGGCTTCGACAGCACTCGCGCCGCCGGTACCGTCGGGCTGGTGACCGAATTCGGGGCGACGGACAATCAGGCGATATTGGCCCGCGTCACCGGCAGACTCGACGACACCATGGCCTCCTGGATGCTGTGGTCGCTGACGCAGAATCAGCTGCCGGGTCATCCCCAGCAACCCCCGACCGGCGCCAATTTGATCAGCCCCGCCGCCAGCGTCGAGCGTCCGTATCCACAGGCCGTCGCAGGCACCCCGCGGGGCTGGCACTACGACTCCGCCACCGCAACGTTCAGCCTCCGATACGACACCGCCCGCGCCGACTCGGGCCGACCGGGCGGCGACTCCTGCACCGAGGTATACCTGCCCAGGAGCGACTATCCCAACGGCTACCGGGTCGAGGTCCAGGGTGCCGAGGTCGTGTCGGCCCCCGATGCCGACCTGCTACAGCTGCGGGCCACTCCCGGACAGGGCACCGTGCAACTGACAGTGACACGGCGCTGAAGCATCGCTGCGATCAGCGGGCGGTGAAGCCGCCGTCGATCGCCAGGGCCGCGCCGGTGACGAAGCCGGCTTCGTCGCTGAGGAGATAGGCGCAGAAGGAGGCGATCTCTTCTCGACCGGCGCGGCCGCTCCCTCGAACACCTGATCGAACTGTCGAAGACCCTGCAGGACCACGGTGTGGATCTGGTGGTCCTGGATCAGGGCATCGACACCTCCACCGCTGTCGGGCGAATGTTCTTCCAGATCCTCGGTGCCATAGCCGAATTCGAGCACGCCCTGATGTCCGAACGTACCCGTGACGGGCTGGCCGCCGCCCGCCCCCGCGGCCCGCGGTGACCGTCGGCGACGTAGACGGATTTGGACGGGGCATGTGCCTGTGTGGGCGGGCCGTTCAGTCGTAGTACCGCCGCTTGAGCGCTCCGACCTTGGTCTGGTAGGTGTGGATCACACTCCCGGCCGCCTCGGAGACGCCCGCGCAGAACTCGATTTCGGTCAGCTCACGCACAGTGCCGGGCTCGATGCGAACCGCGAATTTCCTCATGCCCAGCGTGCCGATCGTGATCCGTCCGTCGCTCGATTTGCCGACGGCTCTGGTGGCGTCCCGGTCGGCGAGGAAGGCCAGATCCGTCGCATCCTCGGCATCGATGCTCAGGTTCGTATACTCCCGGTAGACACAATCTCCTTTGAGTCCGCCCGGGGCGATAATTTCGGTCTCTCGGTGGCTGTCGAGTCCGCGATTACGCCGTCCAGCCATAGCGTCGTGGGAGGTGGCGTCGACATCGATGCCGTACGGCGTGTACAGCTCGTGCATGTACCGGGTCTGCAAATAATTGCCATCCGGAAGGCGGTCGAGTACGCCCGCTTGGACTTCCGACCGGAACGTATTCAGGTCACGGGCGCCGACGACTTCCGGACTTTCACCGAACGAGACAAATCCGTCGTCGTCGGCCTTCCCGACATGATCACTGATATTCAGATTATCGGGGTTTCGCGATTCGAAACCCTGGTCGAATATCCTCGGGCCGCGTGAATCCATCCGGGAACAGAGCGTTATGCGGTTCCAGATACGCATCGTTGGCACTCTTGTCGCGCCACATGATGGCATGGCCGTCGTCCTGTAGCGCGAAGAAGATCTCCGACGGATCAATCGCCTGTTTGGAGTCGTCGAGTGCATGGTCGGGCATCGACCGGGTGAGGTCGTCCGGCAAGTGCCGATCCTCACAGCCTGGTTCGAAGGAACGAGGCTCGGCACTCGCATATTCGATTACTCGCCGCGGATCATTGACTCGCTCGTCGAGAACCTTGGACAGGTACTGCCTGTCGATCCTCGGTGGGGTCTCCCTCGGCGACTCGGAGTCCGAATCGGCCCGAGGACCGGTCCGATCATTGTCCGGTTCCGAAATGTCGTTGCTGTGGTCGAGTCCCAGGTCCGGCGCCGAGTGCTCGTCAGCTGGCACATGGTGGGCGTGGTCGGTCTGGGCTTCAGCTGTCGAACGCAGCGACTCCGTGGAATCCGGAACGGCCGATTGGGATTCGTTCTGCCGCACCGGATCCGGCGAAATCATGGTGGATTCCGGCAGTCTGAGGCCGTGATCCAGCTCGATCGGCACCTTGTCGCCGACAGACTTCGGCGCCACAGGATCTATCTCTGGCAAATCGAGGCTGGACTTCGGTTTCTCAGGCTGGAGATCCGGGCTAGCCTCCGCGGCCACAGGCGAGGGATCGGTGCGTTCCTCGGGTACCTCTGGCGGTAGGTCCTGGCTTACCCTGGGCTCCTGTGCGGGGAGATCCAGACTTGACTTGGGCTGCTGGTCCGGAAGGTTCAGGCTCGAACCAGGTTCCGGCCACGGCGTACGCGAAGCCTGCCTCGGCGCACGATCGGCAGGATCGACCGGACTTGTCACTGCGCCCGGTTGCCCGGCTACCTCGGAGGGCGGTACTCCCGACTTGTCCGCCGTGATGCTCGCATCGACGCCAGAGTCGGTTAGGAGGCGATCACTCCGTTCTGGGGCCACGCCTTCTCGCGCTTGGCCCGGAGCCTGATCTGGCCGGCCGCCGACCGGAAAATCACGTCCTCCGGTTGGTCCGTGCGGGCGCTGTTGCTCGCCTTGTCTATCGTCAGGACCCGATCGAGGTTGTCCCTCGTCTCCCCGAACTGGTACTCCACCTCGTTCGGGTCGTTGCGTATCTGGTTGTAGTAGATCAGAAGCGCCATCGTGTTGTCCCCCCGAGTCGGTCAGGCTTGGATCCCGCCTCCGCCCGGCCAGGTCTGGTCGTTGATTCTCGAGCATCAGAGCGATGTTGCGCACGAAGAGATCCGCGAATATACGCGGGAGCTGGAACGCGGACAGTTCGGAACACTTCAACTGGCTCGCGAACAGGAGTTGATGTTGGTTCGTGAGGCAATACCGGTGCAGGAGCTGGAGCTCGCGCAGACCCGGGACATGCTACGCGAGATCGGTGAGGAGTTGTCGCGGGGGCGTGAACCCTCCCGCGACGTGCGGACTCCGGTTCCGGAGAAAAAGTGGGTGCCGGTTCGAGAGGCGCCCGAGCATCCGGCGCGTGAGCCGTTGGCGGTGGAATGGAACGCACCCGAACGGCAGCTCGGTCAGCTGATAACTTTGGTAAAACAGGTCGCTGCGCCGACACTGGCACTTAAGGAAGTCATCACTCCGGCCGTGGTGCATGATTCGCTGGTGCAGGAGAAGGACTGTCCTGCACAATATTTGGAGCGTTTAACGCGGTCGCCGGAGTATCAGCTATGGCTGCAGCTCGAGCAGGAACGACAGGCGCGCGCAATGGCGCGTACGCGGGGAGTTGAGGCGAGGAGCCTCGGCTTGGCAAGGACACGGTGAGATATGGCGATCATTTTTGACACCGACATCGGAGGGGAGCCCGACGATGCTTTAGCTTTGGCTGTGGCCGCTGGTCGTCCGGACCTGTCGCTGGTCATTACCAGCGACGAACACGATGGTCGACGAGCCAAGATGGCACGGTCTCTGCTGGACTTGTTGATGCGCTCGGATGTGCCGGTCGTGGCCGGTAGGGATCTCGGACGGGCGGATAATTGGGCGGCCGACGGTTTCGCTCCCGAGGGCGTTCCGGCGCAGCCATCCGATGTTCTGGCCGCGGTCGATGATCTGTTCGGCAGGACCTCGGAACATGTGTTGTGGGTCGGTACGGGCCCGATGTCGAACCTCGCCGATGTTCTCGCCGGCATCCCAGCGGCCGCCCAGCGGCTGATCGTTACCCAGGCGGCCGGTTCGCACAGTTGGTTGCCGGACCGGGCCGAGCCGAATATCGGGGCGGATCTGCCTGCAGCACGTGCGGTCCTCTCCTCTGGTGTTCTCATGAAAGTGCTGCCGGTGGAAGTCACCTCGTACCCGTTCAACGTGATCGATCGAGATTCCAATGAATACGATGTGCTCGCTCGCTCCAAATATCTAGCCTGCACAAAGCTGCGTGCACACATGGATTCTTGGCTCGAACACCACCGTAGCATTGATCAATCCGCATTACTTGCCTTGGCGTCGATGCTGGATAAGCCGTTCTTTTCGGCGTCGCCCACGAGAATCGGCCTTAACGAGATCGGGCAGATCGAGGCAGGCGAGTATATGGTGATGATGGTCGACCACGTTGACGTTCTGGACTTCAAACTATGGTGTATACCCCTGCTGTCGGGTGTCGAAGACTTGCCTCACACGGTTGTGCGTCCAGCGCTTCCGCCGATCCGATTCAAGACCACTCAGGAGGCGATCGAAATACATCAATCCGAGCCTCTTCCAGGCCGCAGCGGGGAAGGGGTGTAGATAAGGTATGGTGAATCCGGGCGGCGGTTGTGCGCAACTACTCCCTATTTCGCGGGATGGACAGGGAGATCTGGTCGAAGATGACGATGCGATGCGCCAGTTAGCGGAGAGGTGTGGACGATGACCGAGGCTGCTGAATATTTTCTTGCCGAGCGAAATTGGTTGTTGAGCGAGACGAACAGGCTGCAAGCTATCTATAAGCAGGCCGGATACACCGATGAGGGAGAGCGAGCAATCTATAAGGCAATAGAGTTGACCGAACGCTACGTCCAATTGCTGCCTGAGGCTCTGGTTTCGCGATGCCCGTTCACTGGGGAGGCGGTCTATTGGCCGATGGATACGGTCGATTTCGATGGTAGGTTCTGGGACGAGGATAATCCGGCTCGGCGCGTTCGTGAACAGGTGCCACCGTCGTGGTTGACGATGGTTGGTGCGGTGCGGTTGAGCGAGCCTGTTACGTCTGCACCGTTTTTCCGTACACCTGGGCCGGACGCTCCCTATGTGGTTCCTCGAATCCTTGCTCACCCTGAGACTTGTGCGGTAATCAGTGAGATCAAGATTGGCCCTCATGCTGGTTGGGTGATCGCATATCACAGCACTAGACGGCAACTGGGTATCGCGCTAGAGAATTTCTGGGGTACCAACAGATATGATGTATATGACGATGAAGGTCGATGGATAGGCTGGGACGAACATTCGCAAAGCCTTGATGAGTATGATTTCGAGCTCGGGCCGTGGCTTGAGTCGGGAAGGCTCCTGTGGATAGCTCCTGGCGATAATGAGGCTGAGCTTCGCCGCGGTATCAATGGATGTCCATATGTTGGAATTGAGGGTACTCGGCTGATGCAGTCGCTTTATTTGGACGAAATCACCAGGTATTGATGGCAGGGTCGGGTGGCTCGAGCGGATTGTGCCCCGGGTTCGCGAACCGATCGTGGTGGAATGGCAGTCGCGAGAGCGGCAGCTCGGTCAACTGATAACTTTGGTCAAGAAGGTCGATGCCCCGGCGCTGGCAATAAAAGGAGTGATCACCCCGGCAGTGGTCCGTGATCACATGACGCAGGAAACCAACTGTCCTGCACAATATTTGGAACGGTTCACCCGCTCGCCTGAGTATCAACGTTGGCTGCAGCTCGAGCGGGAACGACAGGAACAAGAACGCATGAGAGCGCGGGCGCGTGAGGGCCAAGAGTTGGGCCGCGGCCTGGCAAGGACACGGTGAGTGGTATGCCTATCATCCTGGACACGGACATCGGCGGAGAACCCGACGACGCGCTGGCGCTGGCCTTGGCGGCCGGGCTTCCCGATCTGTCCCTGGTCATCACCGGCGACGAACACGACGGGCGCCGAGCCAAGTTGGCACGCCAATTATTGGACTTGTTGATGCGCTCCGACGTGCCGGTCGTCGCCGGCCGCGATCTCGGGCGAAGGGACAATTGGGCGGCCGAATCGCTCGTGCTTCCCGGCGTTCCGGACCAGTCGACCGACGTTATCGGGGCGGTCGATGCTCTCCTGAGCGCAAGCCCCGAGCCGGTGATCTGGGTGGGCACAGGGCCGATGTCGAACCTGGCTGACGTCCTCTCGGCTCTTCCTGCAGCTCGGGAGCTGTTGATCGTCCAGGCTGGAGGATCGCACTCCTGGTTCACCGACCGCCCCGAACCGACTATCGGGGCAGACCTGCCCGCAGCCCGAACAATTCTGTCCGCAGGCATACCGATGCAACTGCTGCCAGCGGAAGTCACAATGGGCGTACTGAACGTCATCGACCGGGACGCAATCGAATACAAGGTCATTGCCCGGTCCGACGACCCGGCGTGCATCGCGCTGCGCAACCATATGGACCTCTGGTTCGACCAGCACCGTGGCGACTTCGACCAGACCGCCCTGCTCACCCTCGCCTTCGCGGTGGACTTGAGCCATTTCACCGTGTCGCCGCGCGCCATCGAGCTTGACCAGGTCGGTCGCATCCAACCTGGCGAGCATGTGGTGATGATGGCCGATGCGGTCGACTACCGAGCATTCAATTCTTGGTGCATTCCCAGGCTTGCCAACCTGGAAAACCAGCACCGCGCAATCCCTCGGCCCAGCCTGCCGCCGATCCGTGCACTGACCGCAGTCGAGATACTCACCGCCGATCAGGGTAAGCATCGGGCGGTCGAGGGGAACGAGTAACTGGCTGTATTTTGTCACATTCGGACCTGAGTTAGGACATTTGCTTTAGTGCCCCGGTTCGGACTGGTTGATCTGGTCAAGGATCTCCGCCTGCGCCGACGGGATCTCGGGCGGGAACGTCTGGGTGACACCATTGATGGTGATCGTGGCGCTGCGCAGCGGCCGCAGCTGCTTCACGACGTTCCCGATCGCCAGCCCGGTCACCGCCTGTACCCGGCGGGCGACCGCGAGCGCGGTGAACACGATCGTCAGGTGCGCCTCGATAGCATCCCGCGTCCGGTGGAACATCGGCCGCGCCCGCAGATCGGTCTTCGACATGCGAAAAGACTGCTCGACGTGCCAAAGCTCGTGGTATTTCGCGATCACCTCCGCGGCCGGCATCACCGCGGCTTCGACGTTGGTGACATAGCCCTTCAACCCAACCAGGGACCGGGCCCGCTGCAACGCCTTGTCGTCGATCGCCCGGTCCTTCCCGGGGATCTTCACGAATCGTGTCGCCTTGACGGCCTTGTCGCCGGCCACGACCGCCCGCGCTTTGGCTTCCTGGGCGTTCAACGTGATGGTGTCGCGTTTCGCCCGCGACACCGAGTAGTGCCAGATCGCCCGCCAAGCCCGGGTGTTGTCCGGGCTCCAGACCGGTTCGGCCCGCTTCTTGCGGTCGTTCACCCGTGTGTTCGAGTGGCGCGGGGTGACCGTATCGATGATCTGCCCGTCGTCGAAAAGGTCTCCGTGCCAATGGAAATGCGACGCCAGATCCCCTGGCGCTTTCACGGTGCGTGAGCCGACGATGAACGACATCCCGGCCGCGTCGAGCTCGGACAGGTTGCCCACCGACAGCATCCCGGCGTCCGCGGCGATCACCATCGGCGTGCCGTCGAGACCGTGGCGGGTTCGGAACGCTTCGATCACCGGCAGAATCGTCGTCGTTTCTGCCTTGTTCCCCTCGAAACAGGCGATCTCCAGGGGGAACCCGGACCGGTCCACCAACAGACCGACCACGATCTGCGGATCGACCCGCCGCTCCTTCGAATACCCGACTTTCCGCAGGTCATCCTCTTTCTCAGCCTCGAAATACAAGGTAGTGACGTCGTAGAGCAGCAGGCCCAAACCGCCACCGTCGGTCGCGTGATCGAAGCACTTACCGGCGATCAGATCCCGGTAACCGCCAGCCTGAACCTTGCCGAGGTGGCGTTGGATCGTCTTGTAGGACACCGGATCCGCGCCCAGATCGGTCAGGACCCGCGCCGCGTCGGCTTTCGAGGTCGGCTCCACGATCCGCGCGATCACCAAGTCCCGGAACACCGGATCATCGACGACACCGAACCCGAGACCGTCGAACACCGAACCCAACGCCTGGTAGAGCAGTTGTGAACCCGTTGCGACCGTCCTACCCGACACCCTCACCGCAGCTGCTGGTTCCGTCGTCACCGGCAGCCGGCCGCTACGCCAGTCGGCGACATCCTCCATCCGCTCGACCGGGACCACGGCCTCCACGCCCAGGTCGAGTTCCTGCTGGCCTGCGGCGACGACGCCACGCGCGTACTCAATCAGCAGTCCGAGTTCGGCGTCGGAACGGGCGGATCCGACATGCTCGACAACCTCTACACGGCCACGAACTTTCGCGACCACCTGCACCGCTACCGCGCCGGACGCGGTCCGTACTCGCCGCACGAACACCCGCCGACCCTACCGTTAGTGCCCCGATCCACACCCAGAACCAGCCATCGATCCCGGTCACAGCCCAAAGCGCCGGAAATCCGGCTGGGCATGTCCTAACTCAGGCATGACATTGGTGCGCCATCTTCCAGGGCGTCGTCTTGATCGGTCCAATCGGATGGCTGCGCATACGCGTGGCGGCCGTAGCTGGCCGGGTTGGCGCGCTCGGCCGCCAGGCGGGTCCGCTCGGCCTCCTCCCGCGCCAGCCGGTCACGCTCCTCACGCTCCCGGCGAGCGGCCAGTTCCTGCGCGGTCTCGGCCTGCCGCTTGCGGTCCTCCTTGATCAGCTTCTGCCGCAACTCGGCGAATGCCGCCGAACCGCGGTCGAGCGGATGAGCCCATCGTTCTCGGCGTGCTTGTAGAGGAATCACAGGGCGCTCATCACGGCTTCGGCAGCATACGTCGCCTTTCGGTCTCGCTAACTTTGATCTTCATGCCATGGCCCACAACCAAAGCAGCTGATTATCCCGCGACAATTCTACAGACCTGCCACTTCGGGAATAATTAATACTCCAGCTGCAATCAAAGGCTACCGATGCGTCCGTAGCGGAACGATGCTGGCTTGCCCGCCTCTTGACGAGCGGCTTCTTCCTCCCATAACCGGAAGGATCTACGCCACAGTGAGTAGATCTCGTCTAATTCGACAGAAGTAACCCACCGTCCCTCAGACTTCGCTAGATCGAATAGCTGGCCCACCCTTCGATAGATGTCAAAGACAGGGCCCTCGCCTTGAAGGTAGGTACTACGTGCTTCTTCGGTCTCTCTGATGAACCGAGCTTCGGTAAGCTTGGCAAGATCTACATCGGAGCTTCCAGCTGCAACATTGGCTACATCCTCGGGCGACGCCGGATCGAAGAACCCGGTACGAAGATTCAGCGCCTCTCCGCTGACGTCACCTTCGGGTGACTCGATAATTCTAATAGTGCGATTGTAGAGGCGGAAATAAGATGGCGCTGCAGGCATCCGTAGTCCCCTTTCGACGATCAGGTGCAGGAACCGCGATCATCGCGAGACCGGGGCCGTGTCCGCGCTAGCGGTACACCCCGAATCGCCAGGTCACAACCTAACTCGCGACTTTGTCGAGGCCTGCCATTGAGTCGACTAGACGCCCCCGATAACGGCGTAATGGAAGGATGGATCTTCCCCTGCAGCGAGCCTGGCGGACTCTTCCTCCCACAAACGGAAGGATTGATGCCACAGCGAGTACACTTCGTCCGCCTCCTCCGAACTGATCCGTCGCCCCTCGGCCTTGGATCTGTCGAAGATTTTCTGTATTGAATCGTATATGTCGAATACGGGCCCTTCGCCCCGCAGATAGTAGCTACGCGCGACTTCTGTTTCCTTCACAAAATTCTCTTCGGAAAGCATCGAGAGATCGTAATCGTCACGTGCTCCGAGAACGCTGGATATCTCGTCGAAGGACGCCGGCTCGAAGAGACCGGTATCGATGTTCAACTTCTGCCCGGACACGCGCCCTTCAGGAGGCTCGTCGAGCCGGATAGTCCCGTTGTAGAAACGAAAATAGGACGGCGATTCCCGTAACCACGACATCCGACATGCCCTTCCATCTGTACTGTAGGAGTACCAAACCAATCATATACGCGCCTATTGCTCGCCTTGTTCACTGGCTGCAGAATGCGGTTCAGGCTGGTAAACCTCGATCATCTCACGTGCGGTCTGGGCTCTGATTGGCAGCAACGAAGGAATGGCCCTGTCAGGCAGGTCTTTGATACCGGCCACGAGGGGAACACTCCATGCCCGGAAGGTGAGGTGCTCGAACGTATCGACCATCAACACGCTGTGTTCACCGGATTGCAGGCGTCCAACCGGATCCAGACCGATACTGCTCGGTGTCACGGTGAACAGTCTCGGATCGACCGCCAGAGCCAGGGCGAGCAGCGCGGATTGGTCGATGCTGCTGCGGTGGTGGTCGAACCAAACTTCCATGTGCTTGCGCAGCATCGTGGAGACCGGATCGTCAGCGCGGGCGATAATGTCGTATTCGACCGCATCACGATCGATCGCGTTCAGCAGGTGCATGGTCGTCTCCACCGGTAGCAGGCGAAGCAGCGTACGGGCGGAAAGGACGGCCCGCGCCGCGGGCAGATCTGCCTCGATAGTCGGCTCGGGACGGTCCGTATACCATGCAAGCGAGCCGCCCACCTGGGTGACGACGAGCCGCTGTGCGGCCGTCGGGAAGGCGGTGAGAACGTCGGCGAGGTTCGACATGGGACCTGTGCCCACCCACATCACGGGCTCTGGCGTTCTGCCCAACAGGGCATCGACCGCAGTGAGGACATCCGTAGGCTGATCCGGGACACCGGGGGGGACAATTCCTTCCGCCGCCCAGTTCTCGGTTCGTCCGAGATCACGGCCGGCGACAACGGGTACGTCCGAACGCATCAGCAAGTCGAGGATTTGGCGCGCCATCTTTGCTCGGCGTCCGTTGTGTTCGTCGCTGGTGATGACCAGAGACAACTCGGGGAGCCCCGCGGCTACGGCCAAGGCCAGGGCATCGTCGGGTTCCCCGCCGATGTCGGTGTCCAGAATGATCGCCATATCAGTCACGCGTCCTTACCATGGCGCGGGCGTTCGATTCCATCTCGCGCGCCCGACTTCTCATTCGTTCCTGCTCCTCCCGCTGACGTGCCAGCCACCGCAGGTTCTCCGGAGAACGGGCCAACCGCTCCAAATACTGTGCGGGACAGTCCATCTCCTGTGCCAGTAACTCATGCACCTTAGCCGGTGTGATTACCTCTTTTATCGCCAGCGTCGGCGCGTCCACCTGTTTGACCAAAGTTATCAGCTGGCCGAGTTGTCGTTCTGGTGATTTCCATTCCACGACTGTCGGTTCACGCACCGGCGACGGCGGCAACCCACGAACCGGCACCGGCTGCCTCTCCGGCACTGGAGTCAGTGCTTGGTGGGACGGTTCCTGCCCCCGCGACAGTTCGTCCCCGACCTCGAGCAGTCTTTCCCGGGTTTGGGCGAGCTCCAGCTCGTGCGCCGATATCGCCTCACGAACCAACGCCAGTTCTTGCTGGCGGGCCATTTGCTGCGGATCGAACAGTGCGCGTTCATGTTGCCGCTGTACATCGAGGACTTCTTCGAATCCGACGTCCCGTTGATGCTCGAGAACCATCTGATGTTCCTGGTCGGCCAACTCCATAATGTGACGTTCGAGAATATCGGCCCTGTCCCGCTCGACCCCACGCGCCGGTCCCGGCTCGAGCTCACGAACGGGGATGCGATCGGGCTCACGGGTCCCGCCTCGCTCGGGCTTGCGCACGGCGGGCTGATCGAATTCCCGACCCGACTGTCGCTCGGGTTCGTGGACCGAACCGTGTTCGGGTCCACGGGCTATACCCCGCTCGGGCTCGCGCACTGGAGAATGTTCCGGCGCACGGGTGCCGGATTGCGCTCGTGGCTCCGGCGCCCTGCCCTCTCGTAGCTGAGCGAGTTCGTGCTGCGCCCTCTCTCTCGCCGCACGGGTCCGGGCGATTTCGGCTTGGCGGGCCTGGTGACGTTGCTGTGCTTCCCGACGCTCTCTTGCACGTTCTTCCGCACGCTCCTTTTCTCGAGCTGCGGCCTGCTCGTGCTGCTCGACCAGTTCATGCTCACGCTGCCGCGCCTGCTTCTGCTGCTCCAACAGCACGCGTTCCCGTCGTTCAGCCTCCGCACGCAACCGGCTCAGCTGTGCCTCGCGAGCTGCCTGCTGCCGCCCCTTATCGTGCTGTGTGGTCCCCTGATCGTCATGCCCGGCCTCCCGGACGTGTGGTTCACGCTGAATGGTGACCACCACGCTGGGCGGGCCCTCAGGCGTCGCATGGTGTGACACCATGCCTTCGGTCTTGCCGTCATACATGGCGCGGACCTCGCTGACCACCCTCGGATCAATACCCTGTGCGAACAGGCGATCCGCCATGTCACGAAGGGTTTGGGTATCGGATCGGATCTGTCGTTCCCGCTGAGCGAATTCAGTCGGGCTCAGCTCCCCCGATGTCATTGCATGCCGGGCAGCATCCAGGGATCGCTGTTGCATGGCAGTGATCTCCTCACGGGCTTCCTGCTTCTGTGCCAGCACTTCTCGCCCGACCGACACCGCCTCATCCGCACTATCGGCATACAGTTGGCGATTCGGGTCTTCTTCGCTGAACGGACGATAGATCGCAGGCGGAAGCTTCTCCGAATCTTCGCCGATGAGCTCACGATGAACCGCGAACAGAGATTCATCCGTGTGCGGCATCTGCTCGATGCGATGCAACTCCCACTCCGGGGACTTACTGCTCACCAGTAGCGGTTCACGGTCCGGCCCCAGATCCAGCAAGGTCATACGTTCGACGTGGTCTCCGCTTCGGACCGTGACTGGAACTTCATCACGCGCTTGCTGCCACGCCCGGTACACCGCCGGATCAATGCCCGCGCCAATCCGATCCGATATCCGCTCACGCAGGTCCCGGGCCGCGCCCTCGATTGCCTGTTGACGCTCGCGCCGAACGGCATTGGCCGCCTGGTCGGTCAGCCTCTGATTCTGATCGGTAATATTCGGCTCGAAATGCGCCGCACGAGCAACAGATTCATCGAGTGAGGTCTGAAGATGACGATTGATCGCCTCGATCTCCGCAACCTCCGAGCCGCTTTGCTCCGCCGCATGTCGGCCGATAACCGGCGCTACATCCGCGGTTTCGGCGAGCGCATTCAGCCGGCGCACGGCATCCGGTGGATATGTGCCATCACGCAGTTCCCGCTCGATCATCGCGAGCTCGCGCTCACCTGACCTCGCAGGCAGCACTCGCCGTCCCCCCTCGGCGGTCGGGTCATGCAGGGAAACCAGGCCGCCACTATCGGCGCCTCCGCTCCGGACCCCAATGGCTGGAGAGTTCTGACTCCATAGGCGGTAGATTTCCGGATCAATGCCGCCATGGATGGCGGCGGTCGCCCGCGACCGTAGACGCAGCAGGGCGCGCTGCGTGTCCATCTCATCGGCACGAACGCCGCCGGGCATTTCCGGCATACCGATCCGACGGAACGGATCGAGCCACCGGGTGGTCGCGTGATCCAACTCCGCTCCCACACGGTGACGGATCTCGTTGACCTCGGATCCCAAATTTCCCGACTTCGCCATGGAATCCAGGTCTTCGGCAATCCGTCTCTCCGACAGCGCCTCCCGTGCGAGGTCCAATGTCTGCTGGTCAGTACTATGCGCGGTGAAATCCGCTTTCTCATTGTCACGCTCGCACAGCGCGCTCAGAATCGCCGCCGGGTCCCTGCCTTCCTCCGCCAGCTCCCCAATACGGGCGAGCAAATGCTCTGGTCTGCCAACCGGAAGTAACTGCGGCCTGCGGTCTCCCCCTAAGTCGATCAGCCGGAATCTCGGCGGTGGCGCATTGGTAAAGACAGCCCTGCTTGCATCGGGTTTGATCTCAATCGTCACAGCCGCCCTCGCTTGACGCCACGCAGAGTACGCATGAGGATCGAAGCCGATTTTTGTCAGCTTATCGATTTTGTCGCGCAGTTCCTTCCCGTTATTTCGAATCTCTTCAGCCAGCCTTTGCTCATAGTCGCGAATCTCACGCTTACCTGGTTTAAAACCACGCTCGGAAAAATAGGAATCGGCCTGTTCCGGCACGCGATCGAGGTGCCGTGAGACCGACTCTGCCAACTCGGAATGCAACTCGGTCCGCAATTCTTCTACCAACGGTAAATCGCGCATGATACGTGTACCGATCCGCATCGCATCTTCGGAACTACCGACGGAGATGCGGCCGAAGTCCCGGGTCGAATCGTCGACCGCAAAACGATGCCGGTGATAGAGCTGGACAGGGTCCACCCCTTCTTCACCAGCAATACGCTCAATTACCGCAACCGAATGCTCACTCGAACCCGTCGGCACCAGCAGTGGATCGCTCCCAGGGCCGCGATCGATGAGCACCATCCTCGAGGCCTTGCCGGATTCATCCGAAATATCTATCGCCAGCTTCGGCCTGTCCGACCGCCAAGCATCGACAACGGCTGGATCGAAACCGGGCTCATTCACCATATGAGCCACGAGGTCCTTCAAGCCACGTCTGCTCAATTCCAGTCGCTCGAACTCGGAATGCAGGAGACTCCGAATACCGCGCCCCGCTTTGGGAGCGAAACGCTTAGCGCCCGAGTCGTCCTTGAGATACGCAATCCGCCTATCGACCGACCGATCGACGGACGCACTGGCATCACGCTCAATTTCGGCTCGATCGCGAACGCCAGACGCGGTGTCCGGCACATCCGAGTGAGTATATTGCGAGTCTGACTGGCGTAGATTAGCTTCACCGATTGCCTCATGATCGACACCACGGGTGTCCGGAGCGGGCTTCGGTGGCGGACCGTCGGGACCAGGCTGTGGCACAGGACCGTCGGGCTCCGGGCCTCGATCCTCCGGACCGTGTTCAGGATCATGCGGGAACTCGTCCGGCAGTCCCTTCTTCGTCGCCTCCCAGAACACCTTGTTGGTCTGGCGATCTATCTCGGAGCGGAGCGCCTTCTCCTCCGGGCGCAAATCGTCGCGATGTTCATCTTCCGCCAGCGATTCGAAGTCCCTCCTGACCTCGAACAACGCATGCTCAGTATCCACGAATTTATCGACGTGACTCAAATGCAGCCTGAACTCCGCAATGTGCCCATTCGGCATGCGAACCTTCATCTGCAGGTCTCGATATCCCGAAGCTGTGGGGTTCGCAAAGCGATCGTCAAACGACACCACTTCAATCCGCCGATCGGCAGAAATGAGATCTAGCGCACGATACGCGTCGTCAATCTTGTCGAATTCTATCTTCGCGCCGACGAGATCAGTTAGCCGCGATACGTCGCCCTGATACTTCTTAATCTTCGCCCGCGCCCGCTCGGGATCCTTAGGCTGTTTACGCCAACCCGCCTTACCGTTAGTTCGACCAGCGATATCACTGACTATACGGTTAAGTTCGCCTTGGGTCGATTCCCAAATGTCGTACTGATGCTGAAGAAATTCCCGTTGATATAACGGATCCAATCGCCTGTAGCGATCAAACCCCGGCTGACGTTGGTCCATGGGCTCGACTCGCCTCAATGAATCCTGGAGTTCACGCGATATCGCCTGTTGCTCAGGCGTAAGCGGCGTCGGCTCAATACGAACCGGATCTGCCAGCACGGCTTCGGGCCCTCGCTCGGCAACCGAATGCGCCGCATCAGACAGAAAGGGAATCGCATCCGGTCTGGTCACCAACGCGTGCAGCGTCTGGGGCCTTTCCAGAAGAGAATGTTCCAGATACGGAGTGTTCTGCATCAACTGCACCAACTCCGGATGCTCCGGCAGTTCATTGCGCACGGCGTCGCCGATCGGTCCGCCGGATTTGGTGACGACACCCCGCTCATCCGCCCGGTCCAACGCCTCCGCGACATGGTTCTGGCTCACATAGCGTTCGGCGTCCTGTCGCGTCGCAGACTCGTCGCCTCCATGCCCATCTGGGGTGTCTGGCCTAGCCCCTGGCTCTGGCGGTGAATTCCCGTCAGTACCACCACCGTCTCGCTGTGGGTTCGCTGCGGGATCGTCGAGGCTGGTGGCGATGTCGTGGTTCGCCGCAACCGACGCTGTCGAGCCCTGGGTTTCTACTCCTCCCAGGTCCGTTGTTCCGGCCAAGCCCCGCTCTCGCGGCTCTGCCACTCCGCCCAGCCGATCAGGCCCGCCGAGCCCTGTTCGTGCGGCTGGTACTTCAGCGTATTCTTGTCGATTGTCATCTCGTACTCCACGTTCTCCTCCGGTGGAGTCGCCAGAGACTGCACCTGGACGCGATAGTTGATCGTCTCCGGCGTCTCCAGAATGCGCTGCGCGCTCAGACGCCACCGGGGTGGGTAGATCCGCCTGCCGCTCGGCCGGCCGGTCCGTTTGGCCTCCTGGAAGTTCTCCACGATCATCGTCCCGCTCCAGCTCGGGTATTCCGTCACCACGCCGGTTTCCGAGTCGATCACCAGACTGGTCATCCCCAACCCCACCCCGGCTTCTCTCTCCTCCGAGGTGAGGATCGATTGGACCAGCCACCCGCCCTCGAACGGGTACAGCCGAAACTGACGGTCGGGATTGAAGATCCGCGCTAGGTACGCCTCGACCTGGTCCTGGGTGCGGTATTCCGCCATGAATTCCTCCTTGATGCGGTGATGGGATCGGCGTGAACCACAGACCCGTCGAGCCATAAGCCATATCGGGCGGCGGGTGTGGAAACATCGTGCCCGCCTGGGGATCCCACCACACCGGTCCACTCGCACCGTGCGGATACACGATGACCGTGGCATGCGAACCACCTCGAACCGGGGTGCCATCGGTGTTGTAAAGCAATTGACCGGTGACCTGGTCGCGAGCATGCCACTCGTTGACGACCAGAGCGGATGAGCCGGGCCCCATTCTGTCGACGATGTCGTGCAGTCCGGCGAACTGAGCGGGAAGCGGTCGTCCGTCGGTCAACTGATGCAGGCCATCGCCGATCCATTGCGCAGCGCGCTGAACACCCCCGCGCTCACCGCCCTGAGTGTCGATCGTGCCGTCCGGCAGCCGATCCCGCCACCTGGGCGCGCTCACCTGCGGATGTCCCTGGAACGCGGACAACGCCGACAGCGAGCAATCGAGACAGTTGTTGCTGCGGCCTTCGACGTTGATTCCGCCGTCGTTGATCAGCTTGCCATAGCCGTTGGTCCGCGGATCGGCTCCTACCAGGAAACGATTTCCCTCGCGTAGCGCGTCCTCGACCGCGGCCTGGTATTCGGGGCGCTCAACGTCATTCAGTCGTTGGGGGCCGTTCGTACGAAGTTCCGACGGGTTATCGAATGGCGTGGGTGTGTTCGCGTGGGCTACGTCGTTACTCAGCTGTCGGATTTCCACTGGACTCAACCCGGGATGGTTGGGATCCGACGGCAACAAACCGACATGGTCGCGCAGTTGCCGAGCGATGTCCCCGGAAGACATATCCGGATGCCAGGGCCCGCGATCCTCGCTGACATTGATGTGCAGATTGGCCTCGGCCGGATTATGGGTGTACTCCAGGTCCACCAGCAGTCGGTCACCCGACAGCAAACGCTGAGCACGGTTGAACTCCAGATCCGTGGCCAGCTGCGCCCTTTCCCACACCTGCCCCACACGATCCGGGTGTACGCGCCCGTCGGTGGTGACATGCACCTTGATACGAGCGACCGCGATCGGGCCGCCTTCGGCTCTGGGGTAACGGCGGAAGTCGAAGGAAGGCTTGGCATTCGGCCCCAGCTTGGATGTCACCGGAGTGACTCGATCGCCTTCTGGGCGCCACTGACGGAACCACTCTCGCGACTGCCGGGCCTTGTGCGCCGCCTCCAGATCCTCCCGCGACGGACCGCGCGGTGGTCCGTCTTCCGGACGCGAGAGTTGCGGACCACGGTGCGGGCCAGGCTGTTCCGGACCCGACGTTCTCGCCGGATCCTGCCGCTCGACATACGAACGATCGCCCGAACCTCGCTGCGCGCGGGGATCCTCATGCGCTCGGGCGCTTTCCGATGCGTCCACTCGCTGTGGGGGAGTGCTCGACTCCGGCGCTTGTGTCAGATCCTGCTGAGAGTCGTGCCGCGGCCTGGGCACAGAATTCTGGCGGGGTGGAATCTGCTCCGGTTGCTCCGGCGTGGGTTGATGGGGGTCTTGGCGTGTTGGAGTTCCATGCTCCACCCGCTCCGCGGCACCCCGGTCGTTCGACTGCCGAGGTTCGCTGTACCGCGGCGTAGAGGGGCCCGACTGCCGCCGATCAGAATCTTGCGACGCATACGGATCACGAGGCCCCGGATCCGGTGCATGTTGCGGATCGTTCCGAGGAACCTCCGGTGCCTGCGAGAAGGTCCGCGGAGCCTCCGAGTCCGACGTACCCTGCATCCAACGAGGCTGCTGATCACGCTCCGGTGCCACCGGACCACGCTGCTCGTTCGGTACCTGTTCCTGGTGTCGAGGCGGCGTCGGAGACTCGTTCCTAGGAGACGACGTCGACTCCGGAGCGCGCATGGGATCCGGCTGCGGGTCAACGTGTGACGTGTCCGTGGACGCCCGTCCACTATCGATCAACTCAGGTGATCTCGCGGACACAGCTTCCGTTGCCGGCGGCCTCTGCTCAGTCGAATCTCGCTGCGGTGAAACAGATTCCGAGATATCGTGCGTTTCAATGAAGCGAGAGTTGTCGAGATGGGCGAAGCGCGGGTTGTATATCGGCTTACCAACCTCAACCGATAGCACTTTTCCACTGCCGTCGACAATTACCTCGCGAGGCCAGATTCGGTAAATGCTATTGCCTTCGATTCCTCCTGGCGCCAGAATTTCGGTCTCTTTTTGACTGTTGTTGTGGTAGGCGCGGCTGCGGGCCGAAGCGTCGTGCTGCGTGGCGTCGACGTCGATGCCATGCGGCGTGTACAGCTCATGCATGTATCGCGTTTGCCGGAATGTACCATCCGGGAACCGCGTAAGCTTGCCCGCCCCAACTTCCGATCTAATCGTATTCAGATCGCGAGTAATGATGGCTTCCGGACTCGCGCCGAACGATACGAACCCATCATCCGCAGCATTTCCGATATGATCGTCGATGCATAGACGCCTCGGGTTTTTCGACTCGAAGTTCTGACCGAAGATTTCGGGACCGCGAGAATCCATGCGAAACAGCGCATTCTGCGGTTCCAGGTACGCATCGCCCGCGCTCTTGTCGCGCCACACAACGGCATGACCGCTGCCGGGGGAGCCGAGGTAGATCTTCGACGGATCGATAGTTTGTGCGGAATCGTCGAGCGCGCGCTCAGGCATCGAACGCGTGAGTCCATCTGGTAGATCTTTGTCGTCACAGCCCGGGACGAAGAACCGAGGCTGGGCACTCTCGTATTCGGGTATCTGCCACGGGTTCTCGACTCGCTCGTCGACAACCTTCGACAGGTACTGCCTCTCGATCTCGCGCGGGGACTCTCGCGGTGTCTCGGAATCCGAGTCACGAGGCGAGTCGTTCCGATTATCCTCGGATTCCCCGCTGTCATGCCCGTGATCGACATCAGCATCCGAGGTAGAGGGCGCTACAACGGGAATATCGTCGACGACCGGACTAGCCGCGCCCTGGTTGGTCGCATCAGGGCGATCCCTGTCAACAGCAGCAGTAGCGGAGTAATGCGACCGAGTTTCTGGCGCCGGAGGCTGCGGCTCAACGGTCGGAGGCGCTGGCCGGGATTCGCTCTCTTGCACGGACTCCAGCCCCTTCACCGGATCCGGCAACGAAAGGCCGAACAGCGGGTGCGTAGGCTCTGTGGTCCGTTCCTGACGAGCGCCACCTTCAAGCACAACGGGATCGGTTGTGGTCGAGCTCGTGTCGACTGTCTGATGCTCGGCGTCTTCGCCGACCGGATGCTCAGGTGACGGTGGTTCGCCATCCTGCGCGACTGTGGACCTCACTGGCTCGAGCGGCGGCAGATCCAGGCTCGACTTGGGCTCCTGCGGGGGAAGGTCGAGACTGGAACCAGGTTCCGACGGGGATGTTCTAGAAGGCTTTTCCGCAGAACGACCGCCTGGATCAGCAGGCTCTGGTGTCCTGCCCGGGGTGCCGGCACCGGGGGAGTTCGGCTGCCGGGGCTCCTCGGTGGTTTTGCTGTCGGACACACGCGCGGCAGGCGACGATATATCGCGCGGCGGCGCCGCAGAGCGGTCGACCGCGGGCTGTGCCCGGCCGGTTTCATCCGAGGGTGATGACGGTCCGCGCGACCGGCCCGAGTGGACCTTGGGGCCCGTTTCCTGCGCGGCTCCGCCCCCCGCTCCGGGTGCGACAGGGCTGAATTGCTCGACCGGGCGCGCGGACTCGGTACGAGAGTTGGCATCAGCCGCGGTGCGGTCGACCGTCGTGGCGCTGTCGGCTGGACGTGAAGAATCGGCACCAGGGGTCGGTCGCGCCGCAGTGGGTTCCGGCGACGTATCGACGCCGCCTGGCGCACGGGGGCCGTCCAGGGCCCGGGCAGACGTAGCCGTCGAACTTGTCGGCGGGGTCGGTGCATCCGGTCGGGTGGCAGCGTCCGTCCGCTGCGGGGCGTCGCTGGCAGCGCGCGGGGTGCCAGTCGGCACCGATCCCGCTGGTGTCGCTCCGGTGGACGACGGCGCGGCAGGGGAGGTAGGTGATACGGATCCCGGTGACGAAGCTGCCGAACGATCCGGCACGGACCCGGGCGCCGTTGCTGCTTGCCCAGCGATGCCTCGGTCGCCGCTGGCCGAGACGCCGCCGTTGGTGCCCGAAGTCTGGGGTTGTGGATCTGGCCCGGATGACCGAGCATCGGCACCCGAGCTGGCATTCACCGAATCCGATTGGGATGCAGCAGAGTTCTCACTGCCCGCCGCACGCGTCGACTCCGGTGCACTCGGCGTATCGGCCGTAGCCACCGACGCCGTGGCGGTGCTTGCTGGAGACGTGGATTCCACGGGCGCATCGGAGTGCGTCACCGACGACGGCGTGGTGTTCGACTCGCTGGGGGTACTCGGAGTGTGGCTCGGTGTGGGATTCGATTGTGCCGGTGCGCTATTGGCGGGTTCCGTGGTTTTCGTGGTGTCCGGTGTCGTGGTGGTCTCGTGTGTCCCCACTTCGGCGTTGGGGTGCACGCCCACTTTGTTCCCCAGGCCGCCCCCGCCGCCTTCCCACACGTTGGTCAGGTCGACGTGCTGTCCGGTCACCACCGATGTCGTCGTTCCGGCCACCGCGTTGCCCACGACGTTGCCGACCACCTCACTGGCCTTGGCGGTCACCGCCCTACCCACATTGCTCGTGACACTCGTGATATCGGCCTTCGCGGCGGCCGCGGCGACCCCCTCGCCGAGCTTTTCACCGACCGGTCCGGCCACGGTGCCCGCGAGCGCACCGGAAAGGGTGGACAACCCCACCGATTTCCAGTCCATGTTCTTTCTGGTGCCCTCGGCGATCTGAATGCCCTGAGCAGCAAGATCCGTGCCCGCCCCCAAAGTCGAACCGACACCGGCGTTCACGAGGAGCTTGGCGCCGCGCTTCTCCATGAACTTGGCGGCATCGATGCCGAGCTTGCTCAGCAGTTTCCGGAATGCCGCCTGTATCGCGGCCTTTCCCGCGACGATGGTGCCGGCCTCTTCGGCCTGGCCGACCCCGGGAATCCATGACCAGAGCAGCATCGCCACCATGATGCCGACCGAGATGTAGATACTGATCTTCGTATGCTCGATATCGGTGGCGCCCTCCTCGAGCTGACGCGCGAAGCTGTCGCAGGCGTCGATCAACTGCTTCAGCTCACCGTCGTCACCGCCGATGTCCTTCCAGTAGCTCGACATCGCATCGTGGATCTGACCGTCGATGGCCGATAACGCCGAGTTCATCGCCTGATCGGCGGGTTCCTGCAGGCCCTTCAGCTTCTCGGCCATATCCGACCAGTGGCCCGCAGCCCGCCGCATGGCGTCCTCGTCGCCCTCGGGCCAATGTCCGACAATGAAATCCTGGATGTAGACCAGCGGCCCGGGCAGCGTCGGAAACCACAGCGTCACGTAAACAACTCCCCGAGCTACAGTTTCTTCGCCTGCTGGGCCAGCGTCGCAGCGTTCTGCTGATCCTGTTGCTGCAGACCATTCGCCGTCGTGGTGATCTTGTCGCCGGTCGATTTCAACCTGTCCACGAACGCCGCCAATACCTTGATCGTGGCCTCAGGACCGCCCTTCGCGTCCTCTCCCTGTGGGTAACCCTTCTCGAACTGCTTGCCCGGCCCGTCCGTACCCCAGCAGTGCCCCTCGGCCTGCAGTCCGTGCTTCAGCTTCGCCAGCGCCGTGTTCACCTCCTCGCCCAACTGCTCGAAGTGCGGCGACACCGCGCGCAAGCGATCCGGATCCGCCCACAGCTCGGCCATGGTCATCCTCCTTCGTCAGGTCGTGCACTTGCCTCGACGTACCGAATACGCCGAGGGTTCCATCACATTCATTGCGGCTCTGTCGGATTCGCCGTCCTACCGCACGCCGACACCGCCATTCCGGAGCGATTCAGCCCGGTCGCGGCGGCTGGGGCTCCTGCTGCTCGGGCATCCACGCCCGCAGGTCCTTGGAGTTCGGTGCACCGGGCACCACGTCCCCGAAATCGGGCAGTCCATCCACGATCGACTTCATCGGAGCAACAACCTGCTCACGAGCTGTGGCCGCCGCTTCCATCGCGCCCTTGATCGCGGCATTGATGTCCTGCGACAGCTTCTGTGGCGTACTGCGACGGTAGGCGTCCTCAGCAATCGTGACGTCGGTGACCATCCCAGTCGCCGTGACCGTCACCCGCGCAAGATTATTCGGAGATGTCGCACGCACGGTCATCTTCGCCAGCTTGCTCTGCACCTCTCCCATCTGGGCCAGTTCGCTGTCGAACGCGCTCTCGACCTGCCCCAGCATCCGACGCAGATCATCGTTCCGCGAACGGATCTCGTCACGTTCCCACTGCTCCAAGTCTCTACTCCTCGACTCGGTCCGCCGTTGCCTGCAAGCTTTGCGCCGCTTGCCATTCGCGCCACCAGCGCAGCAGATTCGCGCCGCTGAACTCCTGGTACGGAAAGGCGTCAACATTGATCTGAATCCATGCACCCTCGAGCGGGCATACCTGCTCGAGGATGTCACGTCCCGAAACCAGCCTCCGTAGCCACGGATTCGTATCCGGAGGCAACTTGCCCGCAGAGGAGTAGACCGTCAGGGTGAGATCGCCCCGCGGATTCCATGCCAGCGGCCAGTCCTGTTCTCCGCCTGGATCGTCGGCGGACCGCAGCAGGATGAACTCACTGCGGCTGAACGCATCGATGAAGTCACCGACGGTGTTGAACCCGAAGCTCACACGCCACACCACGACTTCGAACCCGTTCGCGAACTGCCAGCCCGAGTAGTCCTCGGTGGGAACGAAATCGGGGTTCAGCCAAGTTTCCGCGAATGCGCCATCCTCGCCGGCCCGTCGGCCGCCGATCAAATTTCGCCGCTGCAATGATGCGTCGTCGACCCGTGGATCGGCATAGTACTTCCATTCCCCCGGATTCGCCCGCGCCCACGCGAAGTCCCGCTCACCCGCCTCCGGCAGGATCTTCACCCTCGTTCGGGTTTTGTCCGAGATGTGCAACACTTCCCGTGCCGCCAGCCGACTTAGGTCCCCGGTGTGGAGCTCAGGCTCAGGCTCCTGCTCAGGCGACTCTGTACTGGCCGTGTGATCCCACGACGATCCCATCACCTGATGCAGGTACTGCAGGTGTGTCTTGTCATCCAAATCTGATGCAGGATCGTCCCGTTCGGTCTCACTCAGCTGGTGCCAGGTTGCAGCCAAGTCGGTGCCCGAAAACTCCGGCTCCGGCGAGGTGCCGGACTTGAAGGAGACGCGGACCGCGGGTAGCGGACACACCTGTTCAAGAATGTGCCGTCCCGATACTGTCCGCTGCCGCCGCGAATCCAACCCGTCGGGCAATCGGCCCGGCGACGTGTAGACGTCCAGCCACCACTCGTCTCCGCTCGCACGCAGCGGCCAACGCTCGCCTGCGGGGTCGTCCTCGGGCAACAGCACGATGACATCGCTGTCAGCGAAAGCCTGCACGAACTGGCCCAGTGTGCAATTTGCCTTGACCAACTTCATTGCGGCGACTTCGAAATCATTCGTCAGTCCAGCGGTCTCCGACTTTGGCAGCGTGTACTCGGGGTTCCACCAGACTTGACGGAACCCGCCATTGTCGTCAGCCCGCAGGGCCGCCACCACATCGGACACCTTCACAGCAGACCGGTCCGCGGCGCCGTCGGCAAAGTACTTCCACTGTCCTGGATGATCTCGGGCCCAGGCAAAGTCCGCCTCATCGGGCGTATACGGCAGTGGGCTACTCCTGGAGAACGGAACGTCAGAAATGTGCACGTCAGTCACTGTCACCCCGCTGCTGTTGGTTGAAGATCGTCGGACACCCACACATCGCCCTCGACCGCTGACTTTCGTGACTGATCCCGCAACTCATCGACCGCCTCACTCCAGCCATGACATTGGTGCGCCATCTTCCAGGGCGTCGTCTTGATCGGTCCAATCGGATGGCTGCGCATACGCGTGGCGGCCGTAGCTGGCCGGGTTGGCGCGCTCGGCCGCCAGGCGGGTCCGCTCGGCCTCCTCCCGCGCCAGCCGGTCACGCTCCTCACGCTCCCGGCGAGCGGCCAGTTCCTGCGCGGTCTCGGCCTGCCGCTTGCGGTCCTGCTCGATCAGCTTCTGCCGCAACTCGGCGAACGCCGCGGAACCATCGCGCGTCGTGCGCGCGTCGGTGATGAAGAACTGCCGCTGACTCGTGCGGGACGCTTCCCGATAGTCGGTCAGCAGCCGATCCATATGCGCTGCATAGTTGTTCATTTACCATCCCCCATATCGATCTCGATCTTCACACCGTCGGTGCGGGGCGAGGGCGCCGGTGCGGCAGCTGCCGCAGGAACCGCCGGCTCCGGAGAAGGCAGGTTCAATTGGTGCCCCGATGCCGACTCGTGCGCCTGGGGTGGGCTCTGCGTGGGAGTCGGCTCGTAGAGAGTGGCCGGGTCGAAGTCGGCGTTCGGGACGTACTGCTCGTCGGCTGCGTCGATGCCGAACCTGCCACCGGCAGGAGCGGCCGCGGCGGACTCGATTACCGGCTTGCGATTGGAGCCTGGTTCCTTGGTCCACATCGCCCGCGGCTGCACTATGCCGCTGGACTTGTGCTCCGCATCCGCCTTTCCGCCGCCACTCCCGCCGCCCATATGTGGCATGCTGCCGAGCGACGAACCCGTCGTGGACGTGCCGGTCGAGGCGGTGCCAGCTGTCGAAGTGCTGGCCGAAGTCGTGGTTGTTGTCGTTGTGGTGGTCGTGGGCGAGCCGGTCGTCCCCAGCGACGAACCCGCATGCGGTGACGACGAGCTGTCCGACGTCGAGATCGAGGCAGACGACGCCGAACTCGTCAACGACGCCCCGCCACCACTACGGGACTGCGCCGATGTGGTCGACTCGTGCGAGGAATCCTTCGACCCGCTTGCTGACGGATCCCCGCCCGGGGTGAAGAACGGCACACCGTTCTTGATCCCCATCGAAAACTTCTGCGCCTTACCGTCCGGACCGGTCACCGTCGTGGTCACCGTCCCATCCGAAGACTGTGACACCGACAGATTTTCACCACCCAAGCTGAAGCTCGCCAGCTGCTTCGATCCCGTGGCGCTCGATATTGCCGACGCGGCGTTGGCCGAATTGCCCGTCAGGCTACTCAGGCTCGTCTGCAACGCACTCGCCGCCTGGCTCGCACCCGACTGCAATGTGCTCGACAGCTGACCCACACCCGACTCGACTGTCTGCATGGTCTGCTGCGCCTGACTCAACAGGCTCGATAGCGAATTGCTTTGCGACGAGGCCGGATTCACCGACGTCGGGTTCGTCGCGGCCGGATTCTGTTGTGTCGCTGACGAACTCGTCTGCACACCAGCCGTCGATGTGTTCGCCGAACCCGGTCCCTGCTGGTTACCGTTCGCCTTCGGGCCGTTCTGCTGTAGCTTCGGGAACTCCGCGGGATCCTGATTACCGAGCAGATCCGTCACCGGCTTGTACGCCTGCTTGATGTAATAATCGGCCAGCACACACTGATTCACGAACGCGATAACCGCCTCGCGCACCGCCGGACCGAAATGCTCTTGCAGCCACTGCTTGCAGATATCCTCTACAACGTGTGACTGGTCACCGTCACTATCGGTGACCTGGGTATGGAATTGCTCCTGCATAATGGTGGACTTGTTGGTATTGCCCTCGTTGCCCGCCGCAACTCCGATGATTTGACTCACCGGATCATCCAGCCCACCACCCAATTTCATCGCATGCCCAGCGACTGGCATCTGCTCACTGGCGAACTGCCCGATAAATGTCGCTTTATCTTTCACGATGCTCAGCAGCACATCGGGCAACCCTTGCAACGCCGACGCCAACGCCTTCACGAACTGACTCTGCTGGTCCGCATGCGAGTGGAACCCGGCCATATGATCCTGCGCGGCATCCCCCGACTGCCCCTGCCACACCTCCGGCACCGCGTTCGCCACACCAGCGACCTCCTGCGCCACCTGCGACAGCGCAGCATCCCCACCGCCGCCGGTCGCCGCGGTCTGCAACTGCTGCGCCAGCTTCCGCAGACTATCGACGTCCATACCCCGCTGCTGGTCGAAATACTGCCCCTCCAACCGACGCATCTCCCCCTTCTCACCCCGGGGGTCTTCCAACGTCGACACACTATCGCCTGCGTAACCGACCGCGGTGTTGGCCGGAATCTCGATTTGATCGAAACCAGGCAGCCTCAACAGATCCCAGACCCGGCGATACCGCACCAACGCCCGCTCGAACCAGTCCAACCCGGGAACTGCCTCATTGAGCAGATCATCGGCACTCTGACCCGTGAACTGGATATCACCATTCCAGATCTTCGCATTATTGAAATAGTTGCTATCGTCGTCACGTAGCCACCGCGTCAGATCGGATTTCGCCTTCGACGCTCCATTCGAATACGTCTGCTCGTACGCGCTCGCGGCCTGCTGTGGATTCGTCACCGCTACCCCAAACTACCTGTAGCCCTGGCCATTCCAGCCGCGCGATCCTGATCGGTGCCCGTGTGGGTTGTCACCGCGGTCCGAAACGCTCCGGCAGTCGCGCTCGACGCCTCGGACCACGAATGCAACATCGCGACAACACCGTCCACACCGTCGACGATCTTCTTACCGTGCTCCTGATAGTCCCGACCAGCATGCGAAGCCTCGAACCCAGCGTTCGCGATCCGAGTCGCATGCGCCTTCGTCACCTCCGCATGCGGCTCGAGCTTCTGCGCCATGCCATGCACGGCCTCCGGGACGAACAGCATCGCTCCCCTCCTTATCTCTCGATGGCAACCACAGAACACGACCCACCCCGAGCAGCGGCCCACCCGCCGATCATGTCAAACACTCTCCGGCCCCGCCACCAGTCCAGCGCAACTAATCCTGTGCGTGACAGCAAGTTACAGCCACTCATCCAACAGGTCCGTTACTCACGCCACTCGTTAGCCATCCGAGCGACCTCACGAGCCACCGTCTCTCGCGATAGCGGCTCTACGTGAAAGTCGTTGTACTGCTCGCGATATCCGTAGCAGCCGTCACCATCCACGTCGATCCAACTCATGTACTGAGCAGGCAGCGGACGACGGTCACGCAACGCGGCCTGGACCTCGATATGCCCCCAGCCGACACGACGTGTGGTGAGCAGGTTCCGCATCCGCTCGGCCGTGGTTACCTTTGTGCCGGTCCATGATTCGAGGCTGACCTCGATCCGATCGATCGACTCCACCAGCTTCGGACCACGTCCGGCCGGAACGGACCCCACGACCACCGCGAACACATTGGGAATCAGTGTCGGCGAACCGATCTCGACCACCACGTTCCCCCCGAACTCATCGGTCGGCCCGGGCCGCTGAAACAGAGTCACACCGACATTCGTGTCGATCGCGCCGTAAACGCGCATCCGATTCCGCCGCTTACCGATCAGCGCCGCCGACACCTCCGGACTAGCAGCGACCCGCAACGCTGCGGACAGATCCACATCGCCATCGCGCGGCAATCGGGCCCGCAGCTCCTCGGCCATCTTGGCGTACTCGTTCTGCCATTGCACCGACGAAATCAACCGCAACGGAAACGGATACCGGTCCAGGCCGGTCTCATTCCAGATATGCATGAACTCGTCGGGAGTGAACTCCCACTTCACCGACTATTGCCCTCGTTCTCGACCCGACGCGTCTGCGCCGCAGGGATATTCGCACCAATAGCACCAGGTGCCATCGGGTCTATGTGGCCAACGAGCTCTTCTTCGCGATTCATAATCAAATAATCTGCCGATTTATGTTCCCGCTCGTCATCCTCTTTTTTCTTCGCACCCGCACCGCCCATACCGGGCATGCCATTCATACCAGCCACACCGGTCCGGCCGGCACCAGCAGCAGCCGCCGCTGCCTGACCAGCATTCCCGATGCCACCCCCAGCGACACTACGACCCATGCCACCACCGCCCCAGACGCCACCACCGGCCCCGCCCAGGCCGCCGCCGCCCGACCCCAACCCGCCACCGCCGCCACCGAATCCGGCCGTATTCGTCGCCGACGGACTCACGCTCGACGGGAGCGTATTCTGCGAACCAGTACCGGGCAGATGGCTTCCCGTCCCTGGAAATTGCGACGATGGATCAGCACTCGACGGTTTCGTCTGTTGCGAATTATCGGGCTGCTGAGAATTCGGTGTGGTGTTCTGTGTGCCGGGACTGCTGGACCCCGGCGAAATACCACCTGGGCTAGGTGCCGTGGCCGGACCGCTGCTGTTCGGGGCATCGACATGCACGAAGGTCGCCACACCATCACCAGCCGGCTTGTACGTCGTATCGTAGTTGGCTTGCATCGCCGCGATCGCGACGCGATGCAGCTCGTCTTCCGAACGGCCCGCCGTCATCGCGGCAGCAGGGGAAGTCACACCGAGCGACTGATAGAACGCGGGGAGCTGGGACGTTCCCGGCGTGGCCGATGAATCGGCCGGGGGTGGGACCGATAGCTTGACTGCCTCCGACCCGTCAGCCGCCGACCGCAGCCGACCCGCCACACCCGCAATAACTTCCTGAATGTCGGCGACCTGCTGAAAGAATTTATGCGCGGCGTCGGACGCGGCGTTGGCGGTATTACCTTTCATTCCGCTGGCTATCGCGTTCTGAACCCCCAGATTCGCCCCGAAAGTTCCGCCGCTCAGTTCTTGGCCGATCGAATCCCATGCATCCGCATGAGAATGCAACATTCCCGGCAGTAGCTCCTGAACTTTGGAATATATTTCCTGATGCGATACGCCGCCCCAATTTTCGAGGTTTGTTATATAGGACTTGTCGGTGTCCTTGTATGACAAGTTACTTTGCATGTCGAGAGAACCGGCTCTGGCGACATTCGCATCATTGATCTGGGCCGCAACCTTCGAGTTCTGGCCGAGAATTAAACTTTCCAGCGGATCTGGGACGCCGTTATTCGGATTTGTCATGATCAGTTATCTTTTCCGATTTCCGGCTCGATCGCTGTCGCGATATCCAGCAAGCCGTCGCACGGCGAAGCCTGGGTGGCATTCTGGTTGAGATCGGTAGCAATCTGAACGAATCCGGCTTTCGTTCTGAGGTCGATCTCACACGTGCCGTGCAGTGTAGTGTCCCTATTCCAGATGGCCTGGCGACCGCTCACGGTAATCGGCGGACCCCAGGCAGCGTTCTTCTGCAGATCCTGATCCCACGGCACATTGGCCGAGTTTATTCTCAAATCTTTAGTCTTCGAGGTGAACTCGCAGGTCAAGAAGGTCTGCTCCGCGACCATATCCTGTATTCGCTGACGTGACGCTGGATCGAACCCTGCCTTTTCGATCGTCTGATCACTAATCCATGTACACGGATCGAAGACGACCACCGGGAGCCCCGCGGCATATTTATTATCTTTTTGCGAGGGTGGTTGCAGCTTCGGGTCAGTCAAGGTCGGTCGCGCCGATACTGTGCTCGTAACGACCGCCGACGACGAGGCGCTGCTCGGGTTCTCTGTTGCATTTTTCGAGGTTGTGGCATCATTCGACGAACACGCCACTGTCGTCGCACATGCGGTCAGTCCTATCCAAGCCCACGCGGATAACTTCACTTCCCGATCTCCTCCGTCGTAACCTTGATCGACTGCCGATGCATCTCATCTGCCTCCTGGATCAACTTACCCGCCAGAAGGTGCGCCGCGGCCATCTGCAGGGCCGCCTCCTTGGCGCTCTCCAGGGCGTTCACCAAATCGCGCGCTTTACCCTCGAACCCCGCTTTAAGCTCTTTCGAGGAGGTGAATGTACTAAATCCCTGAAGCGAATAAAGGTTCCGAGCGCGAACTATCTGCGGATCGATGGTGTTGTCAACCAAACGCTTATAGGCATCGGCGCACTCCTTCGCCACCCCCGCCTCCATCGTGAACGTCCCTGCAGCCGCCTGCTGATACAGACCGTTCGCCGTCGACAACCCGACATCCATGGCCCCCACCGGCGGCCTCCCTCCTGCTCGTGTCAGGCAACCATACTCGGACTGGAACATTCCAGTCCGAGGGCCTCAGCGACGAACTTTCCTACGAAATCACCCCTGATGCCCACTCGCCGCGGCGGCGCGACTGCCGACACGGTCCAACAGCTACGTGTCGGCAGCGATGCGAGCCGACAGAGTCGCTTCAAACACGTTTGTGGACAATAGCTTCCGCATCGGTATCCAGGCGCATGCCGATGACGCTTATCCCAGCAATGGGACAGCACAACACATCCGTACCGGTCGGGATCTATAGAAGATAACGATTGGGACACGTCGCATGAATCTCACCGACTGGGGCAGCGATCCCCAGATGTATCACAGCCGGAGTCATTGCCCGGTCCGGACGGAACTATGTGCAGCGGCTGCCCAAGCCCGCCGGCCGAACTGAACGGCTGGAACGGCCCCCATCGGACGCTCACGCTGGTCGCGCGAACGTGCTGAGCTGCTGCCGATTTCACGATCCGGACCCGCGGGGACTGCCTGTGGGTGGGCTGGCGTAACGGTTGGTGTCCTTCTCGTGGGCCAGTCCGAGTTGTGCCGCAGCGGCTTTGCGACCGAGCTTGTTCAGGATCAGGATGGCGCCGGTCGTGCGGGTGGTGCCCAGGGTGACCCACGAGAATTCGCTTCCGCGGGCCTGACGCCAGGTCCTGTACACGTTGTGTGGGTATCGGACTGTGCCGGCGCGGGACGGGAATACCAGATTCAGCGGATTTGGTGTGTCGGCGTTGAGGTAGGCCTCGCGGAGGCGCCGGAAGGTGGGTAGGGCCCAGAGGGGGATCGGCATGCGCCGGGCGCCGTTCAGGCCGGCTTTCGTGTGCGGTTGGCGGGTGATGGTTTTGCCTTTGCGGGGTTTGGCGATCCCGGTGATCCACGCGTAGGGGGCAGGGGTGCCGTCGTTTTCGGTGGCGTCGAGGTCGATGCCGCCGGGTATGCCGTCGTGGCGATCGGGCTCTTCCCAGACCAGTCCGAGGATCTCGCCGGGGCGGATGGTCAGCGCGAGACCGACCTCGAAGATGTCGAGAATCGTTTGGTCCCGGTCGCAGTCGCGGCCGGCGGGGGTTCCGGGGATCGCTTCACCTGCCGCCCATCGCCCGAGCTGATCGCGCAGTCGATCGAGTTGATGGATGTCGAGTCCGTGTGGGCTCGCTGGGGTGTCGTCGATTCCGGGGATAGCCTCCGCGGGGTTCGTGGCGAGGATGCCCAATTTGAAGGGTACGTCGAGGATCTCGATGAGTAGTTGGCGGTGCAGTTTGGCCTTGGTCTTGTGTCCCTGTTCGAGAATGACACGGATGTGCTCGCTCAGCCGCGGTGTGGTTGTCTGATGGATTGTCAACTCGGCCAGGTCCTCGATCTTGATGACCTTGTCGGGTACGCGGAGATCGTCGGAGTGAAAGACCTCGCTGAAGTAGCGGTCGAGTGTGGCCTGATCCCGGCCGTGGGGATTCTCCTCGGTCTGGAGTCTGTACCACTCGTCGATGACGACCTGGAGTTGTGAATCGGATGTGTAGTTGTTGACCTGTGCGCGACGTCGCTGGGTTTTTCGGAGTTCGCCGTTCTCGATGTAGGCGTCGAATGCCTCGTCCTTGGTTCGTCCTATACCCTGTAGGGGCTCGGTTCTCCCATTCCGCCGTATCTGTCCACACGCGATGAAGCTTCTGCCGTTGGGGCTGCGGCGATAGCGGGGTGTGCTCGGAACGCCTTCTCGGAGAGGTGGTTGTTCGGCCATGTGGAGCTCTTTTCTGTCTTGTATGTGTGGCTGCTTGGCGTCAAAGGGCAGCGACGAGATCGCAGGTGATTAGGCGATTTAATGAGCCTGTTGATGGTTATCGACGTCGCGAACGTCGACTTGGCTATCCAAGATGCGTCGTGACGTTGGACGGGGGTACTGGATGCTGCTGGGGCTGGCAGGTTGTATAAGTAATTGAATTCCACGGAGCATTGCCTGTCTAGGCTTTTCGCGGCCACCCTTAGTGGGCCCACTGCCAGTGGGGCCGTTCGTCTATTAATTGAGTGTGGATGGCATCGCCATAGTCGAATCAGAGAAAGCGCTGACGGTTCAGTTTCGCGTCTTTCGTGGCTGTATGGGCGAGGTCTTCGCGCAGCGATCAACGCGTTATGTTGGCTCGATCGTCGCCGGGGATGAACTCGGCAGGCAAGCCATCGGCGTCCCGTCGATGTGGTCGCTGTGCAGCGGCCGGCACCAGCCATGCAATCTACGAGGGAATTCCGGCCAGCACGCTCGCCCGATTTCTCGGGTATCAGGCCGGTCCGGCCAGGTGTGGCACTGCAATACGTCGGCTCGAAGGTGTTGCTGCATCTACTCGCTGATCTATTCAGCTCAGCGTGCCCGCGCCTGCGCGCCGGACGGCGCTGTGCGCCGGCCACGTTCGATCCATGTCACGGACGTCCAGTCCGGTACCGAAGGGCCACCCAATGATCAGTTCGACCAAGAATGGTTCCAGGGGCACCCCCGAGTTCGCCGACGACGGAGATGGAAGCATCGCCGGACTGCGGGAATGGGCACAGCGACGACTCGCTCACCAGAATGACCCTGCGATCACAGC
This sequence comes from Nocardia sp. GP40, assembly GCF_050434125.1. NCBI lineage: Bacteria > Bacillati > Actinomycetota > Actinomycetes > Mycobacteriales > Nocardiaceae > Nocardia > Nocardia sp. GP40. Next base: position 188,311 of record NZ_JBNPVW010000008.1, on the reverse strand, counting down.
GGCCTGGTCCGAGCAGGAGGTGAATGACGAGCGTGAACTGGCCGAACGCATCCGCAAGAACGAACGGCACCGGCGATGGAAACGCGTGCGATCCGAATCCGACGACGAGGACCGCGCCCTGCGCACGCAACGCGCGATCGATAAGGCCGACACCGCCGACCGGCTCACCGCCCGCAGGGCCCTGGCGGTGCAGCGGCGCATGACCTCGGCTCACGCCCGGCTCGCATCGCTGTACCGGCACCGGATGTGGTCGCTATTCACGCTCAGCGGCGTCGTCGCCGCGGCAATGACCTGGAGCGGGACCGATGTTCAGCACAACATCGCACCCGGCGGAGCCGGTAATCCTTTGTACTGGTTCAGCTACTTGGTGGAGTTGATGATCTCCACCTGCCTGGTGGTGATCATGGTCGGCACAAACAAGGTCGGCGAGTACGGGATCACCGTTGACCGCCGCATGGTCGCTGCTGCGGAGTCGGCGCTGCTTGCGCTCACCGTCGAGCTCAACACCTACCCGTATTGGCATGACGGGCCGACCATGGCAGGGGTCGGCGTGCATGCCGTGCCCCCGGTGATGATCGGGGTCGCACTGATGATCCATCACGCCGCCAGCATCGGTTACGGACAGGCGATCCGGATCCAGGCCGCCGAATTGCCGGACGACGACCTCACACGGACAACCGCCCGAACCACCGGCGGCGCACACAACCCAGACGCGGACGTACACGCCCGGTGCCACGACCGTCCCAGCAGTACGCGTACGCGGGCTGACCTGCCCGCCGCGAACGCGTCCGACAGTTCGACACTCAACTCGCAGCCGCGAGGCGTACGCGGCGGTGACCAGCGCAGTTCTTTCCGTCCGCGTCGCATCGCTGGCACTGTGCGTCCTCAGCCCCGACTCTGCTCGATCAATTCGCGTTCTCATCCGGCAACTGCGGGATCCGACGCGGAACAGACCCGCGGTACGCGTCGGGCGCCGGGCCGGGATGCAGCGGACGCGTCGACACCACACACCAGTCGCACTGGCGATACGGCCCGCACCCGTGACGTGGGCGCGGGCAGGCGCCGGAGAGTCGACCGAGAACAGATAATCCAGACAGCCGAGCAACACCCGAGTTGGTCGAACAAGCGCATCGCGGACGAGTACGGATGTAGCGCCAGCGCCGTCGACAAGATCTTTCGCGTCACTCGGCGCCCGGGCCGGGAACCCCCGCCGTCTGTCCCGCAGGTGCAACTGCCGGTGTAACGCCAGAGACCGGCTCGGCGCACACCAGCCGATCGCTCACGCTCCACGCACCGCCGAAACCCTGTCGAGCTGCCGCTCCCGGCGCGAACTGGCGTAGGCAATGACTTCGTTCGCCGGGGCGGCATGGAATCCATGCCGATAATATTCGGCTCTACCCGCCAATTTCTGCATGACTACATACACCACTGGCGGTGGCCCCACCATCTGCGGCGCGGAAATCTACAGACGGGCAGTCGATTCCGAGCCCGTAATGGCACGGCAAGCCCTCCCGAATATGCTCGGCGCCCAACCCAGCCCGGACGTGAAACCCACATCCACGGGATATGCCCCGAGGATGTTCATGCCCGACGACAATTCATCTCCCGCTGCGCCCTCGCCGTGACTGACCGATCCGAATCGGCCCGAGCGACTGGGTTTGAAGCCCAAGACCCTTGCGAACCGGGCGAGTGCTGGAAAAGGGTCGAACCACTCTTTGGCTATTGTCGGCCTCTTTCGCTATCACATCAAAAATGTCGAGAATCGGCACGAATCCGTGGCCGACGAATACCTACGCGATGCAATTGACGATATCCCTCTGCGTGCGGTGACGTGACACAGAAGAAAGGTGAGCACGTTGGCTAAACGTGGGCGACCGCCCAACCTTGATGGCGTGCCGAGCAAACCGACCTATCACAGAAGCCCTAACGGTAAAAGTGTTATCGCCAAGGGCTACCTTCGGTTGAACGGTAAGACCGGTCCCTTGCAGGGCACAGGATCGACAAAAGCCGCCGCGCGCGATAAGTACTACCAGAACGGAGAGGAACGTAAAGCCACGCGTCATGCCACGGTCAACGACCACACCAGCAACACGAAACTGCGTGTGGTCATCGATGAGTGGCACAGACGGCAGGTGAAGAAGAATCCGCGGCACCGGAATCAGTGTCGTTGGATATCTACTTCTCCGAGGTGTTCCGTTCGACGGATCGTCGGGCGGCCAAGAATGTCATCAAGATCGAGGATCTGGCCGAGCTGACGATCCGTGAGGCCACCGCGCCCAAACTCATCGCGCACGTGGACTCGATCCTGGAGCTGGGGTACAACGCGAAGGCGCAACGGCACCGGCAGCTGTTGATCGAAATCATGGAGATCCCCAAGCAATGGGGGATACTCGATACCAATCCTGCCGAGGCCATCGAAGAGATCCGCGACAAGGACCCCAACCCCCGCGGCCTCACCGAGACCGAGCTTCCCGGCCTGCGCGCACAGCTCGCACAGTGGGCGGCAGGCGAGGCGATCCCCGGCACACCTGCCGGGCGTGTATGTGATCGGGACCAGACGATTCCCGACATCTTCGAAGTGGGCCTAGCCCTGACGATCCGTCCCGGGGAAATCCTCGGCCTGGTGTGGGAAGAACCCAATCGCCACGACGGCATCCCGGGCGGGATCGACCTGGACGCGGCGGACGAGAACGGTGCCCCTGCCCCGTACGCGTGGATCACGGGTATCGCCAAGCCATTGCGTGGCCAATCGATCACCCGCCAGCCGCACACGAAAACCGGGGAGGACGGGATCCGGTGCATGCCGATCCCGCTGTGGGCGCTGCCGATCTTCCGACGTCTCTACAAGGACCACCTCGCCCGCCGGACACCGAACCCGTTGAACCTGGTATTCCCCTCGGCGAAGGGGACGGTGCGGTATCCGAACAATGTGCGCCGCGCCTGGAACAGTGCCCGCGGTACCGAGTTCGCGTGGGTCACCCTCGGCACCACGCGCAAGACCGGCGCCGGCACGGTCATGAACACACTCGGCCCCAAAGCCACCGCCGAGCAACTCGGGCACACGACCGAGAAGAACGTCAAGTACTACGCCCAGACACCACCGCGGATCGTGTCGCGCGAGAACGCCGACGCGTTGTCCACACTCGGCCCGGAGTTTGCGGGGCAGCCCCGATCGGGGGCTGACGCGAGCGCGGACGGCAGCGGATCTGCATCGGTTTATGCTTGTGAAAAATCTGGGAAATCGCGGAAATCTGCTGGAAGCTCGCGGGTAACTGGTAGGAACCAAGCTGAGCATATTCCCGCAGGCCAGAAACGGAAAAACCCCGGTAAGAGGGGGTTTGCTGTGCGCCATCAGGGACTCGAACCCCGAACCCGCTGATTAAGAGTCAGCTGCTCTGCCAATTGAGCTAATGGCGCTTATGCAGTATTCCGTTCCGGGGCCCGTCGGCTCCGTTGCGGTGCGGGGAAAACCATAACAGGCGCGCGGTTGGAAAGTGAAATCGCCTGGTCAGGAGGGTGGGGTGGGGGGTTGAGGGGAGCCGGACCAGTCGGCTACGAGGGTGCGGAAATCGGCCAGGGCACCTCGCCATTGGGTGTCGCCGCGCCAGATGGCGTGCCAGCGGCGGGTGAGGTCGATATCCGCGAGCGGGACCTCGACCAGTCGGCCGTCGCGTAGTTCCTGACTCACCACCAGTTCGCTCAGGACGGCGCCGAGTTCGCCTGCGGCGGCGGCGATCTTGACCGCGGCGTTGGTTTCCAGTTCCAGTGCGGGATCGGCCATCGGTGCGCCGACGGCGAGCTCGAGCGTCTCCCGGGTACCGGAGCCCTGCTGGCGGGTGACCAGCGGCAGTTGCGCCAATTCGCCTGCGGGGAGAGGGATTCGGCGGCGTGCCAGGCGGTGTGCCGGGCCGACGACGAGAACCAGGCGGTCGTGGGCGACCGGCTGACTGGACAGGTCGGTCGGCACCTGGGGAGTCTCGACGAATCCGAGGTCGATCTCGCGGCCGCGGACCGCGTCGATGACCATGGCCGAGCTGCCCACCAGAAAGTGGACCGGCGTGCCCGGTGTGCGCTGCCGGAATTCGGCGAGCCAGCGCGGCACGAGGTATTCCGCGACGGTCTGACTGGCGCCGATACGGATCTTGCTCGTGGCCTGTTCGCTCAGCGTCGACGCCCCGGTCAGCAGTGCATCGGCGGCCTCGACCACCCGGCGGCTCCACTCGGTCACCATGCGCCCGTGCGCGGTGAGCACCGCGCCGTGGCTGCGCCGGTCGAGCAACTCCAGGCGCAGGCGCGATTCCAGTACCTTGATGCGCTTGCTGGCGGCGGGCTGGCTGATCCGCTCGGCCCGAGCGGCGGCGGAAATGCTGCCGAGGTCGGCTATGAGAACCAGCACGCGCAGCGCCTCGAGATCGAGATCCAGCCTGGGTAACGCAATCATCAACCACCTCCGGCCCTCGATGCTACCTATAACCGGGGGTTATGGATCCAGTGGAAATCGCTCTCTACCGGCGGTCGGCCGTGGATAACAGGCTGGATGGCATGAGTCGGATCGCGGATGCCGTGCAGGTTACTTCGGAGGAGACGACCCGGCGGGGGCGCACGGCCCTGCTCGCGCGGCGGGTGCCGGGATTCGCCCTGGCGGTGCTGATCGCGGTCGTCGCGATGGTGATCGGCCGCCTGATTCCGGTCGTGGGAGCACCGGTGACCGGCGTGGTGATCGGCGCGGCGGTGGCGGCGATCCGCGCGCCGGGCCGGATGCTGCAGCCGGGAATCGAGCTGGCGTCGAAAATGGTGCTGCAGCTCGCGGTGGTGACGCTGGGCACCCAGCTCTCGCTGGCGCAGGTGGTCCACACCGGTTTCGCCTCACTGCCCGTGATGGTCGGTACCCTGGCTGCCTGCCTGGTGGCCGCGTACTTCGTGGGACGCTGGCTCGGCGTGGTGGGTGATCTTCGCACGCTCGTCGGCGTCGGCACCGGCATCTGCGGCGCCTCCGCGATTGCCGCGGTGACCCCGGTGATCGGTGCGGTCGGGGCCGACGTGGCCTATGCGGTGTCGACGATATTCCTGTTCAATATCGCTGCGGTACTGAGCTTTCCGGCGCTGGGGCACCTGCTCGGACTGGGGCAGCATGCCTTCGGGCTGCTCGCGGGCACGGCCGTCAACGACATGTCGTCGGTGGTCGCGGCCGCGAGCACCTACGGCGGGGTCGCGGCGAACTATGCGGTGGTGGTCAAGCTCACCCGGACGCTGTTCATCATTCCGATCTGCCTGGGGCTGGCCGCCTGGGTCGCGCGGCGGCGTTCGCGCTCGGGTGCGGACGCACCGGCGCGACGGACGCGGATCATTCGCCTGGTGCCCTGGTTTCTCGTGGCGTTCCTGGCCGCGGCGGCGCTGAACTCCGCCGGCCTGCTCGGCGCGGGGGTGCGGCACGGCATGGTCGGGGCATCGATGTGGTTGATCACGATCGCGCTGTCGGCGATCGGCCTGTCCACGGACGTGCGGGGGCTGCGTACCGCGGGCGCGCGGCCGCTGGTGCTCGGGGCGGTGCTGTGGGGCGTGGTCACGCTCACCAGCCTGGGCATGCAGTACCTGTTCATGGGCTCGATGCACAGCTGAAACCGGGCCGGTCGGTCGGCTTTTCGTCGTGTTTGCTGGGACTCGGAGGTTCCAGCTGGCACAATTAGCGCCGCGTAGTCTCGGCCGGATCCCTGCGGGTGTGGTGGTGAGAGCGCATCCGGGGCTGCCCCGGAGGCGCCCGAGTGCGGAACGGGGTTGCATATGCGCACAGTTCGGCAGTGGGGTGCGGCACTGGCCGTGCTGACCGCGGGGGCGTTGGTGGCGGGGTGCGGAGCGCCGGCGCAACCGGTCGGGGGGATGCCCGATTCGCCATCGATCTTCCAGATGCTCACCCCCAGGGTGGTCGCGCCGTTCGCCGACAGGGCGGTCGGAGTGCCTGTGGCCGATCCGCTGCAGGTGCGAGTCGAGAACGGCCGATTCACCGAGGTGTCCCTGATCAACCCCGACGGCATCCCGGTGTCGGGGCGCATCGCACCGGACGGCCGCTCCTGGCAGATCACCGAATCGCTGGGCTTCGGCCGCACCTACCACCTGCGGGCGGCTGCGCTGGGCATCGGCGGCCCGGCCTCGGCCGACATGACGTTCACCACCGTGCAACCGGACAACCGCACCCACCCGTGGCTGCTACCGGGGGAGAACGAGGTGGTGGGTATCGGTCAGCCGGTGGCCGTGCAGTTCGACGAGAACATCCCGAACCGGCGCGCGGTCCAGAACGCGATCAAGGTGACCACGGTGCCGCCGGTGGAGGGCGCCTTCTACTGGGTGAATCCGCGCGAGGTGCGGTGGCGCCCCGAGCATTTCTGGGCACCGGGCACCCGGGTCACCGTCGATGTGAACACCTACGGGCGCGACCTGGGCGGCGGACTGATCGGCGACAGCGAGATCCATTCCGGGTTCACCGTCGGTGACGCCCAGGTCTTCACCGCCGACGACAACACCAAGATGGTGACCGTCGAACAGAACGGCCAGGTGGTGCGCTCCATGGCGACGTCGATGGGCAAGAACTCCGCACCCACCGACAACGGCATCTACATCCTCAGCGACCGCTTCGACCACATGATCATGGACTCCTCGACCTACGGCGTCGCCGCCACCAGCCCCGGCGGATACCGCTCCCGGGTCGACTGGGCCACTCGCATGTCCTACAGCGGGATCTTCATGCACTCCGCGCCGTGGTCGGTCTGGGCGCAGGGCTCGGTCGACACCAGCCACGGGTGTTTGAACCTGAGTCCCGCGGATGCGCGATGGGTGTACGAGAACGCCAAGCGCGGGGATATCGCGATCGTGAAAAATACTGTGGGAGGGACGCTTTCGGGTGTCGACGGGCTGGGGGACTGGAATGTGCCGTGGCCGCAATGGAAGGCGGGCGACGCGGACATCCATCGCTGAGCCGTATCCCGCGGACCATCCTGGATCGTCGGCGACCGCGCTCGGCCGATCGCGAGGCACGGAACGAATCGTGCAGCGCAAGTATGGGGTTCGTCGAGCGTCTCGGTGTCGCATGATGGTTTCGTGAGATCACCAACGCAGCGATGGAACAGGTTCATCGAACACGTGCAATCGGCCTCCGCGGCGCTGCCGGCCGAGACGAGGAAGTCGATATTCGGCACCGCGGCAGGCCACGAGGCGACCGTTCCCGAAGACCTCGGCCCGTTCGTCGATACCGTGGCTCGCCATGCCTACCGAGTCACCGACGACCAGGTCGCGGGCTTGCGCGCGGCGGGGCGCTCGGACGACGAGATCTTCGAGGCGACGGTGGTCGCGGCGGCCGGCGCCGCCGACCGGCGGTTGCGGGCCGCGCTGCGCGCGATGCAGGGGCGCCGATGAGGATCGAAGCCCTCGAGCGGGGCCACGATCTGGCGGGTCGCTGGACGCTGCGCACCATGCGCGCCCTCGGCCGGATGGAGGTGCCCGATGTCATCAAGGTCATGTTCTACCGGCATCGATACTTCGGCACGCCGTTCAGCGACCTGCTGCAGGATCTCATGCGCGGGCCCTCGGAGTGGACGATCGGCGAGCGAGAGTTGTTCGCCACCTTCACCTCCGCCCGCAATCAGTGCGAATTCTGCCGGACCTGCCATCAGGTGGTCGCCGAGAGCTATCAACCACGAGAACTGGTGATTCGCGCGCTCGAGCGGCCCGCCGATTCGGGCCAGCGCCCCGAAGTCGTTGCGGTACTGGACTTCCTGGAGAAGCTGGCGGAAGCACCGGATGATGTCGAGCCCGATGATGTCGATCGGGTCCGGCGGGCCGGAGTGACCGATTCGGCGCTCGAGCAGGCCATTCGAATCAGCGCGGCCTTCCATGTCATCAACAGGATCATGGACACCGTGGGCGGCATTCCGCCGCGAGGTCGTCAATTGCCAATGACCCGCTGGGTCCTGCGTCGCCTGGGGTACACCACGTTTCCGACCGTGAAGTACCTGTCGTTCGCGCGATGATGCTCAGCTCTCTCGGTCGCGCCGGGTACCTAACCGTGCGGATCGCCGGCGGGCAACGGTCCCTCCAGTCGGCGGTTGGTCATCGCCAGTTGGCGGTCGGTGCTGGTCGCGAGATTGTGGAGCTGGTCGGGGGTGAGGCGGCCGCACGGGTGGTTCCAGTGCAGGGCGATGATGTCACCGGGGGTGGCGTCCGGTATGGCGTCGTAGTCGTCGTCGGCCGCCGGAAGATGGCGGATCTCGGGGGTGGACAGCGTCAGGCGGTGGCCGTCCCAGTGCAGTGGGCGGATGCGGACGGTGAGTTCGGGGCCGTCGCGGGCGACGACCAGCGCAGGAGAGATGCGGCAGCTGTCGAGCACGTGTACGGCGGTCTCGTCCGCGCCGCGGCCCAGGAGCCTGGTCCACGGGTACACCCCGAAGACGTGGAACCCGTGATCGGGCGCAGCCTCCTCGGTCAGTTCCGCGGTCAGGTGCGTCCAATAGTGTCCTGCGACAGGGCCGATCACGGCCAGCAGCTCGCGCAGGAACGTCGCGCGATCCAGCGCCGCGCCGACTCCTCCTCCGTGCCAGTACGATTCGACGAGCCTGCCGTCCAGCGGATCGGAAATGCCACACAGCCTTCCCATCACCCGCAGGTAGGGCCACACGCCGGTGAATTGTCGTGCCGCGGCGCGGATCTCCTCGGGGGAGCCGGCGCGCAGGGCGAGCGTGCCGGGCGGTCCGCAGTAGCCGAGCGCGTTGGGGGCGTAGGCATATCGGGCGAACATCCAGATACCGGCCTCGCGTGTGCGAGCCGGGGACGATGCGGCGGGCGGTGCGATGGACGACCTCCTTATCTCTAATTCTTGTGGTGAGTCAGCAGATTCGCGGTAGCTGCTCGCCGATCGGCAGGTCCACCACGCGAGTGCCGCCCAGCGCGGTCCGGGCCACGACCATGCCCGGATGCTCGGCCACGCACGTGCCGATCCGTTCGGCGCGCGCGCCCAGCGGATGATCGCGCATGGCGGCGAGCACGCGGTCGGCGTCCCGGGCCGGGACGAAGGCGATCAGCTTGCCCTCGTTCGCGACGTAGAGCGGATCCAGGCCCAGCAGCCCGCAGGCGTCGCGGACGCCCGGCGGGATCGGAATCCTGGTCTCGTCCAGCCTCACCCCGGTGCCCGCCGCCCGGGCGATCTCATTGAGGCTCGCCGCGACGCCGCCGCGCGTGGGGTCGCGCAGCACATGGATATCCGCGCCGGTGGCCAGCATCGCGGCAACCAGCCCGTGCAGGGCCGCGGTGTCGCTGCACACCGTGGTCTCGAATTCGATGCCCTCGCGCCGGCTCAGCACCGCGACGCCGTGCAGTCCGATCTCGCCGCTGACCAGCACCGCGTCGCCGGGGCACGCGCGCTGGGGACGAATGTCCACGCTCTCGTCCAGCACCCCGATGCCCGTGGTGTTCACGTAGACGCCGTCACCGTGCCCGGCGTCGACGACCTTGGTATCGCCGGTGACCAGGGTGACGCCCGCGGTCAGGGCGGCCGTGCCCATGGCGGTGGCGACGCGGGCGATCTCGGACAGCGGCGTGCCCTCCTCGAGGATGAACGCGGTCGAGAGCACCAGCGGACGGGCGCCGGACATCGCCAGGTCGTTGACGGTGCCGTTGACCGCTAGATCGCCGATGGAGCCGCCGGGGAAGTTCATCGGTTTGACGACGAACGAGTCCGTGCTGAACGCCAGCCGGGTGTCGCCGATCGGGACCACGGCCGAATCACCCATTTCCGCCTGGGCGGCCGGGCCGAATGCGGGCAGGAACAGGTGCTCGATGAGCTCGCCGGACATCGCTCCGCCGCCGCCGTGCCCCATGACGATGTTCGGCGAATCCCGCAGCGGCATGGGGCAGACCCAGTTCTCCATGTCGATGGCGGGAGTTTCGGTTTCAGGCATGAGCCACCTCCGCCGGGAGATCCAGGCGCCGGTACAGGTAGTAGGCGGCGCACGCGCCCTCGGAGGACACCATAGTGGCGCCCAGCGGATTTCGCGGGGTGCACTGCTTGCCGAAGGCGGCGCACTCGTTGGGCTTGATCAACCCCTGCAGCACCTCGCCCGAGCGGCAGATCGTGGATTCGGCGGTATGCAGATCCCCGACCGCGAAACGGTCCTCGGCGTCGTATTCGCGATAGCGCGGCGAGAGCTTCCAGCCGCTGCCCGGGATGACGCCGATGCCGCGCCAGGCGCGGTCGGTCACCTCGAAGACGTCGGCCAGCATCGCCTTTGCCGCCGGATTGCCCTCGGGCGCAACGACACGCGGGTAGGCGTTCTCCATCTCGTGCCTGCCCGATTCCAGCTGGATCACCGTCCGGCGGATGCCCTCGAGAATGTCCAGCGGCTCGAATCCGGTGACCACCACCGGAACCCGGTACTTCTCGGCGAGCGGGGGATATTCCTGGGTGCCCATGACGGTGCACACGTGCCCCGCCGCGAGGAAGCCCTGCACCCGGCAGGTCGGCGACTCCATGATCGCGGCGATCGCCGGCGGCACGAGCACGTGCGAGACCAGCAGCGAGAAGTTGCGTATGCCAAGGCGTTTGGCCTGGTACACGGTCATGGCGTTGGCTGGTGCGGTGGTTTCGAAGCCGATGCCGAAGAACACCACCTCGCGGTCGGGTTCGGTGCGGGCGATCTCGAGCGCGTCCAGGGGCGAGTAAACCACCCGGACGTCCCCGCCCTCGCTCTTGACCCGGAACAGGTCCTTCGAGCTGCCGGGGACCCGGAGCATGTCGCCGAACGAGCAGAAGGTGACGTTCGGTCGCGCCGCGATCTCGAGCGCCTTGTCGATCACCTCGAGCGGCGTGACGCACACCGGGCAGCCGGGGCCGTGGATCATCTCGATCTGATCGGGAAGCAGCTGATCGATGCCGTGCCTGATGATCGAATGCGTCTGTCCACCACAGACTTCCATGATGGACCAGCGCTTGGTGGTGACCTTGCGGATCCGATCGAGCAGGCCCGCGGCCAGCTCCGGATTGCTGAATTCGTCGAGATACTTCACGATCGGACCTCCGGATTCTCGGGTGGTTGGGTGGCGCGGGGATCGTCCAGGCCCGCCTGTGCCGCGGCGCGCGCGAAGCCGTCGCCGAACTCCTCGTTCAGGACGCCCAGATGTTCGAACTCGGCGAGGGTGCGCAGGGCGGACTGCTCGTCGAGGCGCTGGAGCGCGAAGCCGACATGGACGATGACGTAATCGCCTGGCGCAATGTCGGGGATGTACTGCACGCACACGTCCTTGTGCAGACCGCCGAAGTCGACGACGGACATCATCGTGCCGTCGCGCTCGTGCAGGCTGAGTACCTTTCCCGGGACCGCTAGACACATGTCGTACTCCTTCCGCTCAGCTCGCCCCGGCGGCGAGCAGCTGACCGAACGCGAGGCCGCCGTCGTTGGGCGGCAGTCGGTGATGGCTCAGGACGGTGAAGCCGTTGTCGTGCAACAACCGCCGCGTGGCGCTCAGCAGCAGCGCATTCTGGAACACGCCACCGGCCAGGGCCACGGTCGTGTCCGGCGGCGCGGCGCGCACCGCGACGTCGAGCACCAGGTGCGCCACCGCGTCGTGGAATTGGGCCCCGATCGCGGCGGGCGAAATCCCCTGCCGCGCATCGGCGATGACCGCCGCAAGCACCGGCGCCGGATCGATCTCCGCGTTCTCGAGATCCTCCGGCAGCCCGAATCGATAACGGGCGCCATCGGATTCGGCCACCCGGGACAGGCCCTCCAGCTCGATCGCGGCCTGCGCCTCGTAGTCGACGGTGTGCCGCACCCCGGCCAGCGAGGCGACCGTGTCGAACAACCGGCCCATGCTCGAGGTGGGAACACAGCCGAATCCGGTCTCGAGTTGTCGTGCCAGTACCGTGCGTTCCGCCGGCGAGCAGGCCCGCACCGCGGCGATATCGTCGGACCATTCGATTCCGGCGGCCCACAGGTGCGCCAGCGCCATCCGGTACGGCCGGCGCACGGCGGCGTCGCCACCGGCCAGCGGTACGTATCGCAGATGCGCCAGGCGGCGGAACCCCTTGTACCCCGCGAGCAGCACCTCACCGCCCCAGATCGCGCCGTCGGGGCCGAAACCCGTGCCGTCGAAGGCGAATCCGAGCACCGAGACGTCAAGGTCGAGGCCGTGCTCGCCCATCACCGCGCAGATGTGGGCGTGGTGGTGCTGCACCAGGTGTACCGGGAGCGCACCGGCATGGCGGCGGGCCCACTCGGTCGAGCGGTAGCGCGGATGTGCGTCCGCGGCGAACTGCACGGGATGCACCGCGGTGAGTTCCTCGAGGTGGTGTTCGGTCTCGGTGAAGGCGCGCAGGGTGGCCAGGTCGTCCATGTCGCCGACGTGCTGGCTCAGCCAGGCGTAGCGGCCCTGCGCCACCGCGCAGGTGTTCTTGAGGTCCGCCCCGACGGCAAGGGTCGCCGGAATCGCCGCGGGCAGTGTGAGAGGCAGCGGGGCGTAGCCGCGCGAGCGGCGGACCGGCAGCTCGAGCCCGTCCACCACGCGTATCACCGAATCGTCGCAGGGCACCAGGATGCGGCGGTCGTGGGACAGGATGGCGTCGGCCAGCCCACTCAGCCGGTCCCGGGCGTCGGCGTCGTCGTAGCAGATCGGTTCGCCACCAAGGTTTCCCGAGGTCATCACCAGTGTCTGTGGACCGGGCGAATCGCCCGGCAGGCCGAACAGCAGCAGATGGATCGGCGTATAGGCCAGCAGCACACCGAGATCGGGATTGCGCGGCGCGACGGCCTCGACAGGGTAGGCGGTGTCGCGCCTGGGGAGCAGGACGATCGGGCGGGCGGACCCGGTCAGCAGAGCGGCTGCAGTATCGTCCACCTCGACGATCTCCCGCGCGGCATCGAGGCCCGGCACCATTACGGCGAAGGGCTTGTCGCCACGGCGCTTTCGCCGGCGCAGCTCGGTGACGGCGGCGGAATTTCCGGCATCACAGGCCAGGTGATAGCCACCGATACCCTTGACCGCGAGAATTCCACCGCGGCGCAGCAGGTCCCGTGCGGCCGCAATCGGGTCGACGGCGAGCACGGCATCCGGCTTGCGCGGACCGGTCGAGCTCGAGTCGGATATGCCTGCCCTGGAATCACCTGAAGCTGTGCCGTCCGTAGTGGGCTCGCGCTGTTCGGCAGAACCTATCTCCGAATAGCTCAGTGTGGGACCGCAATCGGGGCAGGCGATCGGCTGGGCGTGGAAGCGCCGGTCGCTCGGATCGGCGTATTCGCGGGCACAGGCCGCGCACATGGGGAACTCCGCCATCGAGGTGCCGGACCGGTCGTAGGGCAGCGTGGCGATGATGGTGAACCGGGGGCCGCAGTTGGTGCAGTTGACGAAGGGATGCCGATAGCGGCGGTTCGCCGGATCGCGCAGCTCGGCCTCGCAGTCGGCGCACAGGGCCACGTCGGGGGAGGCCAGGGTACGCCCGCCGCCGCGGGTGGTCTCGGCGATGTGGAATCCGGTGCCGCCGCGGACCGGGATCTCGGCCTGCTCGACCGATTCGATGACCGCGAGCGGTGGCGGCCGGGTTCGCAGCCGCCGCGCGAATTCGTCGAGATCCGCTGGCGCACCCTCGATCTCGATGAATACCCCGGAGCTGTCGTTGGATACCCGGCCGGACAGGGCGAGCTCGGCGGCGGTGGTGTAGACGAAGGGCCGCATGCCCACGCCCTGGACCACGCCGCGGACGGTCAGGCGGCGGCGGATCCGGCCGGTGCTCACGGCTCCTCCCCGGAGCCGAGCAGCCGCAGTCCGGCCATCGCGGCGGCCGCGCCGTCCGCGTCGGTCTTCTCCACCGCCAGGCCCATGTGGATGATCACCCAGTCGCCGGGCCGTGCCGGATTCTCCTCCAGCAGACCGATATTCACCCTCCGCCGCTCACCGGAGACGTCGACCAGGGCGACCTGGTCGTGGTAGCCGTCGAGGATCTCCACGACCCGGCCCGGGATTCCGAGGCACATCGCTCACACCTCCTGTCGATCCAGCAGATCGGCCAGCACCGTTTCGATCGCGGCCACGGCGGGCGTGACCGCCGCCGCGACGGGGCCGCTGAGCCCGATGCCCTCGGCCACCGTTTCGACCCGGCAGCCCACGATCACGGTCGGCGGGACGACCCCGCCCAGCGTGCGCACAGCGGCGAAGACGGCCTCGGGATCCATCGCGTGCGCGTCGAGACCGCCTGCGCGGCCTCCACTGTCGGAGTTCGAACCGCTGTCCGTGCGGCTCGCCCCGGGTTCGGCGCGCAGGATCTCGATGGTTCCCGGCGTGCCCCGGCGGGGCAGCGCGTCCACCAGTACCAGCGCATCCCAGCCGTCGAGCAGGTCGTAGGCCAGGTGCATGCCGCGGATCCCGTAGTCGCGCACGCACACATCCGGTCCGGGGTCCGCGCGCAACCGCCGGACCACCTCGGATCCGAATCCGTCGTCGCCGAGAAAGATGTTGCCGATCCCGGCGACCAGCACGCGGCCGCTCATCCGCGTCACATGTGCCGAATCTTCAGGTAGCGCCGGAGATCCGGGATCGAGCGGATGCCGGCGGCTGCCACCGTCAGCACGATCACTGCGACGATGACGGTCGCGATAATTCCTACGGTTTCCATGGCGGAGTGTTCCTTTCGTGGGTTCTCAGTACTGCGGGTGCGGGGTGTCCAGCGGCTCGATCTCGTCGGGGGCGAAATACAGGTAGCGGCCGTACCATTCGTGCAGATCCGCGGCGGGATCGTCCTCGACGACCACGCCGATGTGCACCTCTCCGTCGACGTCCTCGTGCACGGTGACCACCCGCGCGGTCCGTCCGGCGTAGAACAGGTCGTGCGCGTCGGCGCGCCGGGCCGGGTGCAGGCGTACCCGGCTGTCCTTGTGCACCAGCACACCGGCGATCGGCACAGCATCGGAGTCGGGTGCAACGGCGTTGTCGGCGAGCGGATCCCACCAATCGATGCCGTCGGGGACGGAGGGCAGCACCCGGGGACCACCCGCGGCGGGATCGCGCAGCACGCCGTGCAGCTGCCGCATCTGCTCGGGAGTCATGGCCTCGCAACGGTCGATGATCTGCGCCGCACGCGGGTCGGTCGCCCGGGCCTGACGCTTCTCCTCGTCGGTCAGCGTCATCACGCGCAGGGTGAGGATCTCGTCGATCTCGGTCGAGTCGAACAGGGGAATCTCGCTCTGCTCGGCGACCTCCGGGTGGTCGTAGAGGATGATCGGCGAAATCAGCAGCAGCGCATGGGATCCGACCGGGCCCGCGAGCACCGGGAAGCACCGGTGCTGCACGCAGGCCGCGGCTGCCGGGGCCGCGGCCGGTGCGGGGTCCAGCAGGGATACGAAAGCGCCGTCGGTGATTTCGGCGATCAGGTGCGCACCGATGAAGGAGTGCGCGATGGCATCGTCCCGGTCCGCGGCGGCCGGCCCGGTGTTCCGGGCGACGACGGTGCAACGCCGCATGCCGTCCACATCGTCGACGGTGAGCTCGAGCCGCCCTGCAAGTGACCTCCGCTCCCGCACTATTCGGCCGACGGGGTCGCTTGCCGGGATCTCCTCGGCCTCGCGGTCGCCGTCGACTTGCAAGTCGAAGGCGTTGTTGCACACTGCGATCGGACCGAGGACGATCTCCTGCTCGATCGCCTCGTCCCAGCTGAGCCACGATTGCCCGCCCACCGACATCTCGGTGACGGCCTGCCCGGCCGGGTCGATGATCGTGCGCCGCTGCAGCTGCAGGAATCGCACGGCCAGTGTGAGAGTGGCCGCGGGCTCCGCCTCGACGAGGAACTGTGCCGACAGCCCGGAACCCTCGCCCAGGCCCGCCTCCTCGGCTCCGGGCGGGCCGAGCACCCCGAACTGCCAGCGGGACTGATTCTTTCGCGCGCTCGCCCGATAGGGGTAGAGCAGATATCCCTCGTACAGGACGGCATCGGCCACCGCGCGAGCCCCGGCCCACGCGCCCTGCCCGTATCCGGCCGCGCTCACGGTCGTTCCTCCTGGTGAGCGGCCAGCAATGCGGCCACGGTCTCGTCGTAGCCGAGCAGGCCGTGCAGGGCCTTGAAGGCGGTGAGCTGCTCGAGCGTTTCGCGCGAGAGCCGCAGCCATCCGGTATTCGGGAAGTGCGCGGCCATCAGGTCCTGCCACACCGCGACGGGCATGTCGAACGGGTCGTTGCGATCCCAGGGCACCTGCTGGACGGTGAATCCGCCGGCGCCCCTGCTGAATACCGTCCCGCTGAACAGGAATACGAGCGGCGCGGTGCCGGTCCGCAGGGCATGCATGTACTTGGAACCGGCCACCTCGAGGTCGTAGGTGCACGGCATCGGCAGGTCGATCTCGGCGCCGCCGTCGAACCCGGGAACCATGGTGGCGCAGTGCATCCAAAGGAACGTGCGCTGGGTATCGTGCCAGCGCTCGCGCGGCCCGAACAGGTCCAGCAGGCCCGCGCCCTCCTCGTCGGAATAGGCCCTGCGGCGCGGTTCGATCCGGACCTGGGCACGCAATGCGATGGCGTGCACCGGCTCGTCGGTGACCGCGGCGATGCCCACTCGCGCGGAGAGCATCGGCGTCACCGCGTAAGGCTCGGGCCGGATCTCCAACACCGCGAAGGTGACCGCGTCACTCATAATCGCCCCTGCCCGGCCGGGCACGGGCCGCGGTGGCCGCGAAGAACTCGTCGAGGTAACGCCGGGCGTCCTGGCCGCCGTCGAATCCGCGCCACAGCAGCCGCATTCGCCCGACGAACTCGTAGCAGGCATCAATGGGCAGCAGCAGGCAGGCCCCCGCCGTGTCGCGGTCGGGGCGGCGGATCAGCAGCGCCTCCACATCGGGGGCGAGCGTGCCGAGCTCGGGATGCCGGTCCACGATCGCGCGCCAACGCTCCATCGGCAGTTCGGATTCGGTGGCTCCGGCGGGCCCGGGATAGAATGCGACGGTGCGATCGAGCGTGGAATTGCGGAAGAAGAAGGCCAGGCCCACCGGGATTTCCAGCTCGTCCCATTCGGACGCGTCGATCACAACGCCGGGAAAGGCGAGATACCGGTCGGGCACCGCGCGATAGCGCAGCGCCGCGGCCTGATCGGTGAACAGTAGATAGCAGGCCCGGCACACGCAGAGCAGCTGCCTGCCTTCGGTATTCACCACGTGCTGGTGCTCTCCGGGAATCGCCTCCGCGCACATCTCGCACCGTTCGCCCGCGGGCGTCGGAGCGGGCTGCGTGTCCGCCAGCCGCCGCAGGATTTGGAACGAGGAGTTCATCCCGCCACCCCCGCGGGAACGGCCACCGACAGTTCGCCGTCGCGGACGAGAACGGGCAGCGGATCGAGGTGCCCGCTCCCATCGACCCTCGCCCCGGCGTGCACGGCGTCGTAGTGTGCCTGGCAGACCGGACAGCGCAGCACCGCGTCACCGACCGGGAATCCCATGCGGCGGTGCAGGACCGCGCCCGCGAGCGAGTTGTCGCACGCCGGGCAGTGGTCGCGGTAGACGTAGAGCTCGGTGCCGATGCGGCAGGCCAGCACGGCCTGCCCGGCGATGGAAAATCCGCCGACCTCGCCGGGGGACAGCCCGGCCAGTTCGGGGACCGCGATCCAGCTGCCGGTCCGCGGCGCGGCATCGCGCACGCGGGTGAACAGCGAATCGGCCGAGAACACGCTTGGGTCCGAATCCGGTTCGGCGGCAACCACTTCGATCGCATCGATCTCGGGCGCCGCGGCGCGCACGGCCTCCTCGACGGCGAGCTCGAGCGTCACCGACGACGACGGGCAGGTACGGCAGCTCCCGGCCAGCGCCAGCCGCACCACCCCGTCCTCGACGCCGAGCAGGGTCACGTCGCCGCCGTGTGAGCCCAGGTACGGCCGCACGCTGTCGAGCGCGGCCCCCACCCGGGTGCGAACGCCCTGCGGGTGCAGGCCGTGCACGAGCAGCAGGCTCGCCACCAGATCGTCCGCGGCCAGCAGCTCGGCCGTGGGCTCGTCGAGCACCGCGACGATCCGCGCCAGCCCCGCGCCGTACAGCTCGACCACCTCGTGGAGCAGCTGTTCGGCGCGGTCGCGGGCGGCGGTGCCGCCCGCGGCGCACGCGTCCAGGAGCGTCTCGATCCGATCGCCGGCCTCGCGCCAGCGGTCGGGCGCTGCGGCGTCGTTCCGGTCGGCCGGGTGATCGTTCACCATGTACCTCTCCCGTCGCCGGGCCGACCCGGGACTACTCCGCGGTCAGCGTCTGGGTGGGGGAGTGCAGGGTTTCCAACGTCTTCCCGTTGCCCAGATACATGTGCACCCCGCACGGCAGGCACGGATCGAAGCTACGCACCGTGCGCATGACGTCGATGCCCTTGAAGTGCTCGCGATCGTTCTCCTCGAAGATCGGCTGGCCCTGCACCGCGTCCTCATAGGGCCCCGGAGTGCCGAAGCTGTCCCGCGGGCTGGCGTTCCAGGGCGTCGGCGGATACGGATGGTAATTGGCGATCTTGCCGTTCCGGATCACCATGTGGTGCGAGAGCACACCGCGCACGGCCTCGGTGAAGCCGCAGCCGATGCTCTCGTCGGGCACCTCGAAGCTCTCCCAGGTCTTGGTCCGCCCGGCGCGGATCTCCTCGAGCGCCTTCTCGGCGAAGTGCAGCGCGCATGCTGCGGCGTACGCCTGGAAGTAGGTGCGCGCCCGATCGCGCTCGATCGTGTTGCTGCCGTGCGCGGGGATCTTCCACTCCAGCTCGACCGGGCCCTTCAGCGCGGTCTTGGGCAGGTTGATCTGCACGCTGTGCCCGGTGGACTTCACGTAGCCGATGTCGACCAACTCGGCCAGCGCCGTGGACCACAGCCGGGCCAGCGGCCCGCCGCCGGTGTCGAGCGCGAGGTGATTCTTGCCGTCGAACCAGCGCGGCGACATCACCCAGCTGTACTTGTCGTCCAGGTCGCGCTTCTGCGGCTTGGGGTTGGTGTGCTGGTTCCAGGGGTGCCGCCGGTCCACCGGATTGCCGAGCGGATCGGTCTTCACGAACATCTCCTGGTCGGACCAGTCCTCGTAATACGAACTGCCCAAAAGGATTCGGAGGCCGAGGTTGATATCCACCAGGGAGGTGGTGACCAGTTTGCCGTCGACCACCACGCCGGGGGTGACGAACATCTTGCGGCCCCAGTTCTCCATGTCCTTGTAGGCGAAGTTGCACACCTCGGGATCCTGGAACGAACCCCAGCAGCCGAGCAGGGTGCGGCGCAGGCCGACCTGTTCGTAGCCGGGCAGGGCCTCGTAGAAGAAGTCGAACAGGTCGTCGTGCATCGGCACGACCTTCTTCATGAATTCGACGTAGCGCATCAGCCGGGACATGTAGTCGGTCATCAGCTGGATCGTCGCCACCGTGCCCACACCGCCGGGATACAGCGTCGAGGGGTGCACATGCCTGCCCTCCATCAGGCAGAACATCTCCCGGGTGTACCGGCTGACCTGCAGGGCCTCGCGGTAGAACTCACCGGTGAACGGGTTCAGCGCGCGCATGATGTCCGCGACGGTGCGGTACCCGTGCGCGTCCGCGTGCGGCGCCAGCGCCGTCTCGGCGCGGGCCAGGACGCCCGGATTGGTCTCGGCGACCATCTTCTCGCAGAAGTCCACGCCGACCAGATTCTCCTGGAAGATGTTGTGGTCGAACATGTATTCCGCGGCCTCGCCGAGGTTGACGATCCATTCGCCCAGATGCGGCGGCTTCACCCCGTAGGCCATGTTCTGGCAGTAGCACGAGCAGGTGCAGTGATTGTCGCCGCAGATGCCGCAGATTCGGCTGGTGATGAAGTGCGCGTCGCGAGGATCCTTGCCGCGCATGAAGATCGAGTAGCCGCGGAAGATCGAGGAGGTGCTGTGACACTCGACCACCTCGCGATTGTCGAAGTCGATCTTCGTGTATATGCCCAGGCTGCCGACGATGCGTGTGATCGGATCCCACGCCATCTCCACGAGGGCATCCGGGTCGATCTTGCGGTGCGACGGTTCCGGGATGATCTGAGTCATCGCAGTCCTCCTACCATGTGCGCGTCGCGCCGGTCTCCAGCGCGGTGCCCCGATGCCGCCAGTGCGGCTCCTTGTCGACCGTGCGGGTCGTGACGTGGCGCAGACTGCGGATCACCGATCCGTACAGCCCCGATGCGGTGGACGAGAACTTGCCGCCTGGCGGCTCGTCCATGAACGGCATGAACTTGTCCGGGAAGCCGGGCATGGTGCATCCGATGCAGATGCCGCCCACGTTCGGGCAGCCGCCGACCCCGTTGATCCAACCACGCTTGGGCACATTGCATTTCACCACCGGACCCCAGCAGCCCAGCTTCACGATGCACTTGGGCGAGCCGTATTCGGTGGCGAAATCACCCTGCTCGTAGTATCCGGCGCGGTCGCAGCCCTCGTGCACAGTCGCACCGAAAAGCCAAGTGGGGCGCAATGATTCGTCCAGCGGAATCATCGGGGCCTGGCCGGTGGCCATGTAGAGCAGGTAGGTCAGCGTCTCGGACAGGTTGTCCGGTTGGATGGGGCAGCCGGGCACGCAGACGATCGGGATGCCCGCCTTGCTCTTCCACTTCCAGCCCAGATAGTCGGGCACCCCCATCGCACCGGTCGGGTTTCCGGCCATGGCGTGGATGCCGCCGTAGGTGGCGCAGGTGCCGACGGCGACGACCGCCGTCGCCTTGGGCGTCAGCCGATCGAGCCATTCGCTGGTGGTCATGGGCTGGCCGGTGGCGGGGTTGTTGCCGAAGCCGCACCAGTACCCCTCGGTGTGCAGCTGCTCGTTCGGGATCGAGCCCTCCACGACGAGCACGAACGGCTCCAATTCGCCGCGGTCGGCCTTGAAGAACCACTCGAGGAAGTCGTCGGCGCCGCCGGTGGGGCCGCATTCGTAATCGATCAGCGGCCAGTGGACCGCAATCTTGGGGAGACCAGGCAGCGATCCCAGCGCGATTTCCTCGATGCTGGGTTGAGTGGCGGCAGTCAACGCCACGGAATCGCCATCACAACTGAGCCCGGCGTTTATCCACAGAACATGGATCAAGGCCTGTTCGGCTTCGACTGCTTCGCGAGTTGGCATGGAGTGCCACCATTCTTGAAGCGGATGGTCACACGGAAACGGGCTCTTACCAGATATCGGCGAACCGAATCCGTGCGGTGACCCTGATCACGTCAGTCTAGGCGGGTGCGTTGGCATCCTCAAGGGTGCTCGACGGAATTGATCTTTGCTCGGAAAGCCATCGGTACCAGCGGAAAAGCCCGTCGCCGGTGGTCGCGGACACGGGCAGGATCGTGATTGCCGGGTTGACGGCCCTCGCGTGCCGCCGGCAGGTCTCGACATCGAAATCGACATAGGGCAGCAGGTCGATTTTGTTGATCAGCGCCAAGCCCGCGGCGGCGAACATATGCGGATATTTCAGCGGCTTGTCGTCGCCCTCGGTCACCGAGATGACCACGACCTTGGTCCGCTCGCCCAGGTCGAACAGGGCCGGGCAGACCAGATTCCCGATATTTTCGATGAACAGCAGCGTACCCGCGGCCGGATCGAGCGCGTCGAGGGCGCCCCGCATCATCTCCGCATCCAGATGGCAACCGGCGCCGGTGTTGACCTGGACCACGCGGCAGCCGGTCGCCCGGATCCGTTCGGCATCGAGCAGCGTCTCCTGATCGCCCTCGATCACGGCCATCGGCACGTCGCCGAGTTCGCGGATGGTTCGCTCGAGCAGGGTGGTCTTGCCCGCGCCCGGGGAGCTGGTCAGATTGAGCGCGAGGATGTTGCGTTCGGCCAGGCGGGCCCGGATGCGGGCGGCCAGCCGGTCGTTCTTGGCCAGGACCTTCTGGTCCAGCGTCAACGTCCGGGTGGCCGGCGGATGCTCGTGGTCGTGCGCGCCGTGCTCGTGCGGGTGATCGTGATCGTGTGGGTGGCCATCGTCGTGATGCGGGTGTTCGTGGGGAATCGTGATCACCGCGGAGTCCTGGCCGCAGCCACAGGTTGCACACATGTCTCACTCACCTCCATCGTCCGGATACGGAGTTCCTGTCCGGAACGCACCTCGACATCGGCGCTTCCGCACGGGCACAGCAGGATGAGGTCGGCGAGGCCGAATTCGGCGCCACAGCTGCGGCACCGGGCCGCGCCGGGGACGATTCTTATCTCGAGGCACGCGCCCTCCGCGACGGTTCCCTCGGCGACCAGTTCGAAACAGAATTGCATCGCCTCGGGAACGACGGCGCACAGCGCGCCGACCTCGACGGTGACGCTGTGCACCCGGGCGCCCGCCGCGTGCTCGCACACGGTGTCCACGACGCTTTGGGTGATGGCCAATTCATGCATGGCGGCTCGGTTCGACGACCTGGATGTCTCAGATTACTCCCTGGGACGTTCGGACCGGGACGCACGATTCGGCGGATTACCCCGGCGGTGCTGATGCGGCCCGGTGGCGTCGGCGGTGGGCCGCCTGTTTGGCGCGGTTGCCGCACAGGGACATGCTGCACCAGCGGCGACCGCGGCCGCGGGTGCGGTCGGCGAACAGGAGGGTGCAGGTGGGGCTCTCGCAGGACTTGATGTGGGTGAAGTCCTGGTCGCAGATCAGCTCGGCCATGGCCTGGGCGATGGGGAGTAGCAGGGTGTCGGGGGAATTCCAGCGGCGGCGGTCGGTCAGGGTGAGGGGGCCCTCGGTGCCGGCGGGAGGCCCTGCGATCGCACTGAAGCGGCGGTCGAGCTCCAGGAGCTCGTTGATCGGATCCAGTTGGGGGAGAACGGATTCGGTCAGCGGATGGCCGCGATGCTCGGTGACGAAGCCGCGAAACCACTCGCGCAGGGTGCGGGCCTGGGCGGCCAGGCGTTCGAGCTCGCCGGGCAGGGCGCGCTCGCGCAGGTCGGCCAGGACCTGTTCGGGGACCATGTCCGCCTGCCGGAGCCAGTCGAGCAGACCCTCGCCGTCCTCCAGCCAGTCCACGACCGCATCCGTCGGTGTAGCCACCGAGTTCAGGAAATCCAGCCCGGCCGAATCGGCCAGGAACAGCGCGGGCGTCGACTGCGTCATCGGCTCCTCCTTCACCTCGAAGAGTAACCGCCTTGAATGTGGTTGACAAGTTACTGGTGCCATGCATAACCTTCTAAATAACACTAAGACGGTTACTCGTTCGGAGCGACAGCAAAGGATGACCATCATGACCGCAATCCGCTACCGCAAGGTCGACGTCGACGGCTTCGGCATCTTCTACCGTGAGGCGGGCGCCCCGGGGAGCCCCAAACTCCTTTTGTTGCATGGCTTCCCGACCTCGAGCCACATGTTCCGGGATCTGATTCCCCTGCTGGCCAACGACTTTCACATCATCGCCCCCGACCTGCCCGGGTTCGGCCGCTCGGACATGCCGGACCACAAGGAATTCGACTACACCTTCGACAGCATCGCCGCAGTGATCGACCGCTTCACCGACGTGGTCGGCTTCGACCGGTACGCGGTCTACATCTTCGACTACGGCGCCCCGACCGGCCTTCGGCTCGCGGTCGCCCACCCCGACCGCATAACCGCCATCGTCTCCCAGAACGGCAATGCCTACGTCGAGGGTCTCAGCGAGGGCTGGAACCCGGTCCGGGCCTACTGGGCGGATCCCTCGGCCGCCAACCGCGATGCCCTGCGCACGATGCTGACCCCCGAGACCACGCGCTTTCAGTACACCCACGGCGTGCCCGACGAGTCCCTGGTCTCCCCGGACGGCATCGCGCTGGACGACCACTACCTGGCCCGCGCCGGCGCCGACCAGGTGCAGTTGGACCTGATGCTGGACTACCGCAACAACGTGGCCCGGTACCCGCAATTTCAGGAGTACTTCCGCACCCACACTCCGCCGTTCCTGGCGGTGTGGGGGGCCAATGATCCGTTCTTCCTGCCCGCCGGCGCCGAGGCCTTCCGCCGCGACCTCCCCGACGCGCGGATCGAGTTCCTCGACACCGGCCACTTCGCCCTGGAGACCCACGCCGCCGAGATCGCCGGGGCCATCCGGGGATTCCTCGCCGACTGAGAGGCCGAGGCGTCCCGAGTCGATCTCGTGACCGGGTCGTCCCGCTGTCCGAGCACATCTGGACGGCGGGGACCGATCTCATGCGATGGGAGAGGCGAATCGCGAGGGCGACAATCCCGCGGGCAGGGCGCTCTCGTGTCCCAGCGCCATCGCGACGGCTCGGGCCCCGGCTGCACGAGCGCCTCGGCACGCCGAGCGAGTGCCGCGGCACGATCGGCTGCGGGATCTGCGCTAGCGGACCGTGGCCATCCCGGTCGTCGTTGATTCGCCGATGGGCGCGAATGCACATGTCGTAGCTGCGATACTGTCCGCCGCAGCGACGGCGTCCGTCTCGGCCCGTATCGCGACCAGTGCCCTGAGCTTGGTCATGGCGCGATGCTGGGCGACCCGGATCGACCCCGCGGTGCCGCCCACCGCCGCGGCGGTCTCGGCGGCCGAGAGTCCCACCGCGACACGCAGAATCAGGATTTCGCGTTGATGCGGCGGCAGGGCGCCGAGCAGATCGCTCATCCGACGGGCGGCCTCGGATTGCAGTGCCCGCTGTTCGGGACCGGTGTCATCGCAGGGCAGGTCGGGAACCTCCTCGACCGGGATGATGCGGTTACGGGCGGCGCTGCGGTAGGCGTCGGCGACCTTGTGTGCGGCGATGCCGTAGACGAAGGCCATGAAAGGTCGTCCCTCATCGCGGTATCGGGGCAGTGCGCGCAGGACCGCGATGCAGACCTCCTGTGCGACATCGTCCGCGGAGACCGTGCTCCCGGAAATGTGGTTCACCCGGGCCCGGCAATAGTGCACGATCTGCGGGCGTATCTCCGCCAAGACGCGTGCGGTCGCGGTCCGCTCGCCGCGAACCGCCCCAGTGAGGTCGTCCTCCAGCAATGCCATCGCCTCTTCCGAACCATGCGGCCGGGCCGCAGTCGGGTGTGCCGAGTTCCATTCCACTCGGCGACGCTGTGAGAAGGCTGTAAGGGCGCTGTGGAGATGATTCGGGCGCCGGTGAAATCGGGGACGGGCACGCAGACAGGGCGGCGAGGTCCCTAGTTCATGGTGTGTCGAGTATGGATCGCGTTGACAGCGTGTGGTTTTCGATATCGTGGATGGCCCGGTCGAGGGTGTCGACGGCGGCCTGCAGCCGGGCGGAGGCGGCGCCCTCGCCGACGAGCCGCCGCAGACCGGTCAGGTGTAGCGCCGTCAGTAGATGGTCCACGACGGAGCCCGCGAACTCGGTGCCCATGTCGATCGTTTCCGGCGAGACGGCGGTGGACGGGAGGGCGTGATGGTTTCGCGGCGGTATTTCCGCGGGCGGGCCGAGGCTGCGGGAGATCGCGTCACCCGAATAGTCGGCGAACAGCTGCAGGATCTGCAGGTCCGCGGGCGTGGGGCGATGCGGGCGCGGGAAGTGGGTCGACACGATGCCGACGACCCTGCCGGTGAAGTCGATCAGCGGGGTGGACTGCACGGATCGGAATCCCGCGGCGGCCGCGATGCCCCGGTGCGACGCGAACCCGGGATCGGTGTCGACGTCGTGCAGGATCGTCTGATCGCCGTGCGAGGCCCGGCCGCAGACGGAACTGTCGTCGTCGACGACGGAGAAGTGCTCGAGGAATTCGGCGTCGAACCCGGACTGGTCGGTGATCAGCAACGCACCGGAGGCCGGGTCGACCAGCTGTACGTTCCCGAGTTCCGCGCGAGTCAGCGAGAGCGCCGTCTCCAGGACCGTCTGCACCAGCGCTTCCACCGGGGGGTCGTCCTCCAGCGTGGCGGTGGCCGCACGCACCCGGCCTAGCGCACCGGGCTGCTCGAGCAGGAACCGCACCCCATCGGCGAAGTGATCGGCGCGCCGCGTCAGGGTGGCGGCTGCCGGGGCCGACGGGTACGGGCCGGTGCGCCATGCGGCGCGAATCCGGTTCAATGGTGTTTCGCAAGCGCTGGTCATTGGATATCGCGTCCTCGACTGTGCGGCGCCTCGGACGAACAGGCGCCGGGAGCCCCGAGCCATACCGATTCTATCCCGGCCGGATGCGGGAATCTGCGGCGGAATCGTGGATTCCGGTGGTAACGATGGAAAGGCGAAATTTCAGAGGAGGATCAATGCTGGGCCGGATCGTCGACGGACTCCTTCGCATGCCACCGGCCACGGTGCCCGAGCCGGTAGTGCGCCGGGACATTGCTATACCGATGCCGGACGGCGTCACGCTGCTGGCCGACTGGTATCGCCCACCCGGATCGCATCCGATGCCGGTGGTGCTGATTCGGACGCCGTACGGCCGCCGCGGATTGCTGAGCGAGCTGTTCGGCCCGGTGTTCGCCCGGCGCGGACTGCAGGTGGTCTATCAGAGCACGCGCGGGACCTTCGGCTCCGGCGGCGAGTTCCGCCCGTTTCTGCACGAGAAGGACGACGGCCTGGCCACCGTGGCGTGGCTGCGTGCGCAACCCTGGTGCGACGGCCGGGTGGCGATGGCGGGGGCCAGCTATCTCGGGCATACCCAGTGGGCGATCGCACCCTATGCCGATCCGCCGCTGGAGGCGATGTGCCTGGGCGTTACCTCCTCGGACTTCACCGACGTGTTCTATCCCGGCGGTGTGCTGGCCCTGGACGACATGGTCGGATGGTCGGCGCAGATCGGCCGTCAGGAGGATCGGTTCGCTACGGTTCGCGCGCCGCTGCGACGCCGCCGCGTCCGTGCGGCCACCGCGACGCTGCCGGTCGGGCGGGCGGACGTCGCGGCGATCGGACGGCGGGTGCGGTTCCTGGCCGACGTTGCCGGAAATGTGGAGACCCCGGAGTTCTGGTCCGGGACGGTGCACCGCCCCGAGGACGTGAGCACGCCGGTCAGCATGGTCGCGGGCTGGTACGACCTGTTTCTGCCGGGGCAGCTACGCGATTTCCGGCGGTTGCGCGCGACCGGGAATCCGGCGCGGATCCTGATCGGGCCGTGGAGCCACGGCGACCCCGCCAGTTTCCGGCCGATGATCGCCGACCAGGCCGATTTCCTGGCCGCTCATCTGCTCGGCGACCGTGCCGCGCTGCGCCGGGCGCCGGTGCGCGTGCACCTGCAACGGGCCGGGCACTGGCTGGACTTCGAGGAGTGGCCGCCCAAGTCGGTCGAGCGGCGGATCCATCTGCCCAGCCTCGGTGACGCGCCTGGCGACGCGGGCCCGGACGAGTTCACCTACGACCCGTCCGATCCGACCCCCTCGGTCGGCGGTCCGCTGCTGTTCGGCAAGGCCGAGCAGCAGGACAACCGGGCGGTCGAGGCCCGCCCGGACGTGCTCGTCTACACCGGCGAACCGCTGGCCGCGGACCTGGACGTGGTCGGCGAACCGATCGCGACAGTGCACGTCCGCACCGAACGCGCCGGGGCCGATCTGTTCGTCCGGCTGTGCGATGTCGATGCGAAGGGGGTGTCCCGGAATGTCACCGAGGGCATCCTGCGACTGCGGGAGCGGGCCGACGGGCCGATCGAGGTGCCGTTGTTCCCGACGGCGTACCGGTTCGGCCGCGGGCATCGGCTCCGGGTGCAGGTCGCCGGCGGTGCATTTCCCCGATTCGGCCGCAATCACGGCACTGCCGAGCCCGTCGCCGACGCGGTGGCCGGTGTGCGGTGCGGCTTCCAGGTGTTCCACGATCGCGAGCGCCCGTCATCGCTGATGCTGCCGATCCTCGCCGAATGACCGTGGCACCCGATCCGGCGTCCGGCGGGCGGAATCCCGGCGCTGGTTGTCGGTGTTGATTCGTAGAGTGGAAGCACCGAAGCGCCGAGCACACACAGACGGGGGACTCATGGCCGACCAACTGACGATCATGGCCGTACACGCCCATCCGGACGACGAGGTCATCAGCACCGGTGGGATCCTCGCGCGATATGCCGCCGAGGGCATCCGAACGGTCCTGGTGACCTGCACCAACGGCGAGCAGGGCGATGCGCCGGGCGGGATAAAGCCCGGGGAGCCCGGCCACGATCCGAATGCGGTACGGGCCCAGCGACTCTCCGAACTTCAGGAGTCGGCGGCGCTGCTGGGCATCGAGCACGTCGAGCTGCTCGGATATCGGGACTCAGGAATGGACGGGTGGGAAGGCAACCGGGATCCGGAAGCCTTCTGGAACATCCCGGTCGAGCAGTCGGCCGCCCGCCTCGCGGATCTCATGCGGCAGTACCGGCCCCAGGTGGTCGTCACCTATGACGAGAACGGCAACTACGGCCACCCCGACCACATCCAGGCCAACCGCGTCGCACTCGCCGCGGCGGCGGCCACGGATATCCCGGACAAGTTCTACTACACCGCGATTCCGCGCGAACGCTCCCGCGAGATGTTCGCGACGCTGCGCGCACAGGGCATGATCGACCAGGACCCGCCGGACGACTTCGGCACACCCGAGGAGCAGATCACCACGGTCGTCGACGTGGCCGCCTATACCCAGCGCAAGGTGAAGGCGCTCGAGGCGCACGCCAGCCAGGGCGACAGCGTGCCGTTTCTGCGGATGCCCGCCGAACTGCAGCAGCTGATGTTCGCCACCGAAAGCTTTGTCCGGCATGCCAATCGCGTCGCGGCCGCACCGGCTCGGGAAACCGACCTCTTCGCCGGGCTCCGCTGAGCGGTCGCGGTTACACCTCCAGGTCCTGCCGCAGCGGGTGGGCGTGCTCGTCGAGTTCGATGCGCCGGGTGCCCGCGGATCCGTCGGCCACGATGGTCAGCAGCGGCCGGCGGCCGGGGCGTTGGATCCGGACGATGACGGATCCGTCTCGGGCGCGCTGGATTTCGGCGACGGCCTGCTCGCGGGCGCGGTCTCCGACGGCGGCGTCGAGATCGTCCAGGCCGTGCTCGTCGTAGAGGACGACCTCGACGCCGCGGCGGCGGGCGGCGCGGGCGGCGATGACGACCGGTGGATGCGCGAGCTGGGGCGCGCGCAGTGCGTCGCGTAGTTCGGCCTCCTGCAGCGCGCATTCGTTCCGGATGCCGTCCACGGGTTCGAAACTGGCGAGCAGTTCGAGCAGCGGCCGGGTGAGCCTGCCGAGTCGATGCAGCTGCCGGTCCCGCTCGGCGACGGCGGCCGCGTCGGCGGCCTGGGCGGCGATCCGGTGCAGGGTTTCCTCACGCAGGTCCAGCGTCGTGCTGGCGACCGGGCCGATGATGCGGGCGAAGAACGTCGCGGCCAGCAGCGGTGCGAGATAGAGGAAAGGGACCGTGAACCCGTGCGAGGCGTCGGTAGGCAGGCCCATCCGGACGGCGAATTCGGCGAGCAGGACCACCATCGTCAGCCAGGCGAGTACGACGCGACCACGCATACACATGAATACGCATACCGCCGTGGCGCAGCCCAGGGACCATTCCTGCACCGTCGTGTTGTCCGACATCGACGCCACGGCGCAGACGATCGCGTACTGCGCGGGACCACCGGCCGTCAGGATGGCCAGCGACGCCCCGAGGGGCGGCGGGTCGCCCGGCACGGCGAGCAGCGCGCCACCCGCGGCCGCGGTGAGGACGAGGCAGGCGAGCATCGGCCACGGCTGGGAGAACAGCACCGGGGTGGCGGCGAGGGATGCGGCGTAGGCGGCGAGGAAGAACGCGACCGTCACCCACGCGGCGCGGGAGCGCATGCCCAGCAGGGTCCGCATGCTCAGCGGGGTGGGGGAGTTCGCGACGGTTCGGCATGTGTCCGGGGTGATGTGACGCTCGGCCATCGGGCCCGCCCAGCTCAGCCGGACAGTGGTGCCCCCACCCGGCCGGGAGACGATCGAGGAGGTGCCGCCGCCCAGCTGCCGCATCCTGGCGTGGATGCTCAGTGCGATGCCGAGCCGGTCCGGGCGCTCCACGGCGGTGTCGAAACCGACACCGTCGTCGATGACTGCGACCCGGAAACCGCCGCCGTCGACCCGGATATCGACGCGGCGGTGGGCGTCCGATCCCGCGTGCCGCATGCTGTTGCGGACGGCCTCGCCCGCCGCCGCGGCGGTGACGCTCACCGCCGCGGCCGGGAAGCCCCACCGTTCGGCGCCGCGATCCACGACGACCGCGATCGGCAGGTCCGGCTCGATATGCGCGACAGCGGCACGCAGGCTGCAGACGACGGCCGGTGCATCCAGCACGCGGCCGAACGGATGCTCGAGATCGTCGAGGTAGTTGAGGGTCTGCAGGGCCTGGCGCCGCACCGCGTCCCGGTCGGCGCCGCGCGCCGCGGCCAGCAGCGTCGACATCACCCAGTCGTGGGTCAGCGCGGCGAATCGATCTCGTTCGGCGGCGCGGCTGCGCAGGGCAGCCGACGATGCGGAGCTCTCGAACGCGTCGTTCTGCACCGTGTCGAGCGATCGCCCGGTGCGGATGAACACCAGGACCGCCGCCACGAACAGCGCGCTGTAACTGAACGCGTACAGCAGATCGGGGACGAAGGGCACGTTGACCTCCGGCGCCCGCGCCGTGTAATTGACCACCGTGGCCGCCACCGCGGTGACGGCGAGAGCCAGCAGGCTCGCCCGCGCCCGCCAGACCACCGCGGCCGCCAGCCCGGCCAGGGCCGGTACATCGCCAAGCCACTGATCCTGATGCAGCGGAACCCCGTGCCACGCGGCCAGCCACGCGATGAGCGTCACCGGGTAGCCCACCACCGCGAGCACGGCGGCCCGGCGCATCCATCGGGGATCCCGATGAAAGCTCAACACGCCCAGCGCAAGCCCCGGCCCGAACGCCACGGCGATCGCGAACGGCGTCCACCACGACTCGACCCCTCGCGACTGGTTCTCCAGGTCCGGCGCGACGAGCACCAGATCCGCGACATACCCCACGGCGACGAGCCGGCCGGACAGGCGCACAAAGCGGTCGGCGATCGCGTCGCGAGCACCCAACATCGCAGTCACCCGCTCACCTCATCCGTCCACGGCCATGTCCCCGTACCCTACCCACTGGTAGGACAGGTATTCCGCGTCCGGGTTTCCGACGATCCGGAGCCCGTAAGGCCCCGGAGCCTGGACTCTCCTTGCTCGTAGTCCCTCCCCTGAGGTCGAGTTCCATCCCATGCCGCTCCAGCGTTCCAGGGGTGGCACCACATCGTGGTCGCGAACGGCGTGAGGAGCGACGCAGCCGCGAGCGCGCCCGCGGTGTGCAATGCATCCAAGTGTGATGCGTATCATCGATGATAGTATCAAGATTGGAAGTATTCTTCGGAGAGGGTGGCGCTCTTGGATGGCTTCATCGGCAGGCAGCGTGAGCTCGGGTTGCTCGATCGGTCGATTCAGCGGGTTGTCGCCGGTGGGCGCGCGGGCCGCCCCGGCCGGGCGATACTCATGCGCGGGCGTCGGCGAGTCGGCAAATCACGCCTCGCGGAGGAGTTCGTCGAGCGGTCGGGTTTGCCGTTCCTTTACTTCACCGCGTCCGCGCAACGGTCGGCCGAGCTGGATCTCCGTCTGTTCGTCGAATCGGGCGAGTTGTCGTCACTGCCGGATGCGGCCCGGTTTGCCGGGCAGCATCCCAGAGACTGGGATGCTGCGCTGACCCTGCTCGCCTCGGTGCTGCCCGATGATCAGCCGAGTGTCGTCGTCATCGACGAAATGCCATATCTCATCGGCAACGACCCGGGCTTCGAGGGCAGCCTGCAAAAGGTGTTCGATCGAGAACTGTCGCGCAAGTCGATGTTGCTACTGTGCATCGGATCCGATCTGGCGATGATGGAAGCCCTCAACGAGTACGGTCGGCCGTTCCATCAGCGGGCGAGTGAAATGGTCGTCCCGTCGCTGAATCCTGCCGATGTAGCGGAGATGCTGAGACTTCCGGCCACGGAGGCATTCGACGCCTTCCTGGTATCCGGCGGCCTGCCACTGATTCTGGACGAGTGGCCGCAGGGTGCGACACCGGCGGAATACCTGGCCGACGTGGTCGATGACCCGACATCGGCCCTGCTGGTCAGCGGCGAGCGCGCACTGGCCGCGGAGTTCCCCGAGGATGCGCAAGCCCGGCGGGTACTGAGTGCGATCGGGGCCGGGGAACGCACGCACACCCTGATCGGCCGGGCTGCGGATCTTCCCACGGCAAGCCTGAGCCGGGCGCTGCGATTGCTGACCGACAAGCGCATCGTCGAGGCGCTGACGCCGCTGTCGACCCAGCCCTCCCGCGAGACCCGCTACATCGTCGCCGACCCCCACTTGCGATTCTGGCTGGCCTTCCTCGGCCCCTACCTGTCCGAAATCGAGCGGGGCCGTGGCGATCTCACGCTTGCACGGGTCGAGCGACGCTGGACATCGTGGCGCGGTCGGGCAATTGAATCCATTGTGCGCGAATCACTTCGGCGCCTACCGGAGCAGCTTCCCGAATCCACCAATGCCATTGGGGGCTACTGGACACGCACCAACGATCCGGAAATCGACATCGTCTGCGCGGACAGGGAACCCATCGCCAAGACGATCACTGCGGTGGGCTCGATCAAGTGGCTCGACGACAGGCAGTTCGACAGCCACGACTTGACCCGCCTGTACCTGCATCGCTCGAAACTGCCAGGCGCGGACGAGAGCACGCGGATGCTGGTTGTATCCCGGTCAGGTATCAGCGTTCCGGGCGTTACGGGATTTACGCCGGACGACCTCATCGCCGCATGGCGATGAGCGCCGGATCGTCCGGGCGCGCAGTGCGCGCCACGATGTGATGGCAGTGCCGGGACGGCTACCGAACGATGGGTTCGGTCGCGGGCGGACCAGGCGGTGGCGGAGTTAGTGCGGCGGCCGGATCCAACGGGCTCGGGCTTTTCGGGTTGCGGGGCGGCGGGACAAGCTGTTGCAGCGGCAGGGGCGCGGATCGGGGGCCGTCTGTCGCTGGGGACGGTCGGCAGTGTTGCGCGTCGCTGCAGGTGGCGGGCATCTCCGTGTCGGCTCGGGCGATGGGGACCGAACATGCGGATATTGCCAGCGCGAGCGTTATCGAGTGCAGGTATTTGGCGCGCATCGGTGTCACAACCATATCGGGTTGCCGTATACGGCGACGGAATTGTCGGCGTCGGCGGTCGAGGTGGACACGATGGCGTAGGAGCGCAGGCTCACCGGGCCCATGCAGGCATCGATTTTGATCTGTATCCGGTCGAGCGTGACAGACGCGTGCGCGCCGGTGAGTTTCTTGGTCGCCAGCGGCACGGTGGTGATCGTGCCCGGTTTCGGGGCGAATGACACGTTCGGAATTGCCAGGGCGCTCGCGCCCGCGTTCACCCCGCCGACCGAGATCCCCACGTTGGGGCCGATGGCCGCGGACAGCCCGACGGTCAGCCCGTTGGACACATCGACCTGGCAGCCGATCTCGTATCCCACGGCCATGCTCCCCGAGTCGACCGGTACCCGGCCCTTTCCGGAGATGTCGGCGATTGCCTCCAGCCGGACGAATCCCTCACGGGTGAAGGGTGATCCGGCCAGATTCGGAACGCGATCCAGATTCTCCGCGGCCTTGGTGACTCGCACTTGCCAACCGTCGTCGGTGACGACGGCGCGCGACGAGTCCGCTACCGGATCCGCGGACGCGGTCCCGAACGCGCCGGCAACGAGAGCTGCCGCCGCTATACAGGGCATCGCGAGGGTAGAGCTTTTCATTCGAAGGGGTCCTTGTCTCGAGTCTTCTTCGGCCTTGCGTAACCCCGACCGATCCGGGCCCGGAAAGGTGACAGGCCGATTCGGCGGTGGGTGCGTTGTCACACTCTCGGTCCGGCCGCGGTCGAGGAGTTGACGCCGGATCACGGCATCCCGACCGAAAGGAAAGTCCCATGACCACTCTCACCGAACGCGCCGCCGGCCTGCCCCGCACCTCCGCTTCCGGGCGGGTGCGCACGATCGCCTACTGGGCGTGCACCGTGAGCCTGGCGTTCATGATGATCAGCGGCGCCTACGGCGAATACACCCATCAGTACGGAACTCTGGAAACCCACACGATCCTCGGCTACCCCACATACTTCATCTCGCTCATCGCGACTTGGAAGGTGCTCGGCAGCGCCGCGATCCTCGTGCCGGGGTTCGCGCGGTTGAAGGAATGGGCTTATGCCGGAATGTTTTTCAACATGAGCGGTGCGTTCATCTCGCACCTGGTCGAACACGACTACGGATCCGCCGGCATGCACCTGACGGTCACCGCGGGCATTTGTGCACTGGTCGTCGCATCCTGGGCACTGCGCCCCGCCGACCGCTCGCTCGTCCGGGCCGGCTGATCGTCGGGCCGAACCGGCCTGCCCGGACTTCGCTCGAGCAGCTGTTCGCGAGTAGTGTCCTGAGCGGGGTGCCTATTTCAAGGGAGCCCCGGTAATGACAAAGTTCGTTCAGACGATCGAGTTCACGACCACGCACCTCGACGAGTTCAACGAGAAGCTCGACGCCTGGCTCGCTGCGACGGCGGGCAAACGCACGGCTCTGCGCGGCCTGGAGGCCAAGGATCGCGACCGCGAGAACACGTACATGGAGGTGGTCGAATTCCCCTCGTACACCGAGGCGATGCAGAATTCCGGCCTTCCCGAAACCACCCGCTTTGCCGAGGAACTGGCCGTTCTGTGCGACGGCCCGGCCACCTTCCGCAATCTCGATCTGCTGCGCGAGGACGACATGTCCGACGGGCAGGGCAGGAGTCTGATCGTGCGAAGTCTCGACAATCCCGACGAGTCCCGACCCTTCGAGGCGGGCATGGGCCATGTGGATCTCGTCGAGACACCAGACGGTCCGGTCGGCCGTGCCGTGTTCGAACCCGGCTGGCGCTGGTCCGAGCACGTCAAGCCGATCGCGGGAACCGACAGCTGCCAGGCCATGCACGCCAGTTACTGCCTCTCGGGCCGCATGCGGCTCCGCATGGACGACGGCACCGAAGGCGATATCGGCCCGGGCGACTTCCTGTTCTGCCCGCCCGGCCACGACGCCTGGACCCTCGGTGACGAGGCGTGCGTGATGCTCGACTGGTCGGGTGCCGCGCGATACGCGCAACGGGATTGAATCCTCGGCCCGGGCGATCGTCCTGGCATCGGAGCCTGAACGATCGGCCGTGCTCCATCCGGAGGCATCAGATCTGGCGATAGATGTCATCCAGCCCGATGAGCAGCACATCGCCGGACTCCGCGGCCGCCTGCCGAAGCTCATCGAGGTGTTCAGGGTCATCCAGCCCTGCTTGACGGCGCGGGGGACGTCGGGAAGGCGGCAGGCGGCGGCTGCGCGCGAACTCTGAATTGCCCACCTGGGGGAGAGCTGTCCGGCCGAGTCGCGGATGAGCCGTCCCGGGGTCCCCAGGTGGGTTCGGTTCGGTGGACGGACCGTGCAATGTCGTCCGTGGTGCGGAAAAAACGTCAAATAAGCAGAAGGCCCAGGCGAGAGATTCGTCTCTGGCCTGGGCCTCGCAGGGGGGCTGATGTCCCGGTGATCGTGATCCGGTCGGTCGGGACCGTTGTGCGCTGAGCGCGGTGGTCCGATGAGTGAGCCGCACGGATGAGAATGGTCCGCCGCGGCCCCCGGACCACGGGGTGTCGGTCAGATGGTGGCCGTGTCGATGACGAAGCGGTAGCGAACGTCCGAGTCTTCGACGCGTTCGTATGCCTCGTTGATCCGGCTCGCCTCGATCAGTTCGATCTCCGCGCCCAGGCCGTGCTCGGCGCAGAAGTCGAGCATCTCCTGGGTCTCGGCGATGCCGCCGATCGCGGAGCCGGCGAGGATCTTGGAACCCCCGAGCAGCGAGAACAGGTTCAGTGAGATGGGCTCCTCGGGGGCGCCCACATTCACCAGCGCGCCGCCGGTCTTCAACAGGCTCAGGTATGCGCCGAAGTTCAGCGGCGCGGACACCGTGGAGAGGATGACGTCGAAGGAACCGGCCAGCTCCTCGAACGTTTCCGGATCGCTGGTGGCGTAGTAGCGGTCGGCGCCCAGCTTCAGGCCGTCGTCCTTCTTACGCAGTGACTGAGAAAGGACGGTGACCTCCGCGCCGAGAGCGTGGGCGATCTTGACGGCCATGTGGCCCAGGCCACCCAGGCCGATCACGGCGACCTGTTTGCCGGGGCCGGCGCCCCAGTGCTTGAGCGGGGAATACGTGGTGATGCCTGCGCACAGGAGCGGTGCGGCCACGTCGAGGGGCAGGCCCTCGGGGATGCGGACGGTGAAGGCGTCGGCAACGACGATCTTCTGCGAGTAGCCGCCGTAGGTGGGCTCGCCGTCCTTGCCGACGCCGTTGTATGTCGGTACGTTTCCCCGCACGCAGTGCTGCTCCTGGCCGTTGCGGCACGCCTCGCACACGCGGCAGGAGTCGACCATGCAGCCGACGCCGACGCGGTCGCCGACCTTGAACTTGGTCACGGCCGAACCGACGGCCTCGACGATGCCGGCGATTTCGTGCCCCGGGACCATCGGGAAGATGGCCTCGCCCCAGCCCGCACGGGCCTGGTGGATGTCGGAGTGGCAGATCCCCGCGAACTTGATGTCGATCAGGACGTCGTGCTCGCCGACCGTGCGGCGCTCGATGGTGGTGCGCTCCAGTGGAGCCTTGGCGCTGGGCGCGGCATATGCGGCAACAGTGGTGGTCATGGTGTCCAGCGTCCGCGACGAACCGGCACTTGCCCAGCCCACCGCTTTGCGTACGTCCAGTGGTCCTACTACCGACAGGATCAGGCTCGTGGTCGTACGACCGGGAATACTGGAGAACATGAGCGACAACCCCGTCCCGGACGACGCTCGGGCCGGCCGTTCCGACGGCCTGGACCAGCGTGCCGAGCTCAGCGAGTTCCTGCGGACGCGCCGGGCCCGGCTCGACCCGGCCGATGTGGGGATTCCCTGGCATGGGCGGCACCGGCGGGTGCCGGGTCTGCGGCGCGAGGAACTGGCGCAGCTGGCGGGGGTCTCGGTGGCTTACTACACACGGCTCGAGCAGGGCAACGGGCGCAATGTGTCGGCGGAGGTGCTCGACTCGATCG
Source organism: Nocardia sp. GP40 (assembly GCF_050434125.1). Lineage (NCBI taxonomy): Bacteria > Bacillati > Actinomycetota > Actinomycetes > Mycobacteriales > Nocardiaceae > Nocardia > Nocardia sp. GP40. The sequence continues at coordinate 151,375 of NZ_JBNPVW010000008.1, read as the reverse complement.
CGCGCGCTCTGCGGCTGACCGACGCCGAGCACGCGCACCTCACTCATCTCGCCAAGCCGAAGCAGCAGCGGCGCAAGTATCGGACGCCCAAGCGGCAGCAGGTGCGGGCCACGCTGCAGCAACTGCTGGAGTCGATGGACGGGATGCCCGCGTATGTGGCCGGGGCGCGGTCGGAGATTCTCGCGTGGAACCGCATGGCGGCGGCGCTCTTCGGTGACTGGGGGCAGTTGCCACCCGCTGAACGCAACTGGGCGCGGCTGACATTTCTTTCTCCCGACTACCAGCGGCTGTTCCTCGACTGGGATTCCAAGGCGTCCGACATGGTCAGCTACCTCCGGATGTATGCGGGCCAGCACCCGGACGATCCGGATCTGTCGGCGCTGGTGGGGGAGTTGTCGGTCAAGAGCGAGGAATTCCGGCGGCTGTGGGCCACGCACGACGTGAAGGAGAAGGGGCATGGCGTCAAGCGGATGCGGCACCCTCTGGTCGGCGAGCTGACGCTGGCATACGAGACGCTGTACCTGCCGGACGACACGGAGCAGTATCTGTGCCTCTACCACGCCGAACCGGGCTCGCCGTCGGCCGAGGCCCTGTGCCTCCTGGCCAGCTGGGGCACGGACGCCGCCCAGGCCCCCACCTCCGAGGGTGCGCCGCCTGCTCGAAATCAGTGACGCCGCAGTCGTTTCAGCGGTGGGCTGAGGCCCGTGCGGCGAGCAAGCCCGGAACCGGCACGCTATACCCGTAGCAACCGGACCTTGCGGCCGTCGGCGGTGACTTCATCGGTGAAGACGCCGCGCTCGGCCAGCGGCGCGGCATCACGCCGTCGACGGCAACGGGTAGCGCGGCCAGCCCGAAGCTCAGGAATCCCAATTCTTTTCTGCGGCGATGGTGCCCTCGATGCACCTTGGGGCGCTGTGGTCACGGCCCGAGCAGCGCAAGGGGGATCACTGCGACGCCATCCCGACGGCGGAATGCATGCTCCCCGGCGTAGATGACGATCGAGTCGATGAGGTCGTCCCCGATGCGATCGCCGAGCCATCGCAGGTGTTTGACGTCGGCATCGGAAACCCGGTCGGCGAGTTTGACTTCGATGGCGAGTACACGTCCGTCGGTGCGCTGCACTATCAGGTCGACCTCATGGTCACCGTTGCGCGTGCGCAAGTGGCCGAGGCGTGCTTCGGCGGCTTCGGCGTAGGTGTGGATGCTGAGTGCTGCCAGATGTTCGAACAGACTACCGAGGATTGTGCCCTCCGTGAGTCTTGTGCTGCCCTGCTCGGCGCGAAGGAGCGCCGCTGCGTCCAACCCGAGGAGGCGGGCTGCCAATGCCGGATCGGCCAGTTGGTGTTTGGGGGATTGTCCTAGTCGTTCCAGATGGTTTCGGTTCGGGATCCAGGCGGGGATCGGGTCGAGCAGCCACAGTGATGACAAGGCGTCGCGGTAGGTGAGTGTGGTTTCCTTGGCAGGTTTGCTGGATAGTCCGGCGGTCGCGGCATCGAGGATCTTCGAGTAGGCCGTTGTGGTCGATGTAGCGGCGGCATAGGCAGCAAGCCATGCTCGCAGAACCTCCGGTTTGCGGACGGGGTAGCCCTGCTCTGGGAATTCACGTTGGACGACATTGGTGAGATAGGCGTCGAGTTCTGCTCGCCGAACCCGCGCGGGCAGCGTACGGATCGCGGGGAATCCGGAGGAGGTGATCTCCTCGACGTAGGCAGGCAGCCGGACCGCGGTGGTGCCGGTGATTTCTGTCAGGCCGTCGAGCAGGTTCGAGAGTCCTACCGCCGGTGTTTCGATACCGCGTTCGGCAACGCTCAGCGGCCGCATCCGCATCGGGACGATCCGTCCTACGCCGGAGTGGACGACGGCCCCCCGGGGTGCCGAGCTACCGGCGATGATGAAATGGCCGGGTGGGGAGCCGGCATCGACAGCATTGCGGACGTGATCCCAGACTTCAGGAAGCCGCTGCCATTCGTCGACGAGGACCGGCCCGGGGGCACGGGTCAGGACGGCTGGGTCCGCCATGACGAGTTCGCGTTGCGTGGGTAGGCTCAGATCGATGATCGATTCGGCGCGTTGCATGGCGGTCGCGGTCTTCCCAACTCCTTTGGGGCCGAATATTGCCAGTGCGCGGAGGTGGGGTTGCAGTTCGTCAAGGGCTGCGTCGACGATACGTCGGCGGTAGTCGACCATGGCTGTAGTCTACCGATCGCATGGTGTGTACTCTTCTGATTGCAGGTTAGATAGTCGTCCGATCGCATACCCAGGAGCGTGAGATCAGGGCATGTGGTTCGTTCGGCGTGGCATTGTACCGCTTCTACCTGCAGAAACAGCGAGTGCGCGAACCGTTGGTCCGCGCACTCACTATTGGGGTGGCTGACGGGACTCGAACCCGCGACACCCAGGATCACAACCTGGTGCTCTACCAGCTGAACTACAGCCACCATTTGCCGGAATAACCGGCGCGGTAGATATTAGCGTGTCGGGCGGCCGGGGACCTAATCGGTGCCCTGGGCTGGGGTTTTACCGTCGTCGGCGGGGCCGAGCTGGGCGGCCACGGCCGCGATTTCCGCGGTGGACGGGCCGGGAGCGGGGACGAACGCGGTGCGGCGGTAGTACTCCAGTTCGCGGATGGATTCCTTGATATCGGCCAGGGCGCGGTGGGTCAGGCCCTTCTCGGGCTGGCCGAAGTAGATGCGGGGGTACCAGCGGCGGCACAGTTCCTTGATCGAGCTGACGTCGATCATGCGGTAGTGCAGGTGGGCGTCCAGGGCGGGCATGTCGCGGGCGAGGAAGCCGCGGTCGGTGGCGATGGAGTTGCCGGCCAGCGGGACCGTGCCCGCGGTGGGCACGTACTTGATGATGTAGTCCATGACCTGTTGTTCCGCTTCGGCCATGGTGACTGTGGAGCGGCGCACCTCCTCGGTCAGACCCGAGCGTGCGTGCATCTCCCGCACGACCGGTGGCATCGCGGCCAGCGCGTCGTCGTCGGCGTGGATGACGATGTCCACGCCCTCACCGAGGATGTTGAGATCGCTGTCGGTGACGAGGGCGGCCACCTCGATCAGCCTGTCGCTGTCCAGCCGCAGGCCGGTCATCTCGCAATCCATCCACACCACAAGTTTGTCGGACACCTGGGTCACAGTAGTGCGCTGAGCAATTGTTTTGTCCGCTGCCCGCTGGATTCGCCGCGCTCGGCGCGATCGCTGTCGGGTGCGACCTCCGATAGGCGGCGGTGTTCTTGCCACGAGTGATGGTCGCGACACAATTGCTGCTGAGTGGCATCGGCTCGCTGTCAGGTCGTCGGCGATATGGTTTCCACAGATCGAGCGCGTGACTTCAGGTAAATGCAACGTTGGCGCCCAGTTAGCAGAGCGGCAGACGGAGGAGCGGCGATGACGACACCGGCGGAGAAGGCGGCGGCCGCGCGCGAGGCGGCCCAGGAGGCGGCGCGCGTCGCGGCGGAGGCGGCGGCCGTGGCCGAAGCCGCCGAGCGGGAGGCGGCACAGGCGCAGGTGGCACCGGATTCAGCTGCCCGGGAGATTGCCGCCGGATACGCCTTCGAGGGCGCGGCCCTGGAACTCGGCGCGGTGCTGATCGACGGCACGGTGGACTCCGCTGCGCGCGTGCGGATTCCGATGAAGACGATGAACCGGCACGGGCTCATCGCGGGCGCCACGGGTACCGGTAAGACCAAGACCCTGCAGGGAATCGCCGAACAACTCTCGGCCGCAGGGGTTCCGGTGGTGCTGGCCGATGTGAAGGGCGATCTGTCCGGGCTGGCGCAGCCGGGCGCAGCCAGCGACAAGATCGTCGCGCGCGCCACGGAAACCGGTGACACCGACTGGAGGCCCAGCGGGTTCCCCACCGAGTTCGTCTCCCTCGGCACCGAGGGCATCGGCGTGCCGATCCGGGCCACCATCACCTCGTTCGGGCCGGTGCTGCTCAGTAAGGTGCTGGGGCTCAACGAGACTCAGGAGTCCACGCTCGGACTGATCTTCCACTGGGCCGACAAGCAGGGGCTGGCGTTGCTGGATCTGAAGGATCTGCGCGCGGTGATTCAGCACCTGACCAGCCCCGAGGGCAAGGTGGATCTGCAGGGCATCGGCGGTGTTTCGGCGGCGACGGCCGGGGTGATCCTGCGGGCGCTGGTCAACCTCGAGGCCGAGGGTGGCGACACGTTCTTCGGTGAGCCGGAACTGGATCCGGCGGATCTGCTCCGCACCGCGGGCGGCCAACGGGGATGGCAAGCCGGCGGAGCTTGCGGAGCCGGCGGGGTGGGCGAATACGGCGTCATCACGCTGTTCGAGCTGGGCGCGCAGGCGGCCCGCCCGGTCCTGTTCTCCACCTTCCTGATGTGGGTGCTGGCCGACCTGTTCCAGACGCTGCCCGAGATCGGGGACATGGACAAACCCAAGCTGGTGTTCATCTTCGACGAGGCGCACCTGCTGTTCGACGGCGCGTCCAAGGCGTTCCTGGAGCAGGTCGAGCAGACGGTGAAGCTGATCCGCTCCAAGGGGGTCGGCGTGTTCTTCTGCACCCAGCTGCCCACCGACATCCCGAATCCCGTTCTCTCGCAGTTGGGTGCGCGCATCCAGCATGCGCTGCGCGCCTTCACCCCCGACGATCAGAAGGCGCTGTCCAAGACGGTGCGCACCTATCCCAAGACCGCGACCTACGACCTGGAGAAGGCGTTGATCTCGCTCGGGATCGGCGAGGCGGTCGTGACGGTGCTGTCCGAGCAGGGCGCGCCCACCCCGGTCGCCTGGGCGCGACTGCGCCCGCCGCGCTCGCTGATGGACACCATCGGCGACGACGCGATCCGATCCCGCGCCCAGTCCAGCACACTGTTCGCCACGTACGGCCGGACCATCGATCGCGAGTCGGCCTACGAGATCCTGACCGCGAAAGTGGAAGCGGCGCAACCGGATTCGGATTCGGACCCGACCGCCCGCCCCGCGCCCGCCGAGAAGTCCGCCGCCGAGCGCATCATGGACAACCCGGCGGTCAAGAACTTCATCCGTTCCGCCGCGACAGTCGCGGGCAGGGAGATCAGCCGCAGCCTCTTCGGTACCCGAAAGCGTTGAGTCGCAACAGTTTTCTCGTCCGCAGTGGGCACGGAGCCCGGTCGGCACGTCCCGCAGCGCCGGGATCGGTTGAAGCCGTGCGCTTTTCGACCTCTGATACGGTAGTTGCCCGCGGCCGAAAGTGCACGTGCAGCGTGAGATCCGTCAGGAAGCGAGTCGCGGGAACAGAATCTCCGCGTTGCCGCGGTTGACGGCGTGCAACTGTCCCTCGGGCCACTCGTGGGTGTCGAGGTAGTTGTCGAAATACCCGACGGCCGGGCTGGGCGCGAAGGGCCAGTCGCTGCCGTAGAGGATGTGGCTCGGATCGGCGAACGCCTGTAATGCGGGCAGCGCGGTGGGGCTGCCCGACAGCGCCGTGTCGAAGTAGAAGCGGCGCAACTCGGTCAGTATGCCCTCGGGTGAGCCGCCGGAGCTTACGACGCCCGCGGTGACGGCGACCCGGTGCGCGAGGTAGGGGAGGGCCCCGCCGGCGTGCGACAGGATGACCTTCATATTCGGATACCGCGTCAGCACCCCGGCCATGGCCATGTCCACGGCCGTGCGGGTGGTGTCGAACGGGAAGTCGACGATGGGGCCGGGTGTGCCCGGCAGCATCGGCAACGCCATCTCATTGGGGTGGACGAAGACGACCGCGCCGCGCGCGTCGAGCTCGGCCCATAGCGGCTCGAAGGCCGGATCGCCGAGGTATCGGCCGCGGGCGTTGGCCATCAGCACCACGCCGTCGGCGCGCAGGGTGTCCAGCGCGTAGACGGCCTCGGCGGCGGCGCCGTCGACATCCGGCAGCGGCAGGCTGGCGAACAGGCCGAAGCGGGCCGGCCGGTCCTTGACCACCTCGGCGGTCAATTCGTTGTTGGCGCGGGACAATTCGCGTGATTTCGCGTCGTCGCCGAAGTGCGTGCCGGGCGCGCTGACGGACAGGATGCCGGTGGCGATGCCCAGCTTGTCCATCGCCTCCACCGCGCTGTCGGCTGACCAGGACGGCAGCGGCCAGCCCGCGGCCGTGAGGTTCTGGTCGGCGAGGGACTTGCCGTAGCTCGGCGGCAATACGTGCTGGTGAACGTCGATGCGTGCGGAATCGATCATTGGTTGACTCCTTCGAGCGGATCGTCGCGCAAGTATTTAGCTTGCTAACTATTGTGATGCTAGGCTAGCACTCGTGGTCACCGCGGACAAGGACGGCATCGAGGAGCTGGCGCGCGCTGTCGACGCGCTGTTCCTGGCCATGCGTCAGGTGCGCTCGGCCGCCGCCCCCCAGGATCGACTATCGGTCTCGCAGCAGGCGATGCTCGAACCGCTGCTGGACGAATCCGGCCAGGCGGTCGAGGCGCAGCCGGTCGGGGCGCTGGCCGCGGCCGCCGGCGTGAGCATGCCGACCGCGACGCGCATGCTCAAACAGCTCGAGGGCCGGGGCGTGATCACCCGTACTCGCGCGGCGCAGGATGAGCGGCGCGTCCTGATCGAACTGACCCCGCTCGGTCATGAGCAGATGGCCGAGCTACGCACCCAGCGCCGCGACGCGCAGCGGTATGGCCTGGCCGAATTCGACGACGAGGAGCGCGCGGAATTCGCCGCGTTTCTTCGCCGCCTCACCCGCGTCATCAAAAGCCGCGGGTTGCACTGATTCCCGGGTGCTCGGCAGACGCCGAATCCCGCCGGTGGAACCGCATCCGTTCCTGGGCCTTGGAACGGATACGGATCGACCGGCGGGATCGGACCTGGAAAATGAGGGAGCGATCAGCCCAGGTCGCGGACCAGCATGTCGGCCGGGGTCTCCCGCCGGACCAGTTCGCTGCAACGCCCGTCGCGGACCGAGATGATCGGCGGGCGCCCGACACCGTTGTACGACGAGGCCAGGCTGTGGTGATACGCGCCGGTGCACGGGATGGCCAGCACCTCGCCCGGGCGTAGGTCGGCGGGCAGGCTGACGTCGGCGGCGAGGATATCGCCCGCCTCGCAGTACCGTCCGGCTACCGTCGCGGTCATGTGCGGTCCGGTGGGGTGCCGGTTGGCCACGACCGCCTCGTAGCGGGCGCCGTAGAGCGCCACGCGCGGATTGTCGTTCATGCCGCCGTCGGCGATGACGAACGTCCGCCCGCCCTCGATGTGTTTGACCGTCATCACGCGGTACAGCGTGACGCCCGCACGGGCGACGATGGCCCGGCCCGGCTCGAGCGAAATTCGCGGGCGCGCAAAGTGATTCAGTGCGCACGCGGCGTCGAGGGCGTCTTCGACGATGTCGGCGAGCTCGGCCAGGTTCATTTCCGAATCGCCGCAGCGGTAGGCCACCGCGTGCCCGCCGCCGAGGTCGAGTTGGGGCAGGGTGATGCCGTATTCCCTTTCCACGCGGGCCATTTCGGCGATCAGGCGGCGTACCGCCTCGCCGTAGTAATCGGGGTCGTGGATCTGTGAGCCGAGATGGCAGTGGAAGCCGACCAATTCGAGCATCGGCTGGCGGATCACGCGATCGATCGCCTCGATCGCGGCCGCGCTGCCGAGCGGGAACCCGAACTTCTGGTCGATCACGCCGGTCCGGACCGCGGGGTGTCCGTGCACGTCGATGTCGGGGGACAGCCGCAGCAGCACCTGCTGGCGCCGGGGCGCCACGGCCGCGAGCAGCGTGACCTCGGTGAGCGAGTCGATCACGATCCGGCCCACGCCTGCGTTGACCGCGGCCTCCAGCTCCGAGAACGGTTTTCCGCTGCCGTGCAGCACGATTCGCGCCGGATCCACGCCCGCGGCCAGCGCCACGGCGAGCTCGCCGGCCGAGCACACGTCCACCGACAGGCCCTCCTGGCTGACCCAGGATGCCACCGACTTGGTCAGCAGAGCCTTTGCCGCATAGATGATTTCGGCATCCGGAAAGTACTTGCGGTACAACTGGCAGCGGCGGCGCACCTCGGTCTCGTCCAGCACGTAGGTCGGGGTGCCGTATTGATCGGCGATGTCGGCCAGGGCCACCCCACCCACGGTGATCCGGCTGAGGTCGTCGTAGTGCGTCTCGCACGGCCAGACGGTCGCGTCCAGGCGCGGGGACATCATTCCCGACCGCAGCGACGGGAAGATCTCGAGCAACGTCACGGCTTCTCCTGTGTGTTCCCCGCTTTCTCCTGAGACTGCGGGGGTCATTTACAGGACTACGCCGATCTCACTTCACCCGATCCGGTCGTAACGCGCCCTTGACTCGGGACCGCCCGATCTTGACGCGGTGCTGACGCCGGTGTGATCAGCCTCCCATTTTCTTGTAGAAGGCGCCCACGATGGGTGCGGTCAGCGCCCGCGGCGAGTACTGGCCCGCGACGCTCATACCCTTGCTGATCAGGCCCGGAACCACCCGCATCTTGTTGCGGACGAGAGCGTCGATCGACAGTTTCGCGGTGTACGCGGCCGTGACCCAGATGAAGTCGGGGACCTTGGCGCCGACCTCCTCCTGGTCCGGGTTGTCGGTCCGGACCGGACCGGGCGCCAGCAGCGTCACGTGCACGCCGCTGCCGGTCAGCTCGCCGCGCAGCGATTCGGAGAAGCTGTTGGTGAAAGCCTTGGTGGCCGCGTATGTGGCGTTGTTCGGGATGGGCATGTTGCCCGCCGCCGACCCGGTGATCAGGATGCCGCCGCCACCGCGCGAGATCATGCCGGGCAGCACCGCCAGGGTCAGATCGTGCACGGCGACCGCGTTGAGCTCCATCACCGACCGTTCGAAGTCCAGGTCGAGCTCGGCGACCGGCCCGAACGTGGCGACCCCGGCGTTGTTGCACAGGATCGCGATGTCGCGGGAGGAGAGCTCGGCCGCCAGCGGGGCCCGCTGCTCGCGATCGGACAGATCCACCGCCCGCACCTCGGCGGCGACGCCGTACCGCTCGGTCAGCCGCTGCGCCAGCTCGCCGAGCAGGTCCCCGCGGCGCGCGACCAGGATCACCGAGTAGCCGCGCCGGGCCAGTTCCTCGGCCAGCGCGGTCCCGATACCCGAGGAGGCCCCGGTGACGACGGCGCGATTATCTGAGGTAGGGGCAGGAATGCTCACGACCGAGCCTCGCTGGCGCTCGGCGCGGTCGTGCGCATGGCACGCTGGCTCATCGGTTCACTCCGCTTCGCTCCGCTCACGTACCGGGAGCCTACCGGGTGTTCCCGGACCTGCCGTCCCTCACGCCCGCGCGAATCGGGCATCGGGACCGTGGCGGTGCGGGTGGTGCTGGCACCACCCGCGCTCGTGCGTCGGCCGTACCCCGGATTCGGGTGCTGCTCCCCTGGGGGCGGTGGAGTGTGGCTCATAGGCTCGAAAACGGTCCGGTGATCATTCTGGTCATAGGCGGGTTGGAGAGGGAAATGACTTGGGTGAGAGTGGGTTTCGGCGTGCTCTGGGTGCGGCGGCGATACTGGGGGTGGCGATGTGGGCAGTGGCCGCATGCGGCGGAGACCGGGCCGTGAGGCCGACTGCCGATCCGGGGGATGCGGGACGGGCACAGATAGTGCGGGCGCTGGATGCGGTGACCGCGCACGGGCTGCCGGGGGCGCAGGTGGTGATCACCGGGCCGGGAGTGGACTGGACGGCCGGCTCGGGTGTGGGCGATCTCGGCAGTCGCGCGCCGTTCCCCGTCCAATCGGAGGTCCGGATCGGCAGCAATACCAAGACCTTCGTCTCGACGGTGCTGCTGCAGTTGGCTGCCGAGCACAAGGTCGATCTCGACGCGCCGGTGGAACGCTATCTGCCGGGGGTGATCCGGGGGAACGGCAACGACGGCGCCCGCATTACGATACGAGAGTTGTTGCAGCACAGCAGCGGCCTGCCGGAGTATCTGACACCCGAGGATCCGTCGAACCCGCAGCCGCCGAATCCCGCTCAGGTGCAACTGAGTCCGGCGACCATGCGGCAGCACCACACCCCCCGGGAGATGCTTGCCAACGCCCTGACCATGCCGCCGCAGTTCGAGCCCGGCGCGAAATCGGTGTACACCAACACCAACTATCTGGTGGCGGGCATGGTGATCGAGCGGGTGACGGGGCAGTCGACCGCGGCCGAGATCGACCGGAGAATCATCGCGCCGCTGGGGCTGCACGGAACCTACTTCCCGGGCGACGGTGATACCGGAATCCGTGATCCGCATCCGCGCGGATATTTCACCGTCGACGGTAAGCCGGTCGACGTCACCGAGTTCGATACCTCGTGGGCGGGTGCGGCGGGCGCCATGATCTCCACCGGAGCCGATCTGAATCGATTCTTCACCGCTCTGCTCAACGGAAAGCTGCTGCCCGCGGCCCAATTGGCCCAGATGCAGCGAACCCGGCCGAACGATCGGCTGCCCGGAGGATATGGGCTCGGGCTGGCTCGTCTGCCGGTGTCCTGCGGTGCGCAGGTATGGGGCCACGGCGGTGACGTTCCGGGCTTCGAGACCATGGACGGCGTCCGTGCCGACGGCCGAGCGGTGACCGTGACGGTCGATGGAACTCCCTCGGATGAGCAGGGCTACGACACGGTTACCAAGGCATTCGACACCGCGATATGCGCGGGGGCCTGACCGGTACTCCAGCGGGATCCCGACCAGTACTCCAGCGGGATCTCGCGCAATGCCCGGAGGGATCACGATGAGTAGCCAGCAAGCCGAGCGAAACGAGATTCGATGAGAAAACCAGGTAGGGGGACGTTCGTCTGCGCGCTGACGGCGGCCATGCTCGCCGGCGTCGGGGTAGCGGCCGCGGTCCCCGAGCCGGCCGTCGCCCCCGCAGGGCTGGAGCGGTTCTATCAGCAACGGCCGCAGTGGAAGCCATGCGCCGAACCCGATCTTGCCAAGGCGGCTGCGCAGTGCGCCGACATTACGGTCCCGCTGAATTACGCCGAGCCGCAGGGGCAGACGATCACGGTGGCGATCGATCGCCTGCCTGCGACCGATCCCGCGCACCGGCGCGGGATCATGCTGTCCAATCCGGGCGGTCCCGGCGGCCCGGGCCTGGGCTTCGGCCTGGAATACGGTGCGGCGCTGGCCCCGGACGTGCGCGCCCGATACGACCTGATCGATATGGATCCGCGCGGCATCGGCCGATCGACGCCGGTGGACTGCGGATGGCCGATCGGCTTCGGGCTGCAGTCCGCGGGGGAGAGCCTGTTGAGCTTCGGCGAATCCGTTGCCACACATGCGGACCTGGCGGCGCGATGCGTTGCCGCCGAGCACGGCAAACTGCCGTACATCACCACGCGCAATAGCGCCCGCGATATGGACGTGATCCGGGCCGCGCTGGGGGAGAACAGGATCAGCTACTACGGCGTCTCCTACGGCACCTATCTGGGGGCGGTGTACGCGCAGCTGTTCCCCGAGCGCGTCGATCGGCTCGTGCTGGACAGCGCGGTCAACCCGCGGCGGTACGGCATCGGCATGATCCAGGACATGACCGCGCCCAACGAGGCGGCATTCGAGGCATGGACCGTCTGGACCGCCGCGCGTGACGACCGATATCACCTGGGCGCCACGGCTTCCGCGGTACGCGCAACGGTGACCGGACTGATCGACCGGTCCGCCCGGGATCCCATCCGGATCGGTTCCTATCGGGTGGACGACCACTGGATGCCGGTGGTGCTGTTCGGAGGCCTGGACAATCCGCTCCACTACGACGTGCTGGCAGGGGAGATTCAGCAGCTCGCCGCCGCGGCGGCGGGACAACCCGTGCGGCCCGCCGGGGACCTCGGCCAGGCCCTGTCGCACATGCTCACGGCCCCGGCGCCGGGCGGTTACGGCCAGGACTTCGTCCTGTGCGGCGACGTCGCCGCGCCCCGGAACCCGCTCTGGTACTGGCACAATATCGAGGCGAGCCGGGCCACCGCACCGGTCTTCGGCGCCTTCACCAACAACCTCACGACCTGCGCCTTCTGGCCCAGGCCGATCGAGCCGCCGACCGCGGTGCACAACGCGGTGCCCGCGCTGATCGTGCAGGCCACCGGCGACACCCGCACCGCGTACTCCGAAGGTGTTGCCCTGCACCGCGATATGACAGCCTCCCGCCTGATCACCCTGCAGGGCGTCGCCATCCACGGCATACTGGGCCGCTACCCGGATCGGTGCGTGGAGTCCGCCATCAACGCCTACTACCGCGACGGCGTCCTGCCCGCCGCCGACAGCACCTGCACCGGCTGATTCGGCTGCGACATGTGCGTACCTCCGCATCCGCTCCGGCCGTGCGCGGTCCAAGGGCGGCTTCGCCGACAGCGCCGATCAGGCCGCGGCGAACCGGATCTCGAGCCCGCCCGTCGCGACCGGGTCCGCCTCCCTCCACATCTGCTCGGCAAGGGCGAGGTCGGCGACACCGATCACCAGGGCCTGCGGCGAATTCCCACAGCCCGGGGGTGGTTTCGGTCATCGGGTCGAGCAGGCGCCGCCATCGGTCACGGGCCTGGGCAGGGTGCTCGGCGGCGACGACGATCTTTGGGCGACAGGGCCATCCAACTCGGCGAGCAGCTCACCGAACGTCGCCGGTGAGCGGTATCGGCGGTCTGCCGCCCCGAGACACCGCCTAGCGGGGACGGGGTTCGTAGAAGGCTATGCCCCAGTTCAGGTGTCCGTGCCAGACGCTGGCGATCCGGCCGCCCTGCACCGCGGCCTTGGGTTCGCCGACCGGGCCGCCCGCGGCGTGCACTGCGGCGACCGTGGCGTCGAGATCGGTTGTGCCGAAAGCAATTCCGGGAAGGCTGGCGGGTTTGCCCGACCCGACCACCTCGAGTACCGCCGCGCCGGCGCGATAGAAGGCCATCTCCGGGCCCGCGGGGCCGCGGGGGTGGAAACGGCGCCGTGGTTCGGCGCCGAGGACGGAATTGAGTGCCGTAATCGCGTCGTCGAGATCGGGCACCCAGTACACGACGTGATCGATGAAGCTCACCGCGTTGGGGTGCGGGGCGTCGGCGGCACCGGCACCCTGGTCGGCGGCGTGGGGCAGCAGCTCGGGAATGTCCAGGGCGGCGGGATCGGCGGAAGTGCCGTCGAAGCCCCAGCTGGGTGCCGTATTCACCGTGCACTCGATCTCGCCGATCCGGAAGCGCCCGTCGGCGATCGCGAAACCCAGTGCCGCCCAGGATTTTTCCTCGCCCGGCAGGCCGAGGCGGGTCAGGGCGGCGCTCACGACTCCACCTCGCTGGCGCTCGGCTCCGTCGTGCGCGCCGCGCGCTGGCCTGACGGTTCGCTCCGCTTCGCTTCGCTCACGACTCCACCTCGCTGGCGCTCGGCTCCGTCGTGCGCGCCGCGCGCTGGCCTGACGGTTCGCTCCGCTCACGACTACTCGGCTCCGTCCCGCGTGAGGCGTGTCGGCCCGATGGTTCGCTCTGTCCCGGCCCGCTCACAGCCCCGCGGCCAATCTGGTGCCCTGGTCGATCGCCCGCTTGGCATCCAGCTCGGCCGCGACGTCGGCGCCGCCGATCAGATGGACGCTCACGCCGGCCGCGGTCAGCGGCTCGGCCAGCTCACGCACGGATTCCTGTCCGGCACAGAGAATGACGTTGTCGCAATCGATGACGGTGGGCCGGGATCGCTGCTCGCCGAAGCTGATGTGCAGGCCGCGGTCGTCGATGCGCTCGTAGTTCACCCCGCCGATCTGTTCGATGCCCTTGGCCTTGACCGCGGCGCGGTGCACCCAGCCGGTGGTCTTGCCCAGGCTCTTGCCGAAGGAACCCGATTTGCGTTGCAGCAGAACCACTTCGCGGGTGGCGGGGGAGGGACGCGGGGTGGTGAGCTGACCGAGGGCGTCCGGATCGTCACTGGTGACTCCCCATTCCTGTTTCCACTCGTCCAGCTTCAGCGACGGATGCCCCTCGACGGTGAGGAATTCGCTGACGTCGTAGCCGATTCCGCCCGCGCCGATCACCGCGACCTTCTTGCCGACCGGCTTCTCCTCCCGCACGAGCTCGGCGTAGGTAAGCACCTTCGGGTGGTCGATGCCCGGAATGTTCGGAATGCGCGGGCGCACGCCGGTGGCCAGCACGACGTGATCGTACCGGCCCTCGATCAGCTCCGCCGCCCCGACCCGCCGGTCGAGGAACACCCGCACGCCCGCGACATCCAGCTTGCGCGTGAAATAGCGGATGGTCTCGTTGAATTCCTCCTTGCCCGGGATGCGCCGGGCGATGTCGAACTGACCGCCGATCTTGTTGTCGGCCTCGAACAGATCGACCTTGTGCCCGCGCTCGGCCAGGTTCACCGCGGCCGACAGCCCGGCAGGGCCCGCGCCGACGACCGCGATCCGCCGCATCCGCCGGGTGGGCAGCAGCCGCAGTTCGGTCTCGTGGCCCGCGCGCGGATTCAGCAGGCAGGACACCGTCTTGTGGACGAAGGCGTGGTCCAGGCAGGCCTGGTTGCAGGCGATGCAGGTGTTGATCTCGTCCTCGCGGGTCGCGCGGGCCTTGTTCGCCCATTCCGGATCGGCCAGCAGCGGGCGCGCCATCGAGATCAGGTCGGCGTCGCCTCGGGTCAGGATCTCCTCGGCCGTCTCGGGCATGTTGATCCGATTGGAGGCACAGACCGGAATGCTCACGCGCGCGGTGACCTTCGCGGTGTACTCGGCGAAGGCCGCGCGCGGCACCGAGGTGACGATGGTCGGCACCCGCGCCTCGTGCCAGCCGATGTCGGTGTTGATGATGCTGACCCCGGCGGCTTCCAATTCCGTTGCCAGCGCCAGGATTTCGTGCTCTGTCTGGCCGTGCTCCACGAATTCGGCCATGGACAGCCGGAATACGATGATGAAGTCCGGACCCACCGCGGCCCGGATGCGCCGCACGATCTCGAGCGGGAATCGCCGCCGGTTCTCCGCCGAACCGCCCCAGCGGTCCGTGCGCTTGTTGGTGCGCGGGGCGAGGAACTGGTTGATCAGATAGCCCTCGCCGCCCATGATTTCGGCGCCGTCGTACCCGGCGAGCTTGGCCAGCTCCGCGCACCGGACATAGTCCTCGATGGTGCGCTCGACGCCCTTGTCCGACAGCTTGCGCGGCCGGAACGGATTGATCGGCGCCTTGATCGAGGAGGCCGACACGCTGAACGGCACATAGGCATAGCGCCCGGCGTGCAGGATCTGGATGGCGATCTTGCCGCCCTCGGCGTGCACCGCGCGGGTGATCGCGCGGTGCCGGTAGGCCTCGGTCCGGTTGGTGAGCTTGGCGCCCAGCGGCAGCAGCCAGCCCTCCCGATTCGGCGCGTAGCCACCGGTGATGATGAGTCCGACACCGCCGCGGGCCCTTTCGGCGAAATAGGCCGCCAGCTTGTTCGTATCCCAGGCCCGGTCCTCGAGGCCGGTATGCATGGATCCCATCACCACCCGGTTGCGCAGGGTGGTGAAGCCCAGATCCAGCGGTTCGAACAGGTGCGGATAAGGGTTCGGCTCACTCACGTGGGTCACCTTTCGGTCCGGGGCGGAGAGGGGGAGCGGTATCACCGCCGAGCGCGGCGAGTACCTCATCGCACCACTCGGCGAATCCCGACTCGATGCGAATACCGCCGCGCAGCACCAGATATTGGTGCAGCGCGGTGCCGGTGAGGCCGTGCGGGTCGGGGAAGTCCTTCTTCTCGATCAGCTGGAACAGCTCGAGCCGCTGGGCGTGGGCGTCGCGATGACGGGTCACCTCGGCGCGCAGCGCCGCGAGATCGCCGTGCGCGGCGGCGCGAATCTTCACGCCCAGCTCGCTGCGGAGCGGGCCGACATCCTCGGCGGGCGCGGCGATCCAGCGGGCCAGTTCGGTTCGCCCGGCCGGGCTCACGGTGTAGACCTTCTTGTCCGGCCGGCCCTCCTGGGCGACGGCCTCGCTCGCCACCCAGCCCTGCTGCTCCATGCGCTTGAGCACACGGTAGATCTGCTGGTGGGAGGCGCTCCAGAAGAAGCCGATCGACTTGTCGAACCGGCGAGCCAGCTCGTAGCCCGAACCGGCGCGCTCGGTCAGCGATACCAGCAGCGCATGCTCGAGGGCCATGCGCCGAGGCTAACTGATACTCGCCGTACTATGCAACTGGGTGCATAGGGACAGCTGTTCACAGCCGGGGACTCGAGGTAGCGTCGGGAGCGGTGCTCGGAAGCACCAGCTCGGATACGGGAAGGACGTCTCGCGATCCCGGGAGGTTCGCGAGGCGTTCTTCTGTATCTATGGCGCCGAGCGCCAGGCGGCCATGCCCAGGGCGATCAGGCGCACCTGTCGCACCGTGCGTTCCACGACGTTCTGGCGGTCGCGGGGCAGCGCGGCCACGTAGTCGGCGATGTGCCCCGCAACCGTCGAGACGATGAGATCCGCGGCCAGCTCCAGATCCTCGGGCGACCAGCTGTCCAGCGCGCGCAGGCGGGACAGGTCGACGACCAATTCCCTGGTGAGAAGCTGCATTTCGATCGAGATGGCGGTGCGCAGGACGGCCGACCCGCCGTACCGTTCACGAACCAGGAAGCCGTACAGCGCATCTCGCCCGGCGATCTGTGCGAAGACGAAGCGCACCGTCTCGGCGAGGCGGGCGTCGGGGGTGCGCCGCAGATCCCGTAGGGCCAAACGCAATTGGCGCACGCCCTCGTCGACGAGTGTGGTGCCGAGCTCGTCCAGCGAGGCGAAGTGACGGTAGAACGCGGTGGGCACGATGCCCGCCGAGCGCGCGACCTCCCGCAGGCTCAGCGCGGCGAATCCGCGCTCCGCGGCCAGCTCGAGGGTGCCCTCCAGCAGCGCGTGGCGGGTGCGCTCCTTGCGCTCCCCCCGGGACTCTGTCTGTTCGCTGCGCTCGGTCATCTCGGTGAGCATACATCCGTTCACGATGCGTCTGCTCCTCTCGGTGTCGCGTCGGTCACACGACCTGCTGGTTGAAATTCCGTGCCGCGTCGGCGCACACTTGGATTAGTGTACAGATGTGCACTGAAATTCTACGAGCTACACCGGGTGGTGGGAGAAGAGTTATGGCAGGACTGATCGATCTGGTTCAGACGCTGACCACACCGCATACCCTGGATCGCTATCTGGAACTCGTGCGCCCCACGCTGACCGTGCGCGACATGCGCGCGGAGATCGTCGAGGTGGATCGGCGCACGCCCGGCTCGATCACCCTGACGCTGCGGCCGACCCGGCAGTGGCGAGGGCACCTCGCGGGACAGTATGTGCAGATCGGGGTGCTGATCGACGGCGTCAAGCACACCCGGTGCTATTCGCCGATCGATCCGCAGGGCGCCACGCGGCGGCTGCGGCTGACGGTCAAGGCGCATCCGCACGGCCTGGTTTCGCGGTATCTGCACCGCCACGCCGCGCCCGGCATGGTGGTGGATCTGGCTCCCGCGGCGGGCGTGTTCACCCTGCCGCAGCGGCGCCCGGATGGGATCGTGCTGATCAGCGGCGGCAGCGGGATCACCCCGGTGCTGTCCATGCTGCGCACCCTGGACGCGGAGAATCATCGCGGGCCGGTGGTGTTCCTGCACTACGCGCAGTCGCCCGAGGCGGCGCCCCATCGCGTGGAACTGGCGGAAATTGCCGAGCGGCACAACAACTTCCGGATCGCCCTGTGCTATCCGGAGCTGGGCCGGTCCGAACTGCTGGACGGCGCGCCCTGGAGTTGCGCGAAGAACCCAGTGGCGGGGAGGTTCGGCTACGACCAGCTCGAGCGCATCGCGCCGTGGTTCGCCACCGCCCAGACCTATGTGTGCGGTCCGGCGCCGCTGATGACGGCGGTCCGCACCGTCTACCAGGCTGAACAGCTCGACGACCGGCTGCACCGAGAGGAGTTCACGCTCGCCGCGGCGCCGGTGGATCCGGGCGAGATCACCGGCGCCACCACCTTCTCCGCCAGCGCGACAACCGTGCCCAACGCCGGTGCCACCCTGCTCGAACAGGCTGAATCCGCCGGCCTCACACCGGAATACGGCTGCCGGATGGGAATCTGCTTCTCCTGCACCTCGATCAAGCGCTCCGGCTGCACCCGCAACCTGCGCACCGGGGAGCTGGACAGCGATCCCGATCAGCCGATTCAGCTCTGCATCAACGCCGCCGTGGGCGACGTGGATATCGAAATCTGAAGGGGAGAGCCGTGAGCGAGCGAAGCGAGGGAACTATGAACACAGCACCACAGGTTGCAGCGGAGCGAAGCGGAGCTGCGACCATACTGACCGAAACCCAGGACGGCCCGCTGGTTCTCAGTCCGCAGCAGGTCGAGGACATCGGCCGCGCGCTGGACGAGCTGCGCGACCGCATCACCGCCGACCTCGGCGAGCGTGACCGGGACTACATCTACTCGATCATCAAGACGCAGCGTGGTTTCGAGATCGCCGGGCGCGGGCTGATGTACCTGGGATTCCTGCCGCCGTTCTGGCTGGCCGGGGTGGCGGCGCTGAGCCTGTCCAAGATCCTGGACAACATGGAGATCGGCCACAACGTCATGCACGGCCAGTGGGACTGGATGCGGGAGCCGGGCCTGAATTCCCGTGTCTTCGAATGGGATACGGTCTGCCCGGCCGATCAGTGGAAGCATTCGCACAACTACATGCACCACACATACACCAATATCCACGGCCGCGACCGCGACATCGGGTACGGCGTCCTGCGCATCGACGAGGGCCAGCGGTGGAATCCCTACTACCTGGGCAACCCGATCTACGCCGCCCTGCTGATGCTGCTGTTCGAATGGGGCGTGATGCTGCACGATCTCGAGGCCGAGAACATCGTGCGGGGCAAGCGGTCCTGGTCCGAGGTCAAGCGGCTGCTGAAGGGGCAGTGGCGCAAGGCGGGCAGGCAGGTGCTCAAGGACTACGTGGTGTTCCCGCTGCTGTCCGGGCCGCTGTTCGTCTCCACGCTGGCCGGTAACGCTACCGCCAACCTGGTGCGCAACGTGTGGGCGTACTCGATCATCTTCTGCGGTCACTTCCCCTCGGGCGTACAGACGTTCACCGAGGAGGAGACCGCCGAGGAGACCCGGGGCGAATGGTATGTGCGTCAGATGCTCGGCTCGGCCAACATCACCGGCGGCAAGCTGTTCCACATCCTGTCCGGCAACCTCTCGCACCAGATCGAGCACCACCTGTTCCCGGACCTGCCCGCCAACCGGTATCCCGAAATGGCCCCGGAGGTCCGCGTCCTGTGCGAGAAGTACGGGTTGCCCTACAACACCGGCCCGCTGAGCGAGCAGATCGGTTCGGTCTGGCTCAAGCTGTTTCGCCTGGCGCTGCCGCCCGCGCTCGCAGGGAAGACGCCGCAGCCAGCTGTTATCGTGATGAGAAACAAGCCACAGCCGGATCCGAGTGAAGCGGGCGTTTGATGATCGGGAAATTCGAGAGCAACAAGGATCTGATCCAGGAGCTGACCTCCTCGGGGGCGCGGCACGTCGGCAACATCGCCTCGATCATCACAGGCACGGTCTCGGAGGTGACCCGGGAGATCGGTGACTGGATCACCGACGCGATCGAAATGCGGGAGGCCGCCGCGGCCGCGCAGCGCGACCGCGAGGCCGCGCACGGCGTCAACGCCGGGCGCGAGGAGCCCGACGTGCTGATCGACGAGCCCGCGCCCAGTGCACGGGTGTCCGCCGACCAGCCGTACATCGATGCCAACGTCGAGATCGTCGACCCGGGGCGCTAGAACACCGGCAGCCGCCGCCGGTGTTCGGTCACGTCGGTGATCAGATCCTTGTAGCCGTCGGCCAGTTCGGCGAGCTGGACCCAGTGCAGGTGGGCCTGCGCGTCCACCCCGTGCGGGCCGCCGATGCCGGCCCGGGTACGCCCGCCGGACTTGCCGGCGGTGCACGGCAGGCCCAGGGCATCCTGTGCCGCAACCCATTTCGCCGCCATGCGGTCGATCACCGCGCCGAGGGTTTCGGTGTGCAGTGAGGCGCCGGAGCGGTGCGCGATATTGTCGGCCACCCAGATGTCTATGCCCGCAACTTGTTTCGCGCGTTCGGCGTCGATGTCGTCGACCAGCTGGCTGTAGTGGGCCCGCTGATCGCTGCCCGCGCCGGGGGCGTGCGCGGCCGCGAGCGCGAGATACCGGCGCTCGTGACAGCCGACCAATTCGTGGGCGGCATCCAGCACGGGACGATGTCGGCCGTGGGCCGGGCCTCGCCCGTCGACGGGTGCGCGGAAGGCCCGCAGCAGTTCCACCACCGACGGCAGCTCGTCGGATCCGATACGGCCACCGGCATATTCGGTCGCCATAACACTCCCACCCTTGCTTCGGGATCGGACCGTGGTTGCGCCAGGGCCAGGGAGGTTTGGGGAGGTGCGCTCCCCGGCACCGGCGCAGTCCCTGTTCCCGCACGCGGCAGCCCATCGCAAAAGGACACGGTGAGAACCGGGAAATCCGCGACGATGCGATGAGCAATGAGTCCAGGAAACGGGACTCTTTCAGGAAAGCGCGTCCAGATAGCCCGCGCAACAGGACGAACCCCTCATGGCCAAGCTGCCGGGTAATCGTTATAGACAGTTACGGCCGTGTCACGTGCTCGCGAAGATCGATGATCTATCGGGGCGCGGCGAGATGGCTGCGCCACGCCCGAAAGTTCCGTAACCTGGTATTTCATGTCCGCCTACGTGTCCTCCCCGGAGCTGACCTTCTCCTTCCTGTTCGCGCTGGAAGATCCGGAGCGAATCGCGGAGGTGGTGCGTGGCCTCATGGAGCGCCGCACGGTGTCGGTCTTCCGGCTCGCCCCGATGTCCGGGGCGGACGGTCCGCCGGAGCGGTACGTCGTGAATTGGGCGTCGATCCCGCAGATCTCGATCACCACCGCGGTTCCCGAAACTGACGAGTTGCTGGAGCGGAGACCGATGCTCGTCAATGCCTTTCTGAGCGAGGGCGGCGAGATCAGTCTCTACTCCGCGGAAGGGAAAATGCGCCGGTAGGGGGCGGTATTGACGAGATCTGCATCGCCCGTTGTGCGCGGCTCGTTACGGTGATCTTTGACATGAGACCTCTCAGTCTTTTGCCAGCTACGGATCAGTGAACTCTCAGATCGACCCAGCAGGGTGTTCCTGGTCGGTGGTCCAATACGGAGCGCCGACGGTTCCACGCCCCTGACAAGAGAGGTTGATCTTTTATGATCCCGGTCATCATCAACACTGGTTCGGCTGCGCTCAACGGCGTCCTCAGCACCGGCAGCGCTGCTTTCCACGGCCTGGCCAGCACCCTGTGGACCGGCTCCTTCGGCTAAATCGCAGCTGACGCGAGTGCACACTTGCATACCGCCCCGGCGTCCCGCGGACTCCGGGGCGGTGTCGTGTCCCGCGCCGGGGCGTGGGCGGATCAGCTCGCGCGGGCCAGACGCTGGACCAGCACCTGTTCCAGCAGCGCCACCAGTACCTGCTTCACCGACTCGCGGCTGCGGGCATCGCATTCGACCATATGGATGGATTCATCGATGCGCAGCGCCTCGCGCACCTCATCCAGATCGAAGCGGTCGCCACCGTCGAACCGGTTGACCGCCACCACGAACGGGGTGCCGTTGCGCTCGAAGAAATCCAGGACCGGATAGCAATCCTCGATCCGTGCGGTATCGATCAGGATCACCCCGCCCAGGGCGCCGTCGAGCAGGTCGTCCCACAGGAATTCGAACCGCTCCTGGCCCGGCGTGCCGAACATGTACAGCACCAGCGAACGGTCCAGGGTGATCCGGCCGAAGTCCATCGCCACGGTGGTGGTCGTCTTGCCCGTGTACTGTTCCGGATCCACCCCGGTCGACACCTCGGTCATCGCGGCCTCGGTGGACAGCGGTTCGATCTCGGAGATGGCGCCGATGAAGGTGGTCTTGCCGACGCCGAAGCCGCCGCTCACCACGATCTTGACCGAGACGGCGGCCTGTTCCGGTGGGGCCGGGGTGGGTTCCGGTGTAGCTGAAGTCTCAGAGTGCCCGAACAAGATCCCTGATCCTCTCGATGGCTGCGGTGGATAGATCATCGGCCGACGCCGCCTCCGCGTGACCGGCGAGCATCAGATCGCTGACCACGATCCGAGCCACGCCGATCGGAACACGCAGTGTGGCAGCGATTTCGGCGATGGAATGGGGGTGTCGGCACAGCAGCGCCACGGTCCGTTGCTCGAACCGCAGCGATGCCGAGGGTGCGGTGTGGGTTGTGCGAATGAGGGTTTCGACGCGCAGCCCATCGACCAGCGGGGTGGTTCGCCCGGCCGTCATCAGGAACGGCCGGACCAGGGGGCCGGTATCTCCGTGCTCCACATCCGCGGTGTCGCCGGGCTGGCGGTCGATCATCCGCGCAGCGACTGTCGTAATTCGGCGATCAGTGCCGGGGTCAGGATCGCGCCGGCCCGATCGGCGAGGATGGCCATCTGATATCCGACCAGGCCCACATCGCTGTCGCTGTCGGCGATGACGCCGATGCAACTGCCGTCGGAGATCGCCGACACCAGCAGGAAGCCGCGCCGCATCTCGATCATGATCAGCTTCAGGCCATCGAAATCGTAACTGCGCGCGGCGCTTCGGGCCAGGCTCACCAGCCCGGAGACCATCGCGGCGAGGCGGTCCGCGCCGGCCCGGTCCAGCCCCTCCGACATCGCCATCAGCAGCCCGTCCGAGGACACCGCGACGGTATCCCGGACACCGTCGGTGGAGCGCACGAAATCGGTGAGCAGCCAGTTGAAGGTGTGTGAACCGGATTCCGGCAGTTGAGTGGTCACCGGGGGTCCTCCTGTGCTGTGGATGCCGGAATTGGCGCCGGCTCATGCATTTCGCCGCGCCGATGACCGGCCCGGAAGCTTGAAAGCATACCCCTGGTCTGCTCGGCGGAGTGGTCCGCCGCGGGCGATGTCCGGTGTCGCGGCGGCGCCGCCGGGGCGGGTGTGGCGGCGACCGGATCCGGTGCGGTCGGGGACGGAATCCGCTTGGCGCGCTTGACCAGACCGTTGCGGGTTCGTTCCACTTCCGGCGCGGCCGTGGCGGCGTGTTCCGAATGGCCTGGCGCATTCGATTGCGGCTCAGCTGGATTCGGATCGGTCACCGGAGGCGACGACCGGGGAGTGGAGGTTGCCGGGTTGGTGCCCGGGGCCTGCCCGTTGGTCCAGGACGACTGCACCGAATGCCTATTCCGTTGCGCGGAAAGGGCGTTCAGGGAATCCTTGATTCGGCCCGGCGGCAGTGTCGGGAACGGATCCGGGCGGGGCGCCGCGCCGTTCGTCGAGGCATCGTACGGAGCGGAATCCGTTGCGGTCACCGGGTTTTCGGAGAATGCCCAGTTCGAGCCGTTCGCCGGTGCCGGGTCGAACGACGCCCGGGCATTGCGGTCCGCCGCGATTGCCGGACGGTCGTGTGCGGCCGCTTCCAACGCCGAGCGGTCCTCGCTCGCCGACAGTGTGGTCGGAGAGCCCCCGGCGGGCAACGCGGCCTGCGCCGACTGGAGGGCCAGGGAGGTGCGGGGTGCGACCGGCCCGGCGAGCAGCGTGAGGGGCAGCAGCATCCGGGCCGCCACGCCGCTGATCGGCGAGACCGTCAGCTCCACCTCGATGCCCAGGCGTCGGCTCAGTCGCCCGACGACGTGGTGCCCCAGGAACCGCGTCGGCGCGACCATGAAGTCGGCCTCCCCGCGCAGCCGCGCGTTGGCGGTCGCCAGCTGCTCGGGCGACATGCCGATGCCGTGGTCGACCACGGCCAGCAGGTACCGCTGCCCGACGAGGCGGCCGTAGATCTCGACCTCGACCTCGGGCGGCGAGAAGGACAGCCCGTTCTCGATCAGTTCCGCCAGCATGTGGGCGAGCTCGCTGACCACACCGCCGGTGACCGGCACGTCGTCGACGCGGCGCACCACCACCCGCCGGTAGTTCTCGACCTCCGACAGGGCCGCACGGATGACGTCGGTCAGCGGGATCGGCTCGCTCCACCGGCGCGGGCTGGCCTGGCCGACCATGACCAGCAGGCTCTCGGCGTTACGCCGCATGCGGGTGGCCAGGTGGTCGAGCTCGAACATGTTCGACAGCGCCCGCGGGTCGAGCTCCTCGCGTTCGAACTCGCTGATCAGCGCCAGCTGGCGGCGCAGCAGATTCTGATTGCGCCGGCCCAGGTTGGCCAGCGATTCGGTGGTGTTGCGGCGCACCGTCGCCTGCGCCGCGCCGAGTTCGTAGGCGGTTGTCTGCACACGGTCGAATGCCACGGCCACCTGGGCGATCTCGACGCTCGCGCGTTCGGGGGCGGGCACCGGCTCGGGCGGGCCGGGATCGTCCGCGTCCGGATCCTGCCAGGCGCGGATCAGCGCGGGCAGCCGCTGGGTGGCGACCTCGTCGGCCGTCGCCGCGAGCGCGGCCAGCGGGCGCACGATGGCCCGCACGCCGGAGAAGACCAGCCGCGCCAGCACCAGCAGTGCGAGCAGGGTGCCGACGCCGTATGCGGCCAGGGTCCGCTCGGCGATCTGACGCAGGTGCCGGGCGCGCTGATTGATGTCGCCGCCGATCGACTGCTGCACGCCGCGCTCCGCGTCGATTACCGAGCTCGTCTGTGCCCACCAATCGGTCGCGGAGACCGGCGTGAGGAGCGGTCCGTGCTGCGCCGCGATGGCGACGCCCTCCGACTCGGCGGAGCGCAGCGCGTCGGCCGAGTGCATCAAACTGGTCACCGCCACGCGCTCGCTCGGGGTCGCATCGCGCGGATATGTCTCCAGCGCGGCCTGTTTCGCGGCCCGGATGTCGAGGAACTGCACGTACTCGCCGGGGCCGAACCCGCCGGCGGCGAAGACGCCGCTGAGGAAGCCGCGTTCCTGCGCGGTGAATTCCTTCGCATCGCCCAGGGAGTACAGCGCGGACAGGCCCCGCCACACCTGATCGTCCTGGGCGTTGTCGAGTCCGAGCCGGTTGCGGGTGAGCGCGGTAATCGCATCGGTGTAGAAGGCGAAGGCGGTCGTGCGGTCGGTGCGGTGCGCGTCGATTCCGGCCCGCTCGTCGCTCAGCGCCGCCAGATCCCGCAGCGCGGCACGCACATCGCCGGCGCCCGGGGCGCGGTCGTCCAGTGCCGCGCTCAACGCCTGCAGGGCCCGGTCGGTGGCGGGGCGCTGGGCGTCGAGCGCCTGCCGCATCGCCGCGTCGCCGGCGAGCATGCCGTTGGACAGGCCCCGCTCGCGCTGCACCTCCTGCACCAGGTCCTGGACCGACAGCGTCAGCGACACCGCGCGCACCGTCTTGTCGGTGGCCCGGTACGCACGCACCTGGCCGGCCATCAGCAGGCCCAGTAGGACGAGCACCAGGACGACCGAAACCGCCAGCACTCGGATCAATTGACCGCGGATGGTGCGCGGACGCAACAGCCCGATCGTCGTGGCACGTTGCTTGCTACCGTTCGGCAACAATGGTGCTCGACGGAATTGCACTTCGACTCCTCATTCCCGCTCACCGCACGGCCTACGGCCCGAGCTGCGGACAATCAGAAGCAAGGTGACACATGACGCCGCTTCTCGCAACACGAGAGGGTGGATGTGACGAAGCAAACGGAGTGTCGGCGCGTGTCATCACAGTCGATGACACATCCACCTCGGAAAGAACCATGAACGTGACCTGGTTGCGAAACAATCGGTGGTATCGCGGCTCGGCGTCGAGCCGGATACGCCCGAGAGGAGCGTGGTCATGCAACCTGACACCCCCGCTTACCCCGTCCGCGTTAGGGGTGATCTCGACCCGGCGCTGTCGCGCTGGCAATGGATCATCAAATGGATTCTTGCGATTCCGCATATCGTGGTGCTGATTTTCCTGCACATCGCCTACTTCGTCGTGACGGTCATCGCATTCTTCGCGATTCTGTTCACACGTCGTTATCCCCGAGGCCTTTTCGACTTCAACGTGGGTGTCATGCGCTGGAGCTGGCGTGTCCGGTTCTACGCGTTCTCGCCCGCGGGCACCGATCGGTATCCGCCGTTCAGCCTGAAGCCCGACGAGAATTACCCGGCGGATCTCGAGGTGGATTACCCCGAACAGCTGCACCGCTGGCTGGTGTTGATCAAGTGGTGGCTGCTCGCGATCCCGCAGTACCTGATCGTGGCGGCCTTCGCCGGTGGCTTCTGGCGCTGGGGAGGTGGCGGGCACCGCCATCACCATCACCACCACGGCGTGGGCGGGGGGCACGGCCACTGGATGATGGGCGGCGGCGGGATCTCCCTGCTGGCCGTGTTGGTGCTCATCGCCCTGATCGGGCTGCTGTTCACCGGCCGCTACCTACGCGGGCTGTTCGACCTGGTGATGGGCCTGAACCGCTGGGGCATCCGGGTGCGCGCATACTCCTCGCTGATGCGGGACGAGTACCCGCCGTTCCGGCTGGACCAGGGGGCACGTGAGCAGGAGGCGGCCGCACCCCCTGAATGATCCGATCGAGCACTACCTCGCGTCCCCGTCGCCCGTCGGCGGGGACGCGTTTGTGTCCACACTCGGTGATCGCGCCGCGCTCTGGGAGCGGTAGATGCGCCGCACCACGTCCTCGATGCCGGGCTCCTCGATGGACAGGTCGCGCACCTCGGCCCGCGCCGAGACCGCGGCCAGGAGCTGTGCGGCGGTGATGCTCTCGGGATCGAAGGCCAGCCGCTGCCGGATGCCGCCGCCCTCGCTGGCGATCAGCTGCGCGCCGCGCAGGCCGGTGAGTTCGGGTGCCGGCGCGACCAGATCGACCACCAGCATCCGGCGCACTCGCACGGTGGCGGCCAGCCCCGTCAGAGATCCGTCGTGGACCAGGCGGCCGCGGTCGACCACCAGCACCCGCTCGCACAGCCGCTCGATATCGCCCATGTCGTGGGTGGTGAGCAGCAGGGTGGTGCCGCGTTCGATGCGCTCGTAGGACAGGAAATCGCGTAATCGCTGCTTGGACAGCACATCCAGGCCGATGGTGGGCTCGTCCAGGATGAGCAGTTCGGGCGAATGTAGCAGTGCCGCGGCGATTTCCGCCCGCATCCGCTGCCCCAGCGATAGCTGCCGCACGGGCGTGTCCAGGGTGCCGGCCATCTCCAGCTGCTCCACCAGTTCGTGGCGGCGCTTACGGGCCCGATCCGGATCCAGGCGGTGGATGGCGGCCAGGATCGAGAACGATTCGCGCAGCGGCAGATCCCACCACAGCTGCGAGCGCTGCCCGAACACCACCCCGATCCGCCCGGCCAGCTCGCGCCGCTGCCGCACCGGTTCCAGCCCGCAGGTGCGCACGGTCCCGGAGGTGGGCACCAGGATGCCGGTGAGCATCTTGATGGTCGTCGACTTGCCCGCGCCGTTGGCCCCGATATAGCCCACCGCGGAGCCGGAACCGATCGAGAAGCTCATCCTGTCGACTGCGGTGATCACCTCGCGACGACGGGTCCAGCGCTTCTCGGTTTTCCGATGAATGACGAATTGTCTTGTCAGATTGTTGATTTCGATTGACACCGCTATCCACCGCCTCCCTGATAGTGTCGCACTCCCTGACGCCAGCACAGCAGTGCCAGTCCCCAGACCCACGCCGCCGCGATCGGGCTCGCCCATGCCAGCCAGCTCGGCAGCCATGCCGGTCCGGGCAGCCGCAGCAGCGCGATGGTGGGCAGATACGCGACGAACGACACCGGCACCCCGAAGCCGAACAGCAGTGTCATCGGCGCGCGAAACACCGAGCTGGGCTGTTGCGCGGCGAAGGCGCCGCCGTAGGTGAAGCTGTTGGTCAGTTCCGATCCGTCGACGAGGAAGAACTGCAGGCCCGCCGCGCACACGAACAACCCGGCGAACAGCGCGATGCCCGTCGTCAGCGAGAGCGCCAATAGGGCCAATGTGGTTACGGTCCAATCAATGTCGTTGATCTCCAGGCCGATGCACAACACGGTCGCCGCCACGCCGGCGCGGGCCACCCGGCGCAGCGAGACATCGCTGGTGATGAGCTGCAACAGCAGCGGCTGCGGGCGCAGATGGAAGGCATCGAGGGTGCCCGCGCGGATGTACGCGGGCAGCGTGTCGGTGTGCCCCAAGGCGATCTGCGCGATCGCGAAGGCCAGATTCGACATGCCGAACAGCAGCAGCATCGCGTGCAGATCCAGGCCGCCCAGCACCCGCACGTTGTGGTAAATGACCCAGACCTCGGCGAATTCCACCACACCGACCAGGAGCGAGGAGAGCATGTCGGCGGCAAAGGAGAGTGGATACGCCTGCTGTGAGCGCATCCGCGAGCGGAGTACGGCACTGTACGGGGTGAACCATGTTCCCGAGGTCCGGGTGGTTCCGAATAGTTCAGCCACCCTGTACCTCCAGTTTACGGCGGCCCGCCCGCAGCAACACCCGGCCCAGCAGAACTGTGACAACAACCCAGAATACTTGTACAGCAACTACTTCCAGAGCATTCCAACCGGTGGCCCGCCCCGAAAGCACATCGATCGGCGTCTGCAGCAGGGACGGGAATGGGGTGAGTTCCGCCAGCGTGCGCAACCATCCGGGAAACAGATGCACGGGAACGAACAGGCCGGCCAGGAAGGTGGCCACGATCTGATACAGCAGCCGGATGCCGCGGGTCTCCACCATCCAGAATCCGGTCAGGCACACCGCGAACAACAGCAGAAACGAGATCGTGACGGCCAGTACGATACTGAGCACGCCCAGCACGTACGCGCCGGCCTGATGTGGCATCGCCAGCTCGAAGGCCAGCAGTCCCGCGGCGACACTGGGCAGCCCGCGCAGCAGCAAGGCGCACGCCGCCCGACCGAGATCGGTTGCCAGATAACAGAATTGAATGTCCGCGGGTCTGAGGAAGTCGATCGCGACGTCGCCGGTGCGGATCCGCTCGGCGATGTCCAGCGTCGGCCCCATCAGCCCGAGCGAACCGAGCAGTCCCTGCGAGAGCCAGACGTACGCGCCGATGGAATCCGATGTGTAGCCGCCGAATCCGGTGGTGGCGCGCACGGCCGCGAGCATCACCGAGGCGCGGACCAGCCCGAACACCACATTGGTGAACATGCCCGCGAACATCGCGAGCCGATAGTGCCACTGACGTAGGAACCCTGCTGATGCCAGTCGCCAATAAACCCCTGCAGCGGCGTGCACAACCACACAACCGTACGGGGGTGGGTATCCGTTAACAACTTCTTCGCCCGGATTCGAATGTTCTCCGAAGTGATACCGGCCCAGCCTGTCACTATGGAATAAAACGTGAGCTGAGACACAGTGTTGCGCAATTGTGACCTCCGTCGCGAGCTGCGTCGCATATGTTGTTGCCTACAACATATGGCCCCCGTCACCGGACACCCGAACCGGCGGCGGCGGCCGCCAGCTCGAAAGGTTCACCTGATGAGGATGAAACGGTATGGGGCCGTGGCCGTTGCGCTCGCCGGCCTGCTGACCCTCACCGCCTGCGGATCCAACTCCTCCAGCGGCGGCGGCAACTCCACCGGCTCGAACGGCAGTAGCGGAGGCAAGAACGGGACCGTCGGTGTGATCCTGCCGGAGACCGCGACCTCGGCCCGCTGGGAGGGCTTCGACCGTCCGATGATCACCAAGGCGCTCAACGCCGAGGGATTCGACGCCGACGTCGAGAACGCGCAGGGCGACGTGCAGAAGTTCAGCAGCCTCGCCGACGGCATGATCGCCAAGGGCGTCAAGGCGCTGCTCATCGCCTCCATTAACAGCGAGGTCGGTAATGCCGTGGCCGCCAAGGCGCACAAGGCGGGCATCCCCACCATCGATTACGACCGGCTGAACCTCGGCGGCTCCTCGGACTACTACGTGTCCTTCGACAACGTGAAGGTCGGTGCGTTGCAGGGCCAGGCCGTGGCCGACGCGCTCAAGGCCAAGCCGGCCGCCCAGGTCATCGAGATCGAGGGCGCGCCGACCGACAACAACGCCACCCTCTTCCATCAGGGGCAGGAGCAGGTGCTCAAGCCGCTCTACGATTCGGGCGCGCTGAAACTCGTTGCCAGCCAGGCCATCGACGGCTGGGACAACCAGAAGGGCGGCCAGACCTTCGAGCAGCTGCTCACCACCAACGGCAACAAGATCGACGGCGTCGTGGCCGCCAACGACGGCCTCGCCGGCGCCATCGTCACCGTGCTGAAGAAGAACGGCCTCAACGGCAAGGTCCCGGTCACCGGCCAGGACGCCACCACCGACGGCCTGAAGGCCGTCCTGCGCGGCGATCAGTACATGACGGTGTTCAAGCCGATCCAGGACGAGGCCAACGCCGCGGCCAAGCTCGCCGCCGATCTGGCCAAGGGCGACAAGGCCGCCGCGGACGCCGTCGCCACCGGCACCAGCCAGGACCCCAAGGGCAACCGGACGGTGAAGTCGGTGCTGCTGGAGCCGCACACGGTCACCCGCGACCAGGTGAAGACCGTCGTGGATCAGGGCTACGTGAGCGCGAGCGATCTGTGCTCGGGCGATGTGGCCTCGATCTGCACCCAGCTCGGGATCCACTGAGAGGTAGAGCAATCGATGAGTGAGCCGCTGCTGCAGATCTCCGGGCTCAACAAGAGCTTCGGTGCGGTCCATGTTCTGCACGATGTCGAATTCACCGCTCCCGCAGGGGAGGTCACCGCGCTGGTCGGCGATAACGGCGCGGGCAAGTCGACATTGGTGAAATGCATTGCCGGAATTCACGGTTCGGACTCCGGCACCGTGAAGTTCCGCGGCGAGGAGGTGCACCTTCGCGGGCCGAAGGACGCCGCCGCGCTGGGCATCGAGGTGGTCTACCAGGACCTTGCCCTGGCCGACAACCTCGACATCGTGCAGAACATGTTCCTGGGCCGGGAGCGCGGCAAGCCGTGGTTCCTGGACGAGGCATCCATGGAGGACGCGGCGCGGCGCACGCTCGCATCGCTGTCGGTGCGCACGGTGAAATCCGTGCGCACCCCGGTGGCATCGCTGTCCGGCGGGCAGCGCCAGACCGTGGCGATCGCGAAATCGGTGCTGTGGAACAGCAATCTGGTGCTGCTGGACGAGCCGACCGCCGCCCTCGGGGTGGCCCAGACCCGGCAGGTGCTGGATCTGGTGCGTCGGCTCGCCGAACAGGGGCTGGGTGTGGTGCTGATCAGCCACAACCTGGCCGACGTGTTCGAGGTAGCCGACCGGATCGCGGTGCTGTACCTGGGCCGGATGGCGGCGCAGGTACGGACCGCGGAGGTCACCCAGAATCAGGTCGTGGAACTGATCACCGCGGGACGCTCCGGCGAGCTGGGATTGGCCCGGCCGGAATCCGCGGTGTTGTAGGCGCGAAGCGCAGAATTAGCAGGAAAGCAGTAGTGATGACGCAAGTTTCGGCCGAGACGGCAGGCGGCGGGGAGAGCCCCGAGACCCCCACCGGCGCCCCGACGGCGATCGCCGATTTCGGCATCGACACCACCACCGTATCCACGGCGGAGGCCGTGCGCGCCTATCTCGCCCGCGTGAGGGGCGGCGAGATCGGATCGCTACCAGCGCTTCTGGGACTGGTGGTGCTGGTCGTGCTGTTCTCCTCGCTGTCGAATGTGTTCTTCTCGCTCAACAACATCGCGAATCTGCTCGCCCAGGGCGCCGGGCAGACCATCATCGCGATGGGCATCGTGTATGTGCTGCTGCTGGGCGAGATCGATCTGTCGGCGGGCACCGCCTCCGGTGTGGCCGGGGCGGTGCTGGCCATGCACTATGTCGACAACGGAAATCTGTTGACGGGCATGGGCAGTACGGTCTTCTACATTTTCAACGGCCTGCTGCTGCTCGCCGCGGTACTGGCCGCGCTGCTGCGGATCTGGCCCGGGGTGGCGATGTCGCTGCTCGGGGTGGTGATCACGGTCGTCGGCTTCCATGCCAATCCGTGGATAGAGATGCTGCTGGCGGTGTGTGTCGGCACCGCCATCGGCTGCATCACCGGATTCCTGATCTCCAAGATCGGAATGCCCTCGTTCGTGGTGACACTCGCGCTGTTCCTGGCGTGGCAGGGCGCGATTCTGCAGCTGATCGGCGAGGGCGGCGTGCTGGGCATCAGCTCCTCGCACGTGCTCGATGCGGTGGCGAACGGGAATCTGTCGGTGCTGTGGAGCTGGGTGCTGTTCGTGGTCGCCGCCGGCGGCTGGGCCGGGGTCACGCTGTTCGGTCATTTCCGGAGGCGGGCAAAGGGATTGGTGGTGCAGCCGACGCCGCTGGTGATCGGCAAGGTGGTCGCGCTGCTGGTGCTCGCGGGCATTGCGACCGCGTTCATGTCGGTGAACCGGTCGCCGAGCAAGCTGATCACGATATCCGGGGTGCCGTACGTGGTGCCGATCATCCTGGTGCTCTTGGCCATCGGCACCTATGTGCTCAACCGGACCACGTACGGTCGGCATTTGTACGCGATCGGCGGCAACGCGGAGGCCGCGCGCCGGGCGGGTATCAACGTCACCCAGTTGCGCTCGAGCGTCTTCGTGATCAGCTCCGGCTGTGCCGCGATCGGCGCGATCGTGTACTCCTCCAAGGTCGGTTCGGTCGATCCGCAGGCCGGTGGCCTGAACACCCTGCTGTTCGCGGTGGGCGCCGCGGTGATCGGCGGTACGTCGCTGTTCGGCGGCAAGGGACGCATTGCCGACGCCGTCATCGGTGGCGCCGTGCTGGCGGTCGTGTCCAACGGCCTCGGTCTGCTGAAACAGCCGGCCGCGGTGGTCTCGGTGGTCACGGGCCTGGTGCTGCTGCTGGCGGCCACCGTGGATGCGCTCTCGCGCCGCAGGGCCGCACATACGGGCCGATGAATTCGGCGGCCGCCCAGCCGTGTGTCATGGTGATCGCCGATCGCGCACCGACTTTCGGCTGGGACGGTCCCGGGCGTGTGCATTGCGGAGTGAGGGGTTGTCGATGTGGGAGGTGCCGTCGTGAATGTCGCCCGGCCCGATGAGGTGCGGCGCTTCAATCGGGCCTCGCTGTTGCGGTTGCTACATGTGGGCGGTCCGGCCACGCGCGCCACGCTGGCCACGGAACTGGGGTTGAACCGCTCGACCATCAAGATGCTGGTGGACGGGCTGGCGGGGGACGGGGTCGTCGAGGAGCGGGTGCCACGGCTGCCGCAGGGCGCGGGCCGCCCCTCGCTGTTGGTGCTGCCGCAACCGCATGCGGTCGTGGTGCTCGCGGTGGATGTGCAGGTCGAGCACGCGGGCATCGCGCTGGTCGGCCTGGGCGGTCATATTCTGGGGCGCAACAGCTGGAATCTGCGTGGGCGGCAACGGGATCCGGACGAGGTGGTCACGCATGTCGCCGAATCCGCGGCGCTGCTGGCCCAGGATCTGGACCTGCATCCGGTGGCGGCGGGGATCTCGGTGCCGGGCGTGGTGCGCCGCAACGACGGCCTTGTGTACAACGCGTCGAATCTGGGCTGGGACGAGGTGCCGTTCGGCGACCGGATGGGCCGGGTCCTGGGTGTGCCCGTGGTGGTCGGCAACGACGCCGAGCTCGGTGCGCTGGCCGAATACGTGCGCGGGGTCGGGCGCGGGGCCTCGGACGCGGTGTTCGTCTCCGCCGACGTCGGGGTGGGCGGGGGCATCATCGCCCAGGGCGCGCTGCTGCGCGGCTCGGCCGGTTACCTCGGCGAAATCGGCCACATGACAGTGAATCCCAGTGGCCGGGTCTGCCATTGCGGCAATACCGGCTGCTGGGAGACCGAGGTCGGCGAGCACGCGCTACGCCGGGCGCTGGGCCTGAGCGAGACCGGACCCCGGGGCGCGATCGTGGCCGAACTGCGTGAGCTGCAACGGGATTCGGATCCGGTGGCCCGTCTCGGGGGCTATGTCGACTGGCTGATCCTGGGCCTGGTCAACGTCGTGAACATCCTCAGCCCGGAGCTGGTGGTGCTCGGCGACCTGTTCGCGATCCTCCCGGAGGCTGTGGTGCAGCGCGCCCAGCGGGAGGTCCGGCGGCGCAGCATGGTCTCGCGGGCGCACGGAGGTGTGCGGATCGAAAGGTCTTCCCTCGGGCCGGATCTCAAGCTTCTCGGGGCCGCGGAGGCCGCCTTCGAGGACGTGCTCGCGAGCGTGTGAGGGCTGCCGGAGGGGGCAGCTGGGAACTCGTTATGCCACGTGGTGTAACCACGCGTAGGCCCCGTGTCCCGACGACAGTGGGCACGGGGCCTTGCGGGCTGCGCGGCGCTATCGGCGCTGTGCAGCAGCTCTTTCTAGTGCGCGGGCGGGCATGCGGGCGGGTTGCCGGGCTTCTGGCCGCCGGGCGGGGGAGCCTGGTGCCCGGAGGGCGGCGGTCCCTGGTGTCCGTTCGGCGGCGGCGCGCACTGCTGTCCGTTCTGCGCCGGCGCCTGCGGAGGCTGCGCGCTCGCAACCGCGGACCCAATTCCCAATGCCCCCAACGTCAGTCCGCCAACCGCTACCGCAGCGGCCAGCCTCGACGTGATACCCATACCAACCTCCTGGTTCCCGGACCGGAATCCGAAACGCCGTCCGGCACCTGCCGGACCGACGAGGGAAATCCTCGGGCTCGGACATTTGGCTGTCGTTGGGGCAGGTTAGGTATGAGCTGTGAAGAACGCGGCGCCGCCGGCCCGCGGGCTATCGGCGCGGCGGCGACCTCAGTTCGTGGTGGGAGCCGCCGGGGCAGCCGAGGCCGACGGGGTGGCGCTGGCCGAATGCTGCTTGGCCTGGGTGATGTCGGTGGCTGTGATGGTGGTGCCGGACTCCTTGCCGCGTACGGCGACCATCTCACCGAGGGTGAACTGGGACTGCTGAGCCGGATTCTTCTTGGAGCCGAATTTCGTCTGCGGGGTGATGGTGACGGTCTCGGTGGTGCCGTCCTTCTTGGTGAGCGTCCAGGTGTCGGCGTTCTGCGAGGCGATGGTGCCGAAGATCGCGTTCCCGCGGTGCTTGCCCGGCTTGGCCGTGCTGGAGGCCGAGGCCGAGGTGGACGAGGCCGGCGCCGAGCTGGTGTTGCCGGACGATCCGCAGGCGCTCACCCCGACCACGATGGCGACGGCCGCGCCGGTGGCGCCGGTGACCAGCGCGATCCTGCGGCGGCGGCTGGAGGTTGACGGGGAGCCCGAGGGGGTCGGATGTGTCATGGCGGCAAGACTATTCATCGATTCTGGGAGTCGCCTCCGTGCCCTCTGTCAGTTCACGGGGGACCGGCTGTGACCTAGCTGGCAGGGTCTGACCAGCGGAGATCGCTGCGGAACGGGGTCACAATCGTGCGGTCGAACGAGAAACCCCGCCGCACCCGGGTCTCGGGTGTGGCGGGGCGGGTCGACCGTCGGCGTGGGAGCGTGTGTGATAAAGCCGACGGAGTCCTGGGTCAGCTCAGCGGCAGCAGAGCGGTCGGTGCATCGGCGGCGGATTCGGCCAGGGCCTCGAATTCGGTGATCTGGTCGATGTCGGTGGCGCCCATGGAGATATTGGTGACCCTCTCCAGGATGATCTCGACCACCACGGGAACCCGGAACTCCTGTGCCCACTCCTTGGCGCGGGCGAAGGCGGCGGCGATCTCGTTCGGATCCTCGACGCGAATCGCCTTGCAGCCCAGGCCCTCCGCGACGCGGACGTGGTCCACGCCGTAGCCCTTGGCCAGGCCGATGGAGTCGTCGGCATTGATGTTGTCAAAGCCGAGCTGCACGAAGTAGTCCATGTCGAACGCGCGCTGCGCCTGCCGGATCAGGCCCAGGTAGGAGTTGTTCACCAGCACGTGCACGTACGGCAGGTTGAACTGGGCGCCGACGGCCAGTTCCTCGATCATGAACTGGAAGTCGTAATCACCCGACAGCGCAACGACATTGCGGGTCGGGTCGGCCGTCACCACGCCGAGCGTCGCGGGCACGGTCCAGCCCAGCGGTCCGGCTTGGCCGCAGTTGATCCAGTTGCGCGCCTGGTACACGTGCAGCAACTGCGCGCCGGCGATCTGCGACAGGCCGATCGTGGAGACGTAGCGGGTGTCGCGCCCGAACGCCCGGTTCATCTCCTCGTACACCCGTTGCGGTTTCACCGGAACGTTGTCGAAGTGCGTCTTGCGGTGCATGCTTCCCTTGCGCTCGGTGCACTCGGCGACCCAGCCGGAGTAGTCGGGCAGGGTTCCGGCCTGCTTGCGCTCGCGGGCCACCGCCAGCAGCTGCTCGAGCGCGGCCTTGGCGTCCGAGGCGATGCCGTAGTCGGGCGCGAACACCCGGCCGATCTGCGTGGGCTCGATGTCCACGTGCACGAAAGTGCGTCCCCGGGTGTAGGTTTCCAGGTTTCCGGTGTGGCGGTTGGCCCACCGGTTGCCGATGCCCATGACGAAATCCGAGGCCAGCAGCGTGGCGTTGCCGTAGCGGGTGGAGGTCTGCAGGCCGACCATGCCCGCGGACAGCTCGTGGTCGTCGGGCAGGATGCCCCAGCCCATCAGGGTCGGGACTACCGGCACGTTCAGCAGCTCGGCCAGCTCGACCATCAGGTCCTCGGCGCCGGCATTGATGATGCCGCCGCCCGCGATGAACAGCGGCCGCTGCGAGGCGATCAGCATGTCCAGGGCCTTCGCGGCCTGCGCGCGCGTCGCGGCGGGCTTGTAGACCGGCAGCGGCGCATAGGTTTCCGGATCGAACTCGATCTCGGCGACCTGCACGTCGACCGGTAGGTCGATCAGCACAGGGCCCGGCCGGCCCGAGCGCATCAGGTGGAACGCCTGCTGGAACACCCCGGGCACCTGGGCCGGTTCCAGCACGGTCACAGCCATTTTCGTGACGGGCGCGGCGATGGCGGCGATGTCGACCGCCTGGAAGTCCTCCTTGTGCAGGCGGGCGCGCGGCGCCTGCCCGGTGATGCACAGGATCGGAATCGAGTCCGCGATGGCCGAATACAGGCCGGTGATCATGTCGGTGCCGGCCGGGCCGGAGGTGCCGATGCACACGCCGATGTTGCCGTGTGCGGCCCGGGTGTAGCCCTCGGCCATGTGTGAGGCGCCCTCCATGTGGCGGGCCAGCACGTGCTTGATGCCACCGTGCGCGCGCAGCGCCGAGTAGAAGGGGTTGATCGCGGCACCGGGCAGGCCGAAAGCCTGTGTGGCGCCTTCCAGTTCCAGGATTTTGACGGCCGCGTCGACGGCCCGCATGCGTGGCATGTCGTGTACTCCCATGTGTGCGTTTGGCGTCTCGTTCCGTTGATCGGGCCGCGCGGGGAGCCGTCATCCCCGCGTGGCCCGGTCCGCGGTGCGAGACCGGATGTATTTACTTGTGCCCTCGGCTATTCGGCCGGGGCGGCGCGATCAGTCGGCGACCGGGATGCCGCGGTAGGCGCGCCAGTCGCCGATATCGGAGATATCGGTCAGCTCGGGCGAATCGGCCAGGTTCGGCCGCAGCACGGTGGCAAGGCAGGCCGTGCCGTCCTCGAGTTCGATCAGGCCGAGCTCGAGCTCGGGCGGTTCGTTCGGGATCAGGTTGTCCCGCAACACTTCCATCGGTACGTCGTATACCTCGCCGAGGACCGAGCGACCCTCGTCGGGCGTGGCGAGCATCGCCGGGAAGCGGTCTCCGACCGAGTAGTAGCGGTACTTCGCGGCGCTGCGCGCGGCGCGCAGCAGCGGGGCGCCATCGAGCTGGCCGTTGAGGCGCCCGCCGCGCATGCCGTCGCCGTTGAGGAACATCAGAACCATCGGGTCTCCTTCGTGATCAATGGCCGTGGGGTCAGTGGTCCGGGGTGGTGGCGGTGAAGCGGCTCTCGAGCTGCTCACGCCCCGCGGGGGTGATGCGGCCGAACAGGCGCAGCCGGGCGACGCCACCGTCGGGAAGGACGTTGAGGCGCACGTGATTCACCGGCCGATCGCCAGTGAGGCGGAAGCGGTGGGTGGCATCGGGCTGCAGCGCCGTCGGCTCGAGTAGAGAGACCAGCTCGCCGTCCGCGGTGTACCCGTCCAGGGAGATGCGCGCGGGGGAGTTGCCCTTGTAGTGCGTGGTGTCGAGCTCGAGCACCGCGGGCACGGCCTCGGCGGCCAGGGCCACGGTGGCCCAGTCGTTGCCGTCGTCGCGCCGGCGCCGGGTCTCCCAGCCGTCGGCCATGAACCGCGAAATACCGGGCTGCAGCATGTTGTTCGGCGGGGAGAAGAAGCCGTCGCTGCAGGCCACCGCGCGGCCGCCGTTGCGCAGCGCCGCGAGGTCGAAGGGGATGTCGTCGATCCACTGCGGATCCGGGACCGCGGTACCGTGCACCCGGACCCGAGCGATGCCGCCGTCGGGATGCATGTTCACCCGCACGTGGGTGATGCGCCGATCGTTGCTGACCTCGAACAGGTTCCGGCTGTCGCCCTCGACCGGGGAGACCGGCACGAGGGTATGCCAGTCGGCGGCCAGCAGTTCGTCCACCGAGGGATGCCCGGGCACCGAGGCGCCTTCGATGGAGACGTGCGGCGGGAAGTTGCCGATGAAAAACGCGGTGTCCACGACGATTTCGGACACCACCCCCGCCACGCCGAGCCGGATCAGCGCCCAGTCGGGTCCCGGGCTGCCGTCGCGGCGGCGCCGGGTCTCCCAGCCGTCGTACACCTGGCCCTTGTTGTTGAAGGTATGGGTCTGGTAGACCGGCGCCGCATCCTTGATGAGATTCTCACGCTCGGCGAAGAATTCGTCGTTTGCCGCGACCACGCTGCCGCCGACCTGGCGTGAGGCCAGGTCCGGAAGTTGGAACAAATCGCTCATGCCTCCGCTTCGCTCCGGCATGAGCGAAGCACGCTGTGTCGATGATTCGCTCGCAAGCTCGCTCATGACTACCCTTCTTTCCGCAGCAGGCGCCCACGGGGCTGGTCGCCGGTGATCAGATCGCCGCGCAGCCAGGTGGATCGCACCACGCCGTGCAGCGTGCGGCCGTCGTAGGCGGAGATCGGGTTGCGGTGCTGCAACGCGGTCGCGTCGACGACGAACTCCTCGTGCGGGGCGAACACGCAGAAATCCGCGTCCGCGCCGATTGCTATGCGGCCCTTGTGTTCCAGGCCGACCAGATCCGCGGGCCCGGTGGCCATCCAGCGCACCAGATCGGGCAGCCCGACCCAGTCCGGGGAGGCGGTCCAGATCGCCGACAGCCCCACCTGCAATCCCGCGATGCCGCCCCATGCCTTGCCGAAATCGCCGCCGCCCGCGCGCTTTAGCTCCACCGTGCTGGGCGAGTGGTCGCTGACGATGCAGTCGATGACGCTGTCGCGCAGTCCGTTCCACAGCCCAAGCTGGTTGACCCGGTTGCGGATCGGCGGGCAGCACTTGAATTCGGTGGCGCCGTCCGGGATCTCCTCGGCGCTGATGGTCAGGTAGTGCGGACA
Organism: Nocardia sp. GP40; assembly: GCF_050434125.1. Taxonomy (NCBI): domain Bacteria; kingdom Bacillati; phylum Actinomycetota; class Actinomycetes; order Mycobacteriales; family Nocardiaceae; genus Nocardia; species Nocardia sp. GP40. Next base: position 112,216 of record NZ_JBNPVW010000008.1, on the reverse strand, counting down.
GGTCTCCGCCGTGATTCGCACACCACGGGTGCGCGCGGCCGCGATCATCGGCACCGCGCAGGCGGCGGCCAGGTGCAGCACGTGCACGCGTGCGCCGTACCGCTCGGCGAGGTCGATCAGTGCGGCGATGGCGCGGGTCTCGGCCTCGACCGGGCGCGAGGCGAGGAAATCGGCGTAGATGGGTCCGTGCGGGGCCGGTGCGGCGTCGATGACGGCGGGGTCCTCCGCATGCACGATCAGCAGCGAATCCAGCTCGGCCACCGCGCGCACCGCGGCCTCGAGCTGGGCGGCGTCCAGGTGACAGAACTCCTCGACGCCCGAGGGCAGCAGGAATGCCTTGAAGCCGAACACCCCCGCGCGCGCCAGCTCGGCCATGTCGCCGAGGTTGTCGCCGACCGCGCCGCCCCAGAAGCCGACGTCGATGCTGCACTGCCCGGCCGCCACGTCTTGCTTCTCGCGCAGCGCGGCGATATCGACCGTCGCCGGAATGCTGTTGAGCGGCATATCGATGAGCGTGGTGATGCCGCCGGCCGCCGCGGCGCGGGTCGCGGTCGCGAAGCCCTCCCACTCGGTGCGGCCGGGCTCGTTGACGTGGACGTGGCTGTCCACCAGGCCCGGCAGCAGCGCTGAATCGTCCGGCACGTCGATGATCTCGCCCGCTGCGTGCGGCGCGTCGTAGGGGGTGATCTCGGCGATTCGCCCGTCGCGGACGACCACCGATGCCGCGACCTCGCCGGTGGGCGTGATCACCCGGCGGGCGCGGAATACCTTGTCGCTGTTGGTATTCACGAAAACTCCTGTACTGCGTGGATAGTGCCGCATCGTTCCTGCGGAAGCCGGGACCCGTAGACGGCGGGATAGGGTTCCGACCTCCGCGGGAACGACGCGACCGGCGTGGGTGCGCCGTAGTGCGGGCGGAAGTCGGAAGCCCTTTGACGGCTAGGTATTTCCGGCTTCCGCGCGCACGGCGGAGCGTGTCCGGCGCCTGGGTGGAGGTCGGAATCCGCGACCGCGAAGCGGGATTCCGGCCTCCACCCAGGCGACGGGTGGTCCGTCGTCCCGGCACGAGCGGCCGGGACGACGGCAGGGTCTAGGACGTGCGGCCGGCAGCCGGTTCGGTCAGCTGCTCCCGCGCGATCAGTTCCCCTTGGCGCTGCAGCAGTTCCGCGGCCTCGTCCTGGCACCGCTGCAGGTCCGGCTCGAGCGCGGTGAGCGGATAGGACGCGGCGAAACCCGCGCCCCGCAGCTGTGCCTCGTCGAGCAGCTGCCGTCCGGCGACGGCAATGGTGCGCACCCCGGCCTTGGCGGCGCGGGCCGCGACGCCCGCGGGCGCCTTGCCGTGCAGGGTCTGCTCGTCGAGCGAACCCTCCCCGGTCACCACCAGATCCGCGTCCCTGACCACCCGATCGAATCCGACCAGGTCGAGCAGCACGTCGATGCCGCCCGAGCGCCGGGCGCCGAGCACCGCGAGGGCGGCGAAACCGATGCCGCCCGCCGCACCGGCGCCCGGCCGGTCGGCCACGTCGAATCCGGTGCGCTGGGCCACGAGCCGGGACCAGTGCGTCAGCCCCGCCTCCAGCACGGCCAGCTCACCGGCGCCCGCGCCCTTCTGCGGCCCGAAAATCGCGGCCGCGCCGTGCGTTCCGAGCAGGGGGTTGTCGACATCGCTGGCCAGCACCAGATCCACCTCGTGGATGCGGGGATCGAGCTGGTGCAGGTCGAGATACGCGATATCGGCCAGACCGCCGCCGCCCGGGCCCACCGGACGGGCATCCGCATCGAGCAACGATGCGCCCAGCCCGGCGAGCATGCCGGCGCCGCCGTCGGTGCAGGCACTGCCGCCCACACCGAGAACCACCGTGCGGCAGCCGGTGTCGAGCGCGGCGAGCAGCAGCTCGCCGACGCCGCGGCTGGTCGCGGTCAGCGGGGCGAGCACGCCGTGTGGTAGCCGAGACAGCCCGCAGGCCGCCGCGGCCTCGACGACGGCGGTCGTGCCGTTGTGCGCGAACGCCGCTCGCACCGGCTCCCCGGTCGGGCCGCCGACTTCGACCGTGGTGCAGTCGAATCCGGCGGCGGCCGCCGCGTCCACCGTCCCCTCCCCGCCGTCGGCCACCGGGACCCAGCGGATGTCGGCGTCGGGGCGAACCCGCCGGATACCGGCGGCCACCGCCTCGGCGACCTCCCCGGCGGTGAGCGAGCCCTTGAACTTGTCCGGGGCCAGTACGATTCGCGGCGAGTTCATCAGGCTACTTCTCGCCGCGCCCGTTGAGGTTCTCGATGACCTTCAGCAGCGCCGAGTGATCCAGCGAGCCATAGCCCTGGGCGCGGCCCGCGGCGATCAGCGATGCGGTCAGCGCGGCGGTCGGCAGCGACACGTCGGCCTGCTTGGCGGCGTCGGTGATGATGCCCATGTCCTTGTGGTGCAGGTCGATCCGGAAGCCGGGGGCGAACTCGCGGGCCACCATCGACGTGCGCTTGCGCTCGAGGATGGTGCTGCCCGCCAGACCGCCGGCCAGCACGTCCAGGCCCTTGCCCGCGTCCACACCCAGCGCCTCCATCAGCACGATGGCCTCGGCGACCAGGGCGTAGGTGCCGCCGACCACGAGCTGGTTGGCCGCCTTGACGATCTGTCCGGCGCCGTGCGCGCCGACGTGGATGTAGGTCTTGCCGACCGCCTCGAAAACCGTTGTCGCGGCGGCGAAGTCGTCCGCGTCGCCGCCGACCATGATGGACAGCACGCCCTCCTCGGCGCCGCCCTGGCCACCGGATACCGGCGCGTCGAGCACCCGGAATCCGGCCTTGGCGCCGGCCTCGGCCACCGCGATCGAGCTCTCGGGCCGGATCGTCGAGAAGTCGATCAGCAGCGCACCCTTGGGCGCGTGGGCGAACACGCCGCCCTCACCGAGCACCACGTCCTCGACCTGAGGATGGTTGGGCAGCATGGTGATAACGATCTCGGCGTCCTTGACCGCGGCCTCGATGCTGTCCACCGCGCGGCCGCCGTCGCCCTCGAGCCGCGCGTACGCGTCGGTGTTGAGGGTGTAGCCGACCACCTCGTGCCCGGCCTTGGCCAGGTTGGAGGCCATGGGCGAGCCCATGATGCCGAGGCCGATGAATCCGATTCTGGTCATGTTGTTTCTCCGTATGTCTTTCAGCGATGTATTTTTCAGCGGGCTGCGGGCAGCCAGGCGAAGCTGTCGGCGGTGGCGCCGCTGGGGGCGTACTCCGCGGCGACGTAGCCGCGGTAGCCGGCGGCGCCGATCTTGTTGATGTAGCCGAATATGTCGAGCTCACCGGTGCCGGGCTCGTGCCGCCCGGGCGCATCGGCGAACTGGACGTGGGCGATCCGGTCGGCGTGCGCCTCGATGACCTTGTCCAGATCGTCGCCGTTCACGGTGAGGTGGTAGATGTCGGCCAGCAGGCCGATGTTCGTCGCGCCCTGCGCCTCGCGAACCCGATCCAGCACGCCGACAACGTCTTCGGCGGTCTTGAGCGGATAGGTGGCGATGCCGCTGACGGGCTCGAGCAGCACGGTGCCGCCGATCTCGCCGATCGAGCGCGCGGCCAGCGCCAGGTTGCGGATGGCCACCTCGTCCTGCGCGCCGGGCTCCTGGCCCTCGAGGCGGAGGCCGTAGAGGGCGTTGAAGGCCTTGCAGCCCAGGCGACGCCCGATCGCCACGGCCACCGCGACGCTGTCGGCGAACTCCTGCTCGCGTCCCGGCCACGACACCAGCCCGCGCTCTCCGGCGGGCATGTCACCGGCGAAGAGGTTCAGGCCGATCAGCTGCACGTCGGCCTGCTCGATGGCGGTGACGAAGGCCTCGACCTCGTCGTCGGCGGGGGTGGCGTTGGCGCCGAAGGGCCACCAGAACTCCACCGCGTCGAATCCGGCGGCCTTGGCCGCGGCGGGGCGCTCCAGCAGGGGCAGCTCGGTGAACAGGATGGACAGGTTCACCGCATACGGGAGGGGTTGTGTCATGCCGTCTCTTCTTCTCTCTCGGGATGCAGCGTCCGTGCAGACTTCACTTCCGGGAAGGTGGATCGCCTCGTTGCGATCTTGATTCCACAATATGGAATGTTTCTTCCGTTATACGACGGTAGCTCCCCTGGGGCGTGGCGGTCAACACCTTTCGCGGATCCGGGCGAACCTTTGCGAATCTGTTGACAGCGCGTTGCGGCCCCTCCTACATTCGTTTCAGCGGAATTTAATTTCCGCATCGTAGAAGTTGATGCGGTAGTCTCGAACTACAAGATTTCCGGCCGCAGGACCGGCGGATCGATCGGAATGCGGAGGTACCCGGTGACTCAAAATCTTACGATCGCGCAGCTCAACGCGCTGCCCGGCGAGGATTGGCGTGTCAGCCTGACCGGCGTGGTAGGCGTCGAGGAGTGGGTCCGCGCGGTCGACTCGGCCCGGCCGTACGCCGATCGCGACACACTGCTGGAGCTGGCGGAGGGACAGGTGCTCGCGCTGTCGCCCGAGCAGGTGCGCGCCGCACTGGCCGACCATCCGCGCATCGGCGCCTCCACCGCGCCCGGCTCTCAGGCCGCGCGCGAACAGTCCGGAGTCGATCCGGCCGATGCCGAGCTCGCCACCGCGCTGCGCGCGGGGAACCTCGCCTACGAGGACAAGTTCGGCCTCATCTACCTGGTGTGCGCCTCGGGCCGCACCGGTCACGAGATGCTCGCCGACCTCACGGCGCGACTGGACAACGATCCGGCCGCCGAAATCCTGGTCACCCGAGGAGAACTCGCTGCGATCGCGCGAAAGCGGCTGGAACGGATGGTTACTCAATGACCCGTAGTGCAATCACTACCCACGTGCTCGACACCGCCGGAGGCCATCCCGCACAGGGGGTTCCGGTGCGGCTCGAGGCCCGCACTCAGGACGGCTGGCGGGAGCTGGCCTCCGGCCGCACCGACGACGACGGTCGCTGCACCGATCTGGGCCCCGAGCGGGTCGAGGCCGGCGTCTACCGGCTGACCTTCGACACCGCCGCCTACTACGGCGACCGTCCCACGTTCTTCCCCGAGGTGACCGTGACCTTCACGGTCTCCGATCCGCAGCAGCACCATCACGTGCCGCTGCTGTTGTCCCCGTTCGCCCTATCTACCTATCGAGGGAGCTGACCAGCCATGGCCATCCAGCTCGGACCCAACCAGTACGGCAAGGCCGAAAACCGTCTCGTGCGCGTCTACCGCGATACGGACCGCCACCAGATCCGCGACCTGAACGTCTCCTCCGCGCTGCGCGGGCGCTTCGCCGAGGCGCACATCGCGGGTGACCAGGGCGATGTGCTGCCGACCGACACCCAGAAGAACACCGTCTTCGCCTTCGCCAAGGAGAAGGGCGTCGAGGCGATCGAGGACTTCGCGCTCACCCTCGGCGACCACTTCATCGCCCGCTGCCCCGGCGCGGACGGCGCCCGCATCGAGATCGACGAGTACTCCTGGGACCGCATCGCCGTCGATGGTCTGCCGCACGATCATTCGTTCGTGCGCAGCGGCGGCGGCGTACGCACCACGGTGGTCAATATCGACGGCGTCGGCCCGGACCGGCGCGCGCACGTGGTGTCCGGCATCAAGGATCTGGTGCTGCTCAAGACGACCGGCTCGGAATTCCACGGCTTCTTCAAGGACAAGTACACCACCCTGGAGCCGACCAACGACCGGATCATGGCGACCTCGCTGGTGGCCCGCTGGCGCTACAACCCCACGGGCGCGGCCGGGGAGGGAACGGTCAACTGGGACAAGACCTTCGACTCGATTCGCTCGATCCTGTTGCGGCAGTTCGCCGTCGTGCATTCCTACGCCCTGCAGCAGACTCTCTACAGCATGGGCCGCGCGGTACTCGAGCAGCACCGCGACGTCGCCGAGATCCGCTTCTCCGCGCCGAACAAGCACCACTTCCTCTACGACCTGGACCGCTTCGGCCTGGACAACCCGGGCGAGGTGTTCATCGCAGCCGATCGCCCGTACGGCCTGATCGAGGCGGCCGTCGAGCGCGACGACGCCCCCGAGGCCGGCCGCGCATGGCACGGTATCCCTGGATTCTGTTGATTCGAGCGGGGGTGCGCAGCGAATTCCGGCATCCGGACTTCCGTATGCTGGAATTCGCTGCAAAGATGGTGGAAACACCGATCCAGGAGGGAACAACGCCGTGACCGACACTCAGACGCGGGCCAGTGGCGGGGTGCAGTCCGTCGACCGGGCCTTCGAACTGCTGGAGCTGGTGGCCGACGCGGGCGGGGAGGCGACGCTCTCGCAGCTCGCCGAGGCGTCCGGGCTGCCGCAGCCGACCATTCACCGCCTGCTGCGCACGCTCATCGCGGGCGGCTATATCCGGCAGCAGCCCTCGCGGCGATACTCCCTGGGGCCCAGGCTGATTCGGCTCGGCGAGACGGCCGGGAAGGTGCTGGGCTCCTCGGCGCGCCCGCATCTTACCCGGCTGCGCGACCTCACGGGGGAAACCTCGAATATGGCCGTGCTGGACGGGGATCAGGTCGTCTACGTCGCGCAGGTGCCCTCCCCGCATGCCATGCGGATGTTCACGGAGGTCGGTCAGCGGGTGGACCTGCACTGCACCGCCGTCGGCAAGGCGGTGCTGGCGACGCTGCCGCCCGCGGAGACCGACCGGATTCTGTCGCGAATCACGATGAGCCCCCGCACCATTCACACCATCACCGATCCCGCGGTGATCCGCGAGGAGATCGATCGGGTCCGCCTGCAGGGCTTCGCCGTCGACGACGGCGAGCAGGAGATCGGTGTGCGCTGCTTCGCGGTCGGCATCCCCGACGCTCCCACCCGCGCGGCCCTGTCCATTTCCGGGCCGCAGGCCCGGGTGGCGGGTCTGGACATGGACAACATCATCCCGCTGCTGCAGGAGGCCGCCGCCAGCCTCGGCCGGGAGCTGTCCGCCGCGAGCTGAGCGTCAGTACTCGAGTTCGGACCAGGGAATTCGAATGGGGAACGGAAAGTTGGTGGTAATGCCGTCGGTGTCCTCGGACTTCCATTCACCAGCCATGACGTAATAGGTGGGGTGCAGCGGAGATACACCGGGTGGCAACTGTCCGTGGTGTGTTTCGAGCGCGTAGGCGCGAACAACGACGATCCGGCGGGGGTTTCGACCGAGCAATACCTCCCAGTACCAGGGAATTCCGGCCGCAGCGTACCGCGCCTTCTTCGCCTCGATGTCCCGCTCGGTGTTGGATGCCGACAACACCTCACCCGCTAGATACAGGTCCGAAGCGCGGATATCCGCAAACTCGTCCTCATAGCAACGGGATATCAGGAAATCCGGGGTCGAGAAGTCCGACTTTCCGTTCGTACCGAAGAAGACATTCGTCTCGGTGAGTACCCGCCAGCGCTGCTCCGGCCGCACCGACATGTCTTCACGCGCACATCTACGGAGCGTGTTCCGAAACTCGATCGAATATTCCTGATGTGGGGCTGGTGGGCGTCGCATCCACACGACACGCCCCTTCCATAGCTCGATCTCCCCGGCGATCTCGTCGGGTAGTTGCTCGAGTTCTTCCCAGGTCATGTGCTCCGGCAGGTCCGGGGACGCGATGTACGGGATGCCCACGTTGACCATACTATCCGCAGGTCGGGCCGCCGCGGCCGATCGTTCCGGGTTCGATCGAGCGCCGTTCTAGGCTTCCGGCTGTGCGCCGGACGGGGGGATTTCTCCCGATCCGCGGACCAGCAGTCGAGTTGGTACCACGCGGCGGCGAGGTAGGGATTGGTCGCCGTCCAGGCGGGCGAACAGCAGCTCGGCGGCGGTGCGCCCGATGACGGCCGGGTCCTGGGTGACGGCCGTGAGGGCCGGGGTCAGCAGTTCGGCCAGGGGCAGGTCGTCGAAGCCGACCAGCGCGATATCCCGGTGCAGGCCACGCTTCTGGAGTGCGCGCAGTACACCGACGGTGACCAGGTTCTGGGCGCTGAAGAGCGCGGTGGGACGGTCGGGACGGGACAGCAGCGCGTCGACGGCGGCCTCGGCCGCGTCGGGATTGTGCAGATCGGCACAGATCAGGGTGGGGTCCAAGGCGGTTCCCGTGCAGGCCAGTCCCTCGACGTAACCCGCGTAGCGTTGCGCGGCGGTCCAAATCGTATGCAGGTCACCGAGATAGGCGATGCGGCGGTGGCCCTGGGCGGCCAGATGCTCGATCGCGCGGCGGGCTCCGGCTCGGTTGTCGACCGTGACGCTGTCGATTTCGGCGGCCGCGGGCAGGCGGTCGACGAAAACGACAGGGGTGCCGCGCCTTTGCTCGTGGATCAGCATCCCGTGGTCGGTGCCGACCGGCATCACGATCAGCCCATCGACGCGGCGGGACAGCAGCGCGTCCAGGACCTCGCGCTGGCGGCCCGGATTCTCGTCGCTCGAGACCGCGAACACCAAAGTCCCACGGCCGTGGGCGAAGTCCTCGACCGCGCGGTGCAGCGCGGAGGCGAACGGGTTCGCGACATCCATGAGCACCAGGCCGATCGCGGCGGTCTTCTGGCCGTGCCCGCGCAGCGTGCTCGCCGCGAGATTGTGCCGGTAGTCGAGCATGGCCGCGGCATCGGTCACGCGCGCGGCCAGTTCGGGGGATACGCCGGGCTCGCCGCGCACCACCCGCGACACCGTCTTGATGCTCACGCCCGCCAGCGCGGCGACCTCGCGCATGGTTGCGCCCCGGCGGGGGGTGCTGCGCCGGGGCGCCTCCGAGGCGGGGGTCCGAGGGTCTGACAACGCTGACATCTCCTTCTTTCTAGCACTGTGACACGTCCTGCGCGTCGTGCCGTCCCCCGACGTACTGCCGAGAAATTTGTGAGTACTTGGCTCTGGACGTGAGCCGCGTCACGATCTATGGTCACTGACAACGTTGTCTTTCGCAGTACACATGGAGCACATAGATGTCCTCTCGTGCCATTCGTATCGCCGCCGCCTGCTTCGCCCTCACCACCGTCGCCCTCACCGCCACCGCGTGCGGCAAGGGTTCCGGCAGCGGGCAGATCGAGGTCGGGTTGATCACCAAGACCGACACCAACCCGTACTTCGTCAAGATGAAGGAGGGCGCGCAGAAGGCCGCCGACGCCGCCGGGGTCAAGCTGGTCACCGCCGCGGGCAAATTCGACGGCGACAATGCCAGCCAGGTGACCGCGATCGAGAACATGGTGGCCGAGGGCGTCAAGGGCATCATGATCACCGCCAGCGATACCAAGGCGATCGTTCCGGCCATCGCCAAGGCCCGCGCCAAGGGCGTGGAGGTGTTCGCGCTGGACACGCCCACCGAGCCGCAGTCCGCGGTCGATGCGCTGTTCGCGACCAACAACTTCACCGCCGGCCAGCTGATCGGCAAGTACGCCAAGGCCGTCGAGGGTGACAAGCCGGTGAAGATCGCGATGATCGACCTGAATCCGGGCGTCAGCGTCGGCACGTTGCGGCACAACGGATTCCTGTCCGGCTACGGTGCCGCGCAGGCCACCCAGGACATGACCCAGGACGTCACCGCCCCGAATGTGGTGTGCGCGCAGCCCGCCCAGGGCGATCAGGCCAAGGCGCAGTCGGCGATGGAGACCTGCCTGCAGAAGGATCCGGGCATCAACGTGGTCTACACCATCAACGAGCCCTCCGCGCTGGGCGCGTACACCGCGCTGAAGACCGCCGGCAAGGAGAACGACGCGCTGATCGTGTCCGTCGACGGCGGCTGCACCGGCGTACAGGGCGTGAAGGACGGCAAGATCGCCGCCACCTCGCAGCAGTACCCGCTGAAGATGGCGCAGGAGGGCGTGCAGGCCATCGTCGACTACGCCAAGAACGGGAAGAAGACCACCGGCTTCACCGACACCGGCGTCAACCTGATCACCGCGAAACCTCAAGCGGGCGTTGACTCCAAGGACGTGCAGTACGGCCTGGACAACTGCTGGGGCTGATCCCGGCCGCCCCGATCGCTCACCGAACCAAGGACTCGCATGACAGCAAGCACCACCTCGCAGGCGCCGCCCAGATCGCTCTCCGCACTCGTGAGCCGGGTGCTGAACATCCCGAACTTCGGCCCGGTCGCGGCGATCCTCGTCGCGGTGATCGTCTTCGCCTCCGAGTCGGACCGGTTCCTCACCGGCGGCAATTTCTCGCTGATCGTGCAGCAGGTGATGGAGGTCGGCACGCTGGCGATCGGCCAGACACTGGTCATCCTCACCGCCGGCATCGATCTGTCCAACGGCGCGGTGATGGCGCTGGGCAATATCGCGATCACGAAACTCGCTGTGGACTCGGGACTTCCGCCGCTGCTGGCGATCGTGCTGGGCCTGGCGCTGACCGCGGCGTTCGGGCTGGTGAACGGGTCGCTGGTGAGCATGGTCAAACTGCCGCCGTTCATCGTCACGCTCGGCACCTACGGCGTGGCCTTCGCGCTGACCCATATCTATTCGGGGGAGCAGACGATCTCGGGCCTGCCCTCGATGCTCACCTTCTTCGACAAGACCTTTCCGCTGGGCAGCACCGACATCACCTACGGATCGGTGGCGATGCTGGTGCTGTTCGCGGCGGCCTGGTACGTGCTGCGGCAGACCTCGGCGGGACGGCACATCTACGCGGTGGGCAACAATCCCGAGGCCGCCCGGTTGAGCGGAATCGACACGCGCCGAGTACTTCTCGGCGTCTACACCGCCGCCGGGCTGATCTACGGGCTGGCCGCGCTGCTGTTGATCGCACGCACCGGGGTCGGCGATCCGAACGCGGGGCAGACCGACAACCTCGACTCGATCACCGCGGTGGTCCTGGGCGGCACCAGCCTGTTCGGCGGCCGCGGCAGCGTGATCGGGACCCTGCTGGGCGCGCTGATCGTCGGTATCATCCGAAACGGCCTGCAGCTCATGGGTGTTTCCTCGATCTACCAGACCCTGATCACCGGCATCCTGGTGATCGCCGCGGTGACGGTGGATCAGTTCAACCGCAGGAGGCAGCAGCGGTGAGCGAGCAGACGGACTCGAAACAGCCTGTACTGCAGGCGAAGGGCCTGGTCAAACGCTACGGTCACGTCACCGCGCTGGACGGCGCCGACTTCGACCTGTATCCGAACGAGATCCTTGCGGTGATCGGCGACAACGGCGCCGGGAAATCCAGTCTCATCAAGGCGCTCTCGGGGGCGGTGGTGCCGGACGAGGGCGAGATCCTGATCGATGGGAAGCCGGTTCGGTTTCGCAGCCCGATCGACGCGCGCCGCGCGGGCATCGAGACGGTGTACCAGGATCTGGCCGTCGCCCCCGCGCTCGATATCGCCGACAATCTGTTCCTGGGCAGGGAATTACGCCGTCGCGGGGTGCTGGGATCGGTGTTCCGGATGCTCGACAAGGAGCGGATGGTCCGGGAATCCCAGGAGCACATGGCGAATCTGAAGATCGGCATCCGCTCGATGAAGCAGCCGGTGGAGACGCTCTCGGGCGGGCAGCGCCAGGGTGTGGCGGTGGCGCGCAGCGCGGCCTTCGCCCAGCACGTGGTGATCATGGACGAACCGACCGCGGCGCTGGGGGTCAAGGAGACCGGCATGGTGCTGGATCTGATCCGCCAGGTCCGCGATCGCGGGTTGGCGGTCATCGTGATCAGCCACAACATGCCCAATGTCTTCGAGATCGCCGACCGCGTGCACATCCAGCGGCTCGGACGGCGGGTGGCGGTGATCGAACCGCACGAGTTCTCCATGTCCGATGCGGTCGCGATCATGACCGGGGCCATGGCGGGCGAGGAGGTGGACAACCATCGTGTCCGGGACTGAGCGGGGCACGGGGGTGATCGCCGTCGCGGGTGAGGCTTTGGTGGACATGGTGCCCACCGGTGCGCCGGGGGAGTTCGCGGCGATGCCGGGCGGCAGCCCCACCAATGTGGCCGTCGGCCTGGTCCGGCTCGACGTTCCGGTCCGGATGCTCGCCCGGATCGGCACCGGCACGCTCGGGGACAGGGTCCGGAACTTCCTGCGCGACAACGCCATCGGCCTCGATCATACGATCCAGGGCAGCGAGCCGACCTCGCTGGCACTGCTGGATCTGGACGCCGACGGCGTGGCCCGCTACGACTTCCGCATCGACGGCACCGCGGACTGGCAGTGGACCGACGCCGAACTCGGGCCCGCCCTGGACGGTGACGTGGCGGCCCTGCACACCGGCTCGCTGGCGATGACGCAGCGGCCCGGCGCGGATGCGCTGCTGCGCCTGGTCGAGCGCGCGCGGGCGACGGCGACCATCTCCTATGACCCGAATATGCGCCCGCAGTTGATGATTCACGATGACGCCCGGGCGCGCGTGGAGACGATGCTGGGCCTGGCCGACGTCCTGAAGGTCAGCGCTGAGGATCTGGCCTGGCTGTATCCGGACCGAGCGCCCGAAGACGTGCTGACCGACTGGGCCTGCCGGGGCCCAGCGCTGGTCGTGGTCACGCTTGGCGGCGAGGGCGCCTTGGCCGCCACCGCCGAGGATCCCAGGCCGATCCGTCGTCTGGGCGTACCGATCGAGCTGGTGGACACCGTCGGCGCGGGCGACGCCTTCGCTGGCGGCCTGCTCGCGGGTCTGCACCGCCGGGACCTGCTCGGCGCGCATCGGCGAAAGGCGTTGCGCGCGTTGGAGAGCGCGGAGCTGATTGCGATCGTGGATAAGGCGATGCTGGTGGCTGCGCTGACCTGCGGGCGGCGCGGAGCCGATCCGCCGACCACGCGGGAAGTGCGCGCCGCACAGTTGTGAGCGAGCCCAGGGGGCGCCGACCCCGGCTCGGTCCTGATCATGAGGGGCTGTGCGGCTTCCGTGACCCGCGCGGCTCCAGCACGCCGCGGCACGGCGATTCGCCGGGGCGGCCGCCGCGATTCGCGCCGGTCCGGAACGGCCGATTACGTACCGGGACCTGGTGATTCGCCGGAGGCGATCGCACTCGGTGCGCCGTCGGCCGCGACGGCGACGAGATCCGCGGCGCTGGCCCAGAGCACCTCGGCGTAGTCGGCATTCTCGGCGGCCATGCACCTTTCGGCGGTCAGCCGCATCACGGCCATCCCGAGATCGGTGGCCAGCCGCGCGGTCTCGCGGTCGTGCCCGTGGCGGAGCAGTGCGGCCGTGAGGGCCTCGGACAGCGAGACGAGCTTGATCAACTCTCGTTCTCGCAGTGGCGGATTCGCCGCGATGATCGCCGCGCGACGCTCCAGGTGCTCGCGCGGACGGAACACCGCCGTCGCGGTGGTGCACGCGGTCAGCAGCGTGCGCAGCGCACCCGTGCCCGCGGGGACGGCCTCGATGGCGGCGACGAGGTGCTCCTCCAGTTCCCGGCCGCCGCCGAACAGCACCTCTCGCTTGTCGGAGAACCATCGGTAGAACGACCGCTCGGTGAGGTTCGCGCGCCGCGCGATCTGCGCGACCGTCGTGCGGTCGTAGCCCTGCTCCTCGAACAGGTCCAGGGCCGCCTCCGCGAGCCGATCAGGGGTATTGCCTTCCCACCGTGCCATGCCGCGATTCTAGCGACAGCAGATGCTGTCGTCACTCTGGTAGCGTTGGTGACGACAGATGTTGTCGTCACTCAGGAGACGCTGATGCACACCCTTCGCTTTCACACCTACGGAGACGCGGCCGACGTGCTGCGGATCGACGACGCCCCGGCCCCGCACCCCGCCCCGGGCCAGATCCGCATCGCGGTGCAGGCCTGTGGGCTGAACCCGGCCGACTGGGCGCTGTGCGGTGGGCTGTACCCCGGCGACCTGCCGCGCGGGATCGGGCTGGAGGTGTCCGGGACCGTCGACGCCATCGGTGACGACGTGACCGGCGTCGACATCGGCGATCCGGTGTTCGGTCTCGCCCCCTTCACCGGTCCGACCGCGGGCGCGTCCGAGCACGCACTGCTCGACCTGTGGTTTACGCGCCCGTCCGGGCTCGAGGCGGTGGCCGCCGCCGCGCTGCCGATGGCCGTCGGAACGGCGTACGTGGCCGTGGATGTGCTCGGCGTCGGTTCCGGCACCATCGTGCTCGTGCACGGCGCGGGCACCACCACCGGGTACGCCGCGGTGCAGATCGCCCTCGGGCGCGGTGCCCACGTGATCGCCACGGCGGGCGAGACGTACGCCGATGCCCTGCGCGCCGCCGGCGCCGAGGTCACGAGCTACGGGGAGGGCATGGCGGAACGGGTGACGGCGCTGGCGGGTGGGCCGGTCGAACTCGCCCTCGACACCGCGCCGTTCAGCAACGCGCTGACCGAACTCGTGCGCACGGTCAAGGAACCCGAACACGTGCTGACGCTCGGAATCGACCCGGTGGCAAAGGAACTCGGCGTGCGCTCCGCGTTGGACACCGGCGCGATGCCGCGTTATGACGTGCTGGGCGAATTCGCACAGCTCGCCGCCGAAGGTCGGCTCTCCGTTCCGGTGGCCCGCACATTTCCGCTGGAGGACTGGCGTACCGCCCTCGAGCTCAGCAGGTCGCAGCGGGCGCACGGCAAGCTGGTGCTCCAGATCGGGTAGTGCCGCAACGGTATTCGGCTAGCCCGGTCACTCCTGCGTGCCTTCGGCCCGGATGGGCGGTGCGAACCTGCCCGCGTCCCGGCTCGACCCGGTCGGGATACCCGGTGTAGCGGCGATGATCGGGTCCGGTCAGGCCGGGATGCTTGGTGTAGCGGTGACGGTCGGCTCGGCCCGGTCGGGATGTATACCCAGCGCGGTCGGGATGCATAGCGAGGCAGCGACGATCGGGACCGGCTCAGGGGTGCGAGGTGCTTCGGTAGCCATCGGGACAGATCCGGTCAGGATGCGCTGTGTGACAGCAACTATCAGCCCGCCCCAACCGACAGCGCTACGGTGGCCACAGTGCGTTCCGGTGCGGACGCTCGGGATGACGGAGGCGCCGACCGGCCGGGCGTCTCAGTTGGGCGCGCCGACGGAGTCGGCGGCCGGGTTGCCCGCGCCCGGACCGAATTGGCCGGGGCCGCTGGACATCTGGTTCGGGGCTGCTGCGCCGTTCAGCGCTCCCGGGCCGTTCGTCCCGTCCATCCGGTTCCACCGCCCGCCGCCGGGCCGGGCCGTGGTCCCCTCGGTCACGACGGTGGCGGTGGACGTCCCGTTCGCGTCGGTGGCCCGGATACTCACCGTGTCACCGACTTTCACGCCCGAGGTCTCGCGGGTGTTCGATCCGATGGTGTACGTGTGGGTGTAGTTGTCGGCGCTCTTGGCGGTGATCGAATCGGCCGAGACGGCGGAGACGGTGCCGGTTTGGGTCAGCTCGGTCGTGTAGCCGCCGTTGCCGTCGGAGACGACGAACTGGCCGTGCAGCGCCCCGCTCATCGGGCCGGAGAAGCTGCCCCCGGCGTTGTTCGAGCCGCCGGGTCCGTTCATGCCAGGTCCGTTCATGCTCATGCCCGGGCCGCCAGGGCCGCGATGGTCGCCGGTGGAACTGCCGGAGGCGGCATAGATCACGCCGCCGCCCACCGCGGCGATCGCCGCGGCAACGCCCACGCTCGCGAGGGTCTTGCGCGTCGTCCACCGAGATGGCGTGGTCTGCGGTGCGCCCCAGGCGGGCCGGCTCGCCGCGGGCTCGTCGGGGCGGGCGGGCTCGAGGGGATTGGTCATGGTCGAAAGCTCCTGTGCGGTGCGGACCCGGCGGACCGGGTGGTTTCCGCTCCACCGTGGGTGGCGAATGTAGGTGCGCGCTGTGTGCGGGCCCAGCGCGCGATATGTGCGCCGTTCACGGTCGGTGTCCGGCGGCCGGTGAGGTTCACAGTTCGCGCACAGCCAAGGCAAAGCTCGCTCCGAGCGCGACCGCCGATCATGGTTGATGTGACAGCGACGACCAGTGCCAATGCCCCGATCGATCGACCCGTGATGCGCCGCGCCGACGGCACCCCGGTCACGGTGCTGGTCGTGGACGACGAGCCGATGCTCGCCGAGATGCTCTCGATGGCCTTGCGCTTCGAGGGCTGGGAGGTGCTCACGGCTGGTGACGGCCGCACCGCGATGGCCCGCGCCCGCGAGACCCGCCCCGATGTGGTGGTGCTCGATGTGATGCTGCCGGATATGACCGGGCTGCAGGTCCTGGGCCGGCTGCGCGAACAGATCCCGCACCTGCCGGTGCTGCTGCTGACCGCCAAGGATTCGGTCGAGGACCGCATCGCGGGGCTGACCGCGGGCGGCGACGATTATGTCACCAAGCCGTTCAGCATCGAGGAGGTCGTGCTGCGGCTGCGGGCGCTGTTGCGGCGCACCGGAATCACCATGCGCGACAGCGGGGCCCAGATAGTCGTGGGAGATCTCGTGCTGGACGAGGACAGCCACGAGGTCACCCGGGCCGGCGAGCCGATCACGTTGACCTCCACCGAATTCGAGCTGCTGCGGTTCTTCATGCGCAACCCGAAGCGGGTGCTGAGCAAGGCACAGATCCTCGATCGCGTCTGGAGTTACGACTTCGGCGGCACCTCCAACATCGTCGAACTGTATGTCTCCTATCTGCGCAAGAAGATCGACAGCGGGCGCGATCCGATGATTCACACGCTTCGGGGGGCCGGGTATGTCCTCAAACCTGCTACCTGAACCGCCGGTGCCGGGGTCCGCGGCGTATCCGCTGCGGCCCGTGCGCGTGCCCGGATCGCCGACCGAAAGGGCGGAATCCGTTGTGCGCCAGGGGGAAACTGCTCGTGCCCGGAGGATGTCCCGTCGCGCGGGCGCGCGAGGCGAGGAATCCACCGCTCACCGCTCCCGGCGGTGGTCTCCGCGGCGCTGGTCGCTGCGGATGCGGCTGCTGGTGGGCCAGGTGCTGCTGCTGGTGACGGTGGTGGTCGGCATCGGCGCCGCGACCGAGCTTGCGCTGCACCAGTTTCTGGTACATCAGCTCGATACCCAGCTCGTCGACATGGAGAAGCGAGCGGTCATCGAATCCGGCGGCGGACCGATCGTCGGGCCCGTGCCCACCGGCCGCATCGGCCATCCGCCGCCTCCGCCCGATTCCGACGGGTCCGAACCGGGCCCGAACTTCCTCGATCATCCCGGCAATCAGCCCAATGCCGTCGGCGCCCTGCTCGAGCACGGAAGTGTCACGGCCGCAGGGAGAATCGGCACCGACGGTGGCGTGGTCGCGCTGTCGGGCACGGCTCGCACGCAGGTGGCCGCCGTCGCGGCCGACGCGAAGCCCGTCACGATCGATCTTGACGGCGCGGGCAGCTATCGCGTCATGGCGGCGACGACCTGGAAGGGCGGCACGGTGGTCGCGGGCCTGCCGCTGGCATCGGTGAACGCGACGATCGTGTGGGCGCTGGTGGTGTCGATCGTCGTCACGCTCGTCGCGCTGGTCGTCGCCGTCACCGTGGGGGTCTGGGTGATCCGCCGTGCCCTGGCGCCGTTGGACCGCGTCGCCGCGACCGCGGCCCGGGTCGCCGATCTGCCGCTGGACCGCGGGGAAGTCGAACTGCCCGTGCGGGTTCCGGCCGACGACGCCGATCCGGGGACCGAGGTCGGCAAGCTCGGCGCGGCGGTCAACCGAATGCTCGACCACATCGCCGGCGCGCTCTCGGCCCGGCACGCCAGTGAGGTTCGCGTGCGCCAGTTCGTCGCCGACGCGAGCCACGAGCTGCGCACGCCCCTGGCCGCGATCCGCGGCTATACCGAACTGGCCCAGCGCAATCGGGACGAGGTGTCCCCGTCCGTGGCCGACGCGATGAGCCGGGTGGATGCCGCGGCACATCGCATGTCCGGGCTCGTGGAGGATCTGCTGCTGCTGGCCCGGCTGGACTCGGGCCGCCCGCTCGAGCGTCGGCCCGTCGACCTGACCCCGCTCACCGTGGACGCCGTGAGCGACGCCCACATCGCGGGCTCGGATCATCGCTGGGACCTGAAACTGCCCGACCGGCCGGTGGTGATCGACGGTGATGCCGCGCGCCTGCACCAGGTGCTGGCGAATCTGCTGACCAATGCCCGCGTGCACACCCCGCCCGGCACCACCGTCACCGCCGCGCTCGGCGTCGACGCCTCGGGCTCAGCGGTGTGGACGGTCCGCGACGACGGCCCCGGCATCCTCGCCGACCTGCAGCCGGAGATCTTCCAGCGCTTCGCCCGCGGCGACTCCTCCCGCTCGCGCCACGCGGGCAGCACCGGCCTGGGCCTGGCCATCGTCGCGGCAGTCGTCAAGGCCCACGGCGGCGATATCGCCGTGGACAGCGTCCCCGGCCGCACGGAGTTCACCGTCCGCCTTCCGATCGCCGACTGAAGTCCGCCCGACCGCCGTCTACATGGTGATTTCCGCGCCAAATGATTTCCGCGCCAAATGAAGCGACGAGGGTCAGCCCGTCGCTTCACCGGTCAGCCGATGCCGAACGCTGCAAGAGCGGTCGACATCTTCATGACAAGGCGACCTGGCGTGTTGCCGACAGGGGTGAAGTTGTATCCCTTTGTCTGCAGCGAGGGCTTTGGTCTGCAGCTACTTGTTCAGAACTTCCTCGCCGCAGTCGAACTGGGACACATCGTGTTCGTCTGTGAGGCCGACCGAGATCGGAGTCACTTGCGTACGAACCTCCGGCCTCGAGCCACGGCCTTGGCGAGCTCGGGGGCGTCGTCGGCAATGTCCAGAGATCGGATCATGGCGTCGAACTGCTCGGCCGGCATCAGTGCGCGACTGGATAGGGCCAGCGCCTGATCAGCACGCTGTATAGCTGCGTTGCGAACGAACTCCGTCAGCGTTTCGCCGACGGCTCCCGCCGCTGCTGCAATCTGTTTGCGACCCTCTTCTGTCAATCGCATTTCGAATCGTTCTGTCTTGCTGCTCATCGCAGTGACCTCGCATAGGTTCTGACGACCGCCCAGTGAGCTGGGGTGAAGCTGACGAGTCTCGGCGTCGTGTGTGGTGTGATCCACACCGTAACCCAGGTATCTGGTAGCGGTTCCCCGTCTTCGCGCAGCGGACTCTGCCGGACTGAACTACGTTGCACGCAACGACGGTTCTGTGTCCGGATGGGGGACACAGAACCGTCGTCGCGTGGTGCGATCAGGAAATCGGCTTGGTCAGGTCGTAGACCGTGGTGCCGCCGGCGGTGGTCGCGGTGTAGTGCTGTTCCACCCAGGTGGTGATCTGCGATCCCACGCCCGAATCGCCGCCGCCCGGGCCGTGACCGCCACCGGCGATGAAGTAGTGGATATCGCCGTCGGCCACGTACTGCTCGAACTGGGCGAGGGTCGGGGACGGGTCGCTGCCGGTGAAACCGCCGATCGCCATGACCGATGCGCCGGTGGACAATTCGAGGCTGCCCGCCGATTGGGAACCGATCGCCGCCGCGGCCCAGCGGTAGTGGGAGCTGGACTTCACGAGTTGCTGCAGGGCGGTGTTGTTGTCCGAGCCGCCGCCGAAGCCGCCCTGCTCACCGGGTGCCGCGCCGTTACCCGACGTGCCCGCGGTCGTCGTGCCCGAGGCCGCAGGCCCGGAGGCCGTCGAACCGCTTGTGCCGGAACCGTTGTGCCGAGCCCAGGTACCGCTGCCGAATCCTCCGGGCCCGCCGAATCCGTGTCCGGAGTTCGGGCCCGAGGTCGGGATCGATCCAGTGTGCACGGTGGCCACGGTGTCGATGGTGTACGCGGTGGAGCCCGCCAGTCCGAACAGCAGGCCCGCCGCGGCGACGATCACCGTGAGCCGGCCCAGCTGATGCGCGCCGACGATGAGGACGGCCGCGACCACGATCGAGCCGATGAGCGCGATCCAGCGCAGCGCCGGATACCACTCGGGCGTGCGATCCAGCAGCACGAAGTTCCAGACTCCAGTGGCGGCCAGCATCGCGCCGAGCACGCCGCGCGCCGCGAGATGGCTCCTGCCACGCCACAATTCGGTGACCGCGATGCCCACGAGCGCCGCGACGGCCGGCGCCAGCGCGATCATGTAGTACGGGTGGATGGTGCCCTGCATGAAGCTGAACACGATGCCGGTGACCAGAAGCCAACCGCCCCACAGGATCAGCCCCGCCCGGGTGTGTCCCGTGCGCGGCGTGCGGCGCGTGAACCACAGGCCCGCAAGTAATCCGATCAGCGCCGCGGGCAGTAGCCAGGAGATCTCGGTGCCGAACGACGCGCCGAACAGGCGGGTGATGCCGGTGCTGCCGCCGAATGCGGTGTTGCCGCCGCCCATTCCGCCGCCACCGCCGTTGCCTTCGCCGCCGAACACCCGGCCCAGGCCGTTGTATCCCAGGGCCAGCTCCAGCAGGCTGTTGTTCGTCGAGCCGCCGATGTAGGGCCGGGATGCGCTGGGCCACAGGGCAACCAGGGCCACGAACCAGCCGCCGGACACCACCATCGCGACGCACGCGCCCAGCAGTTTCACGATCCGGTGCCGTAGCGCGATCGGCGCGGCGATCAGGAAGACCACCCCGAGCGCCGGCAGCACCAGGAAGGCCTGCAGCAGCTTGGCCAGGAACCCGAAGCCCACCGCGACGCCGGTCAGGGCCAGCCAGCGCCCGCTGCCGTTCTCGGTCGCGCGCACCGTGCAGTAGGCGGCCACCACCAGCAGCAGCACCAACAACGCGTCCGGGTTGTTGAACCGGAACATCAGCGCGGCAACCGGGGTGAGCGCCAGCGCCGCACCGGCCAGCAGACCGGCGGCCGGACCGCTCCAGCGCCGCACCGCCGCGTACACCAGCGCCACCGAGGCCACGCCCATCAGGGCCTCGGGCAGCAGCATCGAGAACGAACCGAAGCCCAGCAACCGGCCCGACAGCGCCATCACCCACATCGCCGCGGGCGGCTTGTCGACGGTGATCGAATTGCCCGGGTCGAGCGAGCCGAACAGCAGCGCCTTCCAGCTCTTCGTCCCGGACTGCACCGCCGCGGCGTAGAAGTCGTTGGCCCACCCGTTGCGGGTCAGACCCCACAGGTAGAGGAAAGCGGCGGTGACCAGCAGCGCCCACAGGGCCGGGCGGGCCCAGCGC
This sequence comes from Nocardia sp. GP40, assembly GCF_050434125.1. Taxonomy (NCBI): domain Bacteria; kingdom Bacillati; phylum Actinomycetota; class Actinomycetes; order Mycobacteriales; family Nocardiaceae; genus Nocardia; species Nocardia sp. GP40. The sequence continues at coordinate 91,323 of NZ_JBNPVW010000008.1, read as the reverse complement.
GGCTGGTCGGGCGGTCCGCACACCCAGCGGCGCCACGACGGGCGCCGCGGCGGGTCGATGTGCTCGACGGGTACGCCCCTGCGTACGGGCGCGTCGGTGATCGTCATGGTGGTCCTCTCGTTGTCATGACGAGCATTGGCCGCCACCATGGGCTGAGCATTGGTCCATCCTGTGCGGCCCCTGTGAGGACGGAGATCACATTTTCCCGTGTGGAAGGACGGTGTGCGTGGAGCGGCGGCCGGGCGCGCCATCCCCCGTCAACCTGGCGATTCGATATTTTCCCGTCCGGTGGGCTATCGTTTCTTCTCGTCGCGGGAACGCGATGTGCGGATGTAGCGCAGCTGGTAGCGCATCACCTTGCCAAGGTGAGGGTCGCGGGTTCGAATCCCGTCATCCGCTCACTCACACGAAACCCCCGCCCAGATTTTGGGCGGGGGTTTCGTCGTTTCAGGATCAGGCGGCAGGGGCGGTCAGATCGTAGACCGTGGTGCCGTCGATCGTCTCCGGGGTGAAATGCGCCTTGACCCAGGCGGTGATCTCATCGGACGCCTGACTGCCGCCGGCCGCGGCGCCGCCGCGCATGCCGCCCATCACCGTGGCCTCGATGTAGTAGTGGATCTTGTGTTGCGCCACAGAGGTTTCGAACTGCTGCAGCGTGGGAGCCGGGTCGGTGCCGTTGTAGCCGCCGATGGCCATGACCGGATCGCCGGTGGCCAACTGGTATCCGGCCGCATTGTCGGAGCCTGTGGTGGCGGCCACCCAGGTGTAGTCGCTCGCGTTCTTCTGCAGCGCCGCAACGACGTTCGTGCCGGGGGTGGAGCTGCCGAACATGCCTCCCGGGCCGCCGTGCCCGCCGGGCCGGCCCGCACCGTCCGGACCTGCCGACGGCATCGCGCCGCTGTGCGTGGTCCCCACGGTCGCAATCGAATACGCGGCGGGCGCGGCCAATCCGGTGGCAACCGCCAGCAGCAGCGCGACTGTCGCCATCGCCTTCGGCAGCCGATCGGCCACGAGCAACAGGACGCATCCGAGCACGGCGGACACGGCGATTACCGGCGCCAGCCACGGCAGCCAGTCGGAGGTGCGGCGCAGCAGTACCCAGGCCAGCCCAACGGTCACGGCCAGCGACCCCGCCAACACGATCCGGGAGCGAATATCGCTGCGGGACCGCCACATCAGCGCACCTCCGATCCCCGTCGAGCCGGCGATCGCGGGCGCCAGCGCCACCGTGTAGTAGGGATGCAGAATTCCGTTCGCGAAGCTGAACACGGCGCCGGTGACCAGCAGCCAGCCCAGCCACACCAGCAGCGCGGCCCGGGTCCGGTCCGTGCGCGGTGCCCGCCTGGTCACCCATAGCCCGGCCGCGCCCAGGAGCAGTGCCGCCGGTAGCAGCCACGCGATCTGGCCGCCCATCTGATCGCTGAACAGCCGGTTCCAGCCGACATCGAAGTTCGTATTGCCCAGGCCGCCGGTCTCATTGCCGGTCAGCCGGCCGACGCCGTTGTAGCCCAGCGCCAGTTCGAGCACGCTGTTGTGCTGCGAGCCGCCGATATAGGGCCGCGAACCCGCGGGCCACAGCGCGACCAGCGCCAGATACCAGCCCGCCGACACCGCCATCGCCACCGCCGCGGCCATCGTCTGCAGCAGCCGCTGCCGCCAGGGCCGCTGTGCCGCAACCAGATACACCACGACCAGGGCGGGCAGCACGAGGAACGCCTGCATCATCTTGGCCAGGAACCCCAGCCCGACGAAGGCGCCTGCGAGCGGCAACCACCATGCGGCAGAACTCTTTTCGACCGCGCGCAGCATGCAATACGCCGCGACGGTGAGCAGCAGCACCAGCAGCGCATCCGGATTGTCGTAGCGGAACATCAACGCCCCCACCGGAGTCAGCGCCAGCGCCGCCCCGGCCGCAATCCCCGCCCAGTGCCCGGCTGTGCTCATTATCCGCTCGCTGCGCTCGCTCACCCGCCGCACCGAGGCATACAGCACCGCGACCGCCGCCACCCCCTCCAGCGCCTGCGGAACGAGCAGACTCCATGCATTGAACCCGAACAGCCGCGCCGAGATGTCCATCACCCACAGCGCCCCCGGAGTTTTGTCCACGGTGATCGCGTTGGCCGCATCACTGGATCCGAACAGCATCGCCTTCCAGCTCGCCGACCCGGCCTGCACGGCTGCGGCATAGAACTGATTGGCCCACCCGCCGGCCCCTGGATCCCAGAGATACAACACCGCCGTCGCCGCCAACAGCGCCGCCAGCGTCGCCCGCCGCACCCACCGCGGATGCCCCGCCGAGGGCTCCGCAGGCTCCCGCACGTCCACCACAGGTTCCAGCAATGTCGAGGTCACACCCCCAGCCTGCGGACCTTCCGTGGTTCCCAGCTATGCCTCCCCTGTGCACTGCCTGTGAGCCCCAGCGTAAGTCTGTCGCCATCTCCGGTGGTTCGATGCGATCAAAGGTTCGGAACACTCGAGAGGGGAACGCGTGTCGGAGCTGGCAGTGCCAGCCGACTATTGGTGGCATTCCGTCGTGACCGGATGCTCCCGCGCTGGTCAGCTCAGCAGCAGGTGGACCTGTAGTTCGCCGACCAGGAAGCCCAGGATGCCGCCGATGGCCACCAGCTTCCACTCGTCCTGTTTGAAGGCCGGGCGCAGCAGGCCCTCGTACTCGTTGTCGGTCATCAGGCGGGTCTTCTCCACGACCAGGTTGCGCAGATCGAGGGTGCGCTTGGCGTGCTCCTCGAATCCGGCTGCGGCGCTGCGGATGTAGGCGATCATCTCCGGCGCCATGTCGCGTTTGAGGGCGGTGATGCTATCGCCGGCGACCAGGGTCACCAGCGGTCGCGCGGGTGCGGACTGGGCATCGATGAATTCGCCGATCCTCCGGGAGAGGATGGAGGTGAGGCGGTCCGCGCGATGGCCGTTCAGGACGGCCTCGAGCATCTTTGCCGGGGTGAGGATTTCGGTGGCGATCAGGTCGGCGTAGTCGTTGCAGACCTGTTCGCGGCGCCGGTGGAACAGGCCCTGCCACGGCACGATGCCCAGCAGTCGGCGCCGGTCGACCGGACGGAAGATCATCTGCAGCGCCAGCCAGTCCGTGGACAGGCCGGTGAGGCCGCCGAACAGCGGCATCAGCATGGGGGAGTGGGTGAATGCCCAGGTGAACATCTGCACGAAGCCCAGCACCGTGCCGAACAGCAGCCCCGAGCGCACGATGAAGCGCAGCTCGTGATGCCCCACGTGGCGCACCATCTTCACCAGCAGCGCCTTGTCGTTGACCAGGGTGCCGATGGCGATGGACCGCAGATCCATCACCTGGTCGAGGTTCAGGCGCAGGTCGGTGACGATGTCCTCGATCAGCTCGGGCACGTCCCGCTGCACGCGGGCGATCATGGCCGTGCGCGCGACCTGCGGCATGGTCACCCAGATCCGCGGTTCGTAGCGCATCATCAGCTGATCCACCATGCGCGCGATGGCGTCGTCCAGCGGTTCGCGCAGGGTGGTGGTGAGTTCGGCGACGTCGACGCGGCCTAGCACTTCCTTCGGGTCGATCAGCCGGGAGAACATCAGGTCGACCGCGATCGTCGCCATCCGGGGCGCCGCCTTCGGGATCACTCCCTGCCAGCCGAACCAGGGCCGGATGCCCACGAACTCGAGCGGGCGGCACAGCATCTCGACCGCAACCAGCTTGGTGGTCCAGCCGATGAGCGCCGCCACGACCGGTATGGAGCAGTAGAGCATCCAGTGCTGGAGGAAATCGGCGATCACGTGGCCGATCCGAGCCGGAAGAAGCTAGCGAAACCCACCGCGGAACTGTAACGGGTCGTGGATCTGGTCCGGCGCTGGGCCAGCGGTATCCGCGCCGCTCAGGCGGACGGTGCCACGAACATGTACCCCTTCTCCTCGACCCGCCGATGGATTCGCCACTGCCCCTCGACGCGCACGAACGTGTCCAGGTACCACAGCCCGCACAGCATCAGGCTCTGCTTGCCCTGCGCGTCCGCGACGAGCATCGGGTTGTGGCACATGGTGCGCGCGGTGGCGGTGTCGCCGTCGACGGCGATCGAGGAATTGCTGATCAGGTGTTGGAACGCCAGGAAATTCGGCAGCATGTCTGCCAGGAACTTCTTGGTGGTCGGCAGATCGCCCGCGGACCCGCCCATCGCGGTGTAGTCGATGTACGCATCGGCGGTGAACACCTCGTCCAGTAGATCCCACTGCCGGGTGTCCACCGCATGCGAATATCGCACCATCAGATCCTGGATCTCCATCCGGTCCGATATCTCCTGTAGCGACAACATGCTGACCTCCGGTGATGCGATGCGATGCGGAGTCCATGCCACCAGGAATCTCGTCCGCGCGGCAGCGGATTGGGCGAAATCGCGCGCCCGGGTACGCCGCGTCAGTCCTGGATTCGGGGGAACGGATGTTCCGCCTCGAGCAGGTATGCCAGCTCGATCAGGGTGCGTTCGTCGCCGTGCGCCGCGGACATGTGCACGCCGATCGGCAGACCCGCCTCGGTCCGGCCCATCGGCAGCGAGATCGCCGGGGTGCCCGCGATGTTGTTCAGGGGCGTGTAGCCGACGTAGTGCGTGAGGCGCTCGATCAATTCGGGGAACGGGACCGTCGGCGCGAGATGGCCCAGCGGCGGAGTCGTATGCGAAAGTACCGGCGAGACAACGACTTCGTGCCGCGCGAACATCCGCGCGTACGCGGCCGGAACTCGGCGCAGGCGCAGCAGCGCCCCCGGGGTGCGGTGCGGCGCCTGCCGGTGATGGGCCCGCAGGCCGCGCGACAGGCCGTCGGCGCGGGCGGCCTCGAACGACCGATCCAGGATCAGCTTCCCGGTGCTGATCGCGAGATCGGCCAGCAGCGCCCAGTATTGGACGAAGTCGGCCGCGAACTGCTCGGTGACCGGCAGCGCGATCGGCTCGACGATGTGACCGGCCTTTTCCAGCAGGGCCGCGGTGTGTTCGACGGCCGCCCGCGTCGGCGCGTCCACCTCGCCGCCGGTCACGCTGCGCAGCACGAGCCCCACGCGCAGCCGCCGCCGCGCCGGGCCGTGTACCTGTCCGATCGGTGGCAGCGCGGGGTTGCGCCAGTGATCCTCGGCCGCGGCGACGAATGCCGCGGTATCGCGGACGGTGCGGGTGAGCACGCCCTCCGAAATCATGTGCAGCGGAAGGTGTTTGACCTGCTCCCCGTCGATGTGGCGGCCGCGGCTGGGCTTGAGCCCGACGAGTCCGCCGCACGCCGCGGGGATGCGGATGGAACCGCCGCCGTCGTTCGCGTGCGCGATCGGCACCACACCCGAGGCGACGAGCGCGGCCGATCCGCCCGACGACGCGCCGATCGAATGATCGAGATTCCACGGGTTGCGGGCCGGCGATGCGGTCATGTACTCGGTGCTGGCGTTGAACCCGAATTCCGGCAGCCGCGACTTGCCGATCAGCGTCAGGCCGGTGCCGCGCAGGTGTTCGGTGTACGCGCCGTCCTTCGCGGCCGGGCGGGCGCGGAACGCCTCGCTGCCGTGGCCGGTCGGCAGGCCCGCGACGTCGGTGTTGTCCTTGACGAACGTCGGCACGCCGTCGAGAGCGGCGCCGGGGTGGGTGCTGTACCGGGGAGCGTCATAGATCGGGCTGATGACCGCGTTGAGCTGGGGATCGACCAGGCGGGCCCGCTCGATGGCCGCGGCGGCGAGCTCCTGGCGGCTCACCTTTCCGGCGCGGATCAATTCGGCGAGGGCTACCGCGTCGTGTTCGCCGAGGGCGTCGTCGCGAAAGGCGTGGATGGACGTCATAACGGCCAACCCTAGAAGAACTTACAGACTTTGCCCAGGGGAAAACTGTAAGAAATTACAGAGATGTTCTAGGGTGGGGATGTGACTGTGCGCCGCCATCGTCCCAGCGCCCAGGCGCGGCGTGAGGCGTTGCTCGAGGCCGTCGTCGAGGTGGTCGCGGCCGCCGGTGTGGCCGGGGTGACCCACCGCGCGGTGACCGAACGGGCCGGGCTGCCGCTGACCACCGTCGGGTACTTCTTCGACTCGATCAATGCGCTGATCGAGGAGGCGCTGCGCGTCTACACCGACGCCGACGCGCAGGCTCAGGTGCGGCTTGCCGAATCGCTCGCCGAGGTACACAGCACGCCCGACGAGGTCCTCGAGGCGCTGGCCTTCACCGCCGCGCCGCGCGATCCGGAAACGCTCGCGCTGTTCGAGGCGTATCTGCACGCCGCGCGGCATCCGGAATACCGAGATTCCGTCTCGCACGCGCTGACCGCCGCCCGGACGGTGGCCGTGGCCGGCGTGCGGGCAGCCGGCGGGCCGGATCCGGAGGGCGCCGCCGCGGCGTTCACCGCCCTGGCACACGGGATGGCATTGCACGAACTGGCCGTGCCGGGCGCGATTCCACCCGAGACGGCGCAGGCGGCGTTCCGGGCGCTGTTCCTCGGCTTCCTCGTCGATAACGGCCACGGCGAGCTGGCCATGGAACTGCGGCGGCGGTAGCGGCCCACACGCCCTCACCCGCGTGGGCCGCACGCTCCCGGCCTACAACTGGACGGCGAGATACTTCGTCTCGAGGTATTCCTCGATGCCGGTGGCACCGCCCTCACGCCCCAGGCCCGAGGCCTTGACCCCGCCGAACGGGCCGCCCGGATCCGACACCAGGCCGCGGTTCACTCCGACCATGCCGGACTCCAGGCCTTCGGCGAACCGCAGCGCGCGCGAGATGTCCCGCGTGTACACGTATCCGGCGAGGCCGTACTCGGTGGCGTTGGCGCGCTCGAGCGCCTGCGCCTCGGTGTCGAAGGTGGTGATCGCCGCGACCGGGCCGAAAATCTCCTCGCGCCCGATTCGCGCCGTCTCCGGCACATCGGTCAGCACGGTCGGCGCATAGAAGTAGCCCGCGCCGCTGGATGCCTTGCCGCCAACGCGAATTCGCGCGCCGTGGGCGACGGCATCGTCCACCAGTTCGGTCACCTTGTCCAGCTGCCTGGCATCGATGAGCGGCCCGACGGTGCTGGCCGGGTCGAAGGCGTCGCCGATGACCAGCTTCTCGAAACGCCGCACCAGCCGCTGCGTGAACTCCTCCGCGACGGCGCTGTGAACGAGGAATCGGTTTGCCGCGACACAGGATTCGCCCGCATTGCGCATCTTCGCCAGCATCGCGCCCTCGACCGCGGCATCCAGGTCCGCGTCGTCGAACACAATGAACGGCCCGTTACCGCCCAGCTCCATCGAGGTGCGCAGCACCCGATCCGCGGCCTGGTGCAACAGGATCGAGCCGACCCCGGTGGATCCGGTGAACGACACCTTGCGCAGCCGCGGATCGTCCATCAGCGCCTTGGACTGCGCCGCGGCGTCCAGCGTCGGCAGGTAATTCACCACGCCCGCGGGCATATTCAGCTCATCGAAGATCCGCATCAGCAGCGCCAGCGTCAGCGGCGTCTGCGGGGCGGGCTTGATCAGGCAGGTGCAGCCCGCCGCGAGCGCCGCGCCGATCTTGCGGGTCGCCATGGCCAGCGGGAAATTCCACGGGGTGATCAGCAGCGAGGGCCCGACCGGCTGCTTGGCCGTGACGATGCGATAGCCGCCGTTCGGCGCCGGGGCATACGACCCGGTCAGATGAGCGGCCTGCTCGGAGAACCAGCGCAGGAACTCCGCGCCGTAGGCCACCTCGCCGCGCGCCTCGGCCAGCGGCTTGCCCATCTCGAGGCTGATCAGCGCCGCGAAATCCTCGGTGCGCTCGATGATCCGATCGAACACCCTGCGCAGCAGCTCGGCGCGATACCGCGGTGTTGTTGCACCCCAGTCCTTCTGGGCGGCTTCGGCGGCGGTCAGCGCGTCCTGCGCATCGGCCACGCTCGCGTCGGCGACCTCGGTCAGCACCGTGCCGTCGGCGGGATTGTGCACGGGATAGTGTGCGCCCGTTGCAGATTCGCGCCAGCGGCCATTGATGTAGAGCCCGCGCGGCAGCTCCGCGACCAGGGCCAGGGCGGACTCACGGTCGTGAGCCATCACAGTTCTCCTTCTTTCGTCGGCTATCCAGCCGGGCGTTCGCACCCGGTGATCCGACACGGCCCGCGGGCGGTGTCGTCGTCGAGCGGTCCGGATCGTCGGTCCGCACATGCTGCTCGACTCTCAGCTTTCGTTGGCGCGCGGAACGATCGGATGACATGGTCCGGATCACGGCGTGAGATGTGGAACTCGTGGGTGATATCGCGGCCCGGGTTGGATGCGCTTTTGGCTCATGGGCTTTCGCCGGTCGCGGGAGCACATCGGATCGGACATCGGCCACACGGATGCCCTGATGGCAACAACATCGAGGCTTCCCGCGGTGCGGCTGTCGGTCATTGGTCCTTACCGGGGCTCCGGATGCTGGCCCGCAACAGCGCCGCCAATTGCTCGGCGCTGGGCCGCAGCGGGGTGTTGTTGGTGACCGCGTCCGCGAGGGTCTTGGTGACCAGGGTGTCGACGAGCTCCTCGCCCACGCCCAGCTCACCCAGGTTTGTGGGCAGGCCGACCGTGGCCGCGATCTCCTCGATCCGCTGCGCCGCGCGCGCACCGTCGCCGTCCAGATCCAGCACCCGGACCAGATCGGCGTACTTCGCCTGTGCCGCACCGGCTCCGAAGGCCAGCGCCGGGCCCGCGATCGAGGCCAGCGCGACGCCGTGCGGGGTGCCGGTGGTGGCGGTGATCGAATGCCCGATGCCGTGGACCAGGCCCAGTCCGCTCAGCGACAGCGCGCGCCCGGCCAGGTGCGAGCCGATCAGCATGCGGCTGCGGGCCTCGATATCGGAGCCGTCGGCCACCGCGTCGGCCAGGGCCGCGACGGTCAGCCGCAGCGATTCGGTGGCGTAGGCGCGTGAGAGCGAGGTAGCGCCCTGGGAAAGCAGCGATTCCGCGCCGTGGATGATCGCGTCGAAACCCGCCGCCGCGGTGACCTTCGCGGGCAGCCCGACCGTCAGCTCGGCGTCCAGGATCACCAGTTCGGGGGTCGTCGCGGCGGTGCCGATGTACACCTTGCGATGGTCGGCGCTCTCTATGACGCCGAAACCGTTGGTCTCCGCGCCGGTTCCGGCCGTGGTCGGGATGGCCGCCAGCGGTACCGTCGGGGCGTCGAATTCCTCGGAGCCGTCCAGCGATTCGGCCGACAGCGATGTGTGGGTCAGCAGCGCAACGGCTTTCGCCGCGTCCAGCGCCGAGCCGCCGCCGATCGCGACGACGAAATCGGCGCGGGCATCCCGCGCGACCGCGGTGGCCACGTCCAGCGAGGCGGTCGACGGGTTCGCGGGGATCTCGCTGTGGATCGTCACCGCCGGCCCCGCGGCGGTGATCGTCGCGGCGACGTCGTCCACCATGCCGGTCTTGCGCAGGCCCGGATCGGTGACGATCAGCACCCGCCGCGCGCCCCGCTCGTGCAGTAGCCCGCCCAGCCGCGCGACCGACCCGGCCCCGGCGATCACCTGGGTTCGGGTGGTGATGTCCCAGTTCTCGGCGTGCACCGAATGTGCGTAGCCGCAATGATGTTCGGTCATGCCGCCGCCTCCTGCGCCTCGGCCGGACGTAGCAGCAGCCCGGCGTAGTCCTCGGCCAGCCGCACCGGGATCATCTCTCCGGAGTCGGGGCCGTATTTCGCCAGCGCGGTGCGATATATCTGCTCGACGTGCGCCGATATCGGCGTCGGCACACCGACATCGCGGCCGAGGTCGATGGACAGGCCGAGATCCTTGCACGCCAGCTTCATCGCGAAGGACTCGTCGTAGTCGTCCGCGAAGATCGAGGGCAGATCGTTGGCCAGGAACGAACTCGCGGCAGGGCTGGCCAGCAGCGAGCGGTGCAGCACCTCGAGGTCGACCCCGGCCTTCACCCCGACGGTCAGCACCTCGGCCGCGGCGACCAGATGCGAGAACCACAGCTGGTTGATCATCAGCTTGACGGTGTATCCCGCGCCGAGCCCGCCGACGTGCAGCACCCGCTCGGGATCGCCCATCACCTCGAACAGCGGCCGCACCCGCTCGAGCACCGCGGTCTCGCCACCGACGAAGATCTGCAACATGCCCGAGGCGGCGCCCTTGGCCATCCCCGACACCGGCGCGTCGAGCCGGGACACCCCGCGCTCGGCCAGCAGGTCGTCCACTACGCGGGCGGCGGCCGGCGTGGAGGTGGACATGTCCACCCACACCGAGCCGGGGCGCAGCAGCGGACCCATTTCCCGGATCACGGCCTCGACCTGCGGCGGTCCGGGCAGCATGGTGATCACGACATCGCAGGCGGCGGCCAGCTCGGCGATCGAGTCGGCGCGCTCGGCACCGAGATCGACCAGGCGCTGCACGGCTTCGGGGTTGAGGTCGTGCACGAGCAGGCGATGCCCGGCGCGCACGAGGTTCGCGGACATGTGCCCGCCCATGTGGCCGAGGCCGATGAACCCGATGAGCGGGGTCGAATTCAGTGTCATCTCAGTTATTCCCAATTGATCCAGGTAGTCTTCAGTGCGGTGTAGGCGTCGAGGGCGTGCAGGGATTTGTCCCGCCCGAGTCCGGTCTCCTTGAAGCCGCCGAACGGGGTGATCACGCTCGATTCGTCGAAGGTGTTGACCCACACCGTCCCCGCGCGCAGCTGGCGCGAAACCCGGTGGGCGGCAGACAGATCGGTGGTCCATACCGAGGCGGCCAAGCCGTAGCGGGTGTCGTTGGCCAACGCCACGCCCTGCTCCTCGGTGGTGAAGGTGGTCACGGTCAGCACGGGCCCGAAGATCTCCTCCTGTGCGAGCACGGAATCGTTGTCCACCTCGGCGAAGATCGTCGGTTGCACGTAGTAGCCGCCGGATTCGGTGCGCACGCGGTTGCCACCGGTCACCAGGCGGGCGGTGCGGCGGCCCTGTTCCAGATAGCCGGTCACGCTGGCGAGCTGCTGCTCGTCGGCGATCGCACCGAACTGGGTGTTCTCGTCGAGCGGATCTCCCGGGACGAACGTCCTGGCCGCGAATTCGGTGATGCGCGTGACCAATTCGTCCGCGAGGGATTCGTGCACGATCAGGCGGGAACCGGCGTTGCAGGTCTGCCCGACGTTGTAATAGATGCCCCAGGCCACGGTTTCGGCGATGCGCTGAAGATCTCCGGCGCTGTCCAGCACCAGCTGCGGCGACTTGCCGCCCGCCTCGATGGCCACCTGCTTGCCGTTGGATTCCGCCGCGTACTGCTGGAAAAGCCGCCCCACCCGGGTGGACCCGGTGAAGGCGATCTTGTCCACGTCCAGGTGACGGCCCAGGGCCTGCCCGGCGGTCTCACCGAATCCGGTGACCACGTTCAGCACGCCGTCGGGGAGCCCGGCGCGCTGCGCGGCCTCGGCCAGTACCAGCGCCGAATGCGGGGACTGCTCGGCCGGTTTGAGCACGAAGGTGTTGCCCGCCGCCAGTGCGGGACCGATCTTCCAGGACGCGATCATCGACGGGTAGTTCCACGGCACGACCGCGCCGACCACGCCGAGCGGCTCGCGGGTGATGAGCGCCAGGCGCTTGGCGGGGGCCGGGGCGATCTCGTCGTAGGTCTTGTCGATGGCCTCGGCATACCAGCGGATCGTGTTCGCGGTGCCGGGTGCGTCGACGGCGAGGGTGTTGGCGATCGGCTTGCCGACATCCAGGGTCTCGGCCAGGGCGAGGCGCTCGGCGGCGCGCTCGATCTCCTCGGCGAACCGCAGCAGGTGCGCCTTGCGCACGGCCGGATCCAGCCCGGACCAGCGGCCGTCCTCGAACGCCTGGCGCGCGGCGAGCACCGCGGCGTCGATATCGGCGGCCTGCCCGGAGGCGACCACGCCCTGCAGGCGCCCGTCGATAGGGGAGTACTTCTCGAAGGTGCCGCCGTCGGCGGCATCGACGAACTTCCCGTCGATGAAGAGTTGATTCGGCAGGTCGGCGCGCTCGGCCCGCTCGTGCCAGTTCACAGTGCCCATCGGCGGCACGCCTCCTCGTCGAGTTCGAATCCGATCCCGGGTGCGTCGGGAACATGCAGGTAGCCCTCAGTATCGACCTCTACCGGGCGGGTCAGCATGAAGTCCCGGCGCTCGGGCGTCCAGCCCGGTGGATCGTAGGGGAATTCGAAGTACGGCCCCCCGCCGATTCCGGCGCTGACGTGCAGATTGGCCAGCACGCCGATGCCGTTGGTCCAGGAGTGCGGTGTGAAGCGGCGGTTCTTGGCGATGGCCAGCTCGCCCAGGGTCCGCGCGCGATGCATGCCGACCGCGAGCACCACGTCCATCTGGTAGATGTCCAGCACGTCGTGTTCGAGGTAGTCGATCACCTCGGGCAGCGAGGAGATCATCTCCCCGCCGGAGATCCGCATCCCGGTCTCGGCGCGCAGCCGCCGCAGGCCGTCGCGATCGACGTAGGGCAGCGGCTCCTCGACCCAGTACACGTCCAGGTCGCGGAACTGCTCGATGAGCCGGCGGGCGGTCACGTAGTCCGCGGGAACCTGGGTGTCCCCGGCCATCCGCCAGGACTGGTTGAGATCGACCATGATCTCCATCGTGTCGCCGACGGCCTCGCGCGCCGCGCGCACCGCGGCCAGGCCGGTACGCGAATCATGGGGATTCACACGGATTTTCATGGCCCGGAACCCGGCTTCGCGGATGGCCAGGGCGGATTCGGCGCGCTGCTCGGGCGTGCGCAGCTCACCGGTCGAGGCATACGCCAGGATCTTGCGTTCCGCGCCGCCGAACAGCTGTGCCACCGGCATGTTCGCGGCCTTGCCGATGATGTCCCACAGCGCGACCTCGAGCGGCCAGAAGCGCCCGGCGTGGAAGTTGATCGTCTCGATCCGCCGGACCTGCTCGATGATGTTCAGCGGATCGGTGCCGATGAACAGCTCCTCGTAGGCGGCGAAACCGTCCATGGTGTCGCCCGATCCGATGCCGACGATGCCCTCGTCGGTGTGCACCTCGACCAGGGTGGCATCGAAATGCCTGCGCGGCACGGGATCCCAGGCCGCGAAGAAGGGCGGATCGAGTTCCTGGCGTAGCTTTCGGGTACGAATCGCGGTGATTTTCATTTCGGGTCCTCCGGGGTGGTTTCGGTGCCGGGGGCGCCGCCGTCGGCCGGGGTGAAGAACGGATTGCCGATCTGCCCACGGGTTTTCAGCACGGTGTCGACGTCGGGGTACCGGGCCGCACCGTTGGCCAGCGCCGTCGCGGTCGCGAGGCGGTTGTTGCGGTAGACCGCCTCGGCGTCGTCGGCCTTGGGGTTGACCCAGACCGCGACGATCAGGCGCAGATCGGTGACCTCGTCGGGGGCGACGGTGCCCGCGGCGACCGCATCGGCCACGCCCGCGGCCACCCCGGCCTGCGCAGGGCCCCAGATCATTTCGCCGTGCCGGTCGTCGACCGGCGCGGCCTTGGAGACGAAGACGGTGAACGGCTGAACCGGCACACCGGGCCGCATGATCACCACGAAGCGTTCGTAACCCGCCGACGGGGTGGCCAGGCTGGTGGTCCACGCCGTTTCGGCGGCGCTGCCGCGCGGGCCGAGGACGGTATTGATGTGCGCCGCGTTGACGCCGGGATCGATGAACGATTCGCCGAGTTCGACACCGGTGTGCCGGGTCATGGCTGTCACCTCCGAAGGTGTTGCAGGGGTTGGTGGTTCGGTCGAGCCGTCGGGTCAGGCGACCTTGGGCTCGGTGGCCGGGCTCGCAGCGGTCCGGCGCTCCGAGGTCGTGCGGATGACACCGCGGGCGGCCTTGGAGCTGACCTCGGCCAGGGAACGGCCGGTCGTCTCCGGCGCCAGGTACTGCGAGCCGATCGCGCCCGCGATGCACACTGCGCCCATCACCGCCATGGTGCCGCCGACGCTCCAGTGGTTCAGCGCGATCGGCAACAGGAATGTGCCGATGGCCGCGCCGATCCGGCTGACCGAGCTGGAGAATCCGACGCCGCTGGTGCGCACCGCGGTCGGGAACAGCTCCATCGGGTATACGCCGCACAGGATGGAGGCCACGCCGTAGGCGAAGAGGTAGACGAAGAACGCGGCAGCCACGATCAGCCGCGGCAGCGAGGCGTCGAACGAGACGATCAGCAGCGCGATGCCGGTGATCCACAGCGGCACGATCAGCAGCCGGCGCCGCCCGACCCGCTCGATCAGGTACCAGCCCAGCACCGCGCCGGCCAGCGCGACGATCGTGCCGACCAGCGCGGAGACGATCGGGTTGGTCATGTGCAGCGCCTTCAGCACGTCGGCCTGGAAGAAGATGATCGCGAAGTACGGCAGTACCAGGCACGTCCAGAACATCGAGACGAAGAAGGTGCGGCCGATGTAGTCGCGGGAGAAGATCGTGGAGAACTTCGCCTCCTCGGGCTGCTCGGCCTGGAAGTCGCCGGATTCCAGCGACCAATTCAGCTGCGCGAGAACGGCTTCGGCCTCATCACGGCGACCCTGGGACAGCAGCCAGCGCGGCGATTCGGGGAGTCCGTGCCGGGCGATCAGACACAGCGCCGCCGGAATGAAGGCCGAGACCAGGACCAGCCGCCACTCGTGCGGGTAGGCGCGGGTGATCAGGTAGCCGATCAGGAAGGCCACGACATAGCCGACGTTCCAGGCGATCTGGAGGAACGAGGTGAGCCGGGCGCGCAGCGAGGTCGGGGAGAACTCGGTGATCAGTGGCGAACCGATCGCGTAGTCCGCGCCGACCGCCAGGCCCATGATCAGGCCCAGCGCGAACATCTGCCACGAGGACTGCACGAAGAACATCAGCACCGAGGCGATCGCGAACCCGGCCAGGTCGCCCAGGAACATCGCCTTGCGGCCGACCCTGTCGGTGAGCCAGCCGAAAGTGGTTGCGCCGATGAAGATTCCGATCAGCGTGGCGGAGGAGATCAGGCCCGCCCAGGTGGAGGTGACGTGCAGATCGTCCTTGAACGTCTGCAGCGCCATCGTCACGCCGATGACCGCGAATATGTAGCCGTCGATGAACATTCCGCCCGCGGTCACGGCCGTGAGCCGTTTCAGGAACCGCCAGGCCTTGGGGCCTACGACGGGTTCGGCGGGATCGTGGATTTCGGCACTCGTCATTGCAATGCACTCTCTTCCTGCAGCATGCCGTGGCACATCGATGGGGGCGATGTGAGCCACGGCACTTCAATGAGCCGAAGGTATCGCGAGTATTGACATTCAAGCAACCACTGTTGCACGATTATCAACATAATGACGCGGGCGGCGGCCGAACCGTGGGGTTACGGCGTGAGATGGACCGGCCGACCGCGAGGCGGGGTCCTCGGCCCCGCCGCGAGCTCCGATAGGGGGAGTAATGGCTGATCAGCGGACCTACAGCTCCGGTTTGATCCGCGATGTCGAGCTGCTGGAGGTGCTGGCGCGGCCCGATGCCGCGGCCGGGCTGGGCGTCTCCCGGATCGCCGAGCTGGCCGGGCGCGACAAGGCGCAGGTCTCCCGCGCGCTGGCCACGCTCGCCGAGGCCGGTCTGGTGGCCCGCGACGAGGACACCAAGGCCTACCGCCCCGGCTGGCGGCTGTTCGCCCTGGCCACGCACGCTACCGAAACCCAGCTGGCGCATTTGTCCGCGCCGTACCTGCGCAAGGTGGTGGGCGGGCTGAACGAGACCACCCACCTGTGCGTCCTGCGCGGCAACCGGGTGCTGACCCTGCACAGCGAGCTGGCGACGCACGCCTTCCGCGGCATCGGCTGGGAGGGCACCTCGGTCGACCCCTACACCACCTCCGCGGGCCGCACCCTGATGAGCGAATGGGACGACGAGACCATCACCCGCTGGTGGCACCTGTTTCCCCCGGACCGTCCCGCGCCGCCGGTCGCCACCGCGATACCCGTTGGTGCACAGGCGGATACGGACTGGCTGACGCTGGAGTTCCTGCTGGGCAAGGTCGCCGACATCCGGCAGCGCGGATATGCCTCGGTGGACGAGGAATTCGAGCCGGGGCTGGTCGGTGTGTCCGCGCCGGTCTACGGTTTCCGTGGCGACGTCGTCGCCGCCATCAACGTCTCCGCCCCGAAACAGCGCCTGGGCAACCATTTACGCGAGGCGGGAGAGTTCACGCGCACGGTGGCCGATCAGTTGTCGGCGACTCTCGGCGCGCCGGCGCGGCGGAAGCGCCCGAAATCCGGGTGACGCCGCGGACTTCGGGCGCGAAACGGATCAGGGGAAGTTACGGAATACGCCGTCTTCGCCCGCGGCGTCCGCGTAGTCCCGGACATCCATGTTGGCGTTGTCGAGATTGCCGACCACTTCCCACAACTCGGACGAGGCGACGCGCGCGGTCGTCCCGCGCCCCGCGTCGAACAGGTCGAGTACGAGTACCGGATGATCCGCGTTCGTCATGGTCTGCTGGTCCGCCAGCATGACGTACGTGTCGTTTTCGTCCTCGTCTCCCTCGGGGAGCTCGTCGAGGAACTGCTGCACCGTGATGTCGCGGTACTCCGGACTGTCCACGAACTCGACGAAGTTGTCGGGGTGCCCGATCGCCTCGACCGCGGACTTCTCGATCGCTGAACGGCAAGCCTCCCAAGCCTGTTGATCGGAGAAGTCCGTGCGCACGACGAGCGACATCTGGGTCTCTCGCTGGATGATCACGAGTGTGGAGTCCCTTCCCGGGAGTGGATCTGGATTCCTCGATCACATCACATTCCCCGCCCACGCGCTCCGTGGCCCCTCCGCCGTGTCCCGATCCTGATGCGAAACCGCAACAGGCCGAGCGCGCGGCTCAACTCAGGCCGAGGGAGGCCACCAGGTCCAGCATTTCCGCGTGGTACAGGGCCACGGGCCGGCTGGTCTGCGGCGTGTGTCCACCCAACTACTCGAAGCCCGCGGCCTCGTGCACGTCCGGGCGCCTGGATCGATAGCGGCACGGCAGCTCGACACGCGGATGCGGGAACTTCAGCTGATTTGACCAACCAAGTTGTGCCAGTAGGCCATTGCGTTCGGGGCCAGCGGGCAAACACGTGCGGGTGAAAGTGCGCGACGTTGCGCACCTCGCTTCCTGCGCCGGCCCGATACGCGACGCGAAGGCTCGGCGATATCCGTTCGATTCACCGCAGCAGGAAGGCGATGAGCGGCAGGACAACTGCGGTGTAGGTGCCGAATATCGTGGTGGCGATCTGGCCGCGGGGTATTCGAGACGATTTCGCGCATCGAAACATACTGTTATGAAGAACCTACCGGTCCCCATTTTCCGGGAGCGCGGAGCCGTCGAATTCCGGCGGCTCCGAGTCGTTTCTAAGAAGTTCGACCACGACCTCATAAGCTGCCGGGTTGGCTGAAACCGACAACTGGGCGTTCTCCGCCATAGCTCGAAACGCGGGGTCGGCTTGGGCCGCTTCCAGATCGGCCCGGCTGTCCCAATGCGCAACGTTGACAAGTTGGAACTGCGCCGTCGAAGAGATCGCCCGATGCAGTCGTGAGTCTCGGAATCCGGGAGCACTCGCCATGAGCTGTGCGCGGATACGCCATTGGGTGATGGCCTCGTCGACCTGGTCGGCTGGAACCTCGAATACGTTGATCAAGGTGACCGGCCGGTCGTCGTCGTTGCTATCGAGTTGCGTCATGATGCTCCCTTGTGTTGGTGATGATTGGGGATTGGTACCCCGGATGCTCTAGGCCGCGATACCCGGATCAGTTGTCCGGGCTTATGACCCGGTCCACCGCGACCTCGATCACCACCAGCCCTGGCGGGCTGGGCGGCGGGGACGAGTAGCGGCTGGTATACCGGCGCACGCCCTCGGCTATGCGCTGCGGATCGTCGGATACCACGGCCGGACCTTCGAGCGTCAGCCACCGAAAACCTGCCGTCTGGCAGATCGCGACGCGGCCGCCGGGGCCGGCCAGGATATTCCTGGCCTTGCGTCGCGACTTGATCGTCATGACGCGCGCCAACCCGGACGTGCGATCCCAGGTAAATCGCACGGGCACCACGTGGGGCGACCCGTCGGGTCGCACGGTGGTCAGCGTGCAGGCGTGGTTCTCGGCCAAGAATGCCTCGGCCGAGGCCGACAACGACACAGACATTGTGCTCAATCCTTTTATCGTGGAAGGAATTTCGGCGTTCACCGCCGTGGCCGACGGCGGCCACGGTAGATCTACTACCGTTTCCGGGTGGCCTCGGTCCAGATCAGTTTGGCGATATTGGGCCTGACCTGGGTTGAAACGACACCCATCGCCTTGCGGGTGAAGCGACCGTCCGTGAGCTGCCCGAGCATGGCTGCGGCGAGGTCGGATCGGGCAGTGAACACGCCGTCGGCGCTGTTCTCGTCGGTCACGTAGTCGGTCACGTCCGGGTGATCGAAAAGACCGGAAGGCCGGACAATCGTCCAGTCCAGCTCGCTGGCGCTTACTGTGGCCTCCATCCGCCGCATGTCCTCGTGGGCGGTGCGGGCGAGGACCCTGTTCACATACGGGTCGAACACGTTGTTGAAAAAGTAGGCGCTGCTCGGCCTCCAACTGGGATCAAGGACGCTCGAGCTGATCACGACCAGCCGCTTCACATCCTGCCGCCGCATCGCCTCCACAATGTGCCCGGTGCCGGCGGAGTATATGTCGACAGGTCCCCGGGTCGGTGGTGCGCCGAGAGCCGACAGCACAGCGTCGCTGCCGGCGACTACAGCCTCGACGGACTCGGGATCGGCGACGTCCGCCCGGGCCACGGTCAGGCCTGGGCGAGGCGAGAGTTTCTCCGGTCGTCGGGCTACGGCGGTGACGTGGTGGCCTGCGGCCAGTGCCTGGTCGGTCAGTTGGCGGCCGGTCGGGCCGGTGGCTCCGAACACGGTGATGCGCATGTGCGCGACTCCTTCGATCTTCGGGATGGGGCGTCCTTGACACTGGCACCCACGAGTCGTGGAATTCAACGATGCTGAATAAATCGCGTGGTCGCCCGAGGGGCCGTCCGCCTACGCGGGAACACATCGCGGAGGCGGCGCAGGAGCTGTTCCTGCGTCACGGTTTCCGGCGTACAACGGTGCGCGCGGTGGCCGCGCGGGCCGGGGTCGACTCGGCGGCGGTCATCTATCACTTCGGTACCAAACAGGGCCTTTTCGTCGAGGTCATGCGCGTGGCCTGCAGTCGCACGCTCAACCTGGCCGCGGTCGTGGACGGTCCGGCGGAGGGCTTGGCCGACCGGCTGCTGTGCTCGGTCGTCGACGGCTGGGAGGCCACCGATCCCGCCGAGAACCGGCTGGCAGCCCGAGACGAAGACGTCATGCGCGTCCTGCGCGACTACCTGGAGAACGAGGTAATCAGCGGACTTGCTGAATATTTGGGCGGCCCCGACGCCACCGAACGCGCCACCGCCGCCGTCGCTCTGATCGGTGGAGTGATCTTTACCAGGTACCTCAACCCCCTCGCCCCCGTCACTGCCATGACACCGCACGCGCTGCGCCGCGTCCTGGGCCCTCCGCTACACAGCGCCCTGTACCCCCGCCGCACCCCAACCCATAGCCGCATCGCAACCCGATAGACCCATCGAATCGATAGCCCCTGAGCGGGAGGTGTGAATTATGCGGTGTCGCCGACTGGTTCGAGGGCGACGCGGTAGCCGAGCTTCGAGTATCGGCGGACGATCGTTACCCAGAGCTTTCAGAGCTGTGTCGTCGATGTCGAGCACGAGGCTTTCGCATTCCCGGGAACTGCGTCGTGGAGGTGGCTACCCGTTCGATTCACCGCAGCAGAAAGGCGATGAGCGGCAGGACAACTGCGGTGTAGGTGCCGAATATCGTGGTCGCGATCTGGCCGCGGGGTATTCGTGGCAATCGGGTTCCGATGCCCGCGTAAGTGCCCAGGGCTACGAACAGCATTCCCCATGCAGTCAGTGCGCGGCTGCCGATATGGCCGAGGTGGCCGGAGAAGACGATTGCCATGGCTGCGATGGTCAGTCCGGCGGCGACTCCGCAGATCCACAGGGCGGTGCCGGCGTGGGCGTTCATGACCACCGGGCGGCCGCCCGCGATGGCCAGCCTGTGTGGTTCGGCCAGGTGGGCCGTTCGGGAGCGTTCTTGGATTCTCGGATTCCTTGCCGGGGACGGGATTTCGTCCGATCCCTGCTTGGCGAGTGTCATTGCCGTCAGGCCCTGTGCCGTGGCCGAGGTGGTCACATATCCGTCCGGTGAGGTGCGGAATCCGCCGTACTGGGCGTGCATGCGATCGGTTTCCTGTAGTTCGAGCAGGGGCGTCAGCGCCTGTGATACCGCCGGATCGGCGATCGACCGGGGCTCGGCGGCCAGGACCGCGCCGAGCGCGGCGTGCAGCGTCAGATGCCGCCAGCTCTCGGCGACGCCGTCCCGGACGAACGTCTCCTCCGCGACGCCGGCATCACCGCGCCGCAACGCTGCGAGTAGGCGGCAGACGGCCAGCTCGCGGGCGTGGGCGAAGCGTTCCCCGCCGATCGCGGCGATCTCGGGCCGGACCAGCGCGGCCACCACATAGGCCGACTCATAGAGCGGCCGAGGGCGTGGATCGTGGTCCAGTATCGCGGCCACCAGGCAGCCCGCGCCCCACAGAATCGCCTGTGCCACATCCTCATCGGATGATGCGGCCGCATCGAGCGCGGCAATCGCGTTGGCGGTGGACATGACCGACACGGGCCCCGACCGGCTCGACATCGGCCATCCGCCGGTGTCGGCGTCCTGCGCCGCGAGTAGCGACTCGCGCAGCTCCACCTCGTCGGCGTCGTCTGCCTGGGCCCCCAGTTCGCGCAATGCCCGCAATCGCCAGGACGTATCGATCGGCGCCATGCGCTCGCCCCCGTCCAGCGACGGCTGGCGCAACAGTTCGGAAACCTCCTGCGCCCAGGGGATTTCCCGCCCGCAGACCCGTAGCGCGCACACGACCTCCGCCGTGCTCATCGCATTCGGTGGCACGCCCGCAAGCCAGCCCCAGCCCGTGCCCCCGGGCTCGTCGGACATTTGATTCCGGTACAGCCACTCCGCCGCCGCACCGATTCTCGTCTCCAGATCCATTCGCACCGCAACCGCCTTTGTTGCCGTTCGATCCGTCTACCTCCATCGATACCCTTCGGTTTGTGTTCGCGTACCGGGCGGCGTCGGATAGTTATGCGAATTGAACCGAGGAGAAATATGACTTGCGTGCTGCGCTTGTCGTCGGCACTGTCACCCGGTTCGAGCCAGTGGCATTTGGGGAAGCAGCCCAGATCCGCACGCAATTCTTCACCGAGACAGTGTGACCGGGCACGGCGGTACCGAGCCGGTCACGCCGTCGGGCGCCGGTGTATCGGCTCAGACGACCTCGACCCCATTCCCAGCTGACGTCCGGACGCGACGAGCGAGCCCGAACCATGCGTTGGCCGCACGGACTTTGGTGGGTGGGTTTGCCCGAACGCGTGTGTCGCTTGACTCTGACACCGTGTGAGACCGCAGACTCACTGGCGTGACCGACCCCTCGAACCTGATGTCCATCGGGCGCTTCTCCTCGCTGAGCAGGATCAGCGTGCGCATGCTGCGGCACTATGACGCCGGCGGGGTGCTGATTCCCGCGATCGTCGACAACAGCACCGGATATCGCTGGTACTCGCCGCGGCAGCTGCGCGAGGCCGGCCGCATCCGGCAACTGCGTGACGTCGGGTTCGGCGTGTCCGCCATCGGAGCCCTGCTCGCCGTCTACGGCACTCCCGCCTACACCGAGGCGCTGCGCTTGCAGCGCCTGGCGCTGGTGGACGAGTCCGCCGCGGCGCGGCACCGGCTGACCCTCATCGAGCGCCTGCTCGACCGAAACACTCTGGAGCACACCATGACCGACGTGAAACTGATCGATATCCCCGCCCAGACGCTGGTGACCCTGCGCGGCACGGTCGCCAACTACGCGGCGGAGGGGGAGCTCTGGGCACGTCTGATGCCCGAACTACAACGCCAGCACATCTCGGTGACGGGCCCCGGTGGCTGCATCGAGCACGACGCGGAATTCCGCGAATCCGACGTCGACGAGTCGGTTTTCGTGGAAGCCACCCCCGGCACCGAGGTCCAGGCCCCACTGATCGCGCTGCATCTGCCTGCCCGTCGCGCGGTGTCGGCCACCGTGAAAGGCCCCTTCGCCCAGGCGATCCCACAGGCCCACGACCAGATCGCCGCGTTCATCGACGACAACGGCCTGCGTATCTCCCGCAGCGACGACCCCTCGACCCACCACTTCAACATCTACCTCAACGACCCCAGTCAGGTCCCCGAAGCCGAGGCCGAAACCTCGGTAATCGTCCCGGTGATCTGACCCGGCCTCAGGTAGGTCGTTATCGAATCCCAGTGAGCGGCAAGGCCATCGGCCCCGAACGCCTGCTCGCTGCCCTCGACCAGCGCTCCCGTGCGCTCGCGGAGCGCACGGGAGCGCATGTCCCCAGGCCGCGTCCAGGGAGCAGGACGCTCCCGGACTCGTGCACACGATCTTCGACTACACCCTCAGCCAGCTGTCAGCCGAGCAAGTCTGGCTCGCCCGTTACCGAGCATCGCTGGGCTATGCGCCACCCAGGAAGAGAGACACCAGTGGCACCGTATGACGTCAAGCGGGAGCAGAAAGAGCTCTACGCACCCAACAACACCGCGTGGGCCGTCGTGGACGTTCCCGAACAGCAGTTCATTGCCATCGACGGCACCGGAAACCCCAACACGGCGCCCGCCTACACCAGCGCGGTCGAGGCCCTCTATGCGGTCGCCTACACCCTCGAGTTCACCAGCAAGCGGACAGCGGGCGGCGACTTCGTCGTCGCTCCGCTGGAAGGACTGTGGTACGCCGACACGGCCGAGGCGTTCGTCGCCCGCGCCAAGGACACCTGGAACTGGACCATGCTCATCAGCGTGCCCCCCTGGATCACCAAGGAGATGATCGAGAACGCCCAGCAGACCGCGCTGGCCAAGAAGAAGCTCCCCACGATCTCCCAGCTGCGGCACCTGACCCTCCACGAAGGCCCCAGCGCTCAGGTGCTCCACCTCGGCTCCTACGACGACGAGGCACCCGTGTTGCACGAACTCCACTACACCTTCCTCGATGCCAACGGCCTGCGGGAATCGGGCTTGCACCACGAGATCTACCTCAGCGACCCACGCAAGACTGCCCCTGAGAAGATGAAGACCATCCTGCGCCAGCCGGTCGAACACGTCGACCATTGATCGCCGGCCGGATCGGGCCCCCGACAAGCAGCTGAGTCAACTGCGGCGGGGCATCCGCCTCGCGGCCGCACTCGTGCCCGCGAAAGGCCCCGACCTTCTTCAAAGGCCCGGACATCCAGCACCGGGGGCGATCCGGCAGGACGTGTACCGCTGCACCGGGGGCCGCAGCGGACGCCAGGCAGTCCGCATGTCCGGCCCTGTACGACCGAGAAGATGCCTTGATGACCCGCACACCCCCCTCGGCCACCCCGCCCGCCCCGGTTCTCGCCGACCAACTCAGGGCCGCGCTGGAGGACAGTGCCGTACGCGGACGGGCCGAGGGCGAGAAGGCCTACCTGAAGAGCCCACTGGAGCACATCGGCGTACCGCTGCCCGCCATGCGAACCGTGGTACGCAACTTCCTGCGCCGACACCCCCGGCTCGACCACGACACCCTCCTGGAGCTCACCGAGGAGCTGTGGGCCCCACCGGTTCACGAGTTCCGCTCCTGCGTCGCTCTGCTCCTGCAGGGCAGCGCCGACCTGCTCGAACACCAGGACACCGCCTATCTGGAGCAGCTGCTGCGCAAGTGCCAGACCTGGGCGCACGTCGACCTGATCGCCCCCAAGGTGGCCGGCGCCCTGCTGCTGCGGCTACCGGAGACCGCCGAGGACGTGCTGCGCTGGAGCCGTGACGACCATCAGTGGGTGCGCCGCGGTGGCATCCTCTCGTACTTGCCGGCGCTGCGCGACCGGGGCGAATTCCCGGACTACTTCCCAGGATTCTCCGAGCTCGCCGACCCACTGCTGATCGACTCCCGGTTCTTCGTGCGCAAGGCACTGGGCTGGTCGCTGCGCGAGGGCGCCAAGCATCACCCACAGGAGATCGCCGACTGGCTGCGTGAGCGGCTGCCCCGGGTCTCCGGCCTCACCCTGCGCGAGGCAATCCGGCCAATCGACGACCGCATCTGCCACGACCTGCTACGCGCCCACGCCGAACTCAACCCGCGCCGCGGCTCCTGACCACTCCCCGTGTGCTGCTTTTGCGAGCCGCGCGCAGCGAGGCCGCCGCGCTCGGACAGCAGTTGAGCGGCAAGGTTTATGCCACGGGCTTCTCACAGGGGGGACCGGCGGCGATGGGGCTGGCGCGAGTGCTGCAGAACGGTGCCGACAGTTCCTGGCGAGCCGCCGCGGTCGCGGCGATCGGTGGGCCGTTCGCCCTGGGGGGCGTGCAAATGCCCGCCGCGTTGGACCACACCACCCTGGACCCGGCGTCCGCTGGCTTCTATGCGGCCTATTTCTTGGTGTCCTGGAACCACTTACATCATCTGTACGGCTCGCCGAGCGAAGTATTTCAGCCGCCCTACGACGCCACGATGGATCAGCTGCTGGACGGCTCACATTCCGGCAATGAACTGCACCAAGGCTTCCCGGAAAGCATCGATCAGCTACTGACTCCACATGCTGTGGATATGTTGCGCAATCCGACCGGCGCACTGGCCGACGCCTTGCGTGTTTCTGACAGCACCTGCACCGACTGGACCCCGCGGTTGCCCATCCGACTTTACGTTGGAGAAAAAGACACCGACGTCGCCGCGGACAACAGCGCACAGTGCCGTGCCGCGTTGCAGCGGCGAGGTGTCGACGCCCCGATCGTCGACGTCGGTCCGGTCGACCACAACGGGTCCGGAATCGGTGGAACAGCTCAGGTCGTGCGCTGGTTCGCACAACGCGAGGCCGGGCAGTAACACCAGCCAAATTCGAGCTCTCGCCAAGTACGGAAGATCGCGTCCAATCGTCCGAAGGGCCGTGTTCGGCCCTTCGGCTTCACCGTCCACCGATGCGCGTTGCAGACCCCCGAGTGTGGCAAGGCACGTCGACACCGCCGACGAAGAGCCCTCACCTAACTCGGCGTCACCGTCCTAGAAGGCGGAGCAGCCTGCGCAACTGCCCGCTGTAATATTCCTCGAATTCCGGTGAGCCAGGCAGTTTTCCAGTCGCCTGTAGAGCGGTCTCGGGCAGCATGACCGGGGCCAGGATCATGCCCATGACCGCCATGCGCACGAAGGCCGGATCCAAGTCCCGGTCGATCTCTCCGCGTTCCTGAGCTCGGGCCAGATTGGCCAGATCGGCCTCGACCGTGTCGGCCCCGTCGAGATAGTCGGTGGCCGTACCGCTTCCGGTGAGCCCACGCCACACCAACAGCCGCGCAGGCCTTGGATCTTCCAGCACTGCGGAGAGGTAGCGCGCGGCCACCTCCTCGAGGGGGAGTTCCGGATCGGCGCGCTCGGCCTCGGCCGCAGGCCAGCCGCGCTGGATCTCTCGATAGAGGCCCTCTTTGCCGCCGAAGTAGTAGGCGATCAGCTGCTTGTTGACCCCGGCCCGGTCGGCGATCTCCTGCACCCGAGCGCCATCGAAACCCTTGGCTGCGAACTCGTCCAGCGCGGCGTCGAGCAGGGCCTGGCGCGAGCGTTCGGCATCGCGACGGCGATCTGCAGCGCTGGGCGCGCGGCGGGGGCGACGGCCCGCGACGGAAGGGGTGGGGTCTGTGGCGGCGTCGGGCTCGGTTGCCATTCGAGCATTGTACCGCTCTGGGTGATTGAGTCACCCGAAAGGATGTCATCCAATTGGTTGACTTACTTATCCCAATGGATGACACTTCGGGGGTGAGCATCTCGAATCCATCCGAAGCGACCGTCGACCGGCCGGCACTCAGCCCGTCAGCGCGACGGGCCATCGTGGTTGTACTGTTCGGCGCGATCCTGGCGTTCCTGGACGCGACCGTCGTCAATGTCGCCTTGAAATCGCTCGCTGCCGACCTCGGCGGCACCCTCGACACGATCCAGTGGGTCGTCACCGCGTACCTGCTGGTACAGGCGGCGGTGCTGCCGGTGACCGGTTGGGCGGCACGCCGAGTGGGGGTCAAACGGCTGTATATCGGTGCGCTGCTGGCGTTCACCCTCGCCTCGGTCGCATGCGCGGCCGCGAACAGCGTCGGCCTATTGGTCGTCGCCCGAGTCGCGCAGGGCCTCGGAGCCGGGGTCATGATCCCCGTCGGGCAGATGATCTTGGTGACCGCCGCCGGGCGACAGGGAATGGCCAGAGCCATGGTGGCCGCGGGCATACCCATGGTGCTGACGCCGATCATTGGACCGACCATCGGCGGGCTGCTGCTCGACTACGCGGGGTGGCAGTGGATCTTCCTGATCAACGCGCCCATCGGCGTCATCGGGCTGGTACTCGCCGCACGGTTGTTGCCCGCGGACGAGCCGGGCGAACCGGCCGGCGTCCTGGACACGGTGGGACTGATCCTGGTCTCGGCCGGGATGGTGGGCATCACCTACGGGCTCTCCGAGGCAGCGTCACACGGGCTTACTGCTACGCGGGTGCTCCTCACGCTCTGCGGCGGAACGGTGTGCACCGTGCTGTTTGTGATGCGCTCGCTGCGGATCCCCAACCCCGTTTTGGACCTGCGGCTGTGGCGGGATCGTTTCTTTGCGGCCGGCACAGTCTCGACATTCGTGATCGGAGCGGTGACCTTCGGCGCGATGGTGTTGCTGCCCTTGTACTTTCAGCTGGTTCGCCATCAGGATGCCGCGCACACCGGACTGCTCATGGCGCCGCAGGGCATCGGTGCGGCCGTCGCCATGGGGATGTCCGCCCGGCTCTACGAACGGGTCGGTGCTTTCACCTGCTTGCTCGGTGCGCTAGTCGGCTGCGTGGCGACCATACCGTTCATGCTGATTGCCGACGACACCCCGTACTGGCTGCTCGGCTGCGCCATGGTCGTGCGCGGCCTCGGAATCGGCTTGGCGGCCATGCCCGCCATGACCGCCGCCCTGCGTAATCTCACTCCGTCCCAGATCATCGACGCCACACCGCAACTCACCGTCATGCAGCGCGTCGGCGGCTCCATCGGAACGGCCGCCTTTGTGGTCGTCCTGCAACAACACCTGCACGACAAGGGCGTCGAGCACCCCGATCCGGCGTCAGCATTTGCGGTGACGTTCGCCTGGGTGCTGGCCGCGTCGGTGCTGGCAGTCGTGCCGACCGCGCTCATGGCCGTCCTGGAATTGCGGACTCGCCGCGAAAATGCCCAGGGCCCAGGGCCGAACCGAACATGAGGGCAGCGACAACGGTTGCTCGCCTGTCATAGGCGAGCACCCTTGGCGCATCTATGGACGACCAGGTCGACGAGGGGGTCATCCGCATCCGTGTGACTTTCACCGCAGGCGAATCCAGTTCAGCGAGAACGTGATCCACGACCCGGCCGCATGGTGGTACTCGGATCTCGCGAACTAGCTTCGCCGACACGGGCACACCGCCTATCCGGTAACTCTCACAGGAGTGGGCGATCGTAGCCATTTACTCTCGCCCACAACGAATCTGGACACCCATATCCACGATGTCGTGTCGGTCGTGGAATTCGAGCGACTCGACGACGTCATCCTGGTGGGACACAGCTATGGCGGCATGGTCATCACCGGTGTCGCCGACCGCATTCCCGAACGGGTGAGCGCCCTGGTGTACTCCGACGTCTACGTCCTCGCCGACGGCCAGTCGTGCTTCGAACTCACCTCCCCGCTGTTCCAGCGGATATTCCTCGACGGTGCGGCTGGCGACGGGATCACCCCGCATCGCCACATGCCGCCCCTGCCCACGAACGAGCCGACGTACTCAGCTGGCACCACGGGCATCATGGATGCCACATCCATTGTCCGGCGCGGGATTCCTTACTCGCACAGAACCCGGATGCGTGGTGGTCGCCGTCCGATGGGTTGCACGTTGCGCACGTCCAGGCCCAGATTCGGTGCCTCGGCCGCGGCGACCAGGCGCCTCCTATGGGGCTGGCTCACGCCGACCTCAGCGGGAAGTCCGCTCGTCGTCGGCTGGCCCGGTTCCGGTTCTCCAGCGCTCAGCATAGGGCGTGGTCGATCAGGGTACTGGCCGAGTTTTCCTGGGCGAGCATGTGTTCGGGGGTGTCGCCGCGGGCCTCGGACATGGAGACGACGGCGCTGCGGGCGCCGTCGTCGGTGACGCCGTTCAGAGTGATGTAGCCGCCGTCTCCACCCTCGTGGCTCCAGTAGGTGCCACCACAGGACAGTGGGCGTTGGACCAGGCCGAGGCCGTAATGCCCGTTGGGCCATAGCCGTTGGACCTCCGCGCTCACGGGGACGGTCTGCTTCATTTCGGCCAGTTGGCGGGCGGGGAGAACACGGCCCCCCAGTAGCGCACGGAAGAAAGTGTTCTCGTCTCGCGTGGTCGTGACCCAGGACAGGATTTCGGGGTCGACTGCTGTCTGGCCGGTGACATCCACCCGGGAATCGGCGCTGAAGAGTTGGTAGGCGGTGGCGTGCGGATCCGGGAGCGTGGGTGTGGTGCCGAGCCAACGGGTTTCGTCGAGGCCGAGCGGGCGCAGGATGCGGGCCTCGATCTCCTGGTGGGCAGGGTGACCGGTGGCCTTCTGGATGACCATGCCGAGCAGGCTGTAGCCGGTGTTGGAGTACGCCCAGCCCTGACCGGGCGCGAAGTCCGGTGTATGAACCATGGCGCGGGCGACCAGCTGCTCGGAGCTGTACACGTCGTGACGCTGCCGGTAGTACTCCGCCGCCGTGGTGTATCCGGGCAGGTCGTCGTGGATGCCGCTGGTGTGCTGAAGCAACTGGCGGAGCGTGATTCGGCCGCCGTCATTGCCATGACCCTGCACCACGGCGGGCAGCCAGCGCTCGACCGTGTCGTCCACACCCAGTATGCCTTCGGCCTCGAGCTGCAGGACGACGGCGGCAATCAGCGTCTTGGAGGTACTGGCCATGCGGAAATAGCCGTCCGCAGACACCTGGTTGCCGGTGTTCAGGTCGGCGGTGCCGCTGATGGCGACCGACTGCCCACCATCGGGCGCGATCGCGCGGGCCTGCACCCCGCTGATACCCAGCGCGTGGATCGCCTCGGTGTCCTGGCGCAGCCGCCCCGCGGACGAGGAAACAGCGGGCTCGCAGGCGGTAGTGGCCAGGACTGCGCAGAGCAGCGCAGCAATGCTCGCTGCGATGGCGCGACGCTTTCGCGGAGTCGAAGTCATTGACGCAACACTAGTTTCACCCGCCATCGCGGTAGATCCGGCAAATCCCCTGAATCGGAATGGGGGATATCCCCCAGACGGTGTGGTCTATCCGGTGCTGTTGTCGACGATCGCGGGAATCAGCACCCCGCCGGCGTCGTAGTGCCGCAGCATGCGCACGCTGATCCTGCTCAGCGAGGAGAAGCGCCCGATGGACATCAGGTTCGAGGGGTCGGTCACGCCAGTGAGTCTGCGGTCTCACACGGTGTCAGAGTCAAGCGACACACGCTGCCCAGCGGGATACTTCCCGGGGTTTCGATTCGTCGCTGCGCCCGGTCCCGCCCATGATCAATTGGTCCGATGCGTGGGTCACACTGTGAAGCAACATGATCAGGTGTTCACTGGCGACCGACAACACCCCCTGACCCGAATACCGTCCCGGCTGCATGCGGATCGAAATGGTGACCGATTCCTTGAAGATGGCAAGACATTTCGGGGATATCGTAGAAATCTGTCGGACGCACCGTGCAAACCTCCCGATTCGACCGTAATCACGCCGCGACGCACTACGAATTGAGAAGGGAATACCTGGTGTGCGGAGAGCCTTCGCGACCCGGCCGACAATATCGATGAGAATGCAGCCCCATGACGGAGACGGCGCGAAGCGGGTTGATAAATCGGCAGGCAGACCGGGTTCACGATGCATCGTTGCCTCCGGAGAGATTTCGGCCCGATATCGAGGGATTGCGAGCAGTCGCCGTACTGGCCGTCGTATTTTTCCATGCGAGTACGCCGGGGTTCGGTGGTGGATTCGTCGGCGTGGACGTCTTTTTCGTGATATCAGGCTTCCTGATCACCGGAATCCTCTGCCGCGAGGCAACGGCCACCGGGACTATCAAATTGTCCCGGTTCTATGGCGCGCGGGCGCGTCGGCTGCTGCCCGTGGCGGGCATCGTGATGGTCACCACCGCGGTCGTCGCGACGGTGCTGCTGCCGCCGCTGCAGGCCCGCCAGGTTCTCGGCGACGGGATCGCCAGCGCGTTGTACGCCGGAAACTATCGACTCGCCCTGCACGGCACCGACTACCTCGCCGCCGACGCGCCGCCGTCACCGTTTCAGCAGTTCTGGTCGCTCGGTGTGGAGGAGCAGTTCTATGTGCTGTGGCCGGTGCTGATCGTTGCGACGGTCTGGTTCGTGCGGCGGCGCCGCCCCGATCGGCCACGACGCTCCCGTGCCTGATCGTTCTCGCGGTTGTCGCTGCTGCCTCGTTCACGATCTCGCTGATCTGGGCCGGTACCCAGCCGCCGTGGGCGTTTTTCTCGTTGCCCTCCCGGGCCTGGGAGCTGGCCGCCGGTGGCATGGTGGCGCTCTCGGCACTCGTCTGGTCCCGGTTGCCGAAATCGGTGGCCGTGCTCGCCGGATGGATCGGTCTGGTCCTGATCGTCGCGGCCTGCGTCCATCTGAACGGCAGAACGCAGTATCCCGGTACCGCGGCACTGCTGCCTGTCGCGGGTGCGGCTCTGGTGATCGTATCCGGCTGTGCCGAAACACGATTCGGTGTCGGCCGGGTCTTGGCTCCAGCGCAGGTGCGGGCGATCGGCGGCCTGTCCTACACCTGGTATCTGTGGCACTGGCCCGTGCTGCTGCTGGCACCGTACGCACTCGGCCGCCCGCTCGACCGCGTCGGCGCACTCGGTGCTGTCGTATTGGCCGGCGGGCTTGCCATGCTGACCCGGTGGTGGGTGGAGAATCCGATCCGCTTCGCGGCCCCATTGCGACGTTCGGCCACGCTCAGCCTCGCCTGCGGGGGCGCATGTACCGCAGTTGCTCTCTGCGTGGCGCTGGCACTGCTCATGCTCGTGCCTGCCCCGGTCGGCCACGGCAGCGCGGCGCGGTCCCTCACGCTCATGAGATCGCCCGCACCGGTCGCTCCCGTCGTCGACCCGAGCGACGAGGCGGTCAGTCAGCTGATGACGCAGACGCAGTCCGCAGTCGCCGCCTCGGCCGAGATCCGAGCTGTTCCATCGAATCTCACGCCCTCACTCGATATCGCGTCCGGCGACAAGGCCGACGTGTTCACCAATGGCTGCGTGCGCTCCTGGCGGGAAGTAGGCCAGGCCGAGTGCGCCTCGGGTGATCTGCACTCCGCCACCAGACTGGCCCTGGTCGGTGATTCGCATGCGGGGATGTGGAATCCGGCCTTCGAGTCGATCGCCGCGGCACGGGGATGGCGGCTGGAGACCATGGCCAAGGTCACCTGCCCGCTGCTCGACCTGCCTATCACCAGCCCCTATTTGGGCCGGGAGTACACCGAATGCGAACAATGGCGCGGTCAGGTGCTGTCCCGGTTACGGGCTGAACGGCCGCGGCTGATCGTGGTGGACATGTCCCGGCGTTATGGCGGCGACTTCGGCTTCGTCTCCTACGACGCCTGGATCGACGCCCTGACCCGCCTGGTTGCCCAGCTGCGCGTGATCGGCTCGGCGGTCCTCGTGCTGGGGTCCGTTCCGGATCCGCACACCACCGTGCCGACATGCCTGTCCGAACATATCGACGATGCTTCGGCGTGTTCTCCGACGCGACAGGTCGCAGTGAACGACGCGGGTATCGCCGCCGAGCAGGCGGCAACCATGGCCGGCGGCGGGCAGTTCGACGACCTCACCTCGCTGTTCTGCACCGCAGTCCGCTGCCCCGTCATCGTTGGCAACACCCTGGTGTTCCGCGACGACAATCACCTCACGGTCAGCCTATGTCCAGACGCTCGAACCGGTCATCGGCGCACTCATCGCCCGCGAGCTCGCCCATAGTTGAGCTGTGCTGTCACCATTGCGGCTCGAAGTCGACAGCAGTGCAAGGACATTGGCGCGCATCGAAGCCGTTCCGATCGGGCGCGCCGGGAACTCGGCTGGACACCACGGAAGGCTGGCATCGCCGACATCGTCACCGACGCTTGGCGTTTCCGTCAGCAGCACGCACACTCTTCGATACGCCTCAGGGCTGGGTTGTCGGTGGGCTCTGCGAGGATGCCCGCAAATGTTGTCGAACACGAGAGAAGTGCATGACGGACAAGACTTTACGGGTGATCAGCGAGCTCATGGGTTCGGTGCCGGCGGCGGGGTCATTTGCTACGCGCCGGACGAGCTCGGCGGAGAACCTGGTGATCGAGGTGGTTGGGGTGGGGCCGATCCGGTTGCCGGTGACGCCGGTTCAGGCGCGACGATTGTGCGAGGTCGCGCGGCCGGCGCGGTACGGTCGGCGGGAGCAAACCCTCCTGGACGCGAATGTTCGTGACACCTGGGAGGTTCCGCGCGACCGGGTGACGGTCGACGAGCGGCGGTGGCTCGAGACGTTGCTACCCATGCTGGACACACTTCGGGCTGAGCTGGGTCTGGCGCCGGACTGCGAGTTGTCGGCGGAGCTGCATTCGATGCTGGTGTATGAGCCAGGACAATTCTTTCGGCGCCATCAGGATTCGGAGAAGGCCGACAGCATGATCGGCACATTGGTGGTGACTCTGCCTTCGGCGTTCACCGGCGGTGAGTTGGTGATCGAGCAGCAGGGCACGAAGGTCACCGACCAGGGTTCGCCGGAGGAGCTGTCCTTCGTCGCGTTCTATGGCGACTGCGAGCATGAGGTGCTGCCCGTCACCGACGGTTTCCGGATCACGTTGACCTACAACCTCGTGGCGAAGGGGCGTACCCGCCCGGACACCGCCGCGTTCGCCACACATCCGTCGGCCGCGTTACTGGCCGGGCAGCTACGCGCGCATTTCACAACGCCGATGGAATTGTCGACGTGGTCCGTCGATCGCCAGCGGGAGATAGGCCCACCCCATCAACTCGTTTACCTGCTGGATCATCAGTATTCCCAGCACGGATTCGGGTGGGATCAGCTCAAGGGCGGCGATGCTGCCCGTACCGGGCTGATGCTCGCAGCGGCCGACATCGCGGGATACGACACGTCGCTGGCGCTCGCGGAGGTCGAGGACTCCTACGAGGAGGACGAGTACACCTCGACGATGATGATTTATCGTCAGCGCTGGGAGCGCGTCGAGGGCGGGTGGAAGTGCGTCGAAAGCGCTGACATGGAGTTCGATGAAGACGGGGAAATGGTGGAGCCGGTTTTCGATGACCCCGCGAGCCTTCCGGTGAGCATCGACCTTCCTGTGGACCCGGGATCGGAAGATCTCGGCGAGCTGCACTGGTCGGACATCACATTGACGTGGCTGATCGATCGGTCCGGGGCGGCCGGTGAGCCTGCGGTGCGTGAGGTCTGGGATGAGGAATTGTGCACGGGCGCATCGAGGTCGATGCTCGAGCCGTTCGCGTCGGAAATCGAGGGCTACACGGGCAATCAAGGAAATACCGCGAATTTCTGGTATAGGCGCGCGGCGATCGTCGTCCGGCCCCGTCGGTAGGACTGCCCGGCAAGCAATTTCCGGCGTCAGCCTTCGATGCGACCCACTGTCGTGGATCCGGGCTCACGCGTCGGTCCAGTAGCCGACGCGGACGTGGTGGGTGGCCTCGCCGCCCGCGACGGTGATGCTGCTGGTGACCGGGGGATAGCCGCGGGCGACGACGGTGTACTGGCCGTCGGCGAGGTCGGGGATCAGATAGTGGCCGGTGTCGTCGGTGCGGACGGTGGCGGTGAGGTCGCCGGTGGCGTCGAGGATCGCGATCTGGGCGTCGTGGACGGGGCGATTATCGTCCGCGAGAACCGATCCCGCGAGGACCGCGCGGGGAGCCAGGACGATGTCGTGGTGCAGGATGCGGCTGCCGGGGACGGTCAGGGTGGCGGCGCCGGGACGCATGTGTTTCGCGAGGGCGACCAGGGTGTACGTGCCCGGGACGATGCCGTGGCAGAGGTAGGCGCCGTCTACGGAGCTGACCGCCGTGCCCACCACCTCGCCCTGTTCGTCGGTGAGGGTGACGATGGTGTCTGGGACCGGCGCGCCGGTCGTGGCCGAGCGGATCACGCCCGAGAGCTCTCCGGCGCCGTGCAGCAGCACATCCAATTGCCTTGGCGTCCAGCCGATCGCTACTCCGGTGGCGTTCGGCTGATGGCCCTGCGCGGAGACGATCAGCACGTAGCTTCCCGGTTCCGGTGCGGCGATGAGGAAGTCGCCGTCCGGGTCGCCGGTCGTGCGCGATACCTGCTGCCCGCGTGTGTCTATCAGGGTGAGTGCGGCGTGAGGGACGGGCTGGCCGTCGTCGCGGCGGACCCGGCCCAGGACACAGTGCTCGGTTCCGGCGTCCACCCGGGCGAGCAGCGCGTCGAAGCGGTCGGACGCCGACTCCGGATCGTCCAGCAGTTCCGCGGCGTCATCCGGAACGGCCACGGACATGATCGGCTCGGCGAGCGGATCATCCTGCAGCGGAATCTCTTTCATGAACAGCAGCACGATCCCGGCCAGCACCGCGACGGCGGCGGCGATGAGGAATACCTCCCGCATCGCATCGGTGTATCCGGTCAGGATCGGAATCCGGAGCTGTTTCGGCAAGGCCACGATGCCGCTGGTGTCGCGCTGCAGTCCGGCGAGGCGACCGCCGAGCGCGGCCGGCGGATGTCCGCCGAAGGCCGCGACGATTCGTCCGGGGACGAGATTGAACAGGATGGTCAGGAAGACCGCCACCCCGAGCGTGCCGCCCATCTGACGCACGAATGTGGCCGTAGCCGTGGAGGTTCCGCGATCCTCGGGGCGGCAGGCGTTCTGTGCGGCGATGATCAGGGTCTGCATGCAGCCACCGAGACCGAATCCGATGATCCCGCAATACAACAGCGGCTGCCAGAGCGGACTGTCGTATTCGACGCGGCCGAACAGCCCCGCGCCGGCGGCGAAGGCGAAACTGCCGAGCACCGGCAGGATCTTGTACCGCCCGGTGAGCTTGGTGACCACCCCGGACAGCTGCGCGCCGACCATGATCCCCACGACCAGCGGCAGCATCAGCAGTCCCGCGCGAGTCGGCGAATAGCCGCGCACCACTTGGAAATACAGCGGCACCAGGACGATGACCCCGAACATCGCGACGCCCACGATCATGCCGCCGAGGATGGCGACGCTGAACGTCGAGCTGCGGAACATGCGCAGTGGAATCAGCGCCGCATCCTTCATGAGCAACTCGGCGATCAGATACAGCACGAATCCCGCGGCCCCGATCCCGTAGCAGATCAGCGCGCGGTGCGAGCCCCAGCCCCACTCCCGGCCCTGCTCGGCCACGATGAGCAGCGGCACCACGCAGGCGGTGAGCGTTAGGGTGCCGAACCAGTCGATCCGATGGTCCTGGCGCGCGTGCGGCACGTCGAGTACCCTCGCGACCACCGCGAACGCGACCACCCCGATCGGCACGTTCACCAGGAATACCCACCGCCAGCCGTCCACGAGAAGCAACCTGTCGTAGTTGGACAGGAAGCCGCCCAGGACCGGTCCGAGCACCGTCGCGACGCCGAACACCACCATGAATCCGCCCTGGTACCGCACGATCTCGCGCGGCGGGACGATATCGGACAGGATCGTGAACGCCAGCGCCATCAGCCCACCCGCGCCCAAACCCTGGAACGCCCGGAACCCGGCCAGCTCGTACATCGAGGTGGCGAACGCGCAGGCCGCGGACCCGATCAGGAACAGCGCGATCGACGTCAGATACAGCGGCTTACGCCCGTAGATATCGGCCAGCTTGCCGTACAGCGGGGTGGTGATCGTCGCGGTGATCAGGTACGCCGTCGTCGCCCAGGCCTGCTGATCGAATCCGTGCAGGCTGTTGGCGATTCGCACGATCGCCACGCTCACAATGTTCTGATCGAGCGCGGCCAGGAAGATGCCGAGCATCAGCCCGGTCAGCACGGTGCGGATTCGGCGTGGCGACAGCACCGCGCGATCGGCCGTCGCCGGGATTGCGGGCGCCTGCTTCTCCTGGATCATGCTGTTGGTCACTGTCGTGGGTCCCTGCCGTCGGGTCGTGAAGGTGATGACGCACAAACAGTGGTTATTCGTCAGCAAAACGAATTTGGATCGGGGATCACGCGCGGGTTGTCCGATCCGCCCGGGTATATCCGGCCGCTGGCGGAGGGGGCACGCAGTGACCTACAACCAGGGCACTCCCGCGCGAAGCAGCACATTCGCGTAGGGGCGGGCCTCGCCGGTCCGCACGACGAAGCGGCAATCGGCGATGCGGTGCTTGAAATCCTCGTGGTCGATCAGCTCGGCGTGTACTCGTTCGTCGAGAAGGGTTGCGGTGTCCGGGTTTTCGGTGGAAACCTCGCGGCTGGCCCAGGCGGCTTCGATGGTGACCTCGTGCAGGATCAGGTCCAGGACCGGTTCGAAGTGGGGGAATCCGTAGCTGATGCCCAGATCGATGACCGGCACCCCGGTCGGTACCGGCAGTCCGGAGTCGCTGATCGCGAACAGGTCGGTGTGGCGCAGGCCCGTGAGGGCCGAGGCTAGTTCGGCGTGAATGATGCCGGTGGTGCGCATGGTGGGACTCCTGTCGAAAAGCATTGCAAGGGGGTGCTCGGCTCTCATCTCGTGCCCAGCCCGGGACGCGAATCTCTAACTGAGGGGCTGAGACTCGGGCACTGTCGGTATTGTCGCCGCGATCTGCTCGCGGGTGGGGTAGGAGCTGTGGGTGCCGGGCGCCTGCACGGCCAGGGCGCCGGCCGCGGTGGCGGTCCGGACCGCCTCGCCGAGGTCCGTGCCTTCGGCCAGCGCCGTGGCCAGGGCCCCGACGAAGGCATCGCCCGCGCCGGTCGAATCCACCGATTCCACCCGGGGCGCCGGCTGATACGCGCCCGCTACCGCGTTGTATCCCGACTCGCGCCGCGCCCACACCGAGCCCGCGGAGCCGAGCGTCGCCACTACCGACGGCACCCCGCTCAGGCACAGTGCGCGTGCCTGTTCGAAGGCCTTCTCGGGCGAGTGCGGGACCACGCCGCCGAAGGCGGCGAGCTCCGATTCGTTGACGATCAGCGGATCGCAGCGGCGCAGCAGGTCGTCCGGCAGCTGTGTGGCCGGGGCGGCATTGAGAATGAATCGCCGGGCCCGCGCCGCGGCCCAATGCACCACGCGCAGAGGCACTTCCAGCTGCGCGACCACGACCTGCGCCGTGCCGATCAGGTCGGTCTCGGCGACCAGTGCGTCGAGTTGGTGATCGGTCTCCCAGCGGAAGTTCGCGCCCGGATCCACGACGATCTGATTCTCGCCGCCCGCCACCGTGATGTACGCGGTCCCGGTCCGGGTGTCGGGGACCTCGCGCACGGCCGCGAGTCCGATGCCGTACTCCAGCAACGACTTCCACAGTCCGGGATCGGCATCGGCGCCCACGCGGGCGATGAACTCGACTCGACCCCCGGCACGGACGGCCGCGACGGCCTGATTGGATCCCTTGCCGCCCAGATTGGTTCGCGAGCCCAATGCCAGCACCGTCTCGCCCGGCGCGGGCAGCCGCGCCACCTCGCTCACCACGTCCCGGTTCACCGAGCCGATCACGACAACGCTCACGACTCCACCTCGCTGGCGCTCGGCTCCGTCGTGCGCGTGGCGCGCTGGCTCGTTGGTTCGCTCCGCCGGCGCCCCGCGATGCCCGCAGCGCCGAAGGCCCGCCCGCTCACGACGCCGCCTCCGCGGCTTCCAGGTTCCCGGGGGTCGCCCCGGTGATCAGCCCGACCAACTTGTCTCCATCGACCTCGGATATCGGATGCGCTGCTACCGATCTACCGCGCCGCAGCACCCGGACGTTATCGCAGATCCGCATCACCTGCGCCATATCGTGGCTGATGATCAGCACGGTGACCCCGCGCTCGCGCAGTTTGCGCACCAGCTTCTCCACCGCAGCGGTCTCCCGGACGCCCAGCGCCGCGGTCGGCTCGTCCATGATCACCATCGCCTCGCCCCACGCCACCGCGCGGGCGATCGCGATGGACTGGCGCTGGCCGCCGCTCATCCGTCGCACGGTCGTGCGCACCGTGGGCACGTCCACGTCCAGTTCGCGCATGATCTCCGCGCTGCGGCTGATCATCCTGCGCCGGTTGACGATTCCCAGCGGATAGACCAGCTCCCGGTTGAGGAACAGGTTCTGCCACACCGCCAGATCGTCGATCAGTGCCAGATCCTGGTAGACGGTCTCGATGCCCATTTTGCGGGCGTCCTCGGGGGAGCGCAGCCGGACGGGTTCGCCGCGGAACAGGATCTGCCCGGTGTCGGGCGACTGCACGCCGGTCAGACAGCGCACCAGCGTGGACTTTCCGGCGCCGTTGTCGCCGACCAGCGCGGTGACCTCGCCCGCGGGAATGGTCAGCGAGACGCCGCCGAGGGCGCGCACCGAATCGAAGGATTTGGTCAGGTCCCGTGCCTCGAGCAGGGGAATGGTCATGTTTCGCACCTACTTTCGGAAGCGGGAGATGCCGGCGGCCAGCAGCAGCACCGCGCCGACCGCGACCGGCTGGTAGTACTGCGAGATGCCCAGGATGGTGAACCCGTTGATCAGCGAGGTGAACAGCACCGCCCCGGCGACGGTGCCCAGCACCGAGGCTTTGCCACCGTTCAGCGACGACCCGCCCAGCACCACCGCCGCAATCGAACTCAGCAGGTAAGTGGTCTGCAGTGAGGGATCCGCGCCGCCGTTGCGCGCCACGAGCATCACCCCCGCGATGCCGCACAGCAGCCCCGACATGGCATAGGCGAACAGCCGGATCTTATTCACCGAGATGCCGGTGTCGCGCGCGGCCTCCAGGCGCCCGCCGGTGGCGAGCAGATGCGTGCCGATGCGGGTGCGGAAGATGATGCCCGCCACCACGAGCGCCGCGATCAGCGCCATCAGCCAGAACCAGCGCACCGGGCCGATGCCGTCCAGGGCGAACTTGGACAGGAACGGCGAGCTCACCGCGGTCGTATTGCCGTGCGTCAGTAGCAGTGTCAGACCGCTGATCACACTCAGCATGCCGAGGGTGACCACGAAGTCGGTCATCTGCAGCTTGCCGACCAGATAGCCGTTGAGCACGCCGACCACCAGCCCGCCCAGGATCGCCACCGCGATACTCACCGCGAGCGGATAGCCGCGGCTGTTCATGAAGCCGAGAAGTGCTGCGGCCCAGGGCAGATTCGCGCCCACCGACAAATCGATGCCGCCAACGGTGACCGCGAACTGCTGACCCAGGGCCAGCACGGTCAGGATGGTGGCCGAGACCAGCAGGTCGCCGATGTTGGACAGGGTCAGGAAGTCCGGAGTGGCGATGAAGAACGCCGCCCAGAGCAGCACCAGCGCGATCGGCGCCGCGTATTCGGCTGTCTTGGCAAGGATTTCCGTGCGCCCCTCACGCGCACCGTCGCCCTTCGTGTCTTTGGCGTCCCGGCCGGGATCAGCGGGCGCGATATCTGCCGCGGTCACTTGTTCAGCAGCCCTTCCACCGGGTTGTCGAAGGTGACGATCGGCTTCGGGAACGCGGAGATCTGCGCAGCGACGTTGTCCGAGTTGATGAATGCGATCGGGGAGACCACGCGGGCGGGCAGCTTCTTGCCCTGGTGCAGGGCCAGGCAGGACTGCACGGCGATCTGCCCCTCGGCATACGGGTACTGGGTGACGGTGCCGGTCAGGCTTCCCGACTTGGTCGCGTCGAGCGCGGCCTGGATGCCGTCGGTGGAGATGACCTTGATCTGCCCGCTCTTGCCCGCGTTCTTGATCGCCTGCGCGGCGCCCAGGCCCATGGTGTCGTTGGCGGCGTAGATGCCGGTGATATCCGGGTGCGCCTTCAGGATCGCCTCGGTGACCTGCAGGCCCTTGTCCTGCTCGTAGTCGGCGGGCGCCTCCTGGACGACCTGCAGCTTGCCGGCGACCGCATCATTGAAGCCCTTGTCGCGGTTGATGCCGTTCTGCTCACCCGCGATGCCCTGCAGCACCGCGACCTTGCCGGTGCCGCCCAGGGCCTTCAGCATCTCCTGGCCCGCGGTCTTGCCGGCCTCGACGTTGTCCGAGCCGATGAAGCTGGCGTAGCTCACCCCGGCCGCCTTGGAGGCGTCCGGGTCGATCTGGGTGTCCAGATCCAGGATCGGGATGTTCTTGCGGGCGACGGCGGTGAGCGGGGTGATGACGTTGGTGCCGTTGACCGGAACCACGCCGAAGCAGTCGAAGCCCTGCGCGGCCATGGTGGAGATCTGCGCGTTCTCCCCGTCGGCGTCCGTCTCCGACTGCCCGGCCTGCACGGTCACCTTCACACCCAGCTTGGCTGCCTCGGCCATCGCGCCGTCGCGCAGCGCGGCCCAGTAGGGGTTGGTGAAATTGCGGGTCACGATGGCGATCTTGAAGTCGCCGGAGCTGCTGTGATCACCGCGCCCACACGCGGCCGCGGCGAGCGCACCGACGAGGACAAGCGGCGCCATTGCACGCCTGAATCGAGCATTCATGGGGGTACGACCTATCCCTGTTCCGATCATCAACTCGTGTTGATCAACACGAATTGATGAGTAGTCTGTGACCTGACCCACCCGCTGTCAAGAGGTTGGGTGCAATAGCGTGGCAACGACGCACGAGGCGAACACAGGAGAGCTGGAATGGCAGTGACACGGGCCGACGTGGCGCGCCTGGCGGGTACCTCCCCGGCTCTGGTGAGCTACGTGCTCAACGGCGGGCCGCGGCAGGTGGCCCCGGCGACCAGGGCCCGTATCGAGGCCGCCATCGCCGAACTCGGCTACCGCCCCAACATGTCCGCGCGCAGCCTGCGGATGAATCGCGGGCACGCGCTGGGCATGGTG
Organism: Nocardia sp. GP40; assembly: GCF_050434125.1. Classification (NCBI taxonomy): domain Bacteria; kingdom Bacillati; phylum Actinomycetota; class Actinomycetes; order Mycobacteriales; family Nocardiaceae; genus Nocardia; species Nocardia sp. GP40. The sequence continues at coordinate 50,430 of NZ_JBNPVW010000008.1, read as the reverse complement.
ATTCCCGACGGCGCCAATCCGTTCTTCGCCGAGCTGTCCGCGGTGATCGAGGCGGCGGCGTTCGCCCGGGGATACCCGCTGTTCGTCGGCAACGCCGCGGGGGATTCCGAGCGCGAGCAGGCCTACGTGCGTACCTTCATCGATCGCAGAGTCGAAGGGATGCTTGCCATTTCGTCGTCCTGGGAGACCGGCATCGGCGATGCCTGCGCGGCGGCGGACATGGTGCTGGTAGCCCTGGACCGCATCATCGATCCGGTCCGGTTCGCCCACGTGATGTGCGATTCGGTCGGCGGCGCGGAGCAGGCTGTCGCCCACCTCGTCGGCCACGGCCACCGCGAGATCGCCTGTCTGGCAGGGCCGCGCGTCTCCACGGCCGACGATCGGGTACAGGGCTACCGGAATGCGCTGGCCGCCGGGGGATTGCCCGAGGGGCCGATCGTCCGGACCGATTTCGGCGGCGCGGCCGGCTACCGCGCCCTGTCGGAGATCATCGCCGGACCGCGCAGGCCCACGGCGGTTTTCGTCACCAGCGACCTGCAGGCCATGGGCATGCTCCGCGCTGCCTACGACGCGGGCCTGCGCGTGCCCGACGATCTCGCGGTGGTTGCGTTCGACGGGATCGAATACGCCCGCTACACCCGGCCGGGGCTCACCACCATGGTGCAGCCGACCCGTCGGATGGGAGAACTGGCTGTCGATCTGCTCCTGGAGCAGATCGACAGCCGCACAATGGATCCCGGCGTCCATCACCTCGATGCGACGCTGCGGACCCGCGGCTCCTGCGGCTGTCCCGACGACTTCTGAGCCGGACGTCTACGCGCTCACCAGGCGGCGAATCGCGGCGGCCACCTGTTCGGGTTTCTCCGCGGGCACCACGTGTTCGCAGTCCGCATCCTCGAACCGCGCACCGACCTGTTCGGCGTACCGGCGCTGGTACTCGCGGATGGTGCCGTGGTTGCGGGCATGCATCCGGTCGGCCCGGGATGCCGAGATGAGCACGATGTCGCAGTGCGGCGGTTTCGGTGGGCGGCTTCGGAATTCGCCGATCCCGCTCGCGACCGCCGCGATCTCGCGTCGGTTCTGGGCGATGCCCGCGGGAGAGAAGTCGTCGGTCAGCATCGCCTCGTAGGTGTCGGCGGGGAACATGCGGCCGTAGGGCCGGGTCAGCACGCGCATGAGCGTGCGCGAGCGCGCGAGTGCCTGCTGCACGGCCAGAATTCGGTCGGTCTGCCGCGCCGTGGCCGACCAGTCGTCGTAGATCGGGGCCGCCTCGGGGGTGGTGTCGACCAGCACGAGCCCGTCGGGGTGGGGCGAGAGCCGTTCGATGGTCCGGCGGACGACCAGCCCGCCCATGCTGTGCGCCACCAGGATCAGCCGGGTCGGTGCGAGCGCTTCGACCATGGCGACGAGTGTGTCGGCCATGTCGTCGAGGCTCTGGGGTGATTTCGCCGGGCCGCTGCGCCCGCGCCCGGCGCGGTCGTAGGCGACGGTGCGCGCGATATCGCCGACCAGTGGCACGACCGGATCCCACAGCATTCGCCCGGCCCCGGCTCCGGATTCGAACACCACGCAGGTGTCGCCGGAACCGGCTTCTTCGAGGTAGATCTCGGTGCCGCGCACCGTGAGTCGGCGTCCGGATGCATTTCTTGTCATGCCCGCTCCCCATTAGTTCCAATTTTGGAAATGGTACCAAAAATGGGATAGTAGAGCTATGGACCCCGCCGAGTTGCTACTGCACCCCGTGCGACTGCGCATCGTGCGGGCGCTGTCCGGCAGGCCTGCGCGCAGCGCGAGCGAGCTGTGCGAGCGCCTGCCCGACGTGCCGCGCACGAGCATCTATCGGCAGCTCGGCCTGCTGGTCGACGGCGGAATGCTGGAGATCGGCGACGAGCGGCGGGTGCGCGGCGCGGTGGAGCGCTTCTACCGGCTGCGCGGCGACCGCCCGACGATCGCCCCGGAGGCGGGGGACACGATGACCGCGGACGATCACCGGCGCGGGTTCGCCGCGTCGATGGCCGTGCTGATCGCCGAGTTCAACGCGTATCTCGACCGGCCCGGAGCCGCCCCGTTCGCGGACTCGGTGAGCTACCGGCAGGGCACCCTGTGGCTCAGTGCCGAGGAGCTCGACGCGATGCTCGCGGGCTTCCAGGGGATCGTCGCGCCGCTCGCGGCGAACCAGCCGGGCCCCGGGCGGAGGCCGTATGTGGTGAGCCCGATCCTCTTTCCCGGCGAAGAACCCGCGCCGGGCGATGGCGAGTGATCGTGACGGTCACGAAAGTGGCAGCGGCCCTTTCGATTCGGCGGCGGTGTCGGTCAGGAAGGCGGACATCGCCGCGGCCACGGCCTCGGGCCGGTCGAGCATGGACAGGACGTAGGCGTCGTCGATCTCGACCAGCCGGGCGTGGGGGATCAGCTCGGCCAGGCGGCGGCCGTGTTCGCGGGGCATGACTTTGCCCGCCGAGGACCACAGAATGAGGGCATGGCCCGGGAAGTTATGCAGTGCTTCGGTATTCGCGATCAGCTCAGCCTTAGGGAAGCTGGATCTGGTGTAGGCCAGCAGGTCTCGCCGAATGTCCCGGTTGTGCAGACCGGCTTCGGTCCAGCCGCGTACCAATTCGTCCGGCAGTGGGCGGCGTGCCATCCAGCCGAACAGCAGTGGCGATCGGCGCAACCACCCGATCCGCAGCTGCCGCAACGCCAGCGTGACGCCGCCGGGTAGCGCGCCGGCGACCATGGCCATCCTGCCGGGCAGGCCGGGCGGAAAATTGCCGAATGCCTCGCAGGGCAACACGATCAGCCGTCCGACGCGTTCGTCCAGGCCGTACGCGGTGAGGAACAGGCCGCCGCCCCAATCGCTGTGAACCAGTGTGACATCGCGCAGTTCGAGCGCCGCCAGGAAATCGGCGAGGAGGCGATTCATGCCGCGCAGGCTCAGGTCTGTGCCCGGGCGCAGCGGTTCGGGATGCGCGCCGAGCGGCAGGTCCGGCAGCACGTACCGGAAACCCGCCGGGAGTCGTCCGATGACCGAGTCCCACTGCGTGTGATTCATCAGCAATCCGTGCAGCAGCACCACCGGTGGCCCGTCGCCGTGCTCCGTGTAGTGGATCCGACCTGCGGGTATCTCGACGACCGGCATCTCGACCTCCATTCGAGCGAACGCTCTAGAGCTTTTGCTCTAGTCTGGGTGGATGGCCGAGAAGATGTCAACCCGAGACCGGTTGATCACCGCGGTCGGCGAGCTGATGCGCGGCCGCGGCTACAGCGCCGTCACCGTCAAACAGATCACCGCCGCCTCGCGTGCCCCCATGGGCTCGCTCTATCACCACTTCCCCGGCGGCAAGCCGCAGATCGCCGCCGCGGCCTTGCGCACCTCGGGCGCGGCATACATCCAGCTGCTGCCGCTGCTCATGGACCCGTATGAGGACCTGCGCGAGGCCGTCCCCGCCGCCTTCGCCGCGGCCGCGGAGACCATCGAGCAGAACGGCTGGATCAACATGTGCCCGGTCGCCACCGTCGCGGGCGAGATCGCCGACAGCGAGCCGGATCTGCGCGAGATAGCCGCCGAGGTCATGACCTCCTGGATCGCCGAGGGCACAACGTATTTCGTCCGCCGCGGACTGGCCGAACCCGACGCCCGCGAGCTGACCCTGGCCGTCCTGTCGGCGCTCGAGGGCGCCTTCATCCTCAGCCGCACGCTCCGCTCCACCGAGCCACTCCTCGCCGCCGGCCGCGCGATGGGAGACCGCGTGGTATCGGTGCTGGCGCGAGAACCGGTGGCGGATCGGTAATATCCGGCCCGGACAACCGCTTCGTGACCGGGCAGGTGATCTTCGCCGACGGTGGTGCGGAGGCCGCGGCGGTCGGTGATCACCACTGGCGGTGACGGCCCCGGAGGTACCATTCGGTATCGGTTCTCGAGGGAGATTGTCATGAAGAAACGGACGACTCTCGTGCTGGTCATCTCGGCTCTTGCCACCGTGTTGACCGGCGTTATGGCAGGTCAGGCACAGGCCGGGTCGGCGTTGGGTTCGGACTGCGCGGTGCTGGGGCCCATCGGCTCGAACGCGGTTCCCACCCTGGCGCCGCTGCAGAACATGCCGCAGAGTCAGGCGGCTCCGAAGCTCAACGCATACCTGGGGCAGCTGCGTGGGCAGGAGGGCAGGCTGACCACCGCCCAGGGCAAGGCCGATCTGCAGGCATACATCGACGCCCTGCAGAACGCGACCTCGCCCTCGGCCGCGCCGCAGATCATGGCCGCCATCAACAAACTGCAAACCGACTGTCCGACATAGCCGATCACCGGGAGGGGCGGCGTGCCCATGGAGTGGCGATTCCGAGCTGCGCGACGGCAAGGCGATCGTGCGGACGAACTACTTCGATCCGCTGCCGGTCTTCGGCTGGGTGGCCAGGCATCCGTCGCTGTGGTGGCGCTGGTGGACCTCGGGCGTGGCGCGGCCCTGGCGGACCGGGCACACCATGGCCGACTACACCGCTCTTCCCCTTCCGAGCGGGGTCTAACCAGGTAGGCCGCGCCATCGCGGGGAGTCGGGGCCATTGTGCGACGGGTAGGTCTACGCCGGGCGAGTGGCTCGGTAGCAGACGACGCGGCCCATGTGGCGGTGCGGCGTGGAGCTGATCAGGGTGTAGTCGAATCCGGCGGACTTCAGGAGTTGCGGGATGCTGTCGCCCAGGTTGCCCGCGACGGCGTGGCTGCGCTGTATCTGCCGCGCGAGGAAGCCATCGGCCGGGGTACTGTCGCCGCCGAAGTCCAGCAGGTGCAGACGGCCGCCGGGGCGCAGCACCCGGAACGCCTCGGCGATGGCGGCGGCCTTGATCTCGGTGGGGATGTGGTGGAGCATGAGCGCCGAGAGGACCCGGTCGAATTCCTGGTCCGGGTAAGGCAATTCCTGGGCGTAGCCGCGCTCGAATCGTATTCCACTCAGGCCGTGGGCCTTTCGCTCCGCGCGAGCCAGCGCCTTCGGGTCCGGATCGGAGCCGGTCACCTCGGCGTCGGGCTGGGCACGCTTGGCCTTGAGGACGAGATTGCCGGTGCCGCAGCCGATTTCCAGTACCCGGTGTCCTGGCTCGAGCTCGGCCTGCTCGATGAGCCGATCGTGCAGCGCGGGCGTGCCGAACAGCCGAGAGATCAGATCGAAGGCGGGCAACATCAGATCGGACCCGGCCGCGGGCAGGTAGTCGTGCCGGGCGCTTCCGGCGGGGAGGAGGGAATGTGGATTATGTTTGCTCATGAACTCCATCGTGAGCCGCGGGGAAGTGCGGAAGTGGGGTGATAATCGGCAAGAATTGGACTATCTTCGGTTGCATGTTCGAGGCGGCCCGATTGATTCGTCAGCAGCGCGGCGTGCCGGTCTACGACTACCGGGGCGATCCGGACACGCCCCCGGTGTCCACCATGCGCTATCCGTTCTCGCTGCCCGAGAAGCATCGGCACATTCACGATTTCCCCGCGTTGTGGTACGTCGGCGCGACCGGCGAGCTCTATGTCGTCGCGGCCGGCAAGGTGGTCGACGGCTCCGAGGCGTACAAGCTCGGACCGGGCGTCGCGGTGTTCTTCGATCCCGCCGCACTGGGTGACAATGCGCGGGCGCCGTGGCCCGCGTGGCGCTCACATCCGCTGCTGTATCCGTTCCTGCACGAGGAGCGCGACGGGCTGTTGCGCCTCACCGTGCCGCCAGAACGGCGCCCGTTGTGGGACAACACGATCGAGGCCATCGAGGCCGAGCTGGAGCAACGGCGCGACGGCTACCGGCAGGCGGCGTGCGCCCACCTGACCCTGCTCCTGATCGACCTGGCGCGGCTGGCCGCCGACGTCGCGGGCGACCTGCGCCGCAGCGGCGAGCCGCTCCTGGCCGAGGTGTTCGACGTGATCGACAAGCGCCACGCCGAGACCCTGTCGCTGCGCGACGTGGCACAAACGGTCGGCATGACCCCCGGCTACCTGACCACCCTGGTCCGCCGCCGCACCGGCCGCACGGTCCAGGAATGGATCCTGCACCGCCGCATGACCGAGGCCCGCCGCCTACTCTCCGAGACCGACCTCCCGATTGCCGAGATAGCCCGCCGCATAGGCCTTTCCGACCCCGGCTACTTCAGCCGCCAGTTTCGCAAGACCTTCGGTGTGCCGCCGCGCAGTTGGCGGGCGGGCCCGGCCGGGTGACCCCGAGAGAATCGATCTGCCACTCGATTACCCAGGGCGGCGGGCGAATTCGGGGGCGTGCTCGGGTAGGACGCCGCGTGCTACCAGGTAGGGCAGTGCGTCTCGCAGCATGGGGATGCGGCGTAGCAGGCGTAGCGGTAGTGGGGCTCGGGTGGCGTCGGAGATGTTCAGGTCGCCTTGGAGGGCGGGGGCGATGGCGTGGGCGTGCAGCAGGCGTTGCAAACCCTGCGTGATGACCGTGGGGAGTAGGCGGCGGCGCTGCACGCGGGCGAGGTCTGCGGTTGTCACCGAGTGTGAAAGTAGGGCCGGGGCAAGGATTCTTGCTGCGGCGACCGCGTCTTGGACCGCCAGGTTGATGCCGACGCCGCCGACGGGGGACATGGCGTGGGCGGCGTCGCCGAGGCACAGGAGGCCGTCGGCATACCAGCGGTCGAGGCGGTCGAGCTGTACGTCGAGTAGCTTCACCTCGTTCCAGCTCGACAGGGCGTGCAATCGGTCCGAGAGCCAGGGCACGATCTCGGTGATCGGGCGCATGATGCCGGTGATCGGGCCCTCTCGCAGTGCAGGATCGCTGCCCTTGACGATCAGGGTCGCGCACTGCCAGTAGTCGCCACGGTCGAACATCAGGGCCACTCGGTGCGGAGTGAGGAATCCGAGCGCTCCGGCCGGATCGCTGTCGTGGCGCGGGATCCGGAACCACCACACGTCGAAAGGCGTTGCCCAGCGTCGTGATCCGAGCCCGGCCGCCGCCCGCAGGGCCGAGGTTCGCCCGTCGCACGCCACCGTCAGATCCGCGCGGATCTCTCCGGTTTCCCCGTCGCGGGTGCGGTAGCGCACGCCGACAACGCGCCCGCCCTCCCGGATCACATCGACCGCTTCGGTATTCATGCGCAGCTGGAATGTGGGCTCCGAATCCGCCTCGCGGGCCAGCAGATTCAGCAGATCCCACTGCGGCACCATCGCAATGTACCGATGCGGACCCGGCAGCCGGTCGAACGTGGCTGCGGTGAACATGCCTCCGCGGATGGGCAACTGCACCGAGGTCAACCGCCGGTGCGGTATCTTCGCGAATCGCTCACCCAGCCCCAGCTCATCGAGCAGGTCCAGGGTCGTCGGATGCACCGTGTCGCCGCGGAAATCACGCAGGAAGTCACCATGCTTCTCGAGCACGGTGACCTCGACACCGGCACGAGCGAGCAACAGCCCCAGGACGATTCCGGCGGGACCCCCACCGGCGACGAGACAGGTCGTTCGATCCATCGGTCCCTCCAGCTGCACGGCGCATCCGTGTCTTTTCGATGCTATTGCGCCGCTCTCCGGTTTGCACCGACATCCGGCTCGTTCATGAGATGAGGGGACCCTAAGATAAGCGGGCCGACCCGACCTCAGGATGCTCTCACGATCGAGGGGCATGATGCGGGGGTGGCGCAGGACCTCGCACCTACCGATATGACGCTGATCCGCGGGAGCGGGCAGCGGCTGCTTGTTGTGGATGATGATCCGGGGATGGCGGATCTGCTGGTCACGACGTTGCGGTTGGCCGGGTACGACGCCGCGGTGACGGGTAGAGGGGCTGAGGCGCTGCGGGTGTGCCTGGAGGATCCGCCGGATCTGCTGGTGCTGGATCTGACGCTGCCGGACCGGGACGGGCTGAGTATCTGCCGGGCGCTGACCGAGCGCGGGCAGTCGGTGCCGATTCTGGTCGTGACCGCGCGCGATGCGGTCGAGGACAAGATCGCGGGGCTGGCGCAGGGGGCGGACGACTATCTGGTCAAGCCGTTCAGCGTGCCCGAGGTGCTGGCCCGGGTGCATGCGCTGCTGCGGCGGGCCAGCGTGCGGGGCACCGCCGAGCCGCCCGCGGCGCTGCGGTACGGCGAGCTGTCCCTGGATGAGGGGCAGCGCCAGGCCCGGCGCGGGGAGCGGCGAATTCCCTTGACGCCCACCGAGTATCGACTGCTCGAGTTGTTCCTGGCCAACCCGGAGCGGGTGCTGTCCAAGGATCAGATCATGGATCACGTGTGGGAGTACCGATTTCGGGAGCAGGTCGTGGAGAAGTTGATCTCGCGGCTGCGCGGCAAGATCGACGCCGAGTCGCCCGCGCTGATCCACACCGTGCGCGGCTTCGGCTACCGCCTCGGCAGCGGAAAGGCCCGCTGAATGGCCGCGAGCCGGTTGGGGCCGCTCCGTTCACGGCTCACGGTCGGGATCGTGCTGCTGGCGGGCATCGGGCTGCTGATCGCGGACACCGCGCCCGTGGTGACCCTGTGGTTCTATTTCCGGCACAATGCCGATTCCGGGCTGTACCAGGCTGAACGCATTGTCCGCGCCGCGCCCGGACCGTACGTGCTGAGTTCGGTGCAGCAGCTCGAGCCCGAGGCGTTCTATGTCGCCTTCCTCGGCGAGGACGGACAGGTCATAGCGGAATCCGGTGGTGCGCAAGCAAATGCGACGGACCGGCCCGCATTGCCCGCCGTGATCGGACCGGGCTACGCGGCGCGACCCGTGGCCGCCGCCGCGGTGGGCAACCGGACCCACCGGTACCGCGTGCTGGCCTTCGCGGCGCCGCCCGGCCGGGCGGTGGAGGCGGTCAAGGGTGCACCCCCGATCCCGGTAGCCCGGATCGTGGTCGCGCGCAGCCTGCGATTCGACGACGGTGTGCTGAGCTGGCTGCTGGGTGTCGAGGTCGTCGCGACGCTGGTCGTGCTGATCGGCATCGCGGTGCTGAGCCGGACCGTGCTGCGCGTGGGCCTGCGGCCGCTGCGCGACATGACCGCCACCGCCTCGGCCATCGAGGCGGGTGAGCTCGGTCGCCGGGTGCCGGTCGCCGAGCGCCGCGACGAGGCGCGCGAGGTCGGGCTGGCGCTGAATCGTGCGTTCGATGCCCGCGAGCGCGCCGACGCGCGGCTGCGGCAGTTCATCTCCGACGCCTCGCACGAGCTGCGCACCCCGCTGGCCACCATCCGGGGCTGGGCGCAGAACTACGAGCACGGCCTGGCCCAGGACCGCGAGTCCGTGGATCACGCGATCGCGCGGATCGATGCCGAGGCCGCGCGCATGCACAGGCTGGTCGCGGCGATGCTGCAGCTGGCCCGCCTGGATCAGGTGAGCGCCGCGAGCGAGGAGCCCGTGAATCTGGGCGCACTGGCGCGCGAGGCCGCCGGCGACGTGCGAGCGGTCGATCCCGGCCGGGTGGTGGAGGTTTCCGCGGCCGAACATGTCTACGTCTCCGGCGATATCGATCAACTGCGCCAGGTGCTGCAGAATCTGCTGTCCAACGCGCTGCGGCACACCCCTTCGGAGGCGACGATTTCGGTGACCGTCGCGGTCTCCGAGACGGGCGAGGTCGAGTTGACAGTGGCCGATTCCGGTCCGGGACTGGATGATTCGTCGATCGAGCGGGTCTTCGAGCGGTTCTATCGGGGCGGGGGCTCCGGAGGGGACGGCACCGGGCTCGGGCTGAGCATCGTCAAGGAGATCGTCGAGCGGCACGGCGGTACGATCACCGTCCGCTCCGAGGGTGGAGCGATCTTCACCGCGACCTTTCCGCGTTGCCGCTGACTCGCAGCCGATCCCGCAGCGCGGATCCAGCGTCGACCCGCGCCGTTGACTCGTCGGGTAGCGCGACGGCCGGCTCCATCGCCTCGCGAGCCGCCGGTGCCGTCGGACCATCCCGCCCACACTTGCTCCGCATGCTTCGGCCCGATCACGCCAGCCGTCCGCCGCTCGCTCGCACGCGGAAACCGTCAGCTTTCGGTCAGCTTTCCGGCGCAGCCGCGTCAGCCCCGCCTGATGTCCTGGATTCACAACCGATCCGCGACCAGGAAGGTACACGCCGTTGGCTGCCAGGACAACCACATCGGATCCCGCCCCGGCGCTCGCGCCGACTCCCGAGCTGCGCGAACGCCTGCTGGTCGGGGCGGTGTCGGGCGCGCCGATCGGAACCTTCACCATTGCGATCTCCGCGACGGGGTCGCTGGTGGTCGCCGCCGGCGCCGCGCTCGCCGCGGCGTTCGTGGTGAGCTGCTGGCGCATCGCGACCCGGCGGCCCGGGCGCACCACCGCCGCCGTGGTGGCCGTGGTCGTGCTGCAGGTGACGCTGGCGGCCGTGACAGGCAATGCCGCGAACTTCTTCCTACCTCGCATCCTGTGGGCAGTGGTGTGGTCACCGGTGCATCTCGTGCTGATCCTGGCCGGACGCCCGCCGCTGGGCTGGGCCGTCGGCCGGCTGAGCGGTGATCCGGGGCAGTGGCGGCGCTGCGCCGTGCAGCGCCGGGCCTACACTCTCGCCTCACTCCTGCCCTGGAGCCTGGCCACCGTGGAAATGGTTGTCGCGCTGTGGTTGTACACGCACGGCCAGGTCGCATTGCTCGGCAGCACCGAAATGCTCACCAACGGAATACATCTGCTGTCGTTCCTGGCCGCTTGGCGCATTGCGGTGCGGCTCATAGGAACACATCGCTGTCAGGACGATCCCCGAACGTGCTCGTCCGAGGAAAGGAAATCGTTGATGCGCCTCGACATAGACCCCTCCCGCTGCATCGGCTCGGGGGTGTGCGCCCTGACCGCCCCGGAGGTCTTCGATCAGAACGACTCCGACGGCACCGCGCTGCTACGGCATTCGGAACCCCCCTCGGCCGAATGGGATTCGGCGCGCCTGGCCGCGCGATCCTGCCCGGCCGCGGCGATATCGATCTCGGAATAGCTCGACCGGACACCTCGAGGAGTATCCATGAATACGCCTGTCACCGAACCGATCCCGCTCGACTTCGACCGCGACGATCCCTTACGGCCGGTCCCGGCGGTGCTGGAGCGCCTGGCCGGGACCCCGATTCGGCGCGTCCGGTACCCCAACGGCGGGGTAGCCTGGCTGGTGACCGGGCACGATCTCGCGCGCCAGGTGCTCGGCGACGGTGCGCGATTCACCACCGTGAAGGACGGCAGCCAACCCGGCCGGCAGGCCGAACCGCTACCGTCGCTGCCCTCCCCGGCGTTCCTGCTCGGCGTCGACGGCGAGCTGCATCGGCGGTATCGCGCGATGGTCAACGGCGAGTTCATGGTGAAGCGGATGACCGCGCTGCGCCCGCGCGTGCAGGAGATCGTCGACCGTTGCCTGGACGAGGTCGCGGCGGCGCCGGAGCCGGTGGACCTGGTGTCCACCTTCTGCCTGCTGGTGCCCTCGCTGGTCATCGCCGATCTGGTCGGTGTCGCCCCCGAACACCGAGCCGCCTTCCAGGCCGCGGCGATGGGGATGCTCGGCTTGAAATCGACTGTGCAGACCCGTGATACGGCGATCGCGAACCTCGGGACGATCCTGGACGACGTTATCGACGCGCGCTCGCGGGAGCCGCGGGACGACGTCGTGTCCCGGCTGCTGGCCGAGCAGCCCGGACTGGCCCGGCAGGAGGTACGGAACTTCTGCGTGCTGTTCCTGGTCGCCGGGCACGAGACCACGGCCAATGCCGCCGGTGTCGCCATCGGCCTGCTGCTGGAGAATCCGGACCAGCTCGCCACACTCCGTGAAAACTCGGGCAACGCACGGCAATTCGTGCACGAGATCGTCCGCTACCTGGGCGCGCTCGGCGACGGCGGCGGACTGCTGCGTCGCGCGCTGGTCGATGTCGAGCTCGGCGGCCGGCGGATCGCCGCGGGGGAGTGGGTGGCGGTCAGCCTGCCCGGCGCCAACCTCGACCCGGGCGTCTGCCCGCACGCCGCCCGGCTCGACCTGGACCGTGCCCCGGCCCCACACCTGACCTTCGGCTTCGGCGAACACGTCTGCCTGGGCCAGAACCTGGCCAAGCTCGAGCTCGAGGTCATGCTCGGCACCCTCTTCGCCCGGTTCCCGGGTCTGCGCCTCGCGGTCCCGGCCGGCGAATTACCCTGGCGCACAGAGTCGATTGTGCGCGGGTATCGCGCGCTGCCCGTGCACAGGTGAACCGATACGGTCCGGCGAAACCGATACGGTTCGGCGAGCCGGCAGGGTCCGGTGAGCCGCGGCGCATTCGGTGTGATCGCGGGCGCCGGGGCCGCTGGCGAACCGGACCGTCGGTAGCCCGTGCTGCCGTGTCGGCCAGGCTGGCGTCGTGTTCCTGGACAGCCAGTGGGAGAACGCTATTCGGGGGGTGCGCCGTCCAGCAGTCGGACTACCGAGCGCACGTAGTCCTCGAGCCGTTCGCGCGGGTACTCCTCCGGATCGCTGACCGCCAGGCGGCCCAGCATCTCCGCGACGGTGAGCACGGACCGGGCCAGCAGCCCGGAATCCATTGCCGCCCACCGCCGGTCCAGCGTCGCGCCGACCCGGACCAGCGCCTCGGCGCGCTCGATGATGTCGGCACGCGAATCCCGTAGCGCCGCACGGTATTCGTCGGGGGCGCTGGCCGGGGTGGCCAGGATCAGCCGCCAGCGGGTCGGATTCGCCAGCGCCACATCGACGAAAGCCGCTACCGTCGCGGAGGCCGCCGTCACGGGATCGGCGCCGAGCAGATCGGCGGGCAGGGTGCCGGCGACCTGCTCCAGGCCGCGCTCGCGCTCGCGTTCGAGCAGCGCGGCGACCAGCTCCGCGCGCGTGGCGAACACCGTGTAGAGCACGGGCTTGCCCACGCCCGCCTCCTGGGCCACGGCCTCCATGCTCAGCTCGTGCAGCTCGACGCGGCCCAGCACCGTGAACGCGGCATCGAGCAGTTGCGCGCGCCGCTGCTCGGGGGGTAGGCGCTTGGCATAGCGGCGACGCGGGCGATCCGTCGCGGAGTGCTCGGCGGGCCCGGGCTGTCCCCCCTGGGGCGGCCGCGTCGAACGCATTGTTCGCGCCGCCGAACGCTCGACCGTCACCGCCTGCTCACCTCCGTCGGATCCATACTGTCATGACAAATCCTACGGTGCCGTTGTATTCAAACACCGCAATTGCTACGGTGGTGTTGTATTCGCCATCCGGGCGGGTAGCGCGCACAAGGAGTAGCCGATGGGCTTCGATCCGACCACCCTCCGCCGCGACGACTACGGATTCTTCGGGCCCGGCTCGCCCAGCTGGAAGGTCTGGACGTCCCCCACCGCCGTCATCGGCTTCCAGCGCGCGGTCGTGCTGGAACATTTCGACCCGTTCCTGACCGCGGCCGTGGCCGATTCGCGCGGCATCTACACCGAACCGCGCAGCCGCCTCGACAACACCTTCGCCTACTTCCTGATCGTTGCCGTCGGCGATGGCCGCACCGCCATACAGGCGTCGGAGCACCTGATGACGGTGCACGCGAAGATGACCGGCATCGAGCCGATCAGCGGCAAGCGCTACGCGGCCAACAGCCCCGAAACGCAGCTGTGGATCCATATCACCGGATGGCATTCGGTGCTCGCGGCGTACGAGGCGTTCGGTCCCGGCCCGCTGAGTGCGGAGCAGGAGCGGCGCTACTGGGCCGAATGCGCCGTCGCAGCGGAACTGCAAACGTGTAAGCCCGAAGATGTGCCGCGGTCCCGCGAGGAGGTGCGGGCCTACTTCGAGCGGGTGCGCCCGCGCCTGTGCAGCTCCGAACGCGCGGAGGAGGGCATGCACCACCTGCTGTGGACCTCACCGCGCAACGGCGCCGGCTGGTCCTACGCGCTGGGCAGCAGGCTGCTCTCGCTCGCCTCGGTGGCGACGCTGCCGAAATGGATGCGCACGCTCGGACACTTCGATCGCCCCGGTGTCGTGGACCTGGCGGTCCGGCTGCCCACGAAGGTAATCGTCTGGGCGACTTCGCGATTCAACTCGTTCGGCCTTATCAAGGCCGCCCCGCACATCGCCCCGATGGCCGGGCAGATCCTGGCCCGGCACCTCGCCGCGCCCGAACCGATCACGCCGGAGACGATCACACCGGCGCGTGCTCGTGAGCTGTACGGCTCGCGCGGGTCGACGATCTCCGCGGTGGGCTGATCGCGGGCCGACCTCAACTGCTGCTTCTGCGGGCGGACAATCGAACGCTCGGTCGAACCTTCCGCCACTGCGGGCCTTCCGCGGAGTCCGAGACCGAATCGGTTGGCGTACAGCTCGACTCGCCCGGGCGTGGCCGCCGACCACGGAATGAGGCACGGTCCGACGGAGCGGCGGCGCGACGCGGGGTGCACCGCCGGATTCGCGCAGCAGCTGGACGCCTTCGCGGCTGCGGTGCTGCGGGGCGAGCCGGTGCCGACCTCGCCGCAGGACTCGATCGAGAACATGACCGTGATCGACGCGATCTACCGAGCCGCCGGAATGCCTCTGCGCCAACCGAGTTGAGTGGTCCGGTCGGCCCGCGCGTGGTCGCGCGACGCCACCGCGGCAACGATCACCTCGGGGTTACGCGCGGCGGGGCGGATCAGGGCCGTCGGTGCGATGCGCGCGGCACCCAGGATGCCGATGCGCAGCGGGGCGTTGGTCACGGGAGAACCTTAACTTGCGGGCCTGGAATCCGTGGTCGTGATCGGCGCGCCCCGCCGCATGCCTATTCTGGGCATATGCCCCGCGACGGAAGGTGTGTAGATGAGCGACCTGGACTGTAGGCCAGATGTGGCGGCTCTGCCCTGTGCGGCAGGGCGACCGGGCCCGCGCGCCGACTTCTTCCCGTCTCGCGAGGTCCCCCTCGGCGGAGTGCGCGGCGTGACCGTGCACCGGTCCCTGCCGCAGCGCGGCCTACCCACGGTCGGTGCGTGGTGCTTCCTGGATCACTTCGGATCCGGCGGTCCGAAGACGCCCGCCGGTCACGACATAGATCCGCACCCGCACATCGGGCTGCAGACGGTGACGTGGCCCCTGGACGGTCGCATTCGCCACCGCGACAGCATCGGATCCGACGTCGAGATCCTGCCGGGCCAGCTGAACCTGATGACCTCCGGCCACGGCATAGCGCACTCGGAATATCGTGTGCCGGGCCATGCTTCGGGCGCGGGCCTGCAGCTGTGGATCGCGCTGCCCGACGAGGCCCGTGACACCGCACCGCATTTCGAGCAGCATCGCGACCTGCCCGCCGTCGAGCTGCCGGGGCTGCACGCGACGGTGCTCATCGGCACCCTCGCGGGAGCCACCTCACCTGCCAAGGCCTACACCCCGATCGTCGGCGCGGACCTGCGCCTGGACGCCGGAGCGGACGTAGAACTGCCCGTCACAACGGAATTCGAATACGCGATCCTCGTCGTCGAGGGCTCGCTCACCGTCGCGGACAACACCGCCGAGCCCGGCGAGCTGCTCTACCTCGGCAGCGATCGGCCCACCCTCATGCTCACCAGTTCCGCTGGTGCGCACGCCATCCTGCTCGGCGGTGAGCCGTTCGGGGAGTCGCTGGTGATGTGGTGGAACTTCGTGGCGCGCAGCCACGAGGAGATCGAGGCTGCCCGAAATGATTGGGAGGCACACGATCTTCTCCGCTTCCCCGATATCGCCGGGCACACGCCCGAGCAGCGCATCCCGGCGCCGCCGCTGCCCCCGATCCACTTGGCACCCAGGACACGGCGAATCTGACTGCCCGCCAGGGTGATACGAGTGAGCCCGTGGTGCTCGGCGCGTTGTGGTCGTCGGGGCGTAGTGCTGGGACGATCACGGCCGCAGAATGATTCGGTCGGCCGGAATCCGCCCGGCGTCCGCGGCGATCGCTGCGATCGCCGGACTCGCTGTGGTCCGGCAGGCGCTACTCCCCGCTCGTGCCGGGTGCGCGCATGAGCTCGTAGGTGGACACCGGGCGGCCCTGTCGCGCACTGGCGTCGATGGCGTTGTGCCAGAAGGCCTCTGCGGTACGGGAGAGGGCGGCATCGACGCCGACCTCCGCGCTGGCGTCGACGATGTGCCGGGCACCCGCATGCATCATCCGCAGTCCGGCCAGTTCGGCGTGCCCTCCGGTTCGGTTGCGCGCCGCGATCGCCTCCATGAAATAGGGAAAGGCGGCGTTGGAGCGCAGCGCGTACGGCAGGAATTGTGCGATGTCGTGCCCGGACTGGGCGATCATGGCCGTGGCCTGGTCGAAGGCCAGCAGCCAGGGGTGGAAGACGGTGAGCAGGCCCTGATAGAAGACCTGCGCCAGCCCGTCGTCGACGCCGAGATACTCCTGCGGGCCCAGCGGACGCAGCAGCCCGGCGTGGGCATCGAACACCTCGCGCGGTCCGCTGTAGAACAGATAGGAGGCCGGGTGGTCGAGGTTGTCGCCCGCCGACATCACACCGCCGGACAGGAATTCGGCGCCGTGCGAGCGGACCCATGCCGCGCCCGCGCGCGCCCGCTCGGGCGAATCCGACGAAAGATTCACGATCACCTTGCGGCCCAGGTGATTTGCTGCCTGGTTCAGCACGTCGTACATGGCGGCGTAGTCGGTGAGGCTCAGGACCGCCACCTCGTTGGCATCCAGCGCCTCGGCGACGGTGGCCGCCGCTGTGGCCCCGAACTCCGCCATGGCCTCGGCCTTGTCGGGGCTGCGGTTCCAGACCGCGACCTCGATGCCGCGGTTCCGGAACGCGGTGACCATCGCCCGGCCCATCGGTCCGAGCCCGAGGACGGTGATCGATCCTGTCGACGTGTGTTGCGCGGTCATGCGTTTCTCCTTCGATCTGCGTGGCGAACCGGTATCGGCGCCGGACTCCGATCGTGGTCGCGATCGATGTGCCCGGGAAGAACGCACGTTCGAGTGGGGTTGCTTACCGGCAGGTTCGGAATCTGGTCAGGAGGCCGCGATGGGAGTCGATGGTGAGGCGGATCACGATGTCTGCGGCATGTCGGTGGCCATCGACGCCGTGGGCGGCAAGTGGAAGCTGCACCTGATGTGGGTGCTCGGGGCGGGCCCGCGGCGGTTCGGGCAGATCCGGCGCGTCCTGGACGGGGTCAGCGAGAAGGTGCTGGCCGAGAACCTCCGCCAGATGGAGGCCCGGGGCATCGTGCATCGCGAGATCTATCCGGAAGTTCCACCGCGGGTGGAGTATTCGCTGACCGCGGTCGGCGAGGAGCTCAATACCGCGCTGCGCGCCCTGGGCGAGTGGGGCGACAGGCACCGCGACCGCCTCACTACGGACCAGCGCGACGAAATTACCGCGGCCCCGGGCGGTCCGCGGTAATTTCCCTTGTGCCGGTTCAGGTTTGGACCGGCAGCGCGAGGGCGACGCGGTCCTCGACACCGGGCAGGTAGTGCACCTGCACGACCCGGCCGATCTGGACGAGCTCGACACTGCCGGACGGGACGAACTTTTCGGTGTGAGTGGTGTAGGTGCTGCCGTCGGGCCGGGTCACCGCCAGATCGAGTACCACCTTGACGTAGCCGTCCCGGATTTCGCCCGGCACCGAGAGCGACTGGACGACGGCCTGGGCGGCGATGCCCCGGGCGGCGACGTCGAGCATGTCGCGGCTGGTCAGGCCACGCCGAATCATGTTCTCGTTCCACGCGTTCTGCATTGCCTCGCGGTCGCCGGACCGATCGATCTCGACACGGGGGACGGTAAGTCGGCGGAGCTTGCGGAGCCGGCGGGGTGGGTAGGAACTGTCGGTGCGGCCCGGGAGGTAGCGGACCGGGAGCACGACCCCGGGCCGCAGCAGCGCGAGTTCGGTCAGCGGGACGATGATCTTCGCCCGGGAGTCGAAGGTCTCGCCCTCGGTGCCCTGCACGCTCAGGTCCAGGCGGACCTGTGGCTGGTCGTTCACGCTCACCCCGGTCTGCCGGACCGAGGTCACAGTCCCGATGCCGACCAGGCCCGCCCGAAACGCCGCGCTGTTGCGTCCGGTGAAGGCCTGGCCGATGCCCTCGCCGCTGAAGGCGAACACGATCGGAACGACGGTGACGGCGGCGATCGGCAGCGCGATCTGCCAGCCGAACCATCCGAGGTCGCCCTCGAGGCCGGTGGACGGGTAGGTCAGTCCGTGCCAGAGGTAGTACCCGATGGCCACGACGGCGGCGACGAGCATCAGTGCCCGAATCCTGGGGGCCATGATCAGCCTCCGATCACGGTCGGGCAGGCGAAGGTGATGTCGAACTTCGAGGTCTTCGCCCCCGCGAGGGGATTGCTCGGGTCCGGGGTGCCGACGGCCTCACCGGTGACCCGGAAGGTGTTGCCGCTCTTGACGACAGACGCGGATCCACCCGGCGCGCCCTTGCCGAACCCGATGGCATACGGCAGCCCGGACGTGCCGTCCCTGCTTCCGGTGATGCCCACGGCCTGTACGGAGTTGCCGCCGGTGAGGGTGGCGCTCACCGCAAGATCGCCATAGGCCGAGTTGCCGGTATCGGTCAGGGCGAGGGCAAGCAGGCCACCCTGGCTCGCGCAGGTCGTCGTGAAATGTCCGGCGACCGCCTTGCCGGCCACCGACAGCGCCGAGGTGCCCGTGTCGGGCGCCGACGTGTCGGGCGGCGACGTTTCGGGCGTCGACGTGTCGGGCTGCGGCGGCGGTGGCGGCGGCGGGTGCGGTGGCCCGGGCAGCGCCAACACCGTCGACGACCCGGGCGCCGACGACGGGGGGACGGCCGGCGCGGGCGAGGAGGTCTTCGATGAACTGCTGCAGCCGGTCAGGGCCAGGGCGAGGGTCGCGGAGGCGACGACGGCGGCGCACCCGCGAATGGGAGTGGTGATCATGGGATTTCCTTCGGTTGGGATGCGGCTCGCCGGGGGTCGAGCCGATGGGGCAAACATAGAAAAGGCCGACCCCCTACCGATCCCAGGTTTCCACCGCGCCGACGGGTGGAGTAGGGCAGAAATACCATCTAACCTGAGCAAATGCGACGCCCTCGCGACATGGTGCTCCACGAGGCCTGGAGCACGCTCGACGGTGTCGAGGCGCTCAGCGGAGCCCAGGGCGGCCCGCTGCGCCGCACCGTCAAACTGATCCTCGACCCACTGGTGATCCGCCCCGTGCAGAATCCGCGGTGCGCCGGGCCGATCGTGACGGCCGAGGGCGCGGCTGAGGTGATCACCCTGGTACAGGCCGCCGCGCCGGTGCTCCGGGCCACCGCCGAATGGTTCACCCTGCTCAAGCAGGTCCGGCGGGGGCTGCGGATCACCGACGGAAACCCGCAGGACCTGTACTTTCAGCGCTGCTTCGAGCTGGCCACGGCCGCCGGTGCGCCGGACCGATCGCGGGACGGCGAGATCGTCGAGACGACGCTGCTCGAACTGCACGGGTTTGCCGCGGGCCGCACCACCCGGGCGCTGCGGGAGTATCTGACCGAGCCGGATCGGGCCCGCGAGCTGACCGGACTGATCCAGGTGGCATGGGCGCGCAGGCCGTTGCGTGACGTCGCGGGCGCGGATCGCACCGCCGAGCTCACCGCCCTGCTCGAGGTCTGCGTCGCCGCCCGGAGCCTGCGCGACGGCGGGCGGGCCGCGCTCGCCGAGTTCCTGGCCGGGCATGCCGGAACCCATTCCGGGATCCGATTGTGGTCCGCCGCAACCGATCCGAGCGCGCGGCAGCTCGGCCTGACCGAGCATCCGGCGCCCGCACCGCCGCCCCTGGGCTCGACCGCGTCCACGGCCACCTTGGCGCGGCCGTTCGATCGGTCGATCTATGAGCGAGTCTTCACCGTCCTGCAGGCGGCCCTGGACCGCGCGGACCTGCCGACCGTTCCCGATCTGGTCGGCGCGGAGATCGCACGCAGCTGTGCGCCCTGGGCGTTACTGGACGAGTCGCTGCGGCTGGCCGCCGCGGCCGGGGCGGTCCTGGCCCTGGGGCTGCGGCCCCTGGACGACGAGCCGGTGACCGGAACGGCCGCGCACCGAGTGATCAACGGGCGCTGGCGGCGCGAGGCCTACGTGCTGCAGGCCCGTCGCCTCGCGCTGCGGACGCCGGACGAATCCGGTGGCCCGCTGGACGCCGTCGCCGCCGACCTGCGCAGCCCCTGGCGGCCCTATCTGCGTCGGCTGTGGGTTCGGTTGCACGGGCGCGATGTCCGGGAGCTGCCGTTGCCGGACGGCGGCGAACTCTGGGATGTCCTGGATGGGGTCGCCAGGTCTGTGATGCTCGATCACCGGATGCGGGTCAAACAGGCACTTAGTACGAGTTCCCTAGCTGCCGAGGTGGATTCGGCGGAATCGAGGGCAATCCTGTGACGGATCGGATCATCGTGCGGGGCGGCCCGTCGGGCACGCTGTACCTCGGCCCCGAGACCGCGCCCGTGCTGGGTGAGGGCACCGCACCACTGGATACCGCGGTGCTGGAGGTACACGGCGGATATCTGGTGTGGAGTGTGCTTGCCGGGCAGCACTTTCCGGCGGCGGTCATCGACGATCTGGATGCCGCACAGGAATGGATCTGGGCGATATACGGCCCGCAGATCGCGCTTGCCGCAGCCGATTTCGACAGCACACCAGCGGAATTCGCGCCCGAACCCGGTCTGCCTATGCTGGTGGAACGGGCCCGCAAACTCGGCTATGCGCACTGGGCCGCGCGATGGTGGCCCGCCTCCACCCTCGACGACATCCCTCCGCTCGACGAACGGCTCGTCGATATCGACATCGCAACGCTCACAACCGAATGCGACCTCCTGGTCGATGGGGCCGATGCCCTGGACGGGCACACCGACGATGATCTCGCGACTGTCCCTGGACTCGACCGCGACGAGACTTCGGCGCTGGGTGGGGACCGCGACGAGAATTCTGTACTGGGTGTGGACGGTGACGAGAGTTCCGCGCCGGGTGTGGACCGTGATGGGAGCTCCGTACTGGGTGTGGACCGTGACGGGAGCTCCGCGCCGGGCACGCACCGCGACGGGAGGCCCGCGCCCGGCGTGGACCGCGCCGAGGATTACGCGCTCGCGGCCGGTCCGGCGGCCGACTTCGCGGTCAAAGCCCTGGTCCTTGCCCGCGGCTCCGGCGGCTGGGACTGGCGTCGCTGCCCGCCCGGCATCGTCGACGCCTCCGAACGAGCGCTGTCCTGGGAGGTCCGACGGCGCCCGGGCGTGACGACGATCCGGATATCCGCCGTAGCCGCGCCCCACATGCCCGCCGCCGTGCCGCCCCACCTGCGGCCTCGGGCGCTGGTCCGCACCGCCGCCGGGATCGCCGCCACCGAGTTGACTCTGGCCGGTGACGCCTGGACGGGATCGGTTCTCGCTCCCGACGAGTGGGAATTCACTCTGGCAGTGGAGATCCACGTACCCGGGGTCGGTCCCTCCGATACCGCCACTCCCGACGATGTGCGAATTCGCCCGCGGCTGAGGGAATTCGCCAGGAACCGCCTCCGCGACGCGGGCTCGGCGCCCGACGACACCATGCTGCTGGCCGAGATCGCGGCCGCCACCACGGATACGGACTTCTGACATGCGATGCGGGACAACAAAATCGCGGCGTGCGACCCCTCAGCCGACGCCATGGGATCGCACACACGAACCAACGCGTGATCCTGTCCGCGACGTGGCGACCGCCGAACCTCGGGAGCAGTGAGATGGACGAAGTCACCGAGACGGATGGATCCGATCAGCCACAGGCCGCGCCCCCCGAATCGGACGGGCGCGAGCAGTTGCGAGCCGGGGTTTCCGAATCGGGCGGTCGCGAGAGGCTACAGGCCGAGTCCTCCGAATCGGATGCGCGTGAGCAGTTGTCTGGTGGGCCCCCCGAATCGGACGGGCGCGAATTACTGCAAGCCGAGGCTACCGCCTATGGCAACGGTGACGCGACAGGCGCCTTGCGCATCTTCGAGGATGCGGCGCGAACCACCTCGGGACGAATCCGGTTGGCGGCCATGGTGAATGCGGCGAGCATGGCCGACGGGCTCGGCGAGCACCGGCGGGCGGTGAGCTGGTTTCGGACGGCGCTGGCCGAGATGCCCGGCGACGCCGGTGCGATGCGGCCCACCGCCCTGCTCAACATGTCGCAGGCGCTGCAGCATCTCGGCGATCTCGACGGGGCGCAGGAGGCGCTGAACCGGGCGCGATCGCTGCTGACGGACGATCCCGAGCAGGGTACGCTGCGGGTAGCCTGCCTGCTGTCATGCACGGCGGTGGCGATCCATCGCCAGCGCTGGGTGGACGCGATCGATCTGGCAACCGAATCACTTGATGCCGCACGGCATTTCGCGCCTCATCTGGCGGGGCATCCGCTGATGAATCTGGCCGCCGCCTACTTCGAGACCGGGCGCGGCGAGCTGGCCCTGGACTTCGCGCGCCAGGCGCTCGATGCTTTCGGCGCGGCCCAGGACGCCAACGGTGTCGCGGAGACCCAGCAGAATCTCGCGCTCATGCATATCAGGTCGGGACGCCCGCAGGAGGCGGAGCCGCTGCTGACGGCGAGCCAGGCGTATTTCGAGGGCGCCGGGTTGGGCCCGCGCGCTGGGATCGGTCTGAAGGCACAGGGATTTGCCGCCGAGATGCGTGGCGCGCATGCGCGAGCGTACGAGCTGTACCGGCGCAGCCTCGATCAGTTCACCGACTCGGGTGCCGTCCTCGAAGCCGCCGAAGCACGAATCCGCGTTGCGACAGCGGCCTTTTCGCTCGGCCGACACGACGAGGCGGGACGACTGTTCGGGGAATCGTTCCGGGTGTTCGCCGACCACGGCCTCGGATTGCATTGCGCGCAGGTCGATTTCTGGCACGCGCGACTGCTCGAATCGACGCTCGACGATTCCCGGCCCGACCCGCTGCGGCTCGTGGAGGCCCTGCGGCTCGCCGTGCCGTCGGCCTTGGCCATCGACGCCGTGCGCCACACCTTCCCCGGCGGGGAGCAACGTCACCGCTGGCACCGCGAACTCGCCGAACCTGCCATGCGGTCCGCCTTCCGGCTCGCCTACCGCAGCGGTGACGCCCGCCTCGTCTCCGATCTCATCGAGACCCAATGTGCTGGGGCGACAGTGAAATTCACCGGCCAGGCACCCGTCGGCCCCGCCGATCGGTGGACCGCGTTGGAACCACAGGAGCCGCCCGAGGCGCTCACCGGAAGCCTGACCATGGCCGCCGCCTTGGCCGAGGTCGCCGCGGGGGAGGGCGTCGCCATCGCGCCGCCGCCGCGCCTGCGGTACCACCCGGGCGGCCGAATAGTGTTGGAGGAATACATCGCCGAGGCTGAGCGCCGATACGGCCGTCGTATTCGCGACGACCGGATGCTGCCCGTATGAGCGAGCGCGACGAGGGAACCACGGGTACCGGCACCAGAAACGATGAAACCACGGGTACCAGCACCAGCGACGAGGGAGCCATGGGCCCAGCACCAGCGACAAGGGAGCCATGGGGTCCGGCATGGGTGACGAGGGGGCGTCGGTTCCGGCACGGGCGACGCGGGTGCCGTGGGTTCCGGAATGAGTGATGCGGGGGCGGTGGGTTCCGGCACGGGTGATGCGGGGGCGGTGGGTTCCGGCACGGGTGATGCGGGGGCGGTGGGTTCCGGCATGGGTGACGTGGGAGCGGTGGGGTCCGGCACGAGCGACGAGGTAGCCATGGGTTCCGGCACGAGCGATGCGGGAGCCACGAGCTCCGGCACCAGCAACGAGCGAGGCACGAGCATCGGCGTCAGCAACGACGCCGAGCACCCGCGAGAGACGGCCGTGACCGACTCGCAGCGGCCGACAGTACTGGTTCGCATGGCCGACGCGGGCGATCTCTACGTATCGTGGCGCTGGCGCGACGACATCACCGGCGGTGGAGTGGCGGCGATTCCCGAGGCGCAGGTGGCCGAGCTGGTGGCCCGCGTGAGCACCGCCCTGCCCGCCCCCTCCGCGGACCGGATCGAATCTGCTCTGACTGCAGGGGCATTCGCCGACTATGACTCCGAACACGAACTCGCTCAGGCGCTTTCGCGAACACTGCTGCCTCACGGTCTCGCCGCGCAGCTGCACGACTTGTACCTCCGCGGTGTGCGGCCGCACATCAGGCTGCAACCCTCGCCCCGGACGGCCCAGCTCCCCTGGGAGCTGCTGGCGCCCGATCCGGGTCTGCGCCTGCTCGACATCGCCGATATCAGCCAGCTCGCACCGGCAGGCCTGATCAACGCGCCCGGACGCGTACCCCGGTCGTGGGTGCAGACCCGGGACCTGCCGGTAGTGGCCGTACTCGACCCACGAGTACCGGGGTTCCGAGCCGATTCGGCCCTCGGCTCGGTGCTGGGACGGATGTTCGCGCACGCGCCGCTCACCGAGCGGATCGCCGGATACCTCGCCGACGATCGCCTGCGGCCCGCGGTGCCGGATCCCGTCGAGGCCTTTCGCCGCACCGATCAGGATCGGGCGTGGCTGAGCGCGGCGCTGCGGGCCGGTGCCTCCAGGCTGCTCTATGTCGGCCATGTCACCGCGGCCGCGCCGGAATCGGGGCGCAGCGAGGAGGCCCGCCTCCACCTCGCGTGCGCCGACGACGTCCCCGGCTTCGCCGCGCCGGAGCGCACCCACCGGCCGCTGTCGGCCCGCGACCTCATCCTCGGCACCCAGACCCTCGACGGCGCGGCCCGCACCGGTCCCGAGCTGTGGCCGATTCCGAGCCGCGTCGCACTGATCGCCTGCGAGAGCGGCGGCGACCTGCGCTTCGGTGAGACGCTCGGCCTCCTGGCCGCCATGATCAACGGCGGCGCCGAACTCGTCACCGCGGGCCGCTGGGCGTTGCCCACCGATCTGGCCTTCCAGCGCTTCGCGCACGTGGACGCCGCCCGCCGCCCACTGCAGGAGACCGTCTGCGCGATAGATGCCGCACACGAGCAGCCCGATCCCATTGCCGCGCTTATGCAATGGCAGCGCGAGCGCCTCGCGGCCTGGCGCGAGGAGCGCTCGGTGCCGGACTCGCCGATGCTGTGGGCGGCGTTCGCCACGGTGTCCGCGTGAGCTCGGGAAACTACGCCCGTGCTCGCTACGTCGGCTGCAGCTGCCGAAAAGCGCGCGGGCTCATGCCCTTCCAGCGGCGGAAGGCCTGCGAGAAGCTCGACACCTCGACAGACCCGAGGCGGTCCGATCTCGGCGACCGGCAGGCCCTGGGTGAGCACGTTCTCGTCCGCGTCGATGTTGCGCCAGCAGAGCGCCGAGAATCAGGCTCATCGACCAGCCGAGGTACTAACCACGTTGACGCAACTCGCAGTCCTGCCTGAACGATTCCTCTGCCGCCGCGGTCAGTAGTTGCGGCAGATCTTCGAGGATGTGCCCGGGTCCCGGTGGTGAAATCTTCCCGGCCGAAAGCAACCTGCTGCTGAGAGCGGCGATCAGCACCGCGAACGTGTTAGCGGAAGTGGGGTGATCCAAATGGCTCGGGTAGCGGGTGCCCAGTAGACCACCCAGTTGCCGCGATATACGTCGGCAAAGCTCCTGCTCCTCGGCCGTCGGCTGCAGTGCTTCATTGGCTGGGCATCGGCCGCGCCCGTACATGATCTCACTGGATTCTGGCACGATCCGGCCAAGCATCGTATGAGTGCACGCCGCAATTTTCTCGCTGTGCGAAAGGAATGACGGCCGTCCGCAGGCTGCTAAACGAAGCCCATCGGCCGTGGTGCTCACCCGAAATGGGTTCGGCTCCCGGTCGGCAAAGTAGACGGAATTGCCTACGGCGTCGGTTACCGCCGCGGTAACGGACAGTTCCGCATTGGCTGCGAGCAGCATGGTCGGCCATTGTTCCGGTGGAATCCCGGCGTCGGCCAAAGCTGCCATGGCCGCTTCCGTCGACACCGCCCCCAGCGCGCTCATTGAGATGTAGTTGGCCGGAAACTGCTTGAACATATCTGTCTGCAGACCGTTGTTCGCACGTTCCGGCTCCTTGTCGACATTGCTCCAAAAAGCGGCTGTCCGTACTCGGAAAGGAACTTGCATTTCTTCACTATAAGGTTCCCGAACCAGCGTGGTCGCAGAGCGGTTGACGCCCTCCAGGGCGGCCCGCTCCTCGCTGAGGAGTTGGTC
Source organism: Nocardia sp. GP40 (assembly GCF_050434125.1). NCBI lineage: Bacteria > Bacillati > Actinomycetota > Actinomycetes > Mycobacteriales > Nocardiaceae > Nocardia > Nocardia sp. GP40. Next base: position 24,493 of record NZ_JBNPVW010000008.1, on the reverse strand, counting down.
GCCGAGGGCGCCGAGCTCCGCGGTGATCGACTTGTTGCACTGGTACAACGCCGCCAGGTGCTCCGGTGGCATCGAGTGCATGGCCACGTCGAAACACTCGGCCAACACGACCTCGAGAGAGGCGGCGACGCGAGCCTGATCGCCACTCAGCCAATAGTGGCGCGCGCCTTCCCAACTGCTGATGTTATCGATCGTGCGCCCGAGGTTCTGGTCGAGGAGCCGCTCGTCGATAGCCGAGATCGCATCATGGTCCGGATCCAGGAAGTCCAGGGCCGCGTTCAGCATGGCATAGCACACCTTGTCCGAAAAGACCCGCTGGATGCTACGACGCGCGTCGTGGACCACCCGGTGCGCGATGTGCAGCGGCTCCAACTGTTTTGCGCCGAAAATATGGTTGTCGCTATGGAATTCGACCAGAAACACACGTAGCCGATCGAGGTGCTCCTGCGCCCCGAGTGGATCCGACTTGATCAGGTTCGAGACAGCCAAGTCTTCTCGGTCTCGAGTCACGTAGCGGGAGTGCCTGGCTGATCCAGTGTCGATCGTCACGGCTACCAGCCTAGATTTTTGCCCGGAGGTTCGCCGGTAGTGGGAATACGAAAGTGCTTGCCCTGCAAGGCATACTGTTACTTCTCCGTAGTACCGAGATGTTGACTGGAAGGCCCTGCACTGGTGAAGATGTCGCAACGCTGGGTCGCTACGCGAGCCGGCGGATCTGACCACACCGCCGGCCTGGGTCACCGGCGTGCTGGCCGGCGCGTACCGGGAGGCGCTGCTGGTCGACCTGTTTCATGTGGCGGTCCGGCGTGGCACCACCACCCCACCCTGAATGGACACAAGATGGCGTGTTGCTTGGATGTAGCGATGGAACGGCATGAAATCGATGCGTGAACCAAACAAGGTGGAGTACGTTCTCTCAACTTACTTGAGCCCGCCGGGCCCCACGGCATTTACAACTATTAGGCATGACCAAAGCGTTGCCCTGTGGGCGATCCAGGGTGACGAGATATCGCTGGTTCGATACTGGGAACTGGAACGGATTTCGGGTATGAAACATCATCATATGCCGATTTACGACTCCACGCGCTCACCGATCGATCTGCTGAACGGCCTGCTTGCGCAAGAGAATTTAACGTTGGCCGATATTGCGGAGGTGTGGGGCACGCCAGGGCTGGCCTCTATGTCGGCGCTGCCGGATTATGCAACCCAGGGGTTGCCAATCCACAGCGTATCGCACCTGTTCTCCGGGCTCTGCTTGGATACCGATCGGTTTCGCGACTCGACAATTGTTGCGTTGGCGATGGACGGCGGGCCGGACTTCACCCTCGAGCAGGATCTACTCGGCGAACACTGGTACGCCGGAGCCGTTTCCCACGGTGGTGATTTGTCCTTGTTTCCGGTGGAATCCCCCGGCCTGTTGTGGCATGCCTCGAAGCGCCGCTTCAATCAGGAGCCGGGGACATTGATGGCCCTGGCGCACGCGTCACCCGTCAGTATCGAGTTCGATCAATCGAGCCTGCTGACCCAGGGATACTGGGGAGGCTTCTCGCTGTTCGATCGATGCGATGAGCTTGTTGCGTCAGTCGCCGATGCAGCCGACAACGCGATCCGATCCGGCATCGACGGCGATAATCCGTTCAGTCGTGACGAATTGGTCGCAAGCGCGACGATGAAGGTTATCGAATCCGTATCGAAATCGATCGTGGAGCGGTCGATCGACAGGCTGCTTTCGGCGAAAAGCGTCGATCCCGGCGACGCATTTCTTTCGATGTCGGGCGGCTTCGCGCTGAACTGTCCGACAAACTCACATCTGTTGGCCAAGTATGGATTCCGCGGGCTGCTCGTACCGCCCTGTGCGAATGATTCGGGGCAGGCGCTCGGGATCGGCCTGCTCGGCTTCTATGCCAGGGGCGACCTCGATACCAAGAACGTAAGAACTGGGCTGCCTTATCGGGGTGACGACGGACTGGACATCGCCTCGGCCCTGGCGGTATTCGGTCGGCACATTCTCGACGTGCGCGATTTCGACGCGACGACCTTCGTCGATGATCTGGAGAACTATCCGGTGGCGTGGGTCGACGGCGCCGCGGAAGTCGGACCGCGTGCGCTGGGCCATCGAAGCCTGTTAGGCGATCCGCGCCGAATCGAAACCAAAGACATCCTCAACCGAATAAAGCAGCGCCAGTGGTGGCGGCCGGTGGCACCGATCGTGTTGGAGGATCATGTGGCGCGATGGTTTACCGATGGACGCCCTTCGCCGTTCATGCTGGAGACTTTCCCGATCGATCCCGAATTCCGATCACTCGTGCCCGCAGTCGCACATATCGACGGGAGCGCAAGGATCCAGACTCTGTCGACCTCCGATGAACCTTTTCTCGCTGCCGCGATCGACGCGTTCTATCGGAGAACCGGCGTGCCTATTATATGCAACACATCGCTGAACGACGCCGGCGAGCCAATTATCAACAACGCGGAGCAAGCGCTCAATTTCTGCCTCCGCAAGGGTATTGCCGTCGCTTACATCGGCAAACGCCGGTATCAGCTCGACGTATCACATGCGAGCGAGTCCAGCGAGCCCCAGCCGCGGCCGTGGGCCGATTTCTACCGGACACAGAACGCTCGTCCAGCGGCTGTATACAATGAGGATGTCGATCCTGAAATTCAGCTACTTCTCCTCATGTGGCCCTGGCTACGCCGGCTCGCGGACGAAGGGCAGACAAGTCAGTTGAAGTCGATCGCGCGACTGATAGCCAGCCGCGACGAGACATTCGACAGGCGTGTTCCTCAGTTTCACCTGTACTGGCGAAACATGTTGGAGCAAAATGTTTCCGGAGCCTCATAGCCCCCGTGGTTTCTCGACCCGCTGGTGTCGGTGGGCAACCACTTCTCGATTCGGCCCGCTGTGGACTTCCTCTCGCTGGGAAGTGGCAAGCAAAGAAGGCGCGCGACACTTGTACATGCCCTCACAGTCGCCCCAATACTCATCCCGCTCCTGGCGCCCTGGATCATTCGTGCAGCATGAAGACCCGGCCCGCGTGGGCCACAGCAGTCTGAGGTAACCATGCCGAGCATTCTCAAAAACCGGGACTTCATGCGGCTGTGGTTCGGCAATACCGTCGCGTATGTCGGGCTCAGAGGGGCGAGTTTCGCCTATCCGATTCTGGCGCTGGTCATGACCGGTTCGCCGATCTCCGTGAGTTGGGTGTCATTCGCGCTGTTACTGCCCAGTATGATCTTCGAGGTTCCCTCGGGCATCGTGGCGGACCACTGGGACCAGCGGCGGACCCTGGTGAGATGCCAGTGCATGGGCCTTGCCGCTACGCTGCTGGCGGCGATAGTGACCGTCGCGCATCCGTTCGGGCTGACACTCCTGCTGTGCATAGCGAGCTTCATCGAGGGAACCGCCTACGTCTTCTTCAGCACGAGCGAGTTGGTTGTGGTCCGTGACATCGTCACGGAAAGCGAACGGCCCGAGGCATTCTCGTTTCTCGAGGCCGAGCAACCCTTCGCCAACATGGTGGGCCGGATGCTTGGTTCGGCGACCTTCGGCATCGCCCGCAGCCTGCCCTTCCTCGCCAATGCGGCCGCGTATCTCTACTGTCTGTGGACCCTGGCCAAGCTACGCACCCGGATCCCCGCGAAATCGGAACCGAATGGCCGCAAGCTTGTCCAGATCTGGAGCTGGGGCGAGACCACGGCCGGTATACGGGAGTTGTGGGGCGATCCGTTCGTGCGCGGCGCCACGGTCGTTCTTGCGGTGACCAACGCCATCTTTCAGGTCGTCGTTTTGATCCTTACGTTGAAGGTCAAGGATGGCGGCCATTCCGTGTGGATGATTGGTGTGGTACTGGGGTCTACCGGCCTGGGCGGCATGCTCGGTGCAGCCGTCGCGCCCCGGATCGCCGACCGGCACAGCCCGAGGATCGTGCTCATTTGTGTGGGGTGGGCGTGGGTCGCGTGCGGTGTGGCCGTTGCCGCTAGTTCCAACGTGGTGGTGCTCTGGTTCGGTTTCGCGGGCGTCGGCTACGCCGCCGCGATCCTGGGCGTTTCCCTCACGCTGCATCGAATGCGTGCCTTCCATGAGGACCACGTCGGTAGGATCTGGGGCGCAACCAAGTTCATCGCCCACGGCTGTTCGGCAATTGGTGCGCTCGTCGCCGGGACGCTGGTGGAATGGCTCGGTATCCGGGCAACCGGGTGGGTACTGGTGGTCGGACTGGTTCTGGTGGTGCGGTATGCCCGTGGCCTACCGGAACCGTGGAGGCCGGAGCCGGCCCCGGCACCCGTCCTTTCGGAAGGGGCCACCAATTGGATCGCACAACTGTCCCGCAAGGGACCGGTTGATCCGGACGGCCGGTGATCCAACCGGGCTCAGGCCAGCAGCTTGCCCCAACGAGGGGCAAGCAGGGGAGCGCCCGCGAGCTGCAGGCAGCGCCATAGCGTCACCGCGACCGAGTCGAGTACCGCGACGCCGGTGCGTGATTCCAGGTCGGCGACGATCGGTGCGCCGTACAGGTTGGTGCACAGGAAGATCAGTGCGTCGGGGTGACCCTGGGTCAGTTCGAGCGAGCCCGGGAGGAGTTCGTCCGGCCGGACGCGGGCGAAGGACTCGTTGTCGCTCAGGCCGAGTGAACGGTGGCCGGTGACCCGGACGCCCTCCTCGGTGTAGCGATCGATGATGCGGTCGTTGACATCCGGGGTGTACGGGGTCATGAGGCCGATCGTGCGGGTGCCGAACTCGGTGAAGGCGTCGAGATAGGCGAGGGTCGAGGTGGTCGCGGGAATGCCTGTGGCGGAGGTGATCTCGGCGGCGATCTGCCGGTCGTGTTCCGGTCCCAGCCAGGAGCCCGAGGTGCCGTTCCATGTGATGACGTCGACGTCGGCGGTGGCGAGCAGTTCGGCGGCCCGCCGCATGCCCTCGACATCGAACCTGAGTTAGGACATTTGGCTTAGTGTGTCGGTCCCGCCGTCGATGGCGGCGAGTATTTCGGCTCGAGCTGCGGGAATGTCGGGTGGGAACGTTTGGCTGGTGCCGTTGATCGTGATCGTCGCCGACCGCAACGGCCGCAGTTGCTTGACCACGTTCGCGATGGACAGGCCCGTGAGGGCCTGGACCCGGCGGGCGACCGCGAGCGCGGTGAACACGATGGTCAGGTTGGCCTCGATCGCATCCCGGGTCCGGTGGAACATCGGCCGCGCCTGCAGATCAGTCTTCGACATGCGAAAAGACTGCTCCACATGCCAAAGCTCGTGATATTTCGCCATCACCTCCGCGGCCGGCATCACCTCGACCGCGACGTTGGTGACGTAGCCTTTCAACCCGACCAGCGACCGCGCCCGCTGCAACGCCTTGTCGTCCAGAGCCCGGTCCTTGCCTGCGATTTTCACGAATCGCGTTGCCTTCACAGCCTTGTCGCCGGCGACCACGGCCCGGGCTTTGGCTTCCTGGGCGTTGAGCGTGATCGTGTCGCGTTTCGCCCGGGCCGCCGAGTAGTGCCAGATAGCCCGCCAAGCCCGCGTGTTGTCGGGGGACCAGACCGGTTCGGCACGTTTCTTGCGGTCGTTGACGTGGGTGTTGGAATGGCGCGGGGTGACAGTGTCGATGATCTGCCCGTCGTGGAAAAGGTCTCCGTGCCAATGGAAATGCGACGCCAGATCACCGGGCGCCTTCACGGTGCGTGAGCCGACGATGAACGACATCCCGGCCGTGTCGAGCTCGGTCAGGTTGCCCACCGACAGCATCCCGGCGTCGGCGGCGATCACCATCGGGGTATCGGCGAGGCCGTGGCGGGTGCGGAATGCCTCGACCACCGGCAAGATCGTGGTCGTTTCGGCTCGGTTCCCCTCGAAACAAGCGATCTCGAGGGGAAACCCGAACCTGTCCACCAGCAACCCGACCACGATCTGCGGATCAACCCGCCGCTCCTTCGACCGGAGCCCTGGAGGCGTGCGCAGGTCTCGAAGCCCGTTGTCGCACCGCGTTCCGCCAACTGGATCGAACAACTCGCCCGGAAGTCGCCGGAGTGAACCGAATTCAGGGCTTCAGATAGTACATGATCAGAGGAATCTGTCTTCCGACGCGGATCGGGCCGCTTTCGTCACGGGCAAGGTTACCGGCGCCGTCGGTATAGAATTCGGGGCAGCCGAACTCGAGCCACCGCGCCGGGGGCTCTCGACGCGGGTCGTCCAGCGCGATGCTGGTGTCCTCGACGAATCCAGCTTTCTTGTACGCGGCCATCGCTCGGGTTCTCTCGGTGGTGCTCGTGATCACATCTCGACGACCTCTACACGCGCGAACCGCATCCATTAGTTTGCCGGCCAATCCGGTGCCGTGATATTGTTTTCGCAGGTACCACCCTGAGACCTGTCCGGTCCGGTCGTCGAGGTTCGCATAAGTCAGATAACCAACGACGGTGTCGTCGTCGGCCGCGGCGACGAATACTCTGGTGTCACTGTTCCGTGATCGGCTGTTGTAAATCACCCTCGTGAAGATCGCTTGATATCTGGACGCTGTATCAACGGCAAGTCGCGGTGCCCATTGCTCACCGCCCGGCAATGGCGAGAAGGCTTCCCTGGTTCCCTCCGCCAGCGTCTCACACATGCCACGGACGTCTTCCGTGATTGCCTCACGGATCTGCAGCCGTCGAGTACCGACCTGCAAGTCTCGTGCGACAGTCGTCCGACCCACGCATGCCGGATTTTCGAACATTTGTAACCGCCCTTCGTTAGCCTGGCGCCGGGATGCGAAGCGTCCTGATGACCGCAGGCGTGAGAGCGCACCGAGTTGGACAGCGTGTCTGCATTCTTGGGGGTGCGCAGAATAGCAGTCGTGGGCCGCCGAGGACAGGGTATCAGGTCCTCTGTGAATTATTGATCTCCACGGGACTTCCGCCCAGCTTTATGGGCGACCGAAAAACATCAGTAGTCGGGCTGCAGTGGCGGCCTCGCGATCCCCATTCTTGGGAATTGCTCGGTGCGCACGGCGTGATTCATATCCTATATTTAACCCGCCGGGATGTTGTTGCCCGGCTGAATTCCGCCCTTCCTGCAGGCGCGATCGCCGGCAAGGCTGTCGACACCATGCTGGGGATTGCGGCATGTGGGCGAAGTCGAACACGAGAGGAAGTTCGTCATGGGAAAACTGAGTGAGCTGGCCGGGAAGAACCTGGACCAGTTGCTGCAGGATGCGAGCCCCGCGTTGCGGGCCGCAGTGGAACGGCACCAGGAACCGGCCCGGCGTCCCCTCCACAATTCCTTCGTCGGTCCGGTGCGCGCCGGTTAGGCACTGCGGGGCGGCCGATGAGTAGCCGCCCCGCCCAGTAACGGGCCGACGAGCTGGTCATCGTGGTCAATCAATCCGTGGGCGGACGTGCTGCCGGCCACGGTACCGGCCCGCATCGGGCCCGAGGAGGATTTCGGTGTCGACCGGAAAATACTGGCCCGCAGAAGGTTTGGATGTTTCCGGACTTCGGGCCGGCGGATGGGCCCCGCTGCCGTTCACGGAGTACGTGATCAAGATCCACAGCCGGTGCAACCTCGCGTGCGACTACTGTTATATGTACGAGATGGTCGACCAGAGCTGGCGAGATCAGCCAAAGGTCATGGATCGCAAGGTATTCGAGAACGCCTGTCGGATGATCGCCGAGCATGCAGCGCGATTCGGTGTGCGCGAGGTTCAGCTCGTCTTCCATGGCGGTGAGCCGCTGCTGGCCGGGTACGAGAATCTGGACCGGTACGCCCGAATCGCGCGTGAAATCCTGGAACCTGTCACCGCGGTGGAGTTCGGCCTGCAGACCAACGGCGTGCTGCTGGATCGGAAGTTTCTCGAGATCTGCGATCGATGGTCTATCCGGATAGGTGTGAGCGTGGACGGCGACGAGCGCGGGCACGACCGGCATCGGCGTGATCGCCGCGGACGAGGTAGTTATGTGCAGGTAGTGGCCGGACTGGAGCAGTTGCTCGACGACCGCTACCGCCATCTTTTCTCGGGAATATTGTGCACCGTCGATGTGGCGAACGATCCGATGGCGACCTATGAGGCGTTGGTCGGGTTCGAGCCTCCTGCGATAGATTTCCTACTGCCACACGGCAATTGGCAGTCCCCGCCGCCGCAGCGAACATCCGACCCGGCCACGACGCCATACGCAGACTGGTTAATCCCGATATTCGACCGCTGGTACGGCGCACCGCGGCTGGAGACCCAGGTGCGGCTGTTCGACATCATCATCCAACTGCTGCTGGGTGGCCGGGACGGTTCGGAGTCGCTCGGGCTGGCGCCGATACAGCTGGCGGTCATCGAGACCGACGGCAGCCTGGAGCAGGTTGACGAACTGAAGTCGGCGTTTGCCGGCGCCACCCGGCTTCCGATTGGTGGACAGGGCAATCCCCTGGATCTGGCGCTGACTGACCCACATATCGTCGCGCGTCAGATCGGCGCCGCCGCGCTGAGCGAGGACTGCCTGGCTTGCCCGGTACACACCGTCTGTGGGGGCGGGCACTATGTGCACCGGTACCGCCCAGACACCGGTTTCCGCAACCCGTCGGTTTACTGCGCGGATCTGAAGAAACTCATCGAGCACATCGAATCCCGCGTGCGCGCCGACATCGTCGCGGCGCTGGTGCGTTAATTTGGACACCGCGCGCAGGCGCTGAAAACCGGAACGAGAAAATGGCCGACAACACCGACGTTTTGGCAGACATGAGCACCGGACACGGCAGTCCCGCCGCGATCCAGGCGCTCACAGAGAGTCTGCTCGTGACCCGAACAATTCTGTTGCGCAAGCTGATCGATGAGATTACGGCAGAGCTGCCGGAACAGGCCGCAGCCTCCGGGCTGCCCGATGCCTTTGCGGCGCTGAACGATCTGATGCGTGAGGCGCCGGACACCGCCGTGTGGGTGCTCACACATCCGCATCTCGGCAACTGGATCAGCCTGATGCTGCTCCGGATTGGCGCCGGTGCCACCGACTCGGCAGCGCCGCTGTGGGCCGATTCCGGCTATCTGGGTTGGCTGCTCGCCGCGGCGGCGATCAACGACCGGTTCGCGGACACGGTGCACGTCGTCATCCGCAACGGCGAGGTCGTGTTGCCGTCCGTCGGGCTGCTGCGGCCGGCTGCGCCGGACTACTGCGGGAGCGGCCGTGTGCACTACCGGCCCGACGGTGTGGTCCGGCTCGACTGGGACGGCGGATCGATCGATATCGCCAGTACCGCAACGGAATCCGATATGTGGCTACCGATGCGCAACGCGGGTGGTAGCGAGTCGATTCCTGCTGTGGCGATCGATGACGTGGATCCGTTCCGCGACTCGACAGTGTCCGGGGCGTCGAACCCGCCGCGACTCACACCGGACCAGGCAGCGCGCTGGCGGCGCGATTTCGCGGCGGCCTGGCGTCTGCTCGATGCGGAGCTGCCCGCATACTCGTCGGTAATGCGGGAATGCCTGACCGTGATTGTCCCGCTGAGCGACCGGCCGCGGGTGCCCAGCGCGAGCCATACCACGAGCACCGGTCCCGGCTGCGTGTACACCACCACACCGGTCGATTCCTGTCAGCTCGCGCTGACGCTCGTGCACGAGATCCAGCACTCGAAGTTCAATCTGCTGCTGGACCACACGGTGTTGTTCGATGCGGTTCCGGTGTGCCGGTTCTACGCACCCTGGCGCGACGATCCGCGGCCGATTTACGGTCTCATGCACGGCATTTACGCCTTCTTCGGGGTGACTGACTTCTGGCGGGTGCACCGTCATTCGGCGTGCCACGGATCGCTGCCGTCGCACGTGGAGTTCGAGCTGTGGCGTGGGCACGTGCAGGGGGCCATCGAACAGGCCCTGGCCTCCGATCTGCTGACCCCGGACGGCATCGACCTGCTGAATGCGTTGGCCGACCGCATGCGTCCATGGGGCGATGTGGAGGTGCCGCTGCAGGTGCGGCACGCGGTCGGCGAGAAAGCTTCGGCGCACCGGACCTATTGGCAGGTGCGCAATTTCGACCTCGATCCGGCCGACGTGGAGGGGCTTGCCGCCAGGTGGCGCGCGGGAGAAGGGGTGCCCGCCCAGCTGCCTTCCTCTCGATCGGTCGAGCAGGACGATATTCCGGAGCAGCATCGGACACTGCCGCTCGCCGCTCAGCTGTGTACGCTCGATCCCGTTGCCGCGCAGGAATTGTCCGATTCGGATCAGCCCGACGGCGACCGTGCCTACCTCGCGGGCGATCTCGACGAGGCCTTCGCGCGGTACCAGCGCGAACTACACGAGGACCCCATCCGGCCGCAAGCATGGGCGGGGTTGGCGTTGGTCCTGCCGAAGCTGTTCTCCGAGGGGGACTTCGGCATTCTGCGGACTCGTGCGGAGGTGGCAGCGCGGCTGTGGCAGGCCGTGCGAGTGGACTCGGACATCGTCGAGCTGGTGCGTTGGCTGTCGCCGACGTCCGATCAGACTCCGCTGCCCTGAGAATCGTTTTCAGAACTCTGCATCCTGCGGTCCGGCGAAGGCCAACGCCGTGTCAATCCAGCCTCAGCTCAGGTCAGCAGCTTTCCCCAGCGCGGGTCGAGCAGCGGAGCATCGGCTAGCTGCAGGCAGCGCCATAGTGTCACCGCGACCGAGTCGAGTACCGCGACGCCGGTGCGTGATTCCAGGTCGGCGACGATCGGTGCGCCGTACAGGTTGGTGCACAGGAAGATCAGTGCGTCGGGGTGACCCTGGGTCAGTTCGAGCGAGCCCGGGAGGAGTTCGTCCGGCCGGACGCGGGCGAAGGACTCGTTGTCGCTCAGGCCGAGTGAACGGTGGCCGGTGACCCGGACGCCCTCCTCGGTGTAGCGATCGATGATGCGGTCGTTGACATCCGGGGTGTACGGGGTCATGAGGCCGATCGTGCGGGTGCCGAACTCGGTGAAGGCGTCGAGATAGGCGAGGGTCGAGGTGGTCGCGGGAATGCCTGTGGCGGAGGTGATCTCGGCGGCGATCTGCCGGTCGTGTTCCGGTCCCAGCCAGGAGCCCGAGGTGCCGTTCCATGTGATGACGTCGACGTCGGCGGTGGCGAGCAGTTCGGCGGCCCGCCGCATGCCCTCGACGTCGAACTGGCGGTCCGAGCCCGCATCCAGGGCGATGCGGGTGACGGGGATGCGCGTGGAATGGATCGTGACATCCGCACGGTCGCCGATGATTCGGTAGCTCATCGGCTCGAGACACGTGTTGGACGACGGCACGATCATGCCGATCCTGGTGGTGCGCTGGGTATCCATCGGGCTCACCGTGCCGCCGCCGTGAGAAGCTCGCCACGCGTGGCGAACTCGTGGTATCCGGGGCGCGCGAGGAAGCGGCCGACCGGTCCGGGGTCGTGGAAACCGTTCTCGTCCAGGACCACTCGGCCGCCCGCGACCACGAGCTGTGGCCAGCCGCGTAGTTGCCGTCCCTCGAACGGCGAGAAGTCGGTTCCCATGTGCAGTGCCGCGCTGTCGACGGCACGCACTTCGGCGGGGTCGAAGACGACGAGGTCGGCGTCGTAGCCGGGCGCGATCACGCCCTTGCCGGGCAGCGAGTTGATGCGGGCCGGTCCGGCGGAGAACAGTTCCACGAACCGTTCGAGCAGCTGCGGCGTCGGGGATCCGAGCGCGGTGAATGCGACCGGCATGCGTGTCTCGACGCCGGGCAGCCCGTGCGGCATCTGCCGGATGTCGTCGCTGCGCTCGCGCTTCTGCGTGAGGTCGTAGCAGGAGTGGTCGCTGGCGACCGTGTGGATCGACCCGTCCGCGAACCGCTTCAGCAGCGCCGCAACGGTTTCCGGCGAGCGCATGGGCGGGCAGCACGCGTACCATTCCGGAAAGCGCGAGGAATACACGCCGTCGTCGAGAACCAGGTAGTGCGGGCAGGTCTCGGAGTGGATGTCGAGGCCGCGGGCGCGGGCCTCGGTGACCAGATCGACGGCGCCGGGCGTGGACTGGTGGACGAAATACACCGGGGCGCCGGTGTATTCGGCCATCGCCAAGACCTCCCGGACCGAGGTCTCCTCGGCGAGTTCGGGCCGGGTCCGGTGCAGGTGCTCGATCGCGGTCCGGCCGTCGGCGGCGTGGCGGTCCGTGCAATCGGTGACCAGCGCGTCGTGTTCGGCGTGAACGTAGGTGAGGCCGTCCAGGCGCACCATCTCCCGCATGACGCGCAGCATGGTGTCGTTGTCTGCCATGGTGGTGCCGCGGTTGGTCATGTACATCTTGACCGAGCGAATGCCCAGCGCCGCAAGCTCTTCGAGCTGGGTCGGAACCGTCTCGTCCCAGCTGACGACCGACGCGTGCAGCGCGACGTCGCAGCGGGCAGCGCGGGCGAGCTCCAGTTTGTTCTTCGCTGCCGCCAGCGGAGATTCGCCTGCGTCGCGGGGGATGCCGAAGTCCAGAATTGTCGTCGTGCCGCCCCAGAGTGCGGCCGTCGAGGTCACCGCGTAGTCGTCGAGCGTGCGATAGCGGCCGGTTACCTGGGCGACATGGCAGTGCCCGTCGACCCCGCCGGGAATCACCGCGCGCCCGGCCGCGTCCACGGTCCGCATCGCCTCGGGCACGGTCTCGGACGCGTCGAGTACGGCGCTCACCCGTCCGTCCGCGACGATGACGTGCCCGGCCCGGGTGCCGGAGGAGTTGACGACGAGACCGTCGGCGATCACGAGATCGGCCTTCATCGGGTGCTCCCTGCGGTCTGGGCCGCGTCGAGCGCGGACTCGAGAGCGGGACTGAGCCCGCCGCGGCGTTTGGGCGGCGGGGCCGCGAACGAACCGGCCCGGTGCGGCCCGGACGCGAGACCGACCACGGCCTCGGCGAAGCGGATCCCCGCGCCGATGCCGTCGACGACGGGAACCGGGATCTCGGCCATGACGTCGCGGGCCAGCCCGGCCAGCGGTGCGCCCGCGAGGATCACGACATCCGCGCCGTCCTCGGCGACCGCGCGTCGCGCGAGCTCGACCAGCGGTGCGCGGAAATCCTCCTGGACCGAACCGATTCCGCGCAGGGCCTCCTTGATCGACCGGATCGAGGCGAGACGATTCCCGAAACCGAAATGCTCGACGCTTTCGCGGTACCAGGCGGTGATGCGGTCCGAGATCGCGATGATCGAAAAGCGTTGTCCCTGTAGCGCCGCCGCGCACAGCGCCGCCTCGGTGATCCCGATGACGGGCACACTCACGAGCTCCTTGAGCGCGGGCATGCCCGGATCGCCGAACGCGGCAACCACCACACCGTCCACGTCGCGATGCTCCGCGATCACCTCCGCAACGGCCTCCGCGGCGAGCAACGCCTCGAACCTGGTCTCGATGTACTCGACGCCGCGGGCGGCGGTGCGCACGAGCAGTTCCGTGGTGGGCGCGACCGAGCGCATCGCCTCCGCGCGGATCAGCTCGGTGACGTCGTCGCTGATATTGGGGTTGACGACGAGAAGTCTCATGGATCCCTCTCTCAGATGGTTTCCGGGTACTGCGCCCGGTACTTGCCGATGTGCTTCGCGGACTGCTCCGCCGTGCGCTGCTGGTCGCCGCTGGTGATGGCGGCCAGGAGGTCGCGGTGCTCCTGCACGAGTTCGGGCAGATCCGTGACGTGGCGGAACAGCCAGTGCATGCGGCCCTGCAGCGGTTCGAGTGCGGCACGCAGGAAACGGTTGTCGGCGATGCGGGTGATCTCGTCGTGGAATTCGCTGTTGGCCCGGTGCGCCTCGTTGATGCTGCCGCGGGACAACGCGTCCTGCGCCCGGTCGAGGATGTCCCCGAGCCGCGCGAGATCCTCGGCGGTGGCGCGCTCGGCGACGAGGCTGCACGCGAGCACTTCCAGCGACAGCCGCACATCGAACAGGTCCGCGACGTCCTTGTCGCTCAGCTCCGCCACCACCGAGCCGCGGCCGCGCTCGGTGACCAGGCCCTCCTGCACGAGCATGCGCAGCGCCTCGCGCACCGGGAGGCGCGAGACGTTGAACTCGGCGGCGAGGTCGCGCTCGACCAGGCGCGTGCCCGGGGCGTAGTGCGCCTCGAAGATGCGCGTCCGAAGGCTGTCGCGAATCACCTCGCGCAGCGGGCGGTCCCGGTGCGGCTCCTCGACGGGCGGTGTCACCACGTCTTCTCCTCGGGGTCGGACTGATGTCGGTCGATTTTTATTCGAGCACACCGGCTTACACCGGGAGTCGCTTGCTGTAGTCGAGGGTCAGGACGCTGGCGCCCATGAGGACCGCGGCGCCCACGAAGTACAGCAGCGCACCGGTGTAACCGCCCGTTGCGCCGACGATGAACCCGACCGCGATCGGCGTCACGAACCCCGCGATGTTGCCGCCCAGATTCATTGCGGCGCCGAGGATTCCGGCGTTGGTGCGGCCACCGAGGGTCGCCGGCACGGACCAGAACAGTCCCACCCAGCGCAGGAAGAACAGCACCACCGACAGCAGTACCACCGCGGTGATCGGCGTGCTCACAGTCGTCACGCCCACCAGGCCCGCCACGACGACGAGGCTCGCGATGCCCAGCATCGAACGCATGACGACGTTGGTGCGATACCCCCGGGCGCGGAGCCGGTCGGCGAGCAGGCCGCCGAGGATCTCCCCGACGAAGCCCGCACCGAAGATCACGAACGTCGACCATCCGATCGAGGCGAGCTTGAAACCCTTGGCCTCCGACAGGTACAGCGGACCCCAGGTGAGCAGGCCGTAGAAGACACCGTTGAAGCCGAGCCAGCCGAGGCACATTGCCCAGAACGAGCGGAACCTCAGGTAGGGCAGCAGGCCGCGGCGGGTCGTGCTGCCGCCGGCGCGCGCCTGCTCGTCCTCGGCCCAGTGCGACGCCTCGATGTACTCGACCTCGGCCTCGTTGACACCGCGGTGCCGGCGCGGGCTGTCGCGCACGTACCACCAGACGGCCGCGCCGAGCAGGGCGGTGGCGAGACCCGCGACGATGAACGCCATCCGCCAGCCGCCGAACGCCGCGATCAGTCCCGTCACCAGGATGCCGCCCACGCCCGCGCCCAGCGGCGCGCCGGCATCGAGAATCGTTGCCCCCCGGCCGCGTTCGCGGGAATGCATCCAGATCGCGTTGAGCTTGCCGCCCGCGGGCATCACGCCCGCCTCGGTGACGCCGATGCCCAGCCGGGCGATGAACATGCTGGTGAATCCGCCGGTCAATCCCGAGGCCGCGGTCGCGGCGCCCCAGCCGACACGCGAGGCCGTGACGACCCTGCGCGGGCCGAAGCGGTCGATCAGCCAGCCGACCGGCACCTGCATCGCGGCATAGGACCAGAAGAACGCCGACAGCAGCAGGCCCACCATCGAGTGGGAGAGCTTGAAGTCCTTCTGGATGAGGGGGAGCGCGACGGAGATCGAGCCCCGGTCGACGTAGTTGATGGTCACGAGGACCAGGAGCAGCACGAACAGCTTCCACCGGACGTTCGTGCGCCCGACCGGAACGGCGCCGTCCGATGCCGGTGCGGCGTATGGTGCGCCGACGGCGCCTCGGCCCGAGGTTTCCTCTTGCAGGGACACGGGTTCCTCCTTCGCGAGTGTGGGATTGATCGGGCCTGCTCGCGCGGCCGTCCCACGGGAGGTAGGTGACGGATAGCTTGGGATCCCATATTGGGATCCCAAAGTTCGTCGTTCGGTGGTCGCCGATCCGGCCGTCGCGAGGGTTACTCGCCGGGCCGTCCGATTCGGCGACTGCGTGTCCTTCGAATGGCCCGACGGCACCACCCGGAGCCGGGCGCGTAGACCCGTACCGGACCTGGACACCCGAGTGCCGAGAACGGCGCGATTGGGCGCACGTTCGGGGTGTTGCTCGCCGGGCCAGGTAGGTGGCCGGACTGGCGCCGGTGCCGGCAAAAGCTGATGATTAGCTATGCGGACTAGCTTCCAGGAGGACCTAGAGCAGCTTGCCGGGCGGTTGCGAGTGATGTGTCTGCGTGACTGCGTGGCTGTCGCCGCTGCCACGGATTCCTTGCTGAACGCCGATCTCGAGTTGGCCGAGCAGGCGATCGACATCTGCCACGAGATCGACCTCACGCGTGATCACTGTGAGCACGAGGCAGTGCGGCTGCTCGCTGTGCAAGCGCCCGTCGTCGGCGACTTGCGGCAGGTGGTCACGGCCATTCGGCTCGTCGGCGACCTTGCCGGGATGGCCGACCTGTCCGAACATATCGCGGACGTCAGCCGCCGCCGTCACCCGGCGCCTGCGGTTCCGGAATCGGTGAAGCCGGTCGTGGCCCGCATGGGCGCGGCCGCCACCGCAATGGCGACCAGCGCCGCCGCGGTGCTCGAGTCCGGTGATCCGGGCGATGTCGCCGCACAACTCGCGGGTCAAGACGACACCATGGATCGGTTGCATCACGACCTGCTGGCCGCCGTGCGGGCCGACGACTGGACCGGCGGGACTACCGCCGCGGTCGATCTGACCTCGCTCGGCCGGTATTACAAGCAATTCGCCGATTATTCCGTCCAGGTCGGGCGCGGGACGGTGATCATGGCGAGCGGTGGAGACGAGGATCAGGGCACGCAGTGGGTGAGTCCGGAATCGACGGTCGAGGTCTCTGCCGTTTCGGCGACTTGGTCGGGGGATGCCAGGCACACCACCGGCGACCTTTCCAGCGTGGTGGACAGCAGCGCCATCGGTGTCGACGGACTGGACCGGATCGAGGTCGGTGACCGCATCGGTGATTTCGACTTGCTTACCGGCCTGGGCAGCGGCGCCTTCGCGCGGGTGTTCCTGGCTCGGCAGCGGTCGATGCAGCGGCTGGTGGCGGTGAAGATCTCCGCCGATAGCGGCACCGAACCACAGACTCTGGCGCAGCTCGATCACGACTACATCGTGCGGGTCTTCGATCAGCAGTTGCTCGACGAGCCGGGCCCCGACGGGCCCCATACACGGCGGCTGCGGCTGCTGTACATGCAGTTCCTGCCCGGCGGCACGCTGCTGGGCGTGCTGCGCCGGGTGCGGGCCACCCCGCCCCAGCAGCGCAGCGGGCGGCTGCTGCTGGCCGCGGTCGACGCGGCGATGGAGGAGAAGGGCGAGATCCGGCCCACCGATTCGAGTGTGCGCGCGGAGATCGCGGCGCTGTCGTGGCCGGAGACGGTCGCCTGGCTGGGCCGCCGACTGGCGGAGGCGCTGGCCTACGCCGACGCGCACGGGGTGCTGCATCGCGACGTCAAACCGGCCAATGTGCTGCTCACCGCGGAGGCGGTGCCGAAACTGGCCGATTTCAACATCAGTTTCAGCCGGGATCTGGCGGGCGCGAACCCCGTCGCGTATTTCGGCGGTTCACTGTCGTACATGTCGCCGGAGCATCTGGAGGCCTGTCTTCCGGGGGGCGAACGCAGCGCCGACGATCTCGACACCCGCGCGGACATCTACTCCCTGGGGGTGGTGCTGTGGGAGCTGCTTACCGGAGCCAAGCCGTTCGACGACAGCACCGCAGCCGCCGGGAACGACACCGCCGCGCTGACAGCCATGCTGCAGCGCCGCCGCATCGGGGTTGATTCGGCGGCGCTGCAGCACATCCCGCCCGACTGTCCGGCGGCCTTGCGGCGGGTCCTGCTGACCTGTCTGGCGCCCGAACGCGACCAGCGCTGGGCCGATGGGGCGGCACTGGCTCAGCAGTTGGA
Organism: Nocardia sp. GP40; assembly: GCF_050434125.1. Taxonomy (NCBI): domain Bacteria; kingdom Bacillati; phylum Actinomycetota; class Actinomycetes; order Mycobacteriales; family Nocardiaceae; genus Nocardia; species Nocardia sp. GP40. The sequence goes on along the minus strand of NZ_JBNPVW010000008.1, from coordinate 6,891 downwards.
GCTGTGCCTGGACGAGCGGGCCCGCGATTTGGTCGACCCGCCGCCGGACAGCTGGCGGCTGCGGCTGCGGCCGTGGCTGGTGCCGTTGGTAGTGCTGGCCATGGGCGGACCGAGCCTGCTCGCGGCGTTGGCCAACATCAATTACAACAAGTCGCTGATCGTCGACCGGCTGAGCCCGCCGGCCCAGCACACCTTCTGGCTTATCATCGCCCCATTCAACGCGGTGCTCTTCCCGCTGGGCATCGCGACGGTGCTGTATCTGTCGCGGAGTCTGCTCACGGTCCTGCCCGGGCTGCGCCGGGGACGTCGGTACGACCCGCGGGTGCTGGCTCGAGCTCGATCGGATGCGCTGCTGTTCGGCGACCGCGCTGTGCTGGTGGCGTTCTCGATGTGGAGCCTGGCGGCGATCATGTTTCCGATCGTGATGCACTTCGCGATCGGAGAGCTCACCGGACAAGCGGTGCTGCATTTGCTGGTGGATGTGCTGGTCTTCGGCGGGATGGCGGTAGCCTATCCGTTCTTCCTGGTGACGTTCTACATGGTGCGCTGCATCTACCCTGCGTTCCTGCGGCACGGTGACATCGGCGCGGGCGACGTGGTGCACCTACACCGACTCGATCGCCACTGCATCCTGCTTCTGGCCATGGCGGCGTCGGTGCCGCTGCTGGCGGTGGCGGGGGTAACGGTCCTGCCCCCGGACGATATTCCGCTGGTGATTCCCACGGTACGGGTAGTGTGCTTGGGCGCGATCGCCGCGTTCATCGCCGCCTACATGCTGTTCCGGTCGATCGAGGCCGATCTGCGGGCACTGGAACGTGTGGTGGATCCTGCCGGCGCACTGCGGAAGCCGGATGCCACCGCCGGTCCACTATGAGTGCACAACACATGCAACTGTTCCGGCGGTGCACGCGCTACACCAGTATTCGCGAACGCTCCGCCGGACCTCCAGGTCCAGATCAATGACGAAGTCGCGGCCCGTCTTGCTGCGGACCTCGCCGCAGATGTAACGGAATTCGGTACATGAAACAAATTGAGAAATATTCGGCTTCGATCTTGCATCAGGTTTTATCGGATCAGTATTTCGAATCCCATCGGAATTTCTTCGTCCCGCCTCGGTCGTATGGCCGTTGAGCGGCCTCGCTGCGGATTCCGCGAGCCCGGACGGGATTGCGGTTTGTCGCCGCGACAGTTCGGCACGGTCGTATACTTCCGTTATGGCGGATGAGCGGTCCTCCACGGAATTATCCGAGTCGCCGGTTCTCGTGGTGCAGACGCGAGAACACGTCTATCGGCTACGCCCCGAGGGTGCATACAACATCGGCCGCGATCCGGCCGCCGACATTGTCGTCACCGATCCGCGTGTTTCGGCCTTGCATGCCGTGCTGGAGCGGGGATCCCGCGGTTGGGAAATCGAGGACGCGCACAGCCTGAACGGCACCTTTTTCGACGGTCACCGCGTCGAGCGGATGGTGATCGACCACGACGAGACCTTCCAGCTCGGGCATGCCAAATACGGTGCGCAGTTGTCCTGCTCGCTGGAAACCTCACCCAACTCCGGCCCCGCGCCCGAGCTCGATGATGACATCGGGGGCGGGGACACGATGATCGTCCCGAATCCTGGCTATGACCTCGACGATGAAGCCACGGTCACCAAGTTCGAGCCGGGCCTGCCCCGCCGAGTGTCGCGGTCGTCGCCTCAGGCCGCCCACCCCAGCGCGCTGGTACGGATCATCTCGGGCACACTCCGGATCGGACGCGCCGCCGACAACGACATCGTCGTGCCCGACCTCATGGTCTCTCGCCATCACGCCGAACTACAGGTGATCGCCGAAGGCAAATATCGAGTCGTCGACCTCGACAGCCACAACGGCACCTACGTCAACGGCCACCGGATCGAGACCGCGGACCTGTCCGAATCCGACCTGATCGGCATGGGACACACCACCTACCGGCTCGTCGGCAACGAACTGCGCGAGTCCGTCGACACCGGTGACATCTCGGTCTGTGTCCAGAACCTGATCGTGCGGACACCGGAAGGCAAAGTGCTGCTCGACGACGTGACCTTCCCCATCGCGCAGCGCTCACTCGTCGGCGTCATCGGACCCAGCGGAGCGGGCAAGTCGACGCTGTTGGGCGCGATCACCGGGCTGCAGCCCGCGACCGAGGGGACCGTCCGCTACGACGGACGCGACCTGTACACCGATTACGACGAGCTGAGACACCGGATCGGGTTGGTTCCGCAGGAGGACATCCTGCACAACCAGCTCCAGACGCGACGCGCCCTGCTCTACGCGGCCGAGCTGCGCTTCCCCGGTGACACAGCCCGCGAGGAGCGCGAACAGCGAGTCGACGAAGTCCTCGACGAACTCGGCTTGTCGCGGCATGCCGACACCCGCATCGCTCGGCTCTCCGGCGGGCAACGCAAACGGGTGAGCGTCGCATTGGAACTGCTGACCAAACCGTCCCTGTTGTTCCTCGACGAACCGACCTCCGGCCTGGACCCCGGCCTCGACAAGACGGTCATGGAAATGCTGTCCGAACTCGCCCACGACGGGCGGACCGTCATCGTCGTCACCCACAGCGTGGCGAATCTCGATTCCTGTGACCGCCTCCTGGTGCTGGTGCCCGGCGGCAAGCTGGCCTATTACGGACCGCCCGCCGAGGGTTTGGAGGAGTTCGGGCAGCGCACCTGGGCCGAGGTGTTCCAGGCATTCGACCACGAGGAGGACCGCGACTGGGCCGGAGAGTTCCGGAACTCCCCGCGCTTCGAGAACTACGTCGATGTCGGGCCGATCGACGACATCGGACCGGCGGAAGTACACACACCGGCTTCGCCGCCGCCCGCGCCGCAGTCCAAGCTCAGCCAGCTCAGCACACTGTGCCGGCGCTATCTGGCGGTGATCGCCTCGGACCGCAGTTATCTGGCGTTGCTCGGCGCGATGCCGCTGCTGCTGGGCGGTCTGATCGCCGCGGTGCCGTCGGGCGCCGGTTTCACCGGGGCGCCCGGAACCAACACCGATGCCTCGACCAAGCTCATGATCTTGATATTCGGTGCCTGCTTCATCGGCACCGGCAACGCGATTCGCGAGATCGTCAAGGAACAGACGATCTATCGCAGAGAACGCGCGGCAGGACTGTCGGCCGGGGTCTATTTGATGTCGAAACTGCTGGTCTTGGGCGTGATCACCGTCCTTCAGACGGCGGTGCTGTTCTTGATCGGCACCATCGGTGAGACTTTCCCGCCGACAGGGATATTCACGTCGGTCCAGCTGGAGTTGATCTTGGCGATGGCGATGCTGGGCATCGCGTCGCTGGCGTTGGGCTTGCTGGTGTCCGCCTCGGTGGACACCTCGGAAAAGACACTGCCGCTGCTGATCGTGCTGTCGATGGCGCAACTGGTGCTCACCGGCGGGCTGGTGCGGCTTCCCGGCACGCCCGTTCTGCAACAGCTGTCCTACCTGTCACCGTCCCGCTGGGGCTACGGCGCTGCAGCGGCCAGCATCGACCTCGACACCCTCTCGCCGCACAATGGCGGGCCCGACCCGCTGTGGAAGCACACCATCGGCACGTGGCTGCTAGATATGGGAGTCGTCGCCGGCCTGGCGGCGATCTTCCTCGCACTGGCCTGGTATCGCCTGTACCAGATGCGGCCACGGCGGCGCGGCGCCCGCCTCGCCCAGATGTGAGCCTGCTCGAGGAATCGGACTCTGGTGCGTACCCGTTGCCTTGAATCGAGCCGTGACGAGCCCGGGCGGTATCCGTTCGTCGACTCGCACGACGTCGATCTCCCCTTATCGGAGCTGAGCCCGTCAGGGCTGAGCTCCGACGGCGGACAGGAGTATGTCTACCTGCGCTTCTTGTCCCTGTTCTCCAAGGCTTCAACACCGGATTGAGCGGCGGCCGACTTGGCCTTCTTCTCCGCTCGTCTCTCCTTGAGCGATTTCCCCTGCTTTTTGGACATCGTGCTACGCGGAGATTTGTCGGACAACTGGGCATCCTTTGATTGCAAGACCTAGGCGATCTCGTTCCCTCGACAGTACGTCTCCGGGGAGATTCCGGCCCGGATCAGAACGAGGCGCGCTGACATTCGAGCGCAACACGTCCCATCACCAACCACGCCGCCATGGGCGAAACAGCGTCCGGCCGCGGTAATCGGCAGCCGTTCCCGTCCCCGACGCGCACACCGGGCGTCCTGCTACGCCGCCTCGATGCCGGATCCGGACTGGTCGATGGAGCCTGGTGGCCCCGGACCGCGAATCTCACCAGTGAGCTGCACGACCTGATCATCCTCGCGGTCTGCGCGACGGGCGTTTGAAGAGCTCGGCGCTGCCGCGGTCGCCGGTGTTCAGCGGCGGTGGTGCGGGTATTCCGGTAGGCGCTGCTGGAAGGACAGGATCGCCGGATTCTGGATCGTGCCGTTCCGGATCTCGATCGCGCGTCGGAGGGTTTCGTGATCGTCCCGGGTGGAGTGTCCGGAAAGGACCGACCGTAGGTGCGGCAGCAGCGCTTCGCTGATCTCCCAGGTCGCCGAGTTCCACAGGTAGGACGGGCTGTGATCGACGGCGTAGTAGGTGACGCCGTCGCCAACCGGGAAGGTCGGCCGGGTGAACGTCGTGGGCCGTGCCCAGCTGAAGCCCATGCCTTCGTCGCAGGAGACGTCGACGATGAGGCTACCCGGAGTGAAAGCGGCGAGGTCGTCTTCGATGAGGAACGTCAGCGGTGCGTCGGTGTCCTGCAGCACGCAATTGACGACGACGTCGTGCTCGGCGAGGAACCCGGCCAAGGGAACCCGGCCGTGCCCGGTGTGCGCGTAGCTGCGACGCGGGTCGCCCGGGTTGTTCGCATCGTGGTCGAGATGCACCATCGTGGCGGAATGGATCGGCGAGCCGACCGTGCTGAGGCCACGGGCGGTGAGAACTTCGACGTCGTGGATCCCGTGGGCGTTCAGCGCGGTCACCGCGCCGCGCGCCGTCGCGCCGAAGCCGATCACCACCGCTCGCAGCCGGCGGCCGTAGTCCCCGGTCGACCCGATCAACTGCAAGGCGTGCAGCACCGAGCAGTAGCCGGCCAGCTCGTTGTTCTTGTGGAAGACGTGCAGGCCGAACGAGCCGTCGCGCCGCCAGTGGTTCATCGCCTCGAAGGCGATCACGGTCAGCCGCCGGTCGATGGCCAGTTGGGTCAGCTCGGCGTCCTGCACACAGTGTGGCCAGCCCCACAGCACCTGGCCGACCCGCAGTTCGGCGACGTCCTCCCGTAGCGGCTTGGCCAGCAGGATGACGTCGCACTCGGCGATGAGCTGCTCGCGCGTGCGCATCCCCCCGACCGTGCCCGCCAGTCGCTCGTCGGGCACGCCGAAGGGTTCACCGTAGCCGTGTTCGAGGTAGATGGTTTCCCGGAGATCGGCGTCGATCCGGTCGAGGTGGCGCGGGTGGATCGGCAACCGCCGTTCGTTCTCTTTTCGTGAACGCGCGACTACGCCGAGACTGAGCTGGTGCACCGGAGGCCCTTCGGTAGAAGCCAGTCTTAACACACCCAGCGCAATTGTCGTGTACTTGGGTGGTGTCCAGTCCCGACCTCCCGCAGCACACCTTTCGGAGTTAGCCTCGCGCATTCATGCTGGCTGGGCTGATGTGGGTCCGGAATGGCGAAAGGTGCCTGCGACCTGCGATAATTCGACTTGCTGAAGGTTGAATGATCGCGTTCGGAAGGCACCTTTCTGGTGAAAGATTCTACGTGGTATCCGCGGCTGGCCGCCGACGGGGACGGTGCGGGGCTGGTGTCGCAGGCGGGGACGGTGCTGCTGGTGCGCGCGGCGGAGCGGATCGGGCTGGTGAAGGGCCTGTCCGAGGCGCTGGCGCCATGGCGGAAACCGCTTGCGACACATGATCCGGGCAAGACCGTGCTGGATCTGGCGATTGCTGTGGCTGCGGGCGCGGACTGCGTGTCAGATGTGGTGGTGCTGCGGGACCAGCCGGGGGTGTTCGGCCCGGTCGCGTCGGATCCCACGATCTCACGGCTGATCACCACCCTCGCCGCCGATGCACCGAAAGTGTTGTCCGCGTTGACTTCTGCCAGCGCGGCAGCGCGGGCGGCCGCGTGGAGCGCCGCCGGTGACCGGGCTCCCGATCATGGCATCGATGCCGAGCATCCGCTGATCATCGACCTGGACGCCACCCTCCTGGATGCGCACAGCGAAAAAGAAAGAGCAGCACCGACATTCAAACGAGGATTCGGGTTCCATCCGCTGCTGGCGTTCATCGACCACGGCAGCGACGGAACCGGCGAACCCGCCGCGGCGCTGCTGCGGGCGGGCAACGCAGGCGCGAACACCGCCGCCGATCACAAGAAAGTCCTGCACGACGCGATCGCGCAACTGCCGTGGCAGCCGGGCTACCGGGTCGGAAAGAAGATACTGGTCCGTGCTGATGCCGGCGGCGGCACGCACGAGTTCCTCGGCTACTGCCACGCCCGCCGGGTCCAATACTCGGTCGGGTTCGGACTCAACGAAACCATCGTCGCCGCACTGGATCTCCTACCGGACACAGTATGGACCCCGGCCTACGACGGCGACGGCGAACCCCGCGACGGCGCTGCAGTCGCCGAGATCACCGGCCTGATCGACCTGACCGGCTGGCCGCCGGGCATACGAGTGATCATCCGCCGGGAACGCCCCCACCCCGGCGCCCAACTCAGGTTCACCGACCACAACGGCAACCGGTTGACCGCGTTCGCCACCAACACCCGCAAAGGACAGCTCGCTGACCTGGAACTACGCCACCGTCGCCGCGCCCGCTGCGAATCTCAATGAAGATGTCAAGCAGGGATGGCCTCTCGCACGGCAACTGGCGGTGTGGCGGTGAAGTGTCGTCCGTCGCGGAGCAGGGCCCAGAG